>NZ_AFFX01000007.1:0-90825 GCF_000222125.1 Pseudomonas sp. S9 | reverse complement strand
GGGGGGGCGCAGCTTGTTATCGGCGGCAGCAGCCAGTGATGGGCCGCAGGTCTGGGATGCCGATGCGCTGAACCAGTTGGCCTCGGGTTGTGTCTCATTGCCCGCAAATTGCGTAATAACCCCGCACCCGGGTGAGGCTGCGCGCTTGTTGGGCGTCAGTACCGCCCAGGTCCAGGCCGATCGTCCGGCGGCAGCGCTCCAACTGGCCAGGCGGTTCGGCACGGTTTGCGTGTTAAAAGGGGCCGGCAGTTTGATTGCCGATCCGGGTGGTCAACTGCGACTATGCGATCGCGGTCATCCGGTGATGGCGGGGGCTGGATTGGGTGATGTGCTTGCCGGGCTGATCGGCGCCTTGTTGGCGCAAGGCCTGACGCCTTTTGCCGCTGCGAGTCTGGCGGTCTGGCTGCATGCCTGTGCCGGAGAACGCCTGGCAGGCAAGGGGATAGGGCTGGCTGCCAGTGATTTGTGTGATGCCATTCGTCAGTTATTACAGGAGCAGTCTGTTGTCTGAGTTAGAGCTGTACGCCGCTGATGAGCAGGCCATGGTCGAGCTGGGAGGGCGCCTTGCCGCAGCCACGGCTAGCGTGGGGGTAATCTACCTGCACGGTGACCTTGGTGCCGGTAAAACCACATTTTCCCGTGGGATAATCCGTGGCTTTGGTCATGTGGGGGCGGTTAAAAGCCCGACTTTCACCCTGGTTGAGCCCTACGAACTGGATGATGCCCGGGTCTATCACTTTGACCTGTATCGCCTGGTCGATCCGGAAGAGCTGGAATTCTTGGGCATACGCGATTATTTCGAAGGTGATGCATTGTGTTTGGTTGAATGGCCGGAGCGCGGCGCAGGCGTTTTGCCAAAGGCCGATATGGACATTACCATTAGCGTGCAGGGAACAGGGCGATCGCTGCGCTTTCAGGCGCATAGTCCGCGCGGTATTGCCTGGTGTGCCGACTTGGACATTGGGAGACGAATCAAATAATGGGGTCGGGTATGCGCATGAGCGCGCGTTTAGTTTTAATAGGGGTGGTGCTGGCGACTTTGGCGTCAGAGGTTTTTGCTGCCTCGGATGTGCGCGGGGTCCGTTTATGGCGAGCGCCGGATAACACCCGCCTGGTGTTTGATTTGTCCGGCCCGGTTAAGCACAGCGTATTTACCCTGTCCGCGCCTGATCGCATCGTAATCGATATCAGCGGCGCCAAGCTGGCGACTTCGCTCAATACCTTGTCCTTGAGCAACACGCCCATTACTGGTGTGCGCTCTGCGCAGCGCACCGCCAACGACTTGCGCGTGGTGATTGACCTTAAAGACTCGGTCACGCCAAAGAGTTTCACCTTGGCCCCCAACCAGCAATACGGCGACCGCTTGGTTGTCGATTTGTACGATAAGGGCGCCGATAGTACGCCGAACTTGCCGCCAACGACCGTGTCATCGTCAGCGCCGGTGCCGGTCACACCGACCCAGGCTCCGCCGAAGATAACGCCCATTCCGAGCGGTAAGCGTGACATCGTTATTGCCATTGATGCCGGTCATGGTGGCGAAGACCCGGGCGCGCTGTCGCCAGTCAAGGGGCGCGTGGAGAAAAACGTCACCTTGGCCATTGCCAAGGAGTTGCAGCGCCAGGTCAATGCCGAGAAAGGCTATCGCGGCGAGCTGGTGCGCACTGGCGATTACTTTATTCCGTTGCGCAAGCGTACTGAAATCGCGCGCAAGAAAGGTGCCGACCTGTTCGTTTCGATTCACGCCGATGCCGCGCCCTCGCGCGCAGCGTTTGGTGCATCGGTGTATGCCTTGTCTGATCGCGGCCCCACCTCCGAAACCGCGCGCTGGCTGGCAGACTCTGAAAACCAGTCGGACTTGATCGGTGGTGCTGGCAACGTCAGTCTCGACGACAAGGATCGTATGCTGGCAGGCGTATTGCTCGACTTGTCGATGACCGCATCCTTGTCCTCGAGCCTGAATGTTGGCCAGAAGGTGCTTGGCAATATTGGCCAGGTGACACCGCTGCATAAGCGCCGGGTTGAGCAGGCGGGCTTTATGGTACTCAAGTCGCCGGATATTCCATCGATCCTGGTCGAAACAGGGTTTATTTCAAACCTGAATGAGTCAAACAAGCTGGTAACCGCCAGCCACCAGCGAACCCTGGCACGGTCGATCATGACTGGCGTCAAGCAGTTCTTCGAGCAGAATCCGCCGCCGGGTACCTATATTGCCTGGATGCGTGACTCCGGCAAGATCGCGCAGGGGCCGCGCGAACATCGCGTCAGTTCTGGCGATAGCCTGGCGCTGATTGCTGCGCGTTACCAGGTCAGCATGGCATCCATCAAGCGGGCTAACTCGATGTCGTCCAATGTGGTCAAGATCGGCCAAGTACTGAAAATTCCCGCTACCCCCCTGGCTGCACAACCATGACTGATGCTGCACGAATCCAGCTGCTCAGCCCGCGGCTGGCTAACCAGATTGCCGCTGGCGAAGTGGTGGAACGGCCTGCCTCGGTCATCAAGGAATTGCTGGAAAACAGCTTGGACTCCGGTGCCAGGCGCATCGAAGTGGATGTCGAGCAAGGTGGTGTAAAGCTGCTGCGGGTGCGTGATGACGGCACTGGCATCTCTGCCGACGACTTGCCTTTGGCGCTTGCCCGCCACGCTACCAGCAAGATTCGTGAGCTTGAGGATCTTGAACAGGTTCTTAGCCTTGGTTTTCGTGGTGAAGCGCTGGCATCGATCAGTTCGGTGTCGCGCCTGACCCTGACTTCCCGTACCGCCGATGCCGAGCAAGCCTGGCAAGTCGAAACCGAGGGTCGCGACATGCGGCCCCGGGTGCAGCCAGCCGCACACCCGGTTGGTACATCGGTTGAAGTGCGGGATCTGTTCTTCAATACCCCGGCGCGGCGTAAGTTCCTGCGCGCCGAGAAGACCGAGTTTGACCATTTGCAAGAGGTGATCAAGCGCTTGGCGCTTGCTCGCTTCGATGTTGGTTTTCAACTGCGCCACAACGGCAAGACCATTCTGTCGCTGCACGAAGCGCATGACGAGGCCAGTCGTGCCCGGCGCGTTTCTTCCGTGTGCAGCAATGGCTTTCTCGAGCAGGCCTTGCCGATAGAAATCGAGCGTAATGGCCTGCGGCTGTGGGGCTGGGTTGGTTTGCCGACATTCTCGCGCAGCCAGGCCGATTTGCAGTATTTCTACGTCAACGGGCGCATGGTTCGCGACAAATTGGTCGCCCATGCCGTGCGCCAGGCATATCGCGACGTGCTGTTCAATGGTCGTCATCCGACTTTTGTGCTGTTTCTTGAAATCGATCCAGGCGTGGTCGATGTCAACGTGCACCCGACCAAGCATGAAGTGCGTTTTCGTGATGGACGCATGGTCCATGATTTCCTGTATGGCACCTTGTATCGTGCCTTGGGTGATGTGCGCCCAGAGGATCAACTGGCTGCGCCCGCCTCGGTCGACACCATGGTGCGTCCGACGGGCCAGGCTGCTGGCGAGTTTGGCCCGCAGGGTGAAATGGGGCTGGCGGCCAATGTGCTGGAGCGCCCGCAGGCGGATTCGGTATGGCGTTCGCCCGGGGCGGGTTTCCAGGGTGCGCGCCCGGCGTTGCCGGCTGCTGAAGCCCAGGGGGCTTATCGCGAGGATTTCAAGCCCATGCCGGAGACGCCGGTTCCTGCCGGGCTGCCGCAAGAGCAGGGCGATGTGCCGCCGCTTGGCTACGCCATCGCGCAGCTCAAGGGTATTTATATCCTCGCTGAAAACGTGCAGGGCATGGTGCTGGTTGATATGCACGCGGCCCATGAGCGCATTACCTATGAGCGCCTCAAGGTGGCAATGGCCAGTGAAGGCCTGCGTGGCCAGCCACTATTGGTGCCTGAGTCTATTGCTGTCAGCCAGCGCGAGGCCGATTGCGCCGAAGAGCATGCGGCGCTGTTCCAGACCCTGGGTTTTGAGTTGCAGCGCCTGGGGCCAGAATCCCTGGCGATTCGCCAGGTCCCGGCTTTGCTCAAGCAGGCAGAGGCCACGCGCCTGGTGCAGGATGTACTCAGCGACTTGCTGGAATATGGCACCAGTGATCGCATTCAGGCACATATCAATGAGCTGCTCGGCACCATGGCCTGCCATGGCTCGGTGCGGGCCAATCGACGCCTGACTTTGCCCGAAATGAATGCCCTGCTGCGCGACATGGAACATACCGAGCGCAGTGGGCAGTGCAACCATGGGCGTCCAACCTGGACGCAAATGGGCATGGACGACCTGGATAAATTATTTTTGCGCGGACGTTGATCGGTCGCGCAACCTCGCTGTTCTCAAGAGATGCAATCAATGTCTGAGCCTCTGCCGCCAGCAATATTCCTGATGGGTCCTACGGCGGCCGGTAAAACCGACTTGGCCCTGGAGCTGGCGCGGGCGCTGCCTTGTGACTTGATCAGTGTTGATTCGGCGCTGATCTACACCGGCATGGATATAGGTACGGCCAAACCCGACAAAGCCACTTTGGCGCAATATCCACACCGTTTGATTGATATTCGTGATCCGGCGCAAAGCTATTCGGCTGCAGAGTTTCGCAGTGATGCACTGGCTGAAATGGGTGAAATCACCGCCAGGGGGCGGATCCCGCTTCTGGTGGGCGGCACCATGCTTTATTACAAGGCGCTTCAGGAAGGTTTGGCCGATATGCCGGGTGCTGATGCGCAGGTACGTGCAGAGATCGAGGCGCGGGCCCTGGCCGAGGGTTGGGGTGTGTTGCACCAGGAGTTGGCCGCCATTGATCCCGAGTCGGCCGCGCGGATACATCCCAACGATCCACAGCGCCTAACCCGGGCGCTTGAAGTCTATAAGGTCAGTGGTTTGACCATGACTGAACATCGCCTGCGCCAGGCGCAACAAAATGTTGACGTTAACCCGGCGAGTGGCAGGCATTTACCCTATAATTTCGTTTGCATGGCCATCGCGCCGGCTGATCGAAGTGTGCTTCACGAACGAATTTCACAGCGTTTTCAGATGATGCTTGAACAAGGCTTCATCGAAGAGGTCGAACTTCTGCGTCAAAGAAGTGACTTGCATCCAGGTTTGCCGTCTATACGAGCAGTAGGTTACCGCCAAGTGTGGGAATACCTCGACGGCGATGTCAGTCGTTCGAAGATGCAGGAGTTGGGGATAATTGCTACTCGCCAGTTGGCCAAGCGACAGTTTACATGGCTGCGCAGTTGGTCTGATGTGCGCTGGTTGGATAGCCTGGCTTGCGACAATACGTCACGCGCCTTGAAATACTTGGCATCGGCCTCCATATTGGAGTGAGACCATGCCGTTAGCCGTCTATTCTTGAGAAGGGCGGCGCTAAGTTGTTTATTGATTCTTAAATTATTGAAATTGATCCTTAAAGGAGTGCGGCACATGTCAAAAGGGCATTCGCTACAAGACCCTTACTTAAATACCCTGCGTAAGGAACGCGTACCGGTATCTATTTACCTGGTTAACGGGATTAAGTTGCAGGGGCAAATCGAATCTTTCGACCAGTTTGTAATTTTGCTGAAAAACACTGTCAGCCAGATGGTCTACAAACACGCAATTTCCACCGTAGTGCCGAGCCGTCCGGTTCGTCTGCCAACCGCTAGCGAAACGGAGCAGGCCGAGTCCGAGCCAGGTAACGCCTGATTTTAGGGGGCTGTATTGTTCTTCGAACGCCATGAAGGTGGTGAGCGGGCCATCCTGGTTCATTTGGATGGCCAGAACTCAGAGGCGAGTGAAGATCCGCAAGAGTTTCAGGAACTTGCTATTTCAGCGGGTGCTGACACGGTGGCCTTTCTTAGTGTGCCGAGCAATCGGCTGACTGCGAAATACCTCATCGGTAGCGGTAAGGTTGAAGAGCTGCGCGATCAGGTCAAGTCTGCAGAGGCCGACCTGGTTATCTTCAACCACGTCCTGACACCCAGTCAGGAGCGAAATCTGGAGCGTGCCTTTGAGTGTCGCGTATTGGACCGTACCGGTTTGATTCTCGATATCTTCGCCCAGCGCGCGCGTACTCACGAGGGTAAGTTGCAGGTTGAACTTGCCCAGCTTGATCACTTGAGTACTCGACTGGTGCGGGGCTGGACTCACCTTGAGCGACAAAAAGGTGGTATCGGCCTGCGTGGCCCGGGTGAAACCCAGCTCGAAACCGACCGCCGCTTGTTGCGGGTCCGTATTCGTCAAATCAAACAGAAGCTCAATAAAGTCCGCAGCCAGCGTGAACAAGCACGTCGTGGCCGTCAGCGGGCAGATATCCCTTCGGTTTCATTGGTCGGTTATACCAACGCCGGCAAGTCGACGCTGTTCAACGCCGTGACCGAGTCCGAGGTCTATGCGGCTGACCAGCTGTTCGCAACGCTCGACCCTACCTTGCGTCGTCTAGACTTGAACGACTTTGGTCCTATTGTGCTGGCCGACACCGTGGGCTTTATTCGCCACCTGCCGCACAAATTGGTTGAAGCCTTTCGTGCGACCCTTGAGGAGTCGAGCAACTCCGACTTATTGCTGCATGTGATTGATGCCCATGAGCCCGAGCGCATGGCGCAGATCGAACAAGTGATGGCGGTGTTGACCGAAATTGGCGCCCATGAGTTGCCGATTCTCGAGGTCTATAACAAGCTTGACCTGCTTGAGGGGGTTGAGCCACAAATTCAACGTGATGCCGATGGCAAGCCGCAACGTGTATGGTTGTCGGCACGCGATGGACGTGGTCTACCTTTACTTAAGCAGGCAATTGCGGAACTCTTGAGTGATGACCTCTTTGTCGGCACATTACAGTTGCCGCAAAAGCTCGGACGCTTGCGTGCCCAGTTTTTTGAGCTGGGCGCCGTGCAGAGCGAGGCTCACAGCGAAGATGGCAGTAGTTTGTTGGCAGTACGTTTGCCGCGTGTGGAGCTCAATCGGTTGGTGAGTCGCGCTGGCCTGCAGCCGTTGGAGTTTATTGAGCAACACACTTTGCAATAAAGCCTGTGTCAGCGGTTGTGCCGTTGAGGCTGGGCATTCGGTAGCATTGGCCGACGCGTCGTGGACGCGTCTTTGCTTTATCAGATGGAGAGCGCTATGGCTTGGAATGAGCCGGGTGGCAACTCGAATAATCAGGATCCGTGGGGTGGGCGCCGTAACAACGGTGGCGATCGCAAAGGGCCTCCGGATCTCGACGAGGCCTTCCGCAAGCTACAGGAAAGCCTTAACGGGTTGTTCGGTGGCGGTAAAAAACGTGGTAGTGGCGACGGTGACAGTGGTGGCAGCAAGGGTGGCTACGGCATGCTCTTGGTCGGCTTCCTGGTGATCGTGGCTTTTTGGCTTTACAGCGCGATCTACGTTGTCGATGAGCAGGAGCAAGCCGTTGTCCTGCGTTTCGGTAAATATTACGAGACTGTAGGGCCGGGCCTGAATATCTACTTCCCGCCGATTGATCGTAAATTCCAGGAAAACGTCACCCGCGAGCGTGCTTACAGCAAGCAGGGCCAGATGTTGACCGAAGATGAAAACATCATCGAAGTTCCACTGACCGTGCAGTACAAGATCAGCAATTTGCAGGATTTCGTACTTAACGTGGACTCGCCTGAAACCAGCTTGCAGCAAGCAACTGACAGCGCGATACGTCACGTGGTCGGCTCGACCGAAATGGATCAGGTGCTGACCGAAGGTCGTGAACTGTTGGCCAGCGAGGTCAAGGAGCGTTTGCAGCGTTTCATGGACAACTACAAGACCGGCATCGTCGTGACCCAGGTGAACCTGCAAAGCGCTGCTGCGCCGCGTGAAGTTCAAGAGGCATTCGATGACGTGATTCGTGCCCGTGAAGACGAGCAGCGCGAGAAGAATAAGGCTGAAACCTACGCCAATGGTGTGGTTCCAGAAGCACGTGGTCAGGCCCAGCGCCTGGTCGAGGATGCAATGGGTTACCGCGATGAAGTGGTTTCTCGTGCCCAGGGTGAGGCTGACCGCTTCACTGCGTTGGTCGCCGAGTACCGCAAGGCGCCGGAGATTACCCGTGAGCGCTTGTATCTCGACACCATGCAAGAGCTTATGAGCAACACCAGCAAGGTTTTGGTCACTGGTGACAAGGGGCAGAACAACCTGCTTTACCTGCCGCTGGATAAAATGATTGATGGTCGCAAGGGCAATGGCTCAAGCGCAATTTCCGGAGCTGCTTCGGCCAGCGACCCGGATGCCGGTTCCCTGCGCACGCCGCAACCGGTTGACCTACGTTCAAGGGAGAGCCGCTGATGAGTAGTAAATCACTGGTTGCTCTGATCGTTGCCGTGGTGCTGGCAATCGTTGCCTGGAACAGCTTTTATATCGTCGCTCAGACTGAGCGTGCGGTGTTGCTGCAGTTCGGTCGTATTGTCAATCCGGACGTCAAGCCAGGCCTGCATGTGAAGATTCCATACGTCAACCAGGTGCGTCTGTTCGACGGTCGCTTGATGACGCTGGATGCAAGCAGCTCACGTTTCCTCACCCTGGAAAAGAAAGCGTTGATGGTTGATGCCTACGCCAAGTGGCGTGTGCGTGATGCCGAGCGGTACTACACCGCAACCTCCGGTATCAAGCAGACGGCTGATGAGCGTCTGTCGCGTCGTCTCGAAGCTTCGCTGCGTGACCAGTTCGGTAAGCGCACCCTGCACGAATCGGTTTCGGGTGAGCGTGATGCGCTGATGGCTGACGTGACCGCATCGCTGAACAAGGCGGCGCAAAGCGAGCTGGGCATCGAGGTCGTCGACGTGCGGGTCAAGGGCATCGACTTGCCTAAGGAAGTAAACCGCAGTGTGTTCGACCGTATGGGATCGGAGCGTGAGCGTGAAGCACGCGAGCACCGGGCCAAGGGTAAAGAGCTGGCAGAAGGTATCCGTGCCGATGCCGATCGTCAGCGCCGTGTTCTGTTGGCAGAAGCCTACCGTCAAGCTGAAGAGCTGCGCGGTGAGGGTGATGCCAAGGCGGCAGCCATCTACGCCAAGGCTTATGGCCAGGATCAGGAGTTCTACTCCTTCTACCGTAGTCTGAAGGCTTACCGTGAGAGTTTTGCGGACAAGCGTGACGTGTTGGTGCTTGATCCAAGTAGCGAGTTCTTCCGCTATCTGGAGAAATCCAAGCAGCCATGATGCTTGCCCCGACGGACGCATGTCGTCCGTCGGGGTGACCGTTCAAGAAAACGTGGTATGATGCGGCAGCCGGGAAAATCCCGGCTTTTTTGCGTCTGTGGGAATCATGTGGCAGGAATTAGGCATAGCAGTTTGTTTGGTCTTGGTGCTCGAAGGTGTCCTGCCCTTCCTCTATCCGCGTCGTTGGCGCGGTGCGGTCGAGCAACTGGCTCAGTTGTCGGATCGCGGACTGCGTCTTATGGGGCTGACCAGCATGTTGCTGGGCACAGCGCTTCTTTATTGGCTTCACTGATGGCTTGTGCCGCCCGGATCAAGAGGGGAATGGCGAAATGGCGACGGTAGACCGCTGGCTGCTGCCAGATGGCATCGAAGAAGTATTACCTCCAGAGGCTGCGCGCATCGAAGTGGCGCGCCGCCAAGTGCTGGATCTATTCCAGCGTTGGGGCTATGAATTCGTAGTAACGCCGCATATCGAATACCTTGAGTCGCTGCTGACTGGCGCGGGTCAGGATCTCGATCTGCGGACGTTCAAGGTGATCGATCCTTTATCGGGTCGGCAGATGGGGTTCCGCGCGGACATTACGCCGCAGGTTGCCCGTATCGACGCACATACGCTGCGGCGGGAAGGGCCGAGCCGGCTGTGCTATGCCGGCAGTGTGCTGCATGCCCAGCCGCGTGCGCTGACCACCTCGCGTAGCCCGATCCAGTTGGGTGCCGAGTTGTATGGCGATGCGAGCCCTGCAAGCGATGTCGAGGTTATCAGCCTGCTGGTCAACACGCTTGAGCTGGCGGCTGTGCCGGATGTGCACATGGATCTCGGTCATGTCGGCATCTATCGCGGTCTGGCACGGGCAGCTGGCTTGTCGGGTGCGGCCGAGCAGCAGTTGTTCGATGCCCTGCAGCGCAAGGCCATTGATGAAATCGCCGAGTTGACCGCCGCATTGCCCGCCGAGCTGGGCAAGATGCTGCGTGCGCTGGCCGAGCTGTGCGGTGGCCGTGAGGTGCTTGACCTGGCGCAGGCATGCCTGGTCGAGGCGCCGGATGATGTGCATGCCGCACTGGATGACCTGCTGGCGATTGCCGATGAGCTGAGCCTGCGCTATCCAGAATTACCGCTGTACTTTGATCTTGGCGAGTTGCGCGGCTATCACTATCACACTGGCGTGGTGTTTGCTGCGTTTGTACCGGGTGTCGGCCAGTCGATTGCCCAGGGTGGTCGTTACGATGATATCGGCGCAGACTTCGGTCGCGCGCGCCCGGCAACAGGCTTCTCGACGGATTTAAAAACCCTGGTGAGCTTGGGCAACATGCAACTGGCGGATGCGCCGGCGGGCATTTGGGCGCCTGATCACCACGATGTTTACCTGTGGCAAGCGGTACAAAAGCTGCGTGGCGAAGGCGCGCGGGTGGTACAGGCTCTGCCAGAACAGGGTTTGGCTGATGCGCATGAGGCTGGCTGTGACCGTCAGTTGCAGTTGCGTGATGGTCGTTGGCAAGTGACGCCCCTGGCGTCCTGATATGTTTCCGTCGGTTATCGCCGACATCTAGCTTGCGCGAATGAGGACAAGTGTTATGGGTAAGAATGTCGTAGTCCTGGGCACCCAGTGGGGCGACGAGGGCAAGGGTAAGATCGTCGATCTGCTGACCGAACAGGCTGCTGCCGTGGTTCGTTATCAGGGCGGTCACAACGCTGGCCATACGCTGGTAATCGACGGCGAGAAAACCGTTCTGCACCTGATCCCGTCAGGCATTCTGCGCGATGGCGTGCAGTGCTTGATCGGTAATGGCGTGGTGGTTGCCCCGGATGCGCTGATGCGTGAAATCATCAAGCTCGAAGAAAAAGGCGTACCGGTGCGTGAGCGCCTGCGTATCAGCCCTTCCTGCCCGTTGATTCTGTCTTATCACGTGGCGCTGGATCAGGCCCGCGAAAAAGCCCGAGGCGACGCCAAGATCGGTACGACCGGTCGCGGTATTGGCCCGGCCTACGAAGACAAGGTAGCGCGCCGTGGCTTGCGCATCGGTGATTTGTTCCATCGCGAGCGCTTTGCGGCCAAGCTGGGCGAGTTGCTCGACTACCATAACTTCGTATTGCAGAACTTCTACAAGGAGCCTGCGATCGACTTCCAGAAAACCCTGGATGAGTGCATGGAATACGCCGAGTTGCTCAAGCCAATGATGGCTGACGTGACTGCGATTCTTCACGAAATGCGCCGCGACGCCAAAGACATCATGTTTGAGGGTGCGCAGGGCTCATTGCTGGATATCGACCACGGCACCTACCCATACGTGACCAGCTCCAACACCACTGCGGGCGGCATCGCCACTGGTTCTGGTTTTGGTCCCATGTATCTCGACTACATCCTGGGCATCACCAAGGCCTACACCACGCGCGTGGGTTCGGGTCCGTTCCCGACCGAGTTGTTTGACGAGACCGGTGCGTTCCTGGCCAAGCGTGGTCACGAGTTCGGTGCAACTACCGGTCGTGCTCGTCGTTGTGGCTGGTTTGATGCGGTTATCCTGCGTCGCGCTATCGAAATCAACAGCATCTCGGGCCTGTGCCTGACCAAGCTGGATGTGCTCGACGGCCTGGAAACCATCAACATCTGCGTAGGCTACAAAGACCAGAACGGTGAGGTTCTGGTTGATGCGCCGACTGATGCGGACAGCTATATCGGCCTGCAGCCAGTGTACGAAGAAGTGCCAGGCTGGAGTGAGTCGACGCTGGGCGTCAAGACCCTCGAAGAGTTGCCAGTCAATGCGCGCAACTACATCAAGCGTGTTGAGGAATTGGTGGGTGCGCCTATCGATATCATCTCGACCGGTCCTGATCGCAACGAAACTATCGTGCTGCGTCACCCGTTCGGCTAAGCATTGCCTGTTGTTGAAAAAAGGGTCGCCTGGTGCGGCCCTTTTTGCATTCTGCTCGGCTTGCATGTGATCAAGGATAGTTAGGCATAAGGCTTGCTTGGGCTCAACTAATTCCGGAAGTCGCCGTTATAGAAGTACGGTTGTTGAGGAGTCGTCCCGTGTTTGCCATTGCTTCGTTGTTACGCAGTCGTTTGTTGCGCCCGGTATTTATTGCCTTGGGGTTGGCGTTGTTGGTGCAAGTGCTGGTTGCTGTGGTGCTTACGCGCACAACGGTGAGCACGCTGGTTGAGGATCTGTCTGCGCGCCTGGGCAGCGACACCCGGCAACTGTCGACTGATCTCGAGGCGGCCAGCGCCGAGGTGCGTGGCGGGCTTGAGGGGCTATCCAGTCGAACCCAGGCAAGCCTTGGGGCTGGGCTGAAGGAGCGCCTGAGCGCGGAGCAGGTGCAGCTGCGCGGCATACTGGAGAGCAATCTCAAGCAGTCGGCGGATGACTTGGCGCAGCTTCTGGCGGCGGTCGCCCCAAAAGCCATTTGGGACAATGACGTGCCAGCCCTGACCGAGCTGGTGCGCATGGCCCATCGCAACTCAAATGTGCTTTTTGCCGTCTATGTTGATGCCGGTGGCGAGCGCCTGACGCGTCATGTCAATCGTACGGATGAGCGGGTCAAGGCCCTGATCGCCAAGGGGCAGGGGCGAGGTTCTCTGGATAAATTGCTCAATGCGGCGGCCAGTGATCCCGGGGTTTATGTGGTTGAAGCATCAATCAATCCAATGGGGTCGGAGATTGGCAAGGTAATCCTTGGTGTATCGACCGTTGATGTCGATAAGGTCGTTACCCAGCTTGACCAACGCTTTGCTGCACTGATCCAGAGCAGCGGCCAGCTGGTTTCGGATGGTTTGAGTGCGGCGGCCAGTGACAGTGCGGCGGCATTGGCGTCACGGCTCAAAGGTGCCCAGCAAACCGCGAAAGCCATGGCTGAAAACAGTCGGCAGGCGATTGAGTCGGCCGCGCAGAGCCTGCGCTGGAATATCAGTATTGGCTTGGGGCTGGTCGGTCTGGTCATTTTGCTGGTACTGGCGCTGGTTTTGGGGCGTCGCGTGGTGAGCAAGCTGCACACCCTGATTGCGGTGATGGATGACTGGGCCGCCGGCGAGGGCGATCTGACACGTCGGGTGCAGATGAACAGTCGGGATGAAATCGGTGACATGGCCGCGGTGGTCAATCGCTTTGTCGGCAAGCTACAGCCTATTGTCCGCGAGGCCGGTGATATCGCCGTGCGCACAGGGGTCGAAATCGAAAGTCTGGCTGTGCGTAGCGCGGCGGCTGAGGTTTCTGCGGCGCGCCAGCGTGATGAGGTGGCGGGCAGCTTGCAGGCGCTGGCGCAGATGGCCGACGAAGCGCAGGCCGAAAGCCAGTCCATGCAGGAGGCGTTGCAGCGTGTTGGCTCTATTCGCCAGGCCACCGAGGATAATTCGGCGATCGCCAGGCGTGTCGGTGGTTCCATTGCCGAGCTGGTTGACAGTGTCGATACCGGTGCGGCGGTAATTCAGCGCCTGGCGCGGCAAAGTGAGCAGATCGAAGTGGTGCTGACGGTCATACATGGTATCGCCGAGCAAACTAACCTGCTGGCGCTCAATGCCGCAATTGAGGCTGCGCGGGCGGGCGAAAGCGGCCGTGGTTTTGCGGTGGTTGCGGACGAGGTACGGGCCTTGGCCAGTAAAACCCAGCAATCGACTGGTGACATTCAGGCGCATATAGGTGCCTTGCAGCAGGGAGCGCGCGAGGCTGTGAGTGCAATTGAGCAAGCGAGCCGACAGGCGGCACAAGGATTGGCGGCGCTGAATGAGAGTGAGCGGCTGCAGGGTTCGGTGCAGGTCTCGGTGGAAGAGGTGCACGGAGCGATCAATGCCGCGGCGGGTGCTGCCCGGCACCAGGCTGAGGGGGCAGTGGCTGTTCGTCGGCGAGTGGAGGTCATTCATGCTGAATCGCAGCGTGCGGCTGAGGCTGTAGCGGCGACCGCCAAGAGTGGCCGGGTGCTGGATGGGCTGGCTTCCCAGTTAAGCCTGAGCTTGGGGCAGTTCAAGGTCTAGCGCGCTGAATGCAAGGCCGCCAGGGTTTCTTGGTGGCTTTTGCCGGGCAACTGCTAAGCTGAAACGCAGGCATAAAAAAACCGAGCTGTTTGGCTCGGTTTTTTTGAATTTGGTGCCCAGGAGAAGACTCGAACTTCCACGACCGTAAGGTCACCAGCACCTGAAGCTGGCGTGTCTACCAATTTCACCACCTGGGCATTGATTGCAAAGATTGCTCTTTTGCTATCAACTACAACAACGTTTGCCGTCGTTGTGGCGCGCATAATACGGATCGGTTTTTTACTTGTAAACCCCTGTCGTTAAAAAAAATATTATGTGTTGCGGGCTGACCCGGACACCTGTTTCGCGCTTCAATAGGCGTATGACAAACCGAATTTATATAGAAAAGGTGAATCCTCTCTAATGGCCGATTGGCAATCCCTCGATCCCGAGGCCGCCCGTGAAGCGGAAAAGTATGAAAATCCCATCCCTAGTCGTGAGCTTATTCTCAAGCATCTCGATGAGCGTGGCTCCCCGGCAAACCGCGAACAGCTGCTGGAAGAGTTCGGACTGACAACTGACGAGCAGGTAGAAGCACTGCGTCGTCGACTGCGTGCAATGGAGCGCGACGGTCAGCTTATTTACACGCGTCGCGGCACCTATGCTCCGGTCGATAAGCTGGATTTGGTGCTGGGTCGCATCAGTGGTCACCGCGACGGCTTTGGCTTCCTGGTGCCCGATGATGGCAGCGACGACCTGTTTCTGAGCCCGGCGCAGATGCGCCTGGTTTTCGATGGCGATCGTGCATTGGCACGGGTTGCCGGTCTTGATCGGCGTGGCCGCCGCGAAGGCGCCGTGGTTGAAGTGATCTCCCGCGGCCATGAATCCATCGTCGGCCGCTATTACGAAGAAAGCGGCATTGGCTTCGTCATTCCTGATAATCCGAAAATCCAGCAGGAAGTGCTGGTTACCCAGGGTCGCAATGCGGGGGCCAAGCAGGGCCAGTTCGTTGAGGTGAAAATCACCCACTGGCCAACCCAGCGCTTCCAGCCGCAAGGTGATGTGGTCGAGGTCGTGGGCAATTACATGGCCCCTGGCATGGAAATCGATGTTGCCTTGCGCAGCTACGACATCCCCCATGTCTGGCCAGATGCTGTCGTTAAAGAAGCCAGCAAGCTCAAGCCTGAAGTCGAAGAAAAGGACAAGGAAAAGCGGGTTGATTTGCGTCATCTTCCGTTCGTCACCATCGACGGTGAAGATGCGCGTGACTTCGATGACGCAGTGTATTGCGAAAAAGGCGGCGGTAACTGGCGGCTGTTCGGTGGCGGCTGGAAGCTGTATGTCGCCATCGCTGACGTTTCCCATTACGTCAAAATCGGCTCGGCGCTGGATGCCGAGGCGCAAGTGCGCGGCAACTCGGTGTATTTCCCGGAGCGGGTGATCCCGATGCTGCCGGAGGAACTGTCCAACGGCCTGTGTTCGCTGAATCCGCATGTTGATCGCCTGGCCATGGTTTGCGAGATGACTATCTCGAAGACCGGCAAGATGACTGACTACCAGTTCTATGAAGCGGTTATTCATTCCCATGCGCGCCTGACCTACAACAAGGTCAGCACCATGCTTGAGCAGCCGAAGACTGCCGATGGCAAGGCCCTGTGTGGCGAATACAAAGAAGTGTTGCCGCATCTCAAGCAGCTCTATTCTCTGTATCACGTGCTTTTGGCTGCGCGTCATGAGCGCGGTGCGATCGACTTCGAGACTCAGGAAACCCGCATCATCTTCGGCGCTGGGCGCAAGATTGCCGAGATTCGCCCGACCCAGCGCAACGATGCACACAAGCTGATCGAAGAATGCATGCTGGCCGCCAACGTTGCCACAGCCGCGTTTATGCAAAAGCATGAAATTCCGGCTTTGTATCGCGTGCATGACGGGCCGCCGCCTGAACGCCTGGAAAAACTCAAGGCGTTTTTGGGTGAGCTGGGCTTGAGCCTGCACCGTGGCAAGGCCAAGGACGGCCCGTCGCCGAAGGATTACCAGGCGCTGCTTGAAACCATCAAGGATCGCCCTGACTACCACCTGATTCAGACCGTGATGCTGCGTTCATTGAGTCAGGCGGTGTACAGCGCCGACAACCATGGCCACTTTGGCCTCAATTACGATGCTTATGCGCATTTCACCTCGCCGATTCGCCGTTATCCGGATCTGTTGATCCATAGGGCCATCCGCAGTGTGATTCGCTCCAAGCTGGATACCCCGCACGTTCAGCGTGCCGGCGCCACCAGCATGCCCAAGGCGCGGATCTATCCGTACGACGAGGCAATGCTCGAGGAACTGGGCGAGCAGTGCTCTATGTCTGAGCGCCGCGCCGACGAGGCTACGCGCGATGTGGTCAACTGGCTCAAATGCGAGTTTATGAAAGACCGCGTTGGCGAGACCTTTCCGGGTGTAATCACCGCGGTGACCGGTTTTGGCCTGTTCGTCGAGCTGAGTGATATCTACGTGGAAGGTTTGGTGCATGTCACCGCACTACCGGCGGATTATTACCACTTCGACCCGGTTCATCATCGCTTGGCCGGTGAGCGCAGTGGCCGTAACTTCCGCCTGGGTGACAGTGTTGAAGTGAAGGTGATGCGGGTTGATCTCGACGAGCGCAAGATCGACTTCGAGATGGCGCAAAGCGGTATCGATGCCGCCGTCGGACGCAAGCGTGGCGATACCGGGCGGGGGCGCACCGAGCGTCCAGCCAAAGGCGAGCGCAGCAGCAAGACGGAGCGTCAGGGTAAACCGGCCGGTAAGGATGCGCCGAGCGCCGACGTGCAGAAAAGCCGTGACGTCAAGCGTGCGCTGCTGGCTGGCTCCAAGGCGAAGCCGAAGGCGGCTGGGGCTAAATCCAAGTCCGGCGCCAAGGCAGATGGCAAGGCTGCTGCGCCTTCTAAACACCGTAAAGGCCCGCCAAAGTCTGGTGGAGCCACGAGCAGTGCACCGCGTAAACGTAAGGCGAAACCATGAGTCAGTTGGAAAAAATCTACGGCGTGCACGCCGTAGAAGCATTGCTGCGACACCACCCCAAGCGCGTAAAGCAGGTGTGGTTGGCCGAAGGGCGCAGTGATCCGCGAGTGCAAACCCTGATCGCTTTGGCGGCCGAGGCTCGCGTGGCGGTTGGTCAGTGTGAGCGACGTGAGATGGATGCCTGGGTTGAAGGCGTGCATCAGGGTGTTGTTGCTGATGTGAGTCCGAGCCAGGTGTGGGGCGAGGCCATGCTTGATGAGTTGCTCGACCGTACCGAGGGCGCGCCGCTGATCCTGGTGCTCGATGGCGTCACCGATCCGCACAATCTTGGCGCCTGCCTGCGCACCGCTGATGCTGCGGGCGCGCTGGCGGTACTGATCCCGAAGGACAAGTCGGCCACGCTCAATGCAACGGTGCGTAAAGTCGCCTGTGGCGCTGCTGAAGTAATCCCGCTGGTGGCGGTGACCAACCTGGCGCGCAGCCTGGAAAAACTGCAGCAGCGCGGTTTGTGGGTAGTCGGAACTGCCGGTGAAGCCGAGCAAGAGATCTATGATCAAGACCTGACTGGCCCGACCATTCTGGTCATGGGCGCGGAGGGTCGTGGTATGCGCCGTCTCACCCGTGAGCATTGCGATTATCTGGTCAAGCTGCCCATGGCGGGCAGTGTCAGCAGCCTCAACGTCTCGGTAGCCACTGGTGTTTGCCTGTTTGAAGCCATGCGTCAAAGGCGCAGCATCAAAAAATAGTCTGGTGTGGCGCTGTCATGCTCGCTATTTCATGGCCTGACGCACAGAGCTACGCGAGGTGCCGGATCTTGTCCGGCATCTCGCGGCATTGACTCACACCCAGTCTGCAATTGTTCAAATAATCACCAGTTTACCTTGCTTGTCGCCGGGGGGTTCTCTAGAATGTCGCCCCTTGCCGTGACGGCAGGCGCTTTTGTGCCCTCTGTTCAGCAAGACTAAACAAGTGATATTCACTCCTTGCCTGACTGCATTAAGCGGCAGGCTACAACCCGTAAGGAGCATTTATGCGTCATTACGAAATCATCTTTCTGGTTCACCCGGACCAGAGCGAGCAAGTCGGCGGCATGGTTGAGCGTTACACCAAGCTGATCGAAGAAGACGGCGGCAAAATCCACCGTCTGGAAGATTGGGGCCGTCGCCAGCTGGCGTACGCTATCAACAACGTTCACAAGGCTCACTACGTGATGCTGAACGTTGAGTGCACCGGCAAAGCCTTGGCTGAGCTGGAAGACAACTTCCGTTACAACGACGCTGTGATCCGTAACATGGTCATCCGTCGCGATGAAGCAGTCGTTGAACAGTCGGAGATGCTCAAGGCCGAAGAAAACCGCAGTGAGCGCCGTGAGCGTCGTGACCGTCCTGAAAACGCTGAGTCTGATGACTCGAACAGCGATGACAGCGACAACAACGACAGCGACAACGCTGACGAGTAATCCACGGATCTATTGAGGAGCCTATCAAATGGCACGTTTCTTCCGTCGTCGTAAATTCTGCCGTTTCACCGCTGAAGACGTGAAAGAGATCGATTTCAAAGATCTCAACACGCTGAAAGCTTACATCTCGGAAACCGGCAAAATCGTTCCTAGCCGTATCACCGGTACTAAGGCTCGTTATCAGCGTCAGCTGGCTACCGCTATCAAGCGCGCTCGCTTCCTGGCCCTGCTGCCTTACACCGACAGCCACGGCCGCTAAGACCGGATGTTCGACAAGTAGTAAGGGATTAACGCATGCGCGCCATAGCTGAATTCATTATGCGCGGCCGTATGCAGGCCACTCTCGTGGTGGTCGGATCGGCGGCATTGCCGCTGCTGTTCTGGTTGAGTGCTGCTGCAGGCTGTCTGGTACTCCTGCGGCGCGGTTTGAGTGATGCCCTGGGCATCCTCGCATGGGCATTGCTACCGGCGATTGGCTGGTGGTACTTCGGCGAACCGCGCACCTTGATGGTGTTGCTGGGGGCGCTGGGCCTGGGGTTGTTGTTGCGCTCCAGTATGTCCTGGAACCGTGTGCTGCTTTGCAGCGTGGCATTAGGCCTGGTGTACGGGTTGGTTTTGGGTACGGTGTTCCGCGAACCTATCGATGCCATGGCGGGTGAGTTGAAACAGCTCATGCCGCAAATGCTCGATGGGGTCTACCAGCAAATGTCGGTAGATGAGCGAGCGCGTCTGGACAGCCTGATTGCACCGGTCTTGACTGGGTTGCTGGCAGCTTTGTTGCAGATTGTCAGCCTGTTGAGCCTGATGCTTGGGCGTTATTGGCAGGCGCTGTTGTATAACCCGGGTGGTTTCGGGCGCGAATTTCGCACCTTGAAGCTGCCGCCGCCGTTAGCGATGTTGCTGCTGGTGGGCATGCTGTTAGGACCGAATCTCGGTCCACAAATGGCCATGCTGACACCGTTGTGTAGCGTACCGTTGGCGTTTGCAGGCATCGCCCTGATTCATGGGCTGGTGGCGCAAGGGCGGATGTCCAAGTTTTGGCTTTTGGGGCTATACATCACGCTGCTGCTGTTTATGCAGCTGACTTATCCGTTACTGGTGGTAATCGCCATTGTCGACAGTCTGTTTGATTTTCGTGGGCGTCATGAGCGTAAAAAAGGCTCTGGCTCCGCGAACGGTGAAGGTTAAAAGTTAAGAGGTTATTACCAAATGGAACTGATCCTGCTGGAAAAAATCGCCAACCTGGGCAACCTGGGCGATAAAGTGAACGTTAAGGCTGGTTACGGCCGTAAATTCCTGCTGCCGAAAGGCAAGGCCACCGCAGCTACCGCTGCAAACGTTGCTGCTTTTGAAGCACGTCGCGCCGAGCTGGAAAAAATTGCCGCCGAGAAGAAAGCTTCTGCTGAATCTCGCGCTGCTCAGCTGGCTGAACTCGAAGTCACCATCACCGCTACTGCGGGCGATGAGGGCAAACTGTTCGGCTCGATCGGTACTCACGACATCGCTGATGCCCTGACCGCCTCTGGCGTTGAAGTGGCTAAAGCTGAAGTTCGTCTGCCGAACGGCACTATTCGTCAAATTGGCGAATACGACGTAGCCGTGCACCTGCACAGCGACGTTGAAGCAACCGTCAAGGTTGTTGTTGTAGCTGCTTAAGCAGTATGCGACATAGTAGGCCTTGCACTTCGGTGCGGGTCTGCTGACAATCAGGCACGGCATTGCGCAAGCGATGTCGTGCCTTTTGTTTTTATGCACCCAAAGAATTATTCTCAGAGCTTATGAACGACATCAGCATTCCTGAACAATACGACTTGCAGACTTCGGCTCTAAAAGTGCCGCCGCACTCGATCGAGGCGGAGCAAGCGGTACTCGGCGGCTTGATGCTCGACAACAATGCCTGGGAGCGCGTGCTTGACCAGGTCTCCGATGGTGACTTCTATCGTCACGATCATCGCCTGATCTTTCGCGCCATCTACAAGCTGGCGGAGCGTAACCACCCATTTGACGTGGTGACGCTGTCCGAGCAGCTGGACAAAGAAGGCCAACTGCCTGCCGCCGGTGGCTTGGCTTATCTGGGTGAACTGGCCAAGAACACGCCGTCGGTCGCCAACATCAAGGCCTACGCGCAGATCATTCGTGAGCGTGCGACGTTACGCCAGCTTATCGGTATCAGCAGCGAGATCGCCGACAGTGCCTACGCCCCTGAGGGCCGAACGGGCGAAGAGATCCTCGATGAGGCCGAGCGCCTGATCTTCCAGATCGCCGAGGCACGGCCCAAGACTGGCGGGCCGTTGGCGATCAACGACATTCTGGTCAAGGCCATCGACCGTATCGATACCCTGTTCAACAGTGGCGATGATATTACCGGGCTTTCGACCGGCTTTACCGACCTTGACGCCCAAACCAGTGGCTTGCAACCGGCCGACCTGATAATCGTCGCGGGTCGTCCCTCGATGGGTAAAACCACTTTCGCCATGAACCTGGTCGAGAATGCGGTGTTGCGCAGTGACAAGGCGATTGTCGTCTACTCGCTGGAGATGCCGGCTGACTCCATCGTTATGCGTATGCTCGCATCCCTGGGGCGCATTGATCAGACCAAGGTACGTGCGGGCCGTCTGGATGATGACGATTGGCCGCGCCTGACCTCAGCGGTCAACCTGCTTAACGACCGTAAACTGTTTATTGACGATACCGCTGGTATTTCGCCTTCTGAGATGCGCGCCCGCACGCGGCGTCTGGCTCGTGAGCACGGTGAGATCGGCTTGATCATGGTCGACTACCTGCAGCTTATGCAGATTCCGGGCTCCAGCAGTGAAAGCCGGGTAAACGAAATTTCCGAGATCTCGCGCTCGTTGAAAGCCCTGGCTAAGGAGTTCAATTGCCCGGTGGTTGCCCTGTCGCAGCTTAACCGGGGCCTTGAACAGCGCCCGAACAAACGCCCAATCAACTCCGACTTGCGTGAGTCGGGAGCGATCGAGCAGGACGCCGATATCATCATGTTCGTCTATCGGGACGAGGTCTATCACCCTGAAACCGAATACAAGGGCGTTGCCGAAATCATCATCGGTAAGCAACGGAACGGCCCTATTGGCACCACGCGCCTGGCGTTCCTGGGCAAGTATTCGCGTTTCGAAAACCTGGCGCCAGGCAGCTACCAGTTCGACGAGGACTGATTGGCGTGCCTTGGGCTGTCATTAGCTCTTGTACAACGGTGCGGTCGCCTGTTCGCCTAGAAAGGGTTTGAGGTAGTCCCCCAGGCGTTGGCCTTCTACCGCTTCGAAGGTTTCAGCTCGATCGTGCAATTGCTCGACTCGGTCGATACGAAAGTTGCGAAAATCGTTGCGCAGCTCGCACCAACTGCACAATGTCCAGGTTTGCCCCCAGAAGAACAACCCCAGCGGCCAGATACACCGCTCGCTGGTTTCCCCGCGTTCATCCCGATAGCTGATCAGCAATTTGTGGCGTTGGCGTATAGCCCCGCGTAGCTGACCGAGCCAGTGAACAGGATATGGGTTGGTTCTGGGGGCAAACAATTGGTTGCGATTGAACTCCTCGCGCATCTCGTTGGGCAGTACGTTGTGGATCTTCGCCAGTGCTGATTCGGCGGCTCGCTGAAGTTGAGGGTCTGCCCAGGCTTGGACCATGCTTGCGCCTACCAGCAGCGCCTCGATTTCCTCGCTTTCGAACATCAAAGGGGGAAGGTCCATAGGTTGGCGCAGCACGTAGCCAACGCCAGCCTCGCCCTCCAGCGGAACACCAGAGAGTGAGAGGTCTTGGATGTCTCGGTAGATCGTGCGCACAGATACCTGTAGCCGTTCAGCCAGCCATTGGGCAGTGGTTAAACGGCGGCTACGCAGGAACTGAACGATTTGAAACAGACGGTCGGCGCGCCTCATGTTTCCTCTGCTGTTTGGGTGGCCAGGCATGCTGCTACGCGCCTGGCGTGGCGCATTCAGGTCATGCTGTGCAGGCCCACTTCGTTGCCTTCGCTATCTTTTATCACAGCAATGTAGCCGTGGGGTGCGATGGACATCTTGCTATGAATAATGACCCCGCCTGCCGAGGGAACTCGGCTCACCACTTCATCCAGGTTGCCTTCGACATTCAGATACACCCGAGTGCCGCCAATACCACTTTGTTGCTCGGCAGATTCGCTCAGGCAGCCACCAACACCGCTGTCCTGTGCATAGGGGAACACGGCCATGCGCCCGCCGTCGCTCTCCATTTCTTGTAGAGGCATTGCCAGTGCGCGTTCATAAAAGTCTCGTGCGCGCTCGAAGTTGCCGACAAAAAGTTCAAACCAGTTGATCGCATTCATGTGCTCTTTCCTTGAAGGTCAGTGGGCAGGCGACGGCTGTCTCTGATAGCGCGTTTTAGCCTGTAAAGCTGACTCTAGGGCAGTGCTACTGACAGCTTAGTGTCAGTAGTTTTCGCCGCTGAGCGATAAAGGCTGATTCGCCAACCATTGCGTGCAACGTGGAGCCGTACAGGCGAGTTGGTTACCCAGGGCTTGCAGGTTGAGGGCTGAGGTTTAAGATGCTCGGCTTTGATCTGCTGTGGAGCCTTGCCATGCGCCCCCTTTTTGCCACCATCGATTTGTCTGCCGTTTGCCACAACTACGCTGTTGCCAAGCGCTGTGGTCCGGGGCGTGAGGCATTTGCCGTGGTCAAGGCCAATGCCTATGGCCATGGCGTGCGCGAGGTGGTCACGGCGCTGCATGATCTGGCCGATGGTTTTGCGGTCGCCTGTCTTGAGGAGGCTGCTCAAGTCCGGGCGATGCATGCTGACGCGCGGATACTGTTGCTCGAGGGCTGTTTCGAGGCCGTCGAAGTACAGTTGGCCCAGCAATTACGCCTGGACCTTGTCGTGCAGAGCCAGCAGCAGCTCGATGCGGTCTTGGCTGCGCATGCAGGGCCGCCATTGAATATCTGGCTAAAACTCGACAGCGGCATGCATCGCCTGGGTTTTGACGCTGATGGCGTTCGTGCCGCGCATGGGGCATTGCGAAACAGCGCGCAATGCAATGAGCTGAACCTGATCAGCCATTTTGCCTGTGCTGATGAGCGTGGCCATGAGCTCACCGAGCACCAGCTAGCGTGTTTCCTGGATGTGCTCGACCTCGACTTTGATCAGCGCTCGCTGGCCAATTCGGCGGCTATCCTGACTATCCCGGCTGCGCATATGGATTGGCTGCGTCCAGGCATCATGCTCTACGGCGCCACGCCTTTCGCAGATTTGAGCGTTGCCCAGCTTGGTCTAAAGCCAGTGATGACGCTTTCTGCGCAGTTGATTGCCGTGCGTCATGTCGCGCAGGGTGAGTCCGTGGGTTACGGTGCCAGTTGGGTGGCCTCGCGTGCGTCAGTGATCGGTACCGTGAGCTGCGGCTAAGCCGATGGTTATCCGCGCCATGCGCCTGCTGGCACGCCGGTTATGGTCAATGGCCAGCGTGTGCCTTTGGTCGGCCGGGTTTCGATGGATATGCTCACGGTCGACCTGACTGGCCTGGCTCAGCCTGCCGTGGGTGATGCTGTTGAGTTGTGGGGCAATCAGTTAGCCGTCGATGAAGTGGCCCAGGCTGCCGGAACCATTGGTTATGAACTTTTGACCAAGGTGACTGAGCGAGTGCCGCGCCGTTACTTGAATAATCATTGATCGGCTCAGAACGGCCGGGCGCAGCTGTTTCAGCCCGGGAGTGTTCGGGCTGGACGCCAGATGCGGTGGGTTCGGATCTAGTGCACCGCGCCTAGCTTTGACCCCGCGGGGAGACGCCGGGTAAGAAGGATGGCCAGTACACTGATGATCAGGGCCGCGCCCATGATATGGAAGGCTTCGTTATAGGCCAGTATGGAGGCCTGTTCGCGTGCCTGCTCGGCGATAAGGGCGAGGGCGCGTTCTGAGTTGCCGAGCTTGTCGGTCAGAAAATCCAGACGGCTCAATGCCTGCGGGTTGAGGCTGCTGACTGACTCGCGCAAGTACTCATAATTGCGTCGGGTTTCGCTCTGCAGCATGGTGACCAATAGGGCAATGAAAATCGCCCCGGTGAGATTACGGATGATGTTGAACAGCGCCGATGCCGCGCCAGCGTCCCTGGTTTCGATATAGCTTGTCGCAATCAGTGATGAGGTAATGAGGATCAACGGCTGGCCTGCGGCGCGAATCAATTGAATATGCAGCAATTGCTCTGCGCCCATATCCGGGTTTAGCGAACCGCTGATAAAGCTCGCATAGCCGAACAGGCCAAAACCAAAGGCGCAGAGTATGCGCGGATCAATAAAGCGCATCAGTAGTGGCACGCAAGGAATAATCGCCAATTGGGGCAGCCCCATCCACATGATCAACCGGCCAATCTGTAGTGGGCTGTTGTCCTGGACTTGCGACAGATACAGCGGCAGCGCATAGATCGAACCAAAAAAGCCAATACCCAGGCCAACGGTTGCGATACAACTCAGGAAGAAATTGCGGTTTTTGAGTATGCGCAGATTGAGCAATGGGTTGTCGCGGGACAGCTCGATGATAATGAATGCGCCGAGGCTGATGAACGCGACAATGGCCAGGGCCAGGATCATGGGTGAGCTGAACCAGTCATTGCGATAGCCTTCCTCGAGAAACACCTGCAGAGATGCCAAGCCAATCGCCATGGTGCAGATCCCCGCGTAATCGGCCTGGTCCAGCAGTTTCCAGTTGATGGGGTTCTGCTTGAGGCCGTACATCAGCCCCGCGATCATCAGCAGCCCAGGTGGTATGTTGATGTAGAACAAGTACTGCCAACCCAGGGTTTCTGTCAGCCAGCCGCCAATGGTCGGACCTATCGCCGGTGCAAAAGTAGCGGTTACGGCAAACAGGGCCATGCCGGTTGGGCGCCGATGCTCGGGCAAGTGGGTGAGTACCATGCTGAACGCCAACGGAATAAATGCCCCGCCGCACAGGCCCTGGAGCGCGCGAAATACAATCATGCTGTTGAGCGACCAGGCTAAAGAGCAGAGTAGTGATGAGCCAATAAAACCAAGGGTCAGCCATATCGTAAGGCGGCGCTTGCCCAATAAATCATTGAGCCAAACGGTAAGCGGGATAATGATGATTTCTGCAACCAGGTAGGCCGTTGAAATCCATGACCCTTCGTTGAGGGTCGCGCCCAGTGCGGACTGAATTTCCTTGAGTGAAGCATTGGTAATCAAAATATCGATAACCGCCATAAACGCCCCCAGCATGGTGCTTAGTACGGCGATCCAGTCCTGCAGGCTGGGCTCGGGGGCTAGATTTGTGGCGTGCTTATTGGCGTCGGTCAAGGACCACCTCCGCTGAAAGCCCAGGGCGTATTTGCTCCAGTGCAGTGATCTTGTCCGGAAGCAATATTTTTACCGGAACACGTTGGATCACCTTGGTGAAGTTGCCGGTTGCGTTGTCAGGTGGCAGCAAGCTGAAGCGGGAACCGGTGGCGGGTTGCATGCTCTCGATCACGCCTTCGATTACCAGGTCGGGCAAGGCATCGAAGCGGACCTGGGCCTTGTACCCTTTGCGCATCGCCGCAATTTGCGTTTCCTTGAAGTTGGCCTGAACCCACTTGGCTTGCGACACCAGTGATAACAAGGCTTCGCCAGGGCGTACATATTCCCCCTGGTTGATAGAGCGATTGCCAACCCAGCCTGCGACTGGCGCCTTGATTGTGGTACGCGACAAGTTGAGCTTGGCCAGGTGCAGCTCGTTTTCGCGGCCCGCGATTTGCGTTTTGAGTTGTAGGCCACGGTTATCCAGTTGTGCCAAGGCGATCTGCTGGGCTTTAAGTGCTGATTTCGACTGGTCAAGCTGGGCGGTTGCCACGCTGACATTCGCCGCAAGCGACGAGAAGGCTTGCTCAGATGCAAAGCCGCTATTGCGCATCATGCGGATGCGCTCAAGGTCCTGCTGATGACGCTTCAACTCGGCTTCATGTGCGCGGATTACCGCTTTTTGCGCTTCAATATTTGCCAGCTGCTGGTCGCGTTGATTGCCTATGTCATGGAGCTGTACCGCCAAATGTGCAATTTGTGTTTCGCTGCGCGCCACATTGAACCTGAAGTCTGCATCTTCGATGTGCGCGAGGGGCTCGCCTGCTGCAACCCACTGGTTGTCATCGACCATGACTTGGTCGACACGTCCTGCAAGCTGGCTTGAAATCACCAGGGTATCGGCTCGCACGTAGGCATTGTCGGTGCTTTCGATAAAGCGCAAATGTACTAGCCAGTATCCTGCATAGGTCACAGCCACCAGTGCCAGCAGGCAGGCAAAGACAATGAGTCGCCGCTGTGTCGTGCGATTGCCTTGATAAACATCAGGCCACGGTTCTGCGACATCTGCCGAATCGACATGCGAGCGGCTCGGACCGGCGTTCACAGGCGGGCTATCTCTATGTGGCGGTTGGTCGAGCCCTGCGTCTGGCGAGGATCCTGGTGATAGCTGATCAGGAAGTGACGGCTGTGAAGTCGCTTGCGCCGATAAGTGCCTAGCGCAGCCTCCAGCGGATGGTCGTCAAAGAAGCCACAGGCGAGGCATTGCTGTGGTGGCAGGTGATGTTCAAGTACGTAGTCGAGCAGGGCCTTGAATATCGTCGGATTTTCCTGATCGATTACCAGGCTGTGCAGGGTCAAGTAGTTGAAGCAATCACCGGGCGAGGGGAGATGTATTCCGCCGAAGAGCCTTGCGTATAGGTTGTATGGGATGCGCAAGGCAGCGAGCCATGGCGCGTAGCCACTGACACGGGTCTGCTTGAAGTTCTTCTGGTTCCACAGGCCCATGCAAGCAACGGGTCTTCCCTCGATGAAGGCCATGAGGTAGTCATTGATGGTTATGCCATGGAAGTAGGCCGTGGCGGCCAGTAGGTCATTGACGTTATAGACCGGGAATCCCTGGCGTTGGCTAGCCCTATCCCACAGCTGTTGCAGCTGGGGCGCGTCGGCACTTGTTGCAGGGCGGATTGTCAGGCTCCTATCCGGGGTGGTCTTGCGCGACTGGGCTGGCAGCAGGCTGGTGATGACACGCCCGCCACGGTAGAAACCAGGCAACCAGGTTCGACCGCGATCAATAATCCCCAGTGGAATCAGGTTTTCTTCGAGAATGACCGCTTCCATCCAGTCATTTTCGCTGCCCATGTGTTCGGCAATCGCCATAAACAATGCTTTCAAGACCTTGCCGCCCCGGCATTCGGGGGCTATACGCAAGTCATGCAGGTACCTGACGGATTCAGATTTGCCATTGATGTATTGCCGGCGTTCACCAATATCAACCATGGCGATAAGTACGCCAGGGGTATCCAGTTCTTCGCAAACCAGCACAAGCTCTTGCTCGCAACTCACTCGCGCCCCGGTAAAAAAATCAGGCTCTCGTTCAAATATCAGGGTAACGCTACCCATTTGTGGCACCCGCCTGAGCAGTGCCCGCAGGGCGCTTTCGTCCTTGGCCGTAGCAGGGCGCGTGCGGAGTTCTTTATTCACGGGGTTGCCTCCAGTGCCAGGCGAAGCTCCAACGGCAGCGGGCCGGACCAGTGCCGCAGTGCTTCTAGCTTTATGTTGCCTTCAAGCATCCCTCGGGCGCGTGATTGCTCAAGGTAGATCTGGCGCATGTTCGGCAGGCAAATGCAGCGTGCCCTGGCCAGTTGGCCGAGGTCGCGTGCCAGGCGGTAGTGAAAGTTCTTTAGAAGTGCATGCTCAAGTTGAGCAGCAAGGGTCGTGATGGACACCGAGTTTGAGTCGCCCGGGCCTTCAATCAGTAGCACATAACCGGGTTTGTCCGGCGTGCTGGCGCTGAGGGCGAGCAAGGTCACGGGGAGCAGGTCGCTGTAGGTCAGGCCGGCGATTATTGTTTGTGCGAGCGTCGCGCTGATCTTTTCGCCAACCAGGTCAGTACCATCATTGCGGCCGAGAAAGGTAAAGCAAGGCAGGGTTCGCCAATGGTCGCTAACCTGCAGGACATCGTTCATTCGGTAGCGGGCAAATCCACTCCCTGTCGTGAGCAAGGGCATGACCTGCTGGCCCTTGCGTAATTGCCATGGCGCCAGGACCTGCCCATTGTCGAGGTCTTCAAACTCATACACGTGGCTGCGGTAGGCCAGTGGGCAGTGGTTTCGCAAAGGAATACTCACCACGCCCTCCGTTGCCCATAAGCCTTTACCCTGGAACTGCGCGTGTGCCAGCAACTTTTGCAGTTGTCGTGCCCAGGGCAAAGCCGCAGCGGTATCCCAGGCGCTCAGCAGGGTCAGGCGCGGCCACAGCTCTGCAAAGAAGGCAGGATCAGCAACCCCATCCCATGCCTTCAGGCGTTGTGCGGCTGTATGGGACCCTGGACACTCAAGCCCGGCCATGGCTGCGGCGCGCTTACCCCAGGCGCCTTGTTGAAGCACCTCTATCAGCTCTTCACGGCAGTTGCCGAGTTGTTCGAGAAGGCCAAGCCCGAACGTCGGGCTCCAGATTGATATAACACTCAACTGCTCGTCGGCGACCAGGTAGGCCAAGGTTGCAAAGAGTGAATCTTCAGCTGTTTTGGCCAGGGCAATTGAGGCGGGAGCTGTCTGGGTCAGTCCTGCGACCAGGCGCTTGCCGAGGGACATAAGCTGCATGTCATCATTGAGCTCAGTGCTGCTTGCATCCCGCATTGAGGTCGGGATCCAGGAAAGCGACCAGTAATGGCTGCCCTGGGCAATCTTTGGAAATTGCCGATACAGATCGCCAATCCAGGGCGTAATCGCCTGATCAAGTTCGCCTAGGAAAGCCTGGGTATAGGGAATCCACTTTATCGCCGAGGTCGAGCCGCTAGTGGGTTGGTAGCGGCTTATCGGGCTGTCGAAAAGCGATTTGTCTTGCTGTTGGCGCTGCCGCTCTATCAGTCCCCGATAGTTGTCATAGGTTGTGCAGGGCTGCTTGCTGGCGAATTGCTCCCAGCTGTCGCTGGCCTTGAGGTTGGAATGCACAGTCGATTCTGCGCGCGCGTGGCCGTGCAACCACTTTTGCAACAGGCTCCGTTGGATCAACTCCAGTTTTGGCGCTTCTCGCTCGAAGCGTTGCAAGCCACGACGCATAAAGGTTCTAAGCAGCCCGTGACCAAATTGGCTCGCCAGTGATCGAGTCATATTTCAGGCCCGGCGGCGTCGCCTTTGAGAACATCAGGGGCTGACTGGCTTTTGGCTATTGCACGTTGCTTGAGCTTGAGCCGGATGACCTTGAGGCTGAGGTGGTAGCAATACTTTGTCAGCGCCGAGAACGAGATTTCCCCGGCGCAAGGCAGTTCAGTTCCTTGTCGCCAACTTGGATTGCAGTCCTCGAAATAGGCGATGTCAGGTTCCTGGGCACGGATTTCCGGGGTTATTTGGGCGACATTCTCATCAAGGCAGGCAGCACCTTCGCCAAAATCGAGCAGCATGCGTTCAGGGTCGAAGGCATTGGGGTATTGCTGTTTGCTGAAGGCTCGGACTATGTCGCCAAGCTTGCTGTCTGGCTGGTTGCGGTCCGGGTAGTAATCGTAAAAGTTGCGTGTCAGTAGCAGGTAGGTTTTGTAGCCCTTGGATATCAGGAACCAATATAGCGGTGTAAAGGGGTGGCGCAGGCGGGCCAGCAGGATTTGCCGATAGAACGCGACATGCAGGCAGCGGCTACCCCAGAACTCAGGCTCGACAATTGTGTCGCCGCTGAAAATGCCGCGAATTTTCTTGCCGTCTATGTCGCAGTCAAAAACGGTCAGCGTAGAAAACCCGATTATCCGTTTTGTGCTGCGTGTGCGGGCAACGATAGCGCCGGTTTTATTCTGGAGGTCGTCCAGAAAGGTAGCGTGCGTGGTGTTCTGGTAAAACCTCGAATAAATCCTGTACATCGCATTTATATCGGCTGTTTTTAGATTCTTTAACGCGATAAAACGGCTGTAAATTCGTTCGTTCAGACCTTTCACTATTAAGCCCTCAGTGACCAATTCAATGATGTTCACTCGCCGGGAGTGCTCGATTGGCCAAGCGGTATATCTGGTTGAGACGAGCAGGCTCATGCCTGTAATCGCTCGGTTTAGAGGGCTTTAGTCTTAGGTTTCCGGCAAGAGGCCAGTAGTGGCCTAAAGTTGTGTTGGGCTTTTGGGCGGGTAACACTTGGCATTGGCCGGGGGGATGTGGTGGCAATTTGGTTGCGCGAATGTAACTGATTGTTGCGTATTTTCAGGTGCGTATTGGCTCGGCTTGGCAGGCCGATACAAAAGTTTGATTGTGTCTTGTCGCGTTCACTGCGCAGGAGGCAGCCAGGCTATGCCCATTCATCTTTGCCGTACTGGCGATTCTTATAGCGTTAAAGCCTGAGCGTGGGCGTCGGGTTTGGTTAAAAAATGTGCTATTATCCGCGCCCGTGAAAATCCATGAACCATTCGGTTACCGTCATGAAAGCAGCCAAGCCTCTTTTCCATTATCCAAAATACTGGGCCGAATGTTTGGGACCAGCGCCTTTCCTGCCGATGAGCAGGGAGGAGATGGATCAGCTTGGCTGGGATTCCTGTGACATCATCATCGTCACCGGCGATGCCTATGTTGATCACCCATCGTTCGGCATGGCGATTATTGGCCGTCTGCTCGAAGCCCAGGGTTTCCGTGTCGGGATCATCGCCCAGCCCAACTGGCAGTCCAAAGACGACTTCATGAAGCTCGGCGAGCCGAACCTGTTCTTCGGCGTCGCGGCTGGCAACATGGACTCGATGATCAACCGCTACACCGCGGATAAAAAGATCCGCTCGGACGATGCCTACACCCCCGGCGGCCAGGGGGGCAGCCGCCCAGACCGCGCCAGCCTGGTGTATAGCCAGCGCTGCAAGGAAGCCTACAAGCACGTGCCGATTGTGCTTGGAGGCATTGAAGCCTCGCTGCGTCGTATTGCCCATTACGATTACTGGCAGGACAAGGTTCGCCACTCGATCCTTATTGATGCCTGCGCCGATATCCTGCTGTACGGCAACGCCGAGCGCGCCGTGGTCGAGATCGCCCAGCGTCTGTCCTACGGGCAGAAGATCGAAGATATCAATGACATCCGCGGCACAGCCTTTATTCGCCGTGACACGCCTGAAGGCTGGATGGAGATCGACTCCACACGTATCGACCGACCGGGCAAGATCGACAAGATCATCAACCCTTACGTCAATACCCAGGATACGGCGGCCTGCGCCATCGAGCAGGAAAAAGGCCCGGTTGAAGACCCCAATGAAGCCAAGGTGGTCCAACTGCTGCCGCACCCGCGCCTTGAGCGTGACAAAACCGTGATCCGCTTGCCGTCGTTCGAGAAGGTTCGCGGTGACAGCGTACTCTACGCCCACGCCAATCGCGTGCTGCACCTGGAAACCAACCCGGGCAATGCCCGTGCGCTGGTACAGCGCCATGGCGATGTTGATGTCTGGTTCAATCCACCACCGATCCCGATGACCACCGAAGAGATGGATTACGTGTTCGGCATGCCCTACGCCCGTGTTCCGCACCCGGCTTACGGCAAGGCAAAGATTCCGGCTTACGAGATGATTCGCTTCTCGGTGAACATCATGCGTGGCTGCTTTGGTGGCTGCACCTTCTGCTCGATCACGGAGCACGAAGGCCGGATCATCCAGAACCGCTCCGAAGAGTCGATTATTCGCGAGATCGAAGAGATCCGCGACAAGGTTCCAGGCTTCACCGGGGTTATTTCTGACCTCGGCGGCCCGACCGCCAATATGTATCGCATTGCCTGCAAGAGCCCGGAAATCGAAGCCGCATGCCGCAAGCCATCGTGCGTGTTTCCCGGCATCTGCGAGAACCTCAATACCGATCACTCATCGCTGATTCAGCTGTACCGTTCTGCCCGCGCCTTGCCGGGCGTGAAGAAGATCCTGATCGCATCCGGCTTGCGTTATGACCTGGCGGTCGAGTCGCCGGAGTACGTTAAGGAACTGGTCACCCATCACGTCGGTGGTTACCTGAAGATCGCGCCGGAGCACACCGAGGAAGGCCCGCTCAATCAGATGATGAAGCCGGGTATCGGCAGCTATGACAAGTTCAAGCGCATGTTCGAGAAGTACTCGAAAGAGGCGGGTAAGGAGCAGTACCTGATTCCTTACTTTATCGCTGCGCACCCGGGCACCACCGATGAAGACATGATGAACCTGGCGCTCTGGCTCAAGGGCAACGGCTTCCGTGCCGACCAGGTTCAGGCCTTCTATCCATCGCCAATGGCGACGGCGACGGCCATGTATCACTCGGGTAAAAACCCGCTGCGCAAGGTGACCTACAAGAGCAATGGCGTAAGCATTGTCAAGAGCGAAGCCCAGCGCCGCTTGCACAAGGCCTTCTTGCGTTACCACGATCCGCGTGGCTGGCCGATGCTCAGAGAAGCGCTCGAACGTATGGGCCGCAGCGACCTGATTGGCAATGGCAAGAACCAGCTGATTCCGGCATTCCAGCCAGCGGTTGATGGTTACCAAAGTGCGCGTCGCAAGAACTCGACACCTGCCGGCAGCAAGAAAATCGGCAAGCCGATGTTGACGCAGCACACAGGCTTTCCACCGCGTGCGAGCGACGGTAGCAAACCTTGGGACAAGCGCGAGCAAGCCAAGGCCGCAGCCTTTGCCAAGAATCAGGAAGCCGCCAGAGAGCGCGCCAATGCCAAAAAGGGCAAGGGCAAGAAACCAGTCAAGGCGCCTGCGGTTCCGCGTTGATTGACGCGCAGACCCGAGGGGCGCTGCAAGCCAGGCAACAACTGCCTGGCTCTTGGGCTAACCGTGCAAGGCGTTAGTTGCTAGAGGTCGTCATGATCAGATTGGCTGTGGCCAGTGACCTGCCGAGCATTCAAGGCTGTGCTGAGCAAGCCTATGCGCGCTATGTGCCGGTGATCGGGCGCAAGCCCGCACCCATGCTCGCCGATTACGCCGCGCAGATTGCCGCGGGTGTCGTCTACGTCGCGACAGATGCAAGCGACAATTTGCTTGGCTTTATTGTGTTCTATGCCAGCGCCGGGCGGCTACTTCTGGAGAACGTAGCCGTCTTGCCCAGTGCTGCGGGGCGTGGCGTGGGCAAGTTGCTGATTGGCTTTTGTGAACAGGCCGGCCGCAAGCTCGCAATTGGTAGCGTGCAGCTTTATACCAATGAGCTTATGGGCGATAACCTGTCAATCTACCCCAGGCTCGGCTATGTACAAGTAGGGCGTCGCACAGAAGACGGCTACAAGCGCGTCTATTTTGAAAAGCGGCTCTGAATAGCTATCCGAGGCCTCTATCAAATCCAGCGAAGCCCGCATTTGCATGCTCAGGCCTGCCTCGCACAATACATCAGCCGTAACGCTTCTGTGCCTCAATTGCCAGTCCATTGCCGATACTGCCGAAGTTATTGCCTTCGACATGGCGTGCGTTGGGCAGCATGGCCGCAACACTCTGGCGCAGCGCCGGAATGCTGCTGGAGCCGCCAGTGAAGAACACAGTATCGACATCGGCAACACCGACGCCAGCGCTGCTCAGCAACTCACTGACGCTGGCGCGAATACGTTCAAGCAGCGGCTCGATAGAGCTGTCAAACAGCTCGCGGCTCAGCTCTGCAACCAAGCCAGGCTCGACGCGCTTGAGGTCAATTGGCCGCACATCTTTTTCGGTCAGCTCGATCTTGCTGTCTTCAACCTGCATGGCTAGCCAATGGCCGGCGCGTTGTTCGATCAGCTTGAACAGGCGATCGATACCCGTTGGATCGACGATGTCGTAACGCATGCTTTTCAGCGAAAGCTGGGATTTTTGCGCGTACACCGCGTTGATCGTGTGCCAGGTCGCCAGGTTGAGGTGAAAGCTGGTTGGCATTAAGGCATCGCTTTTCATGCGCCTGCCGTAACCGAACAGGGGCATGACGCCTTGCAGGCTCAGTTGTTTGTCGAAGTCGGTGCCGCCGATGTGTACGCCGCCGGTGGCCAGAATATCCTCATGGCGTTCGGCAACGGCACGGCGCTCGGGAGACAGGCGTACCAGTGAGAAGTCGGAAGTACCACCGCCGATGTCGACGATCAAGACGAGCTCTTCCTTGCCAATGGTGCTTTCGTAGTCGAACGCGGCGGCAATGGGTTCGTACTGGAAGGAAACGTCCTTGAATCCCAGCTTGTGGGCAACGGCGACCAGGGTATTTTGTGCTTCCTGGTCGGCAACAGGGTCATCGTCGACAAAAAATACCGGGCGACCGAGCACCACTTCTTCAAAGGGGCGATCAGCAACGGTTTCGGCGCGACTTTTCAGTTCGCCAATAAAGAAACCCAGCAAGTCCTTGAAGGGCAACGCACTGCCGAGCACCGTGGTTTCACTCTTCAGGAGCTTTGAGCCCAGCAGGCTTTTCAGGGAGCGCATCAAGCGTCCCTCGTAACCTTCCAGGTATTCGTGCAAGGCCAGTCGGCCGTAAACCGGGCGACGTTCCTCGAAGTTAAAGAAAATAACCGAGGGCAGGGTGATCTTGCCATCTTCGAGCTCAATCAAGGCGTCAGCGCCTGGGCGCTGCCAGCCGACGGTTGAGTTGGATGTGCCGAAGTCGATGCCGCAGGCGCGGGCTGGAGTAGAAAAAGACATGCTGCGCGCTGTTCCTGAAAAACGGCCGCGCATTCTATGCGAGCTGGCGCACGAATGCTCCCCATGTGTTGCGCTTTGCGACAAATGAAGGGAAGTGGGCTAGCCGAGGTTCAGGGTAATTACGGCCAAAATGCCGTAGCGCGCGACTTTGGCGAGGGTGACCAGCAATAGAAAGCGCCACAACGGCTCACGCATGATCCCGGCGACCAAGGTCAGTGGGTCGCCAATAACCGGCGCCCAGCTGAGCAGCAGGCTCCAGCGGCCGTAGCGTGCATAAAAGTCCTGGGCGCGCTCAAGCTGCTGTGGCTTGACCGGAAACCAGCGATGCTTGCTGAAGTGTTCAATGTAGCAGCCGAGCCACCAGTTGATCAGCGAACCGAGAACATTCCCCCCGCTGGCTGCCAGTAGCAGCAGTCCTGTCGAGTAGTCATGGCTGAGCAACAGGCCAACCAACAGGGCTTCAGACTGCAGCGGCAGCAAGGTCGCCGCCCCCAGGGCCGAGAGAAATAACCCCAGGTAAACCGAAAGTGTCAGCACGCAGGCGCGACTCGTCGCTTTACTGGCACGGGCTCAGCCATGCCAGGGCGCAAGCCGTCATGCTCGTTGTTGGGGCTCAGGGCTGCTTGTCTTGCTCAGCCTGGTGCATGATTTCTTCCAGTTTCAGGCCGGTCAGGCCATGGATAGTGCGCCACAGGTAATAGAAGATCGCCATCATCATGATCATCGACGGGATCGCGATCATTGGATAGCTCAGCAGCGTCAGACGGCCCAGTTCATCGTTGAAGGCTTCGCTGCCCGCCGGGCTGACAACGATCCAGCGCGCCAGGATGTAGTTCATCACCGATGAGAAAAAGAAGGTGGCGCTGAGCAAGTAGGTGGCCTTGAGCAGGCGGGCTTCAAACTGCTGGGTGTTGCCGCCTTCATCGAGCCGCTGCTGAATCTTGTCGACATTGAGTACGGTCTTGTTGAACAGCATGGTACGAATCAGGGGGTAGCGTGTGCGTGTCGACACGAGTACGGCGATACCAATTACGCCGGGTACCGCGGCTTCCTTGATCGCCAGCCACTGGTTGTTCAGGTGCAACAGGCCAATGCCGCCAGTCAGCAAGACACTGACCAGCCCCAGCAGCGCAATGAAATTGAATTTGCGGTACTTGATCAGCTCGAACGCGCCCCAGCCAATGGGGAATGCCAATGCCAGCATCAAGGCACCATCCGGGCCGAGACGTGTTTCACCGCTGAGCTTCATCAGTACCAGTGACGGTATGACGATGCTGACAAGCAAATCGATGAGCGGGCGAGGTTTGTGTTTAGGGGTTGTGGCTTCTGTAGTGTCGATCATATCTGTCATGGTGCTGGGTTGAAGGGCGATCATCGCCTGCTTGAGCCTTCGAGGCTAGTCCGATTGTCGGTTCAAGTGTGTGATTTTTGTTCTGCCTGTTAGCAAAGCGTGCGATTTGCGCTGAAAGTTGTGCCCAATTGAGTCGTGTTAGGGTCTATAGATCGTTTTTTGCACGCATTGATAAACTGCGCTGTGTTAGGCATTTGCTAAGCAAACACCAAGCGTTGGCCGATAACATTGCGATCAATGTAATGTACGGGCCTGTTTGGGCGTCTACTGGACGAGGCTTTGAGCGTTGGGGGTCAATGAACGCCATCATAATTGTGAGTACAGGGGGCGGGCTTGATGCGTTCATTGCAGAAGAAATGTGTCGCCGTGCTGCTGAGTCTGTTAACGACCAGCGCCGGTGCGGCCATACGCCTGTATACCGAAGAGGCTGCAACCCTGGCTTTTACCGAAGAAAATCAGCTGCGCGGAATGTCGGTAGAGATTTCCGGCGAGTTGATTTCACGTACTGGCAGCCATGATGCGGTGAAAAAAATCAGGCCCTGGGCGCGCGGCTACTATAAAGCCTTGCATGAGCCCAATACCGCGATTTTCTCAACGGTGCGTACCCCTGAGCGCGAAAAACTGTTCCAATGGGTGGGGCCGATTCTGGTCGGCACAACCAGCTTTTACTCGCTGAAATCGCGCCACTTGACGTTCAATAGCCTGCTTGATGCCAAGGCGAGCGGGCCGTTGGCTGTACCCAAGAAGTGGTACACCTATGATGCGCTGAGTGAGTTGGGCTTTGAAAATCTATACGGCGTCAGCACCCCAAAGAATATGGTGACCATGTTGAAACATGGCCGGGTTAAGCTGATTGCCACTCAGGATGTCACGCTCAAGGACGAACTGGCCACGGGTGGTCTGAAAGTTGCTGAGGTACAGAGCCATGTGCCTTTTATGCAATCGGCCTATTACATTGCCTTTTCGTTAAAGACAGACCCGAAAATTGTCGCGACCTGGCAACGGGCCTTTGATGATATGCGCCATGACGGCAGTTTCTCAGCCATTTTGAAGCACTGGTTACCCGATGCCGATCCTCGGCAAAGTGCGCCACCTGTGCAGCCCTGATCCTGCCCAGTACGGAACGTGGCGAAAGCGAGCGTCGTTTCACTATCAGTTTTTGGAAAATTCAGTCTATGCCAATCATGCAACGTGCTTCCCACCATGAGTTGCGCAGCGCTTTTCGCGCTTTGCTCGCCACAGAGAGTTGTTTTCATACAGCTTCGGTTTTTGATCCGATGTCAGCCCGCATCGCAGCCGACCTGGGTTTTGAAGTGGGTATCCTCGGCGGTTCGGTTGCCTCATTGCAGGTCATCGCCGCACCAGATTTTGCCTTGATCACCCTCAGCGAATTTGTCGAGCAGGCCACCCGTATTGGCCGTGTCAGTCGCTTGCCGGTCATAGCCGATGCCGACCACGGTTATGGCAACGCGCTCAATGTCATGCGTACCGTGGTTGAACTGGAACGAGCCGGCATAGCCGCGCTGACCATCGAGGATACCTTGTTGCCTGCTCAGTTCGGGCGTAAGTCAACGGACTTGATCAGTGTCGCCGAAGGCGTCGGCAAGATTCGTGCGGCGCTTGAGGCGCGGGTTGACCCCGACCTGGCGATCATCGCCCGGACCCATGCTGGCGTGCTCAGCATTGACGAAGTGATCAGCCGCACCCTGGCCTATCAACAAGCTGGAGCTGACGGCATCTGCATCGTGGGTATCGAGGATTTCGAGCACCTTGAGAAAATTGCCGAGCACCTGAGCGTGCCATTGATGCTGGTGACTTACGGCAACCCGAAGCTGCGTGATGACGCACGCCTGGCCAAGCTTGGCGTGCGTATCGTGGTGAATGGCCACGCCGCCTATTTTGCTGCGATCAAGGCTACCTACGATTGCCTGCGTGAACAGCGTGGGGCCGTTGCCTCTGAGCTGAGCGCCTCGGAGCTGGCGCTCAAGTACACCCTGCCCGAAGAGTACATTGTCTGGGCTGAAGAGTTCATGGACGTCAAGGAGTAACACGGGCGACGACCTGCCCTTGCCAATTACTCGGGATTGGTATCCTAATGAACCAGGGTTATTTATCCGGAGGTTCCCATGGCGGGGGGCTGGGCAAGTGATGGTGCGGTACAGGAGCAGATCGACAGCAGTATCGAGGATGCCGTCGCGAGGGCGCGCAGCCAGTTACCACGAGGCGAAAGCCTGCACCACTGCGAAGAGTGCGATGCACCTATCCCGCAAGCGAGGCGTGAGGCCATCAAGGGGGTGCGCCTGTGCGTGGCCTGCCAGGCGGCCGAAGACAAAGCCAACGCAGCCGGCGCGGGCTACAACCGCCGCGCCAGCAAGGACAGCCAGTTGCGCTAGCACGCCTGTTGATGACCTGGAACAAGGCCCGCAATTGCGGGCCTTGTTGTTTTTGTGGCGTAAAAAAAGCCGCAGCGCTTCCTAGAACAGAAAGTACCGTTGGGCCATTGGCAGGGTTTGCGCAGGCTCACACCAGAGCAGCTGGCCGTCGGCCTTTACTTGGTAGTTCTGCGCATCGACCTCGATATCTGGCAGGTAGTCATTGTGGATCAGGTCGGTTTTCTTGACCTCGCGACAGCCTTTTACCACCGCGATCTGTTTCTTTAAGCCCAACTGCTCGGGGACCCCGGCCTCCATCGCGGCCTGGCTGATAAAGGTCAGGCAGGTTGCATGGCGAGAACCGCCGTAACTGGCGAACATGGGGCGGTAATGAACGGGTTGCGGCGTTGGGATCGAGGCGTTTGCGTCGCCCATCAAGCTGGCGGCAATTGCCCCGCCCTTTAGAATCAAGCTGGGTTTGACGCCGAAGAACGCCGGGCGCCAAAGCACCAGGTCTGCCCATTTGCCGACTTCGATCGAGCCGACTTCATGGCTGATGCCGTGGGTGATCGCCGGGTTGATGGTGTACTTGGCGATATAGCGCTTGATACGGAAGTTGTCGTTGCCCTCGCCGTCACCCGGCAAGGCGCCGCGCTGTTGTTTCATCTTGTCGGCCGTCTGCCAGGTGCGGGTGATGACCTCGCCGACGCGGCCCATGGCCTGGCTGTCCGAGCTGATCATCGAGAAGGCGCCCAGGTCATGCAGGATATCTTCGGCGGCGATGGTTTCACGGCGAATGCGGCTTTCCGCGAACGCTACGTCCTCGGCAATGCTTGGGTCCAGGTGATGGCAAACCATAAGCATATCGAGGTGTTCATCGATGGTGTTCATGGTGAAGGGCCGGGTCGGGTTGGTCGAGCTGGGCAGCACGTTGGGGAAGCCGCAGGCCTTGATAATGTCCGGGGCATGGCCGCCACCGGCGCCTTCGGTGTGGTAGGTGTGAATGGTGCGGCCCTTGAAAGCGCCAAGGGTGGTTTCGACGAAGCCCGACTCATTCAGTGTGTCGGTATGGATGGCCACCTGCACGTCGTACTGGTCGGCAACGCTCAGGCAATTGTCGATAGCCGCAGGCGTGCTGCCCCAGTCTTCATGCAGCTTGAGGCCAATGGCCCCGGCTTTGACTTGCTCGACCAGCGGCTCCGGCAGGCTGGCGTTGCCTTTGCCGGTGAAACCCATGTTCATCGGGAAGGCATCGGCCGCCTGCAGCATGCGCGCCATGTGCCAGGGGCCAGAAGTGCAGGTCGTGGCGTTGGTGCCGGTTGCCGGGCCGGTGCCGCCACCAATCATGGTGGTCACGCCGCTCATCAAGGCTTCTTCAATCTGCTGTGGGCAGATGAAGTGAATATGGGTGTCGATACCGCCGGCGGTGAGGATCATGCCTTCGCCAGCAATGACTTCAGTGCCCGCGCCGACGGCGATGGTTACATCCGGCTGGATATCGGCGTTGCCACCTTTACCGATGGCCGCGATGCGTCCGTCCTTGATGCCGACATCGGCCTTGACCACGCCCCAGTGGTCGATGATCAATGCGTTGGTGATCAGGGTATCGACGACATCCCTGGCGCAGAGTTGACCCTGGCCCATGCCGTCGCGAATGACCTTGCCGCCGCCGAACTTTACTTCCTCACCGTAATGGGTGAAATCCTTCTCGACCTCGACCCAGAGTTCGGTATCGGCCAGGCGCACCTTGTCGCCAACGGTCGGGCCATACATGTCTGCGTAGGCTTGTCTGCTGATTTTCATTGAATATGTCCTGTGTCAGGCTGGCGTATCAAAGGTCACCCATAATTCGTCCGGCAAAACCGAACACGCGGCGCTCTCCAGCCAGGTCAACCAACTCCACCTGGCGCGACTGGCCCGGTTCGAAGCGCACAGCGGTGCCAGCCGGAATATTCAGGCGCATGCCTCGGGCTGCCGTGCGGTCGAAGGTCAGAGCATCGTTGGCTTCGAAGAAGTGATAGTGCGAACCCACCTGAATCGGGCGGTCGCCGCTGTTGGCTACGTCAGGGGTGATGGGGCGCCGGCCTACGTTGAGTTCGATGTCGCCGGGCAGGACCTGGTATTCACCTGGAATCATGCGGGTTGTCCCATGGTTTTGAAATAAATGGCCGTCGGTGAATAACTACCGTCGGGGCTTTGGCAATAGTTGGGCAGCTCACCGACCCGCTGGTAGCCCTGGCTGCGGTAGAAGGCTTCGGCGGCCGAGCCTGCCTCTGTATCTAGATAGAGCAGGCCGCGCCTTTGCTTGATGGCTTCTTGTTCAACCGCACGCATCAGTTGCTGGCCCAGGCCATGGCGGCGGACCTGGTGCAAAACCAATAGCTTTTGCACTTCGGCGCGATTGCGGCCATTGGCCTTTTGGCATAACTCGAGCTGTACGCTGGCCAGCACCTGTTCGTTGTCTACGACCACCCAAAGCAGCAGGTTGCCAGCATTGACGCCAGCTTGGACAAGGCTCATGTAGTCGTATGCCTGGTCTTCGCTCAGGTCCGCCAGGAAACCAACCGATGCGCCGTGCCTGACGGCATCGAACAGCAGTTCAACCAGGCCCGGGCGGTAGTGGGCAAAGCTTTCGGGGTGTACGCGACGTAGTTGGGCCCTGCTCATTCGGCGTTACTCCTTGTCGTCGTCCTGTTCGTCCGCGTTCAGGTTGAGCTGCATGAATGTCAGGTCGAGCCAGCGGTCGAACTTGCGTCCCACCTGGGGCATCTGCCCGGTGGTGATGAATCCCAGCTGTTTGTGCAGGCGAATCGAAGCGCGGTTTTCGCTCTCGATCGCCGCGACCATCACATGCAGGTTGGCGCTGCGTGCGCGCTCAATCAGGGCTTTCATCAGCGCCGGACCTATGCCCAGGCCGCGTTGGTCGGCGCAAACGTACACCGAGTGCTCAACGGTGTGTTTGAACCCCTCGATACTGCGCCAGGTGCCATAGGTGGCGTAGCCAACCAGGCGTCCCGTGCTGTTGCGCGCAGCAAGCACGGGGAAACCCGCAGCCAGGCGCTCGCGTAGCCAGAGGCGCCGGTTTTCCAAGTCCACCATCGTTTCATTCCAGATGGGGGCGCTGTTGAGCACGGCATCGTTATAAATCGCCAGCAACTCGGGCAGGTCTTGTTCAGTGGCGTTGTCGATATTCACGGCAAACTCCTCGATGCAGCGTCCAGTCAGGCAATGGGCTGGTGCACGGTGACCAGTTTGGTCCCATCTGGAAAAGTCGCCTCGACCTGAATCTCCGGGATCATTTCCGGTATGCCTTCCATGACCTGGTCGCGGCTGAGCAGGGTGGTGCCGAAGTGCATCAACTCAGCGACTGTCTGACCGTCGCGCGCGCCTTCGAGCAGCGCTGCGGAAATCAAGGCAATGGCTTCCGGGTAGTTAAGCTTGACCCCGCGTGCCAAGCGGCGCTCGGCCACCAGCCCGGCAGTGAAAATCAGCAGTTTGTCTTTTTCCCGTGGACTTAAATCCATCTGTGCATCTCCAGGCTGGACGCGAAAAAGCGTCGAAAATTAGGTGTTCCAGATTCTTGGTGGTACGGCTTCACGGCCAAGTACCGCTGGGCGCAGAAGTTGCCACAGCTGGATCAGCCAGGCACGAGCATGCAGGGCCTCGCGGGCCAGGCAGCGAGCGACCAATATGCCTGGCAACTGGCTGAGGTCGCCGCGTAGCTCCAGCCTGTTGTCTGCTGCCAGTTCGCGGCATTGCTCAAGCAACTCAGGGGCAATCTCGGCGCTAAGCAGCAAGGTGGCGAACACCGGATAGCCATCCAGGCCGATCGGCGAGTCGAGCAAGCCGTCATCGCCGACTACGCGTTGACGCTCATACCAGAGCAACTCGCCATCGCGGCGGATATTCAGCTCGGCCTGAAAGTGGCCAAGATCGAAGCGTTCATCACTGGCCGGGCGTCCCAGGGCGACTATGTCCCAGTAAAATAGTTTGCCATCGCCAATCAGCTCAATGTTGCTGACCAGCTCGGCATGGGCGGCGCTGTATACGATGGTTTCCTGCGGCATCCATTCCAGTGTCGCACCGGCTTCAACCCGTATATTCAATTGCTGATAAGCCGGGCCAGCGGCGCGATACCATTTGGCGGCGCCGGGACTGGTTAATTGTGCCCATGCGTTCTCGCCGAGGTGGATGTCGATATCCAGGCGATCGCCTCCGGCGATGCCCCCCGGCGGGTGGACAATAATGTGCTGGCACACTTGCGGGCCTTCGGCGTACAGGTGTTTCTGCACCCGCAACGGGCCTTTGTGGCGGCGCATGACCGGCCTTGTCGTGTCGGTGTCGCGGGCATAGCCAAGCTCCAGCTCGGCGTGCCAGCTGGGCGTGAAAATGCCTTGGGTAATTGGTGCATTCATAAGGCGCTGACTATTGAGACTCTAGTTAAGCGTATGGGCTAGTTTGGGTGCTGCTCGCGGCTTTTAAAAGCCCGAAACCTTAAATCGCCACCAAGCCTCTTACGCCGTCTGCCTCCATGGTTTCACCGCGCCCTTGCTGGATGATTTCGCCCCGCGACATCACCAGATATTGATCGGCCAGCTCAGCGGCAAAGTCGTAGAACTGCTCGACCAACAGGATCGCCATGTCGCCACGCTCAGCCAGTTTCTTGATCACCACGCCGATCTCCTTGATCACCGATGGTTGGATACCTTCAGTCGGCTCGTCGAGTATCAGCAGGCGTGGTTGGCTGGCCAGGGCACGGCCGATAGCCAGTTGCTGTTGCTGCCCGCCAGACAGGTCGCCACCGCGGCGCAGCTTCATCTCCTTGAGTACCGGAAACAGCTCATAAATAAACCCGGGCACTTCCTTGGCCTGGCTGCCGGGAAAGCGCGAAAGGCCCATCAACAGGTTTTCTTCTACGGTGAGTCGGCCGAATATTTCACGTCCTTGCGGCACGTAGGCAATGCCGGCATGCACACGCTGGTGCGGCTTGAAGCCGGTGATAGCCTGGTCTTCCCAGTTGATGTCGCCCTGTCTGGCGGGGATCAGGCCCATCAGGCATTTGAGCAAAGTGGTTTTACCGACGCCATTGCGTCCCAACAGGCAGGTGACTTCGCCGATCCTGGCCTCGAACGACAAGCCCCGCAGGTTGTGGCTGCCGCCGTAGTACTGGTGCAATTGTTGAACTTGCAACATGGGATATTCCTTGCTTGAGCATATTTGCGGATGCTGAGGCGCTCATCCAGACACAATTACTTATGGGGTTTAACGGCCAAGATAAACTTCGATCACGCGCTCATCGGCCTGCACATCATTAAGCGAACCTTCGGCAAGCACGCTGCCTTGATGCAGGACGGTGACGTGATCGGCGATTGAGCCGACAAAGCCCATGTCGTGCTCAATCACCATCAATGAGTGCTTGCGCGCCAGGGACTTGAACAACTCGGCGGTGAATTCGGTCTCGGCGTCGGTCATCCCCGCGACAGGCTCATCAAGCAGCAACAGTTGCGGGTCCTGCACCAGCAGCATGCCGATTTCAAGGAACTGTTTCTGGCCATGGGAGAGCAAGCCTGCCTGGCGCTCACGCGAGCCTTCCAGGCGAATGGTTTCGAGCACCTCGTCAATCCGCTCGCGTTGCTCGCCACTGAGTTTGGCGCGCAAACTGGCCCATACCGATTTATTGGTCTTCTGCGCCAGTTCGAGGTTTTCGAACACGCTTAGCGCCTCGAATACTGTTGGTTTCTGGAACTTGCGGCCAATGCCGGATTGAGCGATCTCGACCTCGCTCATGCGGGTCAGGTCCAGGGTTTCGCCGAAGTAGGCACTGCCGTTATCCGGGGGGGTTTTACCGGTAATGACATCCATCATGGTGGTCTTGCCAGCGCCATTGGGGCCGATAATGCAGCGCAACTCGCCAACGCCGATGTACAGGTTGAGGTTGGTCAGGGCTTTAAAGCCATCGAAGCTGACATTGATATCTTCCAGCGTCAGTATGGTGCCGTGGCGAACGTTAAGGCCTTTCTCCGCCAGGCGCCCGGCACCGATTGCATCACGGGCGCTGCCGAGCGGATCATGGATGGGTTCGAGCATGGCCTCAGGGATGGGTGTGGCTCTCATTGTTTTTCCCCTCTTTTGAGCAGGCCGATCATGCCGTGCGGCAAGTACAGGGTGATCAGGATAAACAGCGCGCCGAGGGCGAACAGCCAGTACTCGGGGAATGCCACGGTGAACCAGCTCTTCATGCCATTGACCACTCCGGCGCCGAGCAACGGGCCGATCAGGGTGCCGCGACCGCCCAGGGCCACCCATACCGCCGCCTCGATCGAGTTGGTTGGTGACATTTCGCTGGGGTTGATGATGCCGACCTGTGGAACATAGAGCGCCCCGGCCAAGCCACACAACACCGCCGACAGCACCCAGATAAACAGCTTGTAGCCGCGCGGGTCATAGCCGCAGAACATCAAGCGGTTTTCCGCATCGCGCAGGGCTGTCAGCACCCGGCCAAACTTGCTCCTGGCCAGCTTCCAGCCGAGCAGCAAGCTGGCAACCAACAGGATGACCGTGGCTAGAAACAACGCGGCGCGGGTTGCGGGCGCAGTGATATCAAAGCCGAGAATACGCTTGAAGTCGGTGAAGCCGTTGTTGCCACCAAAGCCGGTTTCATTACGAAAGAACAGCAGCATGCCGGCGAAGGTCAGCGCTTGGGTCATGATCGAGAAGTACACGCCCTTGATTCGCGAACGGAAGGCGAAGAATCCGAAAACCAAGGCCAGCAAGCCGGGGGCCAACACCACCAGGCACAAGGCCCAGATGAAGTTGTCGGTTCCCACCCAATACCAAGGCAGTTCTTTCCAGGCGAGAAAGCTCATGAAGGCTGGCAAACCATCACCGGCGGATTGGCGCATCAGGTACATGCCCATGGCGTAGCCACCCAGCGCAAAGAACAAACCGTGGCCCAGTGAAAGCAATCCGGCATAGCCCCAGACGAGGTCCAGGGCCAGGGCGACAATGGCGTAGCACAGGATCTTGCCGACCAGGGTCAAGGTATAGGCGTTGACATGAAATGCACTGTCGGCGGGCGTCAGGTGCAGCAGCGGCAGGGCGATCAACAGGGCCAGGACGACAGCGCCCACGGCAATTGACAGCCTCGGGCCAAGCTTGGCGCTGGTACGTGCCAGCAGGGTTTGATTCAGGGGCATAGTCATTAATCGATTACCCGTCCTTTAAGTGCAAACAAGCCTTGCGGGCGTTTCTGGATAAACAGGATGATCAAGGCAAGGATGAGGATCTTGCCGAGGACAGCGCCGATCTGCGGTTCGAGAATCTTGTTGGCGATGCCCAGGCAAAACGCCGCCGTGACACTGCCGGCCAGCTGGCCCACACCGCCCAGAACCACCACCAGGAAAGAATCGATGATGTAGCTCTGGCCAAGGTCAGGGCCGACGTTGCCAATCTGGCTCAGGGCCACGCCACCAAGGCCGGCGATGCCCGAGCCGAGGCCGAAGGCGAGCATGTCCACACGTCCGGTCGGCACGCCGCAGCACGCCGCCATGTTGCGGTTCTGGGTGACGGCGCGAACGTTGAGGCCCAATCGGGTCTTGTTCAGCAGCAGCCAGGTCAGGACCACCACGAACAAGGCAAAGGCGATGATCACGATGCGGTTGTAGGGCAGCACCAGGTTTGGCAGCACCTGGATACCACCAGACAGCCAGTAAGGGTTGGCCACCTCGACGTTTTGCGCGCCGAAAAGCACCCGCACCAATTGAATCAGGATCAGGCTGATCCCCCAGGTTGCCAACAGGGTTTCCAGTGGCCGCCCGTACAGGTGGCGGATGACCGTACGCTCCAGGGCCATGCCGATTGCGGCGGTGACGAAGAAGGCCACGGGCAGCGCAACCAGCGGATACAGGGCGATTGCTTCAGGGGCGAAGCGCTGGAACATGACCTGCACCATGTAGGTCGAGTAGGCACCCAGCATCAGCATCTCGCCGTGGGCCATATTGATCACGCCGAGCAGGCCGAAGGTGATTGCAAGGCCCAGCGCTGCGAGCAGCAAGATCGAACCGAGGCTCATGCCACTGAAAGCCTGGCCGAGCAGTTCGCCAATCATCAAGCGCCGTTTGACTTGCGCCAGGCTGGTTTCAGCGGCGGTGCGCACCGCAGCATCGGTTTCGTTGCTGTCGGCGAGCAGTCTTTCCAGGCGTACACGGGCCAGCGGTTGGCCGGTTTCACCCAACAGGCGCACAGCCGCCAGACGCACCTGCGGGTCGCTGTCAATCAACTGCAGGCTGGCGAGGGCCAGTGACAATGCTTCGCTGACATCGGCATCATCTTCCTGGGCCAGGCGTTCATTGAGCAGTTGCAACTGCGCTGGCTTGGCGCTTTTCTGCAGTTCTTGTGCGGCTAGCAGGCGAACGGCCGGGTCGGTGGAAAATAATTGGTGACTGGCCATGGTGATGGCGATCAGGCCGCGCAGGCGGTTGTTCAAACGCAGTTTGCGCAGCTTGCCGACGGGTTCCAGATCACCGCCTTCGGCAGCTTGGTAGCCTGTGTCGGTCTTGTAGAAGGGGGTCTTGTTGCTATCGGCTTCAACACGGCCGTTTTGCAGCGACTCAAGCAATGGCAGGCGAGCGGCATCGGGTGCAGCCGCCCAGGCTTGCAGCAGCTTGGCCTGTTTCGAGGAGTTGGCGGCGCTGAAATCAGCAGCGTCTCCTGCGTAACTGCTCGACCATTGAAAGCAGAGCAATAGCGCGAATAAAAGCCGGTAAAGGGCAGTGGTCATCATGCAGTTCCCTGTTAAAGCACCACCTCTCTTGATGGAGGTTTTGGCGTGACCAGCGCTTGGCTGGCAAGCCAGGCGCTGGGCGTATTAACGCTGGCGGCCCTGGAGCGAGCCGCCAGTCCTTTACTCGGATTTAACGGCGTAGTCCGGCTTCTTGTCGTTACCCTCGATATAAGGGCTCCAAGGCTGGGCGCGGATTGGGCTGTCGGTCTGCCAGACCACATCAAACTGACCGTTGTCCTGAATTTCGCCAATCATCACCGGCTTGTGCAGGTGATGGTTGGTTTTATCCATGGTCAGGGTGAAGCCCGATGGCGCGGCGAAGGTTTGCCCGGCCATGGCGTCACGAACTTTATCCACATCAGTGGTTCCGGCTTTTTCAACCGCCTGGGCCCACATGTTGATGCCCACGTAGGTGGCTTCCATTGGGTCATTGGTGACGGCTTTGTCAGCGCCCGGCAGGTTCTTGGCCTTGGCGTAGGCTTTCCATTTTTTGACGAAGTCTTCGTTGACCGGGTTTTCAACCGATTCAAAGTAGTTCCAGGCCGCCAGCTGGCCGACCAGGGGCTTGGTGTCTATGCCACGCAGCTCTTCTTCGCCCACCGAGAAGGCAATGACCGGGACGTCAGTGGCTTCGATGCCCTGGTTGGCCAGTTCTTTGTAGAAAGGCACGTTGGAGTCGCCATTGACCGTTGAGATAACCGCTGTTTTACCGCCAGCCGAGAACTTCTTGATGTTGGCAACAATGGTTTGGTAGTCGCTGTGGCCGAATGGGGTGTAGACCTCTTCAATGTCTTTGTCGGCCACGCCCTTGCTGTGCAGGAAGGCGCGCAGGATCTTGTTGGTGGTGCGTGGGTAGACGTAGTCGGTGCCCAGCAGGAAGAAGCGCTTGGCGCTGCCGCCATCTTCGCTCATCAGGTATTCAACAGCTGGAATTGCCTGTTGGTTTGGCGCTGCGCCGGTGTAGAACACATTGGGTGAGAGCTCTTCACCCTCGTACTGAACCGGATAGAACAGCAAGCCATTGAGTTCTTCGTAGACCGGCAGCACCGATTTGCCGGAGACCGAGGTCCAGCAGCCAAAGGTCACAGCGACTTTGTCCTGGGTCAGCAGTTGACGACCTTTTTCAGCAAACAGCGGCCAGTTCGATGCTGGATCCACCACCACAGGTTCCAGTTGCTTGCCGAGTACGCCGCCCTTGGCGTTGATCTCGTCGATGGTCATCAGCGCCATGTCTTTCAGAGAGGTTTCTGAAATGGCCATGGTGCCGGAGAGCGAGTGGAGAATGCCGACCTTGATGGTATCGGCTGCGTGTGCACTGAACGGGAATAGACCGCTGAGAAGCAAGGCACTTGCGGCAAGTGTTGTTTTCAGGAAAGGACGGCGTTTCATTCTTATGGCTCCATGCGCAGCTGTTGGAAGAGACTTTGAGTCTTGATTCCAATGGCAGCATCCGTGCCAAACAATGTAACTTGCTGTTTTTAAAGTGTTTTACTTGTGTTTTAGACTACTGCTAGCTTTGTTGTTGCGCTGCAATGGTGCGTGAATGGCCGAGACAAACACTCGACAGACGGTCGCGCACCGGATTAGGGCATCAGGTAGTTCTTGACCCCGGTAAAGATGATTTGTGCGGCCAATGCGCAGACAAAAAGCCCCATCAGGCGGCTGACTATCTGCAGGCCCTGGTCGCCCAGCAAGCGCTCGAACTGGTTGGACAAGTAGAGCACTACGCCAACGGTAACGCTGGCCAGGGCGATGCCCAGGATGGCGATGATCTTGTCGGCCCAATGCGGTTGGCTGGCCCCCATCAACAGCAGCGCACCTATGGTTCCGGGGCCGACAGTCAGGGGTATGGTCAGCGGCACTATGGTCACGTCCTGCTGCACGTTATCGGTCTGCACCGCTGATTTCCCCTGGGCCATGCCCAGCGCCGAAATAAACAACACGCTGCCAGCGCCAATCCGGAATGCATCGATGGTGATGCCAAACAAGGTGAAAATGTATTTGCCGAACAGGTACAGCAATACACTGGCCACGAGAACGCCGGTGGCGACTTTCCACGCCAGTTTCTTGCGCTCCTTGATGGTGTAGCCACGGCTCAAGCCAATAAAGCACGACAACACGAAGAAGGGGCTGTAGAGCACAAGGAGCTTGAGGTACAGGCTGAATAAGTCGGACGCCATTATCGGGCTCTTAACTGCAAAAATGGTTGATGGGCGAGCGTATTGGCTCAGGCCGGGTGTAGAGTCTTGCCCTGTGATGGCGCATATGATCGGCGATCGAGCAGCCGATCTCCAGTCTTGATGAGGGGCGAGCCCCTGGATTGTGGATCAAGGGGCTGTGCTATTGCGTGCCGAGCGCTGGTCTATCCAGTAATTGATCAGTTCACGCAGTTGCGAAAGCTCTACGGGTTTGGACATGTGCCCATCCATGCCAGCCTGGCGCGCACGTTCTTTGTGCTCGCTGAGAATATGGGCGGTGAGCGCAACCACAGGGGTGCGAGGATGGTGTCCGGCTGCCTCCCAGGCGCGCAGCAGTTCGGTGGCTGAAAAACCATCGAGTACTGGCATCTCGCAATCCATCAGCACCAGGTCATAACGTTTCGACTTGATCGCCTGCAGGGCTTCCTCGCCATTGCTGGCAGTGTCTGGCTCCAGGTTGAGCTTGCCGAGCATGCCGCGAATGACCTTGGTGGAAATGGTGTTGTCTTCGGCAACCAGGATCTGGAAGTCGGCAGGTGGCTTATAGGTCGAAGCCTTGCCTGACGCGGACTGCAACGGCTTGTCATCGCGGCGGTGGGTCAACTCATCCGCCAGGGTTGCTTTCAATGTGTAGCCGGCAACCGGCTTGGCCAGAATACGCTTGATCCCGGCGTTGCGGGCAATGATCTTGCTCGGCATGTTGCTGATCCCGGTGAGCATGATCAGCAAGATGTCGCGATTCAAACTTGGGTCTTCCTTGATTTTCGCCGCCAGCTGCATGCCGTTCATGCCGGGCATTTCCTGGTCAAGCAAGACCACATCAAAGTATTCGCCCATATGCACTTTGCTACGCAATAACGCCAGCGCTTCCTTGCCTGAGGGTACAGCGCTGACATTGAGTCCCCATGCACTGCATTGTTGCAGCAGTACCTTGCGGCAGGTCTCGTTGTCATCGACGATCAACAGCCGGGCATCTTGCAACGGGCTGTCGAGGTCGGCGGTAGGCTGCTCAAGAAGCTTGCTGTCGATTGGCACGCTCAACCACAAGGTCGAGCCCTGGCTGCTGCCGTTCTGGATGCCGAACTCGCCATCCATCAAGCGGATCAGTTGCCGGGCGATGATCAGTCCCAGGCGCCCGCCAAGTTTGGTTGCCGCCAGGAAGTCCTTGCTGTGCAGTTCGGCATGCAGCAATGCATTGCGTTCGCTCGGGGCCATTGGCTTGCCGCTGTCTTGCACCGCAAGGCGCAGGCGCGGTTTGCCGCCGCTGCTTTCAAGCGCTGCGATCAACAGGATCTCGCCTTCGTCGGTTTGCTTGAAGGCATTGTCCAGCAGGCTCAACAGGGCCTGGCGTATGCGCGTCGGATCGCCGCTGATCACACGCGGGACCTGGGGTTGGATAAAACTGATCAGCTCGACTTTTTGCTGCTCGGCTTTGGCGCGGAATATGTCCAGGCAGTCTTCGATCAATGCATTCAAGTCGAACTGTACGTCGTCCAGTTCAATTTGCCCGGACTCGAGCTTGGAGATATCGAGGATCTCGTTGATCAAGCTAAGCAGCTCATTGCCAGAGCTGTGGATAGTTTGCACATAGTCGCGTTGCTTGGTTGAAAGCGGGGTGCCAAGTAGCAATTCGGTCATGCCCAGGACCCCATTCATCGGGGTGCGAATTTCATGGCTGATCTTGGCCAGAAATTCGCCTTTGGCCTTGAGCTCGGCTGAACTGGCTGCCAACTCACGGCTTGAGCTGAATCGCTCGTGGGTGATGCGTCGTTGTCTTTAACTGATGGCAAGGCACAGCACGCTGCTGCTGATGATTATGGTGAGAAGGAAGTTGTACCAAAGCCAATCCGAGGGCATCGGCCAGATGCCAATGTGGATGGGCAGTGATGCGATGCAGGCTGCGCAGAGGATGGCAATCGAGACGAAAAATAACCGCGCCGGTGCATATCCGCTGCGCCACTGGTGCAGTGCAACCAGCAAAATACTCAGGCCACAAAGGCCTGAAGCGATATAGAGCAACAGGGAAAACGACATGAACGTGGTGGTCAGCGTGGCGGCACACAGGCCAGCGACCACAATGAATTCCGTGACTATCAGGCGCTTGAGGAAAGGATAGGACGGGCCGTCGCGGAAGAAACTCCAGGTCAGAGCCAGCGAACAGAGCAGCGCGGCCAGCATCGACAGGTTGGCCGCCAGCGCCTGGTAGCGCTGCAGGCTATTAACCCCGTCGCTGGTGATGCCGAGCAAGGTACAGGCGGCAAACAACAGGAACAGATTGGTTGCGAAGAGCCATAGGTTGGAGAGCTCGCGGCTCAGCCAATAGCGCACCAGGTTGTACAGTGCGAGCATGAAGATACAGCCCAATAAAATGCCATACAGCAGGGGCCGGTTTTCATTGGCGGCAATGTCTTGGGCGTTGGCCATCGAAATGGCAGGGCGCAGCATCTGGGGGGAGGCCAGGCGCAGGTAAACGTCGATAGGTTTATCGACAATAGGCAGTGGCAACAAAAAGTCTAGACTTCTCAACGGCCGGCTCGAGAGCGGTAGCTTGTTGCCGGTGCGGACATGGTCGAGCAGCTTTTCGCCATCCATTACATAGAGGTCTAGGTAAGAGAGATAGGGCGCGAAGATTCTGATCAGGATCTGCTGGTTGCTCGGCTCAAGTCGGTAATGCAGCCACGCGGCAGTATTGCCACCGCTGGTCAGCAGGTCGCTGATATCGACAGGTGCGAACTGGGTACTGTGTTGCGGGGAGCGGATGTCACTGAGCTGAAGTTCGCCGCTGGAGTCGTTGAGGATCGACCACTTGGCGCTTGCTGCGGCATGGGCAGGCAGGTGCAGGAAAACTGTCAGCAGTAAGCCGATTAGCATTTTGGTGGCAGTCCGGAGCCGATGCACAGTGAATTCCCTTCGAAAGTTAGTTGAAGGATTATGGGGTAATAGATTAATGGCCAAACATGACAAAGACGGCCAATTGGACGCCTTTGTCATGAATTGTTGCGCGGGAAGGGTCAGTCTTTGGCGTTTTCACGTGCGATTGCGCGGTAGCCAATATCTTTACGATAGAAACAGCCTTGCCAGTCAACCTTCGCGGCCAGGGCATAGGCATTGTGTTGCGCTTGCTGGACTGTTTCACCAAGCGCGGTTGCGCACAGGACGCGACCTCCGGAAGTGACAATCTGGTCGTCTTTCAGCGCGGTTCCGGCGTGAAAGATTTTGCCGTCGGCTGTTGCGGCGTTATCAAGCCCCTTGATCACATCGCCCTTGGCATAGTCGGCTGGGTAGCCACCTGCAGCCATGACCACGCCAAGGCTTGGGCGTGGGTCCCACTGGGCTTCGACAATGTTCAGGGCCTTGGCTTGCGCCGCTTCGATCAGCAGCAACAAGCTTGATTGCAGGCGCAGCATGATTGGCTGGGTTTCCGGGTCGCCGAAGCGGCAGTTGAATTCAATGACCTTGGGCGCGCCGGACTTATCGATCATCAGGCCCGCATACAGAAAACCGGTGTAGAGGTTGCCTTCAGCGGCCATGCCCTTGACGGTCGGCCAGATCACCTCGTCCATCACGCGCTTGTGCACTTCAGCGGTGACAACCGGCGCTGGTGAGTAAGCGCCCATGCCGCCAGTGTTTGGGCCTGTGTCCTGGTCGCCTACACGCTTGTGGTCCTGGCTGGTGGCCATCGGCAGTACGTTTTCGCCGTCGACCATGACAATAAAGCTGGCTTCTTCGCCGTCGAGGAATTCCTCGATCACCACGCGGGAGCCGGCTTCACCGAATGCATTGCCCGCGAGCATGTCGCGCACGGCTGCTTCGGCCTCGGCCAGGGTCATGGCGACGATCACGCCTTTACCGGCCGCCAGGCCATCGGCCTTGATCACTATGGGAGCGCCAACCTTTTGCAGGTAGGCCAGGGCAGGCTCGACTTCGGTGAAGTTCTGGTAGTCGGCCGTGGGTATCTTGTGCCGTGCCAGGAAGTCCTTGGTAAAGGCTTTCGAGCCTTCCAGTTGAGCGGCGCCAGCGGTGGGGCCGAAGCAATGCAGGCCGCGTTGGTTGAACAGGTCAACCACGCCAGCAACCAGCGGTGCTTCCGGGCCTACGATGGTGATCTCGACGTTCTTCTCGGCAAAATCAGCCAGTTGCTCGAGCGCCAGCACATCAATCGCTACGTTCTCGCATTTGGCCTCGGTCGCGGTGCCCGCGTTGCCGGGTGCGACAAATACTTTCTCGACGCGTGGGTCTTGCGCGATTTTCCAGGCCAGTGCGTGTTCACGACCGCCGCTGCCAATGATCAAAACATTCATGTCTGTCCCCTGATGGAGGTAGGCCGGTTAGCCCTGTTGGTGGATAAACTGAGCGTTATCCACCCTACTAAACTGTAGGTTTGGTGTTGCCCATGGTGGATGAAAAAAAGCGTCATCCACCCTACGAACTAACCCTGCCCGTGTTCAAAACTGACAACACCTTTCGAGGTTGCGATCAAGCGTCAACATGCAACAGCGCAGGCGGATGCTTGAACGCGACCGTCTTTTAGTGTCTGAAGTGGCGCATCCCAGTGAAGACCATGGCAATGCCGGCTTCGTCGGCGGCAGCAATCACTTCGTTATCGCGCATCGAGCCACCTGGTTGAATCACCGCGGTAATGCCAGCCTTGGCCGCGTTGTCGATGCCGTCGCGGAACGGGAAGAAGGCATCGCTTGCCATTACGGCGCCCGGTACTGGCAGCCCGGCGTGCTCGGCTTTGATCCCGGCAATACGGGCTGAGTTGACCCGGCTCATCTGGCCGGCGCCAACGCCCACGGTCTGGCGATTCTTGGCGTAGACGATGGCGTTGGACTTAACGAACTTGGCCACTTTCCAGGCGAAGATCAGGTCGTGGATTTCTTGCTCGCTTGGCGCGCGAGCGGTGACGATCTTCAGGTCGTCGGCGGTGATCATGCCGATATCGCGACTTTGTACCAGCAAGCCGCCATTAACGCGTTTGAAGTCCCAACCCGGGCTGCGCTCGGCTGGCCACTCGCCGCATTCAAGCAGGCGCACATTGGCTTTGGCGGCGACCACTTCGCGGGCGGCGGCGCTGATGCGTGGCGCAATAATCACTTCAACAAACTGGCGATCGACAATGGCCTTGGCGGTTTCGCCATCGAGCTCACGGTTGAAGGCAATAATGCCGCCAAATGCCGACTCGGTATCAGTGGCATAGGCCAGGTCGTAGGCTTTGCGAATGCCGCCTTCGTCTTCAGGCACAACGGCCACACCGCATGGGTTGGCGTGCTTGACGATTACGCAGGCAGGCTTGACGAAGCTCTTGACGCACTCAAGCGCGGCATCGGTATCGGCAACATTGTTGTAAGACAGTTCCTTGCCTTGCAGCTGCACGGCGCTGGCGATGCTGGCCTCGCCCTTTTTGGCCTCGACGTAGAACGCGGCGCTCTGATGCGGGTTCTCGCCGTAACGCATTTCCTGGGTCTTGATGAACTGGCTGTTGAAGGTGCGCGGGAAGGCGCCGCGATCTTCGGTGCTGAGCTTTTCAGCGCTTTGGTCGATAGTGCCCAGGTAGTTGGCGATCATGCCGTCGTAGGCCGCGGTGTGCTCAAAGGCCTTGAGGGCCAGGTCGAAACGCTGTGCGTAGCTCAGGCCACCTGCCTTGAGGCTTTCGACGATGCTGGCGTAGTCGCCGGTGTTGACCAAAATGGCCACGTCTTTGTGGTTCTTGGCAGCGCTGGGGACCATGGTCGGGCCGCCAATGTCGATATTTTCGATGGCGTCGGCAAGATCACAGTCGGGCTTGGCGACAGTGGCTTCGAAGGGGTACAGGTTGACTGCAACCAGGTCAATCGGCTTGATGCCGTGCTGGGTCATGACGTCGCCGTCAATCGCGCGACGACCGAGGATGCCGCCGTGGATCTTCGGGTGCAGGGTCTTGACCCGGCCGTCCATCATTTCCGGGAAACCGGTGTAGTCAGCGACTTCAACTGCCGCGACGCCGTTATCCTTGAGCAGCTTGTAGGTGCCACCCGTGGAAAGAATTTCCACATTGAGGGCGACGAGCTCGCGAGCGAATTCGAGGATGCCAGTCTTGTCAGATACGCTGATCAAGGCGCGGCGAACGGGGAGGCGGGTGGTCTGGTCGGTCATTTCAGAGTCCATCAGAGCAGAGATATAAACAAAAAGGCGACTGTTTAGGTCGCCCTTTTTGAGAGGAAGAAATTAGAGTAGGTCGTACTGCTTGAGCTTCTTGCGCAGGGTGCCGCGATTCAGGCCGAGCAGTTCGGATGCCTTGGTTTGGTTGCCTTTGACGTAGTTCATCACTGTTTCTAGCAGTGGCGCCTCAACCTCGGTCAATACCAGGTTGTATACGTCAGAGACATCCGCGCCCTCAAGGTGGGCGAAATAGTTATGCAGCGCTTTCTCAACATTGCCGCGTAAGGTTTGCCCTTCTTCGCTTGGCGTGTTGAGGTGCTGTTTCAAACTGGTGTTGTCACTCACAGGTGCAATTCCACTTCCTAAAGTCTCGGTCAACATCGTCATGCAGCCACCCCATCTCCATCATTTTGCCGTTCGCGGAAATACTGGCGAACGTTGGCGCACTGTGCGTCCGTACATTCAAGGCGATTGAACTCGGCGCGAAACTCTCTGGCGCCTGGCAGAGTTGCTAGATACCAACCCACATGCTTGCGGGCGATTCGAGCGCCCATCACTTCGCCATAGAAGGCATGCAGTGCGCCAAGGTGTTCCAGCAAAATGCTTTCTACTTCGACCAGGCTTGGTGCCGGCATTTTTTTGCCTGTACGCAAGTAATGATCGGTCTCGCGAAATATCCAGGGTCGCCCTTGAGCTGCCCTGCCTATCAGTAGTCCATCCGCTCCAGTTGCAGCAAGCACTGCCTTGGCCTTTTCCGGGCTGGTGATGTCGCCATTGGCCAGCACCGGAATTGAAACCGCCTGTTTAATCGCTGCAATTGTGTCGTATTCGGCGTCACCGGTATAAAGATCCGCACGGGTGCGACCATGTACCGCTAACGCGACAATCCCGGCTTGTTCGGCAATCTTTGCCACCTCTACGCCGTTCTTGTTGTTTCTATCCCAGCCGGTGCGAATCTTCAGGGTGACCGGCACATCGACTGCACCGACCACGGCATGCAAGATTTCACGCACCAGGTCTTGGTCTTTCAGTAGCGCAGAACCTGCCGCCTTGTTACAGACCTTCTTCGCCGGACACCCCATATTAATATCAATTATCTGGGCGCCCAATTCGACGTTCCGCTGAGCCGCGTCAGCAAGCATCTGCGGGTCACCACCGGCGATCTGCACCGAGCGTGGCTCGGGATCATCCTGATGGATCAAGCGTAGGCTTGATTTACGCGTATTCCACAACCGCACATCGCTGGTGACCATTTCAGATACCACCATGCCCGCGCCCAAGCGCTGGCAGAGCTTGCGAAATGGTTGGTCAGTGACTCCGGCCATAGGCGCCAGGATCAACTGGTTCGGCAGTGTGTACGGGCCGATGCGTAACGTCGACATAGGGTTCCCTGCTCAAGAGACTAGCTGATGAGACAAATAGGAGACGGCGAAAAAGGGGGAGAATCATACCTGCTCTGGATGACCGGATAAAGGCTGGTTTTAACAAAATCTGAACAGTTGCCAGCTTATCGCCAAGGGTTATGAGGGCGATAAGCCGTACCTTTGTGGTCGGGATCAAGCTATTGCGGCGAGTGGAAACTCAGGCTGTAGTTAAACGCCTGGCCGGCTGGGTCAAGGATATCCAGCGATATGTGGATCGGGGTTGGCGGGGGCATTTCGGTGCGTCTTGCGATTTCGCCTGCCAAATATTCACCAGGGGTGAAGCGACGACTGGCAAGCAGTTTGCCGTTGATGTCGGCGAAGCGAATTTCCAGCAGCGGAAAGGGCTGCGAAAAGGCCGCACGGTTGTAGATGATTGCATCGACCACCAACGCACCGCTGAACTCGGGGTGAGAGCGCACCACCAGGTTGCTGCTCTTGATCATGCTGATGTCGACTTTTGATGGCAGTTCGCAACCAATTTTCGGGCACAGTTGCTCAAATAACGGGCGGTACTGGTCTTGGCGCGCCAACTGCTCGAAATGGTAGGCAACATACTGGCCGGCCAATGCCGCGCCAGCCAGCACTATCAGGATTGCCCAGCCAATAATCCGGCCCCAGGACGGTCCGGGCTTTTGCCACTCGAACTCGACGGGTTCGTCTTCAAGTTCAAACAGTTTGTTGTGGCCAACATTGGGCTCATGGCGAGAAACCGCCAGGGGGATAAAAGGCGCGGGTTGCGGTTCGTCGGTGTCATCATCCATGTCGCTCAGGGGCGGCTCATCGCGTTGCAGCGGTTCGGCCTGGAGCGGTGGTTCTGCCGCTTCGCCGTCGGTTGCGCCGAAATCAGCGTCGGTCAGTTTCAGCTCAGGTTCGCGCTCTATTGGTTGTGGCGCCACAGGTTGTTGCGCAAAGGGCTGGGTCGCTGGCGGCGGGCTGTTGCGGGTGTCTTGTTGTTTCAGGCCCAAGGAGGCGAGTGCAGGTTTTTCGTCTGCCTTGGCTTCATCTTCACGCAGCAGTTCTTCTGCCCAGCGCTCATCGTGCTCCACCTGTGTGTCACGCGGCGGTGAGGCGAATACAGAGCTGAAGTGGGTGCTGCGCTCAAGGTTGAGAATCTCTTGCGAGATTTGTTGCTCGCGCTCTTCTAGCTTGGCCAGTTCTTCGTCCAGGTCCAGCTCGTCAAGGTCAAGGTCGTCATGAATCCACAGGGTGTCTCCAGGCTCCTTGGTCTTGGGCGGTTCGGGTGGCGCGGGTTTGGTAGCAGCAGTGGTTTTTTCGCCAGTGACCGCTTTGCTGGTCGCCGGTGCAATGATATGACCCAGGCGCTGCAGCTGTTGGGCTGCATTAAAGACATTCAGGCAGGCGCCGCAACGGACCGCACCGTGCGCCGCAGCCAATTCCGTGGCGTTCACGCGAAAGCTGGTCTGGCATTGTGGGCACTGGGTGACAAAACTCTCGGTCATGCGGCGGTCCGGTCGAACATTGGGTTGGTTCTGCTGCTATTTGGCTCAAGTCTAACGCAAGTACAGATAGCGCTGCATATAGGCGAGGCGTTTAACGGCGCACGCCTGTGATGCGTACCCAGCCGTCGTTGGTCGCGGTTGGATCGAGCTCGAAGTCACCGGCATAGGCCGCGCGAACCTCCTCAGCCTGCTCGGCGAGGATTCCCGACAATGCCAGGCGACCACCGGGTTTGACCAGGCTGGTGATTTGCGGGGCCAGGCTCACCAAGGGGCCGGCAAGAATATTGGCAACCACTACATCGGCTGGCTGTTGTGGCATATCGGCTGGCAGGTACAGTGGGAAACGCGCCGGGTCGATGCCGTTGCGTCCGGCATTGTCGCGCGAGGCCTCAAGTGCCTGTGGGTCGATATCGGTGCCCACGGCTTGTGGCGCGCCGAGCAGCAGTGCAGCTATTGCCAGAATGCCCGAGCCGCAGCCGAAGTCGATAACATTGCAGTCTTTCAGGGGCTGGCCGTCGAGCCATTCAAGGCACAAGGCGGTAGTGGGGTGCGTGCCCGTGCCGAATGCCAGGCCGGGGTCGAGTAGCAGGTTCACTGCGTCCGGCTCGGGGGCGTCGGTCCAGCTCGGAACAATCCACAGGCGTTGGCCAAAGCGCATGGGTTTGAAGTTATCCATCCAGCTGCGCTCCCAATCCTGATCGGCAATCTCTTCGATCTGATGCTCTGGGAGTGCGCCGCCTGTGAGCAGCTCCAGATGAGCGAGCAGGGCGTTGGCGTAGGTGTCGGCTTCGAATAGAGCCAGCAAATGGGTGTGCGACCACAAGGGCGTGGTGTTCAACTCCGGCTCGAAAATCGGATTGTCTTCAGCGTCCATAAAGGTCACGGATACTGCGCCCACTTCAAGCAGGGCGTCTTCATAGGTCGGCGCTTGTTCCGGAGTGATGGCGAGACGAACTTGTAACCAGGGCATGGCGGAACCTCGAAGACGCAAAGAAGTGAACTTTTTGAGCGGGCAAGCTTACTGTAGGGGCTGGCGCGCTTCCAGATATAGAACGGCGTAAACAACAAGGGCCGCCAAACGGCAGCCCTTGTTCTGGTCGGTCATGCAGGCACTGGTATCAGTGCTTGTCCATGCCCAGTTTCTTCTCAAGGTAGTGAATGTTCACGCCACCTTCATTGAAACCCTTGTCGCGAACCAGCATCCGGTGCAGCGGGATATTGGTCTTGATGCCATCGACTACCATCTCGTCGAGGCCGTTGCGCATGCGCGCCATGGCTTCGTCACGGGTGGCCCCGTAGGTGATCAGCTTGCCGATCAACGAGTCGTAATGCGGTGGTACGGTGTAGCCACTGTACAGGTGCGAGTCAACGCGAACGCCAAAGCCGCCGGGTGCATGGAAGTGCTTAACCTTGCCCGGGCAGGGCATGAAGTTATCGGGGTCTTCTGCGTTGATCCGGCATTCAAGCGCGTGGCCGCGAACCACTACGTCGTCCTGGGTAAACGAGAGCTTGTTGCCAGCCGCGATGCTGAGCATCTCCTTGACGATGTCGATGCCGGTCACCATTTCAGTCACCGGATGCTCTACCTGCACGCGAGTGTTCATCTCGATGAAGTAGAACCTGTCGTTCTCGTAGAGGAACTCGAATGTCCCGGCGCCGCGATAGCCAATTTCGATACAGGCATCGACGCAACGCTTGAGCACTTCGGCACGGGCTTGCTCATTGATGTACGGTGCCGGTGCTTCTTCAAGCACTTTCTGGTGGCGGCGTTGCAACGAGCAGTCGCGATCACCGAGGTGAATGGCGTTGCCCTGGCCATCGGAGAGTACCTGGACTTCCACATGGCGCGGATTGCCGAGGAATTTCTCCAGGTAAACCATTGGGTTGCCAAATACCGAACCGGCTTCGCTGCGCGTCAGACGTGCTGACTTGATCAGGTCTTCTTCCTTGTAGACCACGCGCATGCCGCGACCGCCACCGCCACCTGCCGCCTTGATGATGACCGGATAACCTACTTCGCGAGCGATCGCCAAGGCGGTTTCTTCATCTTCAGGCAGCGGACCGTCGGAACCGGGTACCACAGGCACGCCCGCCTTGATCATGGCTTCCTTGGCTGAAACCTTGTCGCCCATCAGGCGGATGGTTTCGGCTTTTGGGCCGATAAAGGCAAAGCCCGAGTTTTCCACCTGTTCCGCGAAGTCGGCGTTTTCCGCAAGGAAGCCGTACCCCGGGTGAATCGCCGTGGCGCCGGTGACTTCAGCTGCGCTGATGATCGCCGGGATATTCAGGTAGGACTGCGTGCCGGCCGCAGGGCCGATGCAAACAGACTCGTCAGCCAGAGCCAAGTGCATCAATTCACGGTCAGCTGTGGAGTGCACGGCAACTGTCTTGATGCCCAATTCTTTGCACGCGCGCAAGACGCGCAATGCGATCTCGCCGCGGTTGGCGATTAGAACTTTTTCCAACATCGCTGGCTCTCCTCGGTTCAAACGATTGTGAACAGAGGCTGGTCGTATTCAACCGGCTGGCCGTTCTCGCCCAGAATGGATTCGATAACGCCGCTGGTTTCAGCTTCGATGTGGTTCATCATCTTCATCGCTTCAACGATGCAGAGGATGTCGCCTTTCTTGACGCTCTGGCCCACTTCTACGAAGTTACCCGAGGTTGGCGATGACGCGCGGTAGAAGGTGCCGACCATTGGCGAGCGCACCACGGTGCCGTTGAGTTTTGGCGCTGCAGGCGCTGCGGCCTCAGCGGCAACTGGCGCGGCAGGTGCTGCAGCCGGGGCAGGTGCCTGTGCCGGTGCGTACACCGGTTGCTGCGCATAAGCAGGTTGCTTGCTGTTGCGACTGATGCGAACCGACTCTTCACCTTCGTGAATTTCCAGCTCGTCGATGCCGGATTCTTCCAGCAGCTCGATCAGTTTTTTGACTTTACGAATATCCATAGCTTTTCAACTCCCAGTTGGGTCAGGGCCGTTCAAGTTGTTCGAGTGCAGCCTCCAGGGCCAGCCGATAACCGCTGGCGCCAAGGCCGCAGATCACGCCTACAGCAACATCCGAAAAGTAGGAGTGATGGCGGAATGCTTCGCGCTTGTGCACGTTTGATAAATGCACTTCGATGAATGGGATGCTCACCGCCAGCAATGCGTCACGTAATGCGACGCTTGTATGTGTGAAAGCGGCTGGATTAATCAGGATAAAGTCGACGCCTTCGCCTCTGGCAGCGTGAATGCGCTCGATTAACTCGTACTCGGCATTACTTTGCAGGTACAGCAAGTGATGCCCGGCTTCACGGGCACGGCGCTCCAGATCAAGGTTGATCTGTTCCAGTGTCGTGGCGCCATAGACGCCCGGTTCGCGGGTGCCAAGCAGGTTTAGATTCGGGCCGTGCAGGACCAATAAGGTCGCCATGTTCGGTGTTCCTTGTTGTTTTCACACGCAGAACTATGCCGGAGTCGGCTCGTGACTGTCTAGTTCTATGCAGTAGCCAGCACGATAGCCGGTGTTTGCGCCAGTTTTATGACCGAGATACCTAAAAGCGTTCGCGGGCTTTATCCAGACGGGCGGAGAAGGTTTCGGCGTCCACTTCACCCACCACGCGCAGGTCATGCCATTCGTCGCTGTTTTTATCGAAAAACAGAATGGCGGGGGGGGCGAACAAAGAATAGCGATCCAAAACCGAACGTTGAGCTGGGGTGCTGTCGGTAATGTCGAAGCGCACCAAGGCATAGTCGTTCAAGCGGGTCATGACATTGGGATCGGTGAGCACTTCTCGCTCGATGACTTTGCAACTGATGCACCAGTCCGCATACCAGTCGAGCAGCAGGGGCTTGCCATTGCTTTTGGCGGCGGCCAGGGCGGCATCAAGTTCTGCGCCGCTGGTGACGGTTTGCCAGCTGCCATGCCGGGCCTGGTCGCTTGAGGTGATTTGTGTGTTGCCCAGTTGCATGCGTCCGAGCGGGCGAAGCGGGTCATCATGGCCCTGCAGTGCGCCCACCCAGGCAGTCAAGGCATAGACCAACAGCGCAAGGCCTGCGAGTTGCGCGAGCTTGCCTCTGGAACTTTTGACATTGAATTCCAGGGCGCCGAGAAATAGGGCCGAACCCGCTGCCAGCAAGCCCCACAGCGCCAAGGTCACAGGGCCTGGCAGCAAGCGATCAAGCAGCCAGATGGAAACAGCCAGCAACATCACACCGAACAGGTTGCGCACACCGTTCATCCAGGCACCGCTGCGTGGTAACAATGCCCCGCCGCCAGCGCCAATCAGTACCAGTGGCGCACCCATCCCGAGGCCCAGGGCAAACAGTTGAAAGCCACCACCCAGGGCATCGCCGGTGCTGCTGATATAGAGCAACAGGCCGGTCAGCGGCGCTGTTACGCAGGGCGAAACGATCAGGCTGGACAGTACGCCCAGGGTGGCGGCGCCAGCGATCGAACCGCCCTGGGTTTGCGAAGCCTTGCGGTCCAGTCGTTCGCGAATGAATGCCGGCAAGCGAATCTCGAACATGCCAAACATGGCAATGGCGAACAGGCTGAAGAACAAGGCGAATGGGATCAGCACCCAAGGTGATTGCAGCATGGCCTGCAGGTTGAGGCTTGCGCCGAACAGGCCCATCAATGCACCGAGCGCTGCGTAGCAGGCAGCCATTGGCAGTACGTAGGCCAGTGATAGCACCAGGCCGCGACGGTTGCTTGGGCGGCCGCGCAAGACCACGCCAGAAAGGATCGGCAACATCGGCAGCACGCAAGGCGTGAAGGTCAGGCCCAGGCCTGCCAGGAAAAACAGCGCCAGGTCTGTCCATTTCCAGCTGGACCTGGCGGTGGCTTCGCCGAGGGTGTCGCTGCTGGCCGCTGCGCCGCCACCAATCTGGATCTGCTCGGTTTCAGGCGGATAGCACAGGCCTTTGTCAGCGCAGCCCTGGTAGGTGACATTGAGGGTGTAGGCGCGGTCGGTCGGCGGGCTGATCGGCAGGTCCACGTCGACAATGTTGTGGTAAACCTCGACCTCGCCAAAGTACTCGTCGGTTTTCTGTTCGCCGGCAGGCATTTGCGCCTCGCCGAGGCCGATATCGGCTGGTTCGGTGCTGAATTTGAAGCGGTGCTTGTACAGGTAATAACCGTCGGTGGCGACGAAGCGTAGCTTAACGCCATCGGCCGAGCTGCTGATCAGGTTGAGCTTGAAGGCTTCGCGAACGGGCAAAAAGTCGGCGCTGTTATTCAGCGCGGCGCCGATGGGTGCGAGGGCGGGCCGGCTGTCGAGCAGGCTGGCACTGGCCGGGATTGCGATGATGAGCAGGATCAGACTGATTAGGCGACGCATGTGAATCTCGACAAACAAGTATCCGCCCATCATAGCGGAGCCGGGCAAGCGATGGCATCGACTGAGCTGTAAGCGGCTTTGTCAGGCCGATGAAATGCCGCAAAACGTCCAGATGGCAAGGTGCAGCGCTGGTCCGACAAATATACGCATCCAGCGGCTAGTGGCTATAAATTGAAGGTTTCCACTGCCGTGCGTAATTCCGCGCCGAGCTGGAGCAGTTGCTTACCCTGGTCGCGGCCCTTGCCGATACGTTGCAAATTGTCATCGCCGAGGCTGTGGATTCGCTCGCTGTGACTGCGGATTTCACTGACGGCTCCACTCTGCTGGGCTGTAGCGGCTGCAATGCGATTGGCGATATCAGTGATCGTGCGAATCGAACTGACGATCTCATCCAGTGCGCCATCCGCCTGTGCCGCCTGGTTGGCGCTGACCTGCGCGTGCTCCAGTTGACTGCGCATTGCATCGACCGAGTGCCTGGCCGCTTGTTGCAGGCGTGCGATCAATTCCTGGATCTGTTCGGTTGCGCCGCTGGTGCGCTGCGACAGTGAGCGAACCTCTTCGGCGACCACTGCGAAGCCACGGCCCATTTCACCGGCGCGGGCAGCTTCGATGGCGGCATTGAGGGCCAGCAGATTGGTTTGCTCGGCGATGCCGCGGATAACCGTCAGTACATTGCCGATGGTGGTGGTTTCCTCGGCCAGACGCTCAATGGCCTGGGCGTTGTTTTGCACTTCCCCGGCCAAAGTATGCAGGCCGGACAAACTCTGGCTGATGACCTGCTGGCCTTGCTCCAGGGCCTTGTCGGCATTGCGGCTGGCATCTGCGGCGTCGCTGGCGTCACCAGCAACCTGGACGATAGTCGACTCCAGGCTGCCCAGTGCGTCGCGAATCTGGGCGGTGTCCGCGGCTTGGCGTTCGGCACCCTGGTGCATTCCGCCGTTCAGGTCGGCCAGGGTTCGGCTTGAGCCTGCGACTTGCTCGGCGTGCTGGCGAATAGTGCCAACCAGTTCGACCAGGTAGCTGCGCAAGTGATTCAGCGAATCTTCGATATCCACCAGTTCGCGGGTTTTGTTGTTGAGCTTGATCGGCGTGGCAAAGTTGCCCTGTGCCCAGTTCGACAGCGCTGGAACCAGCAAGGTCAGCACGCGGGTCAGGCGTCGCTGCAAGGTATCGATGATCAGGGCAATACACAGGATCAGTCCAATCATCGCCCCCTGCAAGAGCCGGACTTCGCCCTGGATCTTGCCATGCTCGGCGCGGACCAGGGGCTCCAGTTCGTTCAGGGCCTGGCTGAGGTTGTCGATTTGCGTGCGAGTGGCCTGGCTCAGTTGATTGCGTTGCTCGATCAGGTTGAGCGTTCTCTTGAGCTCGTTCGGGTAGCGTTTGATCAGGCTGGAGAACTCGCGTTTCAGGCCGATGCCGCGATCCTCTGCCTGCCCTTGCTGGTCGGCGGTGTCGAGCCCGAGCATGGCCGCAAAGCCCTCACTGGCCGATTCATTGCTCTCTTTTATGCCCAGCAGGGGAAGTTCGCCCAGTATCTGGGCCTGTTGCTCCAGTGCCAGATGTTCGCGCTCAACGTCGGCAGCCAGTTCGCTGTTGGCGCTGGCGACCATTTTGTTTCGGGCGTGGGCAAGCTTGAGCAGGTGTTGCGAGGCATTGAACAGCGGTGCGTGGTAGCGACTGGCCGCTTGTGGATCACCGCTGGCGGCATATTGTGCGAGTTGCTCCAGGGCGCTGGCCATTTCGCGTTCGGCCTGTACCAGCAGGCCTTGTGGATCACCGGCCAGCTTGCCAGCGGCCAGCAGCTCGCCAGCACTGAAGTCACGCAGCGCATCGAGGTTGTTGCGCACGTTGCCGGCGAGCGCTGCAGGTAGCTGGTCAAGCTCCGGTTGCAGCTCATCAATGGCCTTAAGGGCTTCGCTGTGGCGCAATGCATCGCCGCTTTGCAGGTAAGCATAAATATTGCGGCTGACGTTTTTTTGGAAACGTTCAGACAAATTCATGTAGCGCTCCATCAGCGCATAGGGGCGTTCAAGGGCGTGTTGTGACCACCAGAGTGTCGCGCCCAAGGCAATGCAGGCAGTAACAAGCAGGGCGGTATTGAGATTGGTGAGGAACTTAAGGCGCATAGGACTCTACCGACAACGTAACGGTATGGGCAAAATCGAGCAGCTGCGATCTGCCGTAAGTCCATGAAGTTATTGCGGTTTCATTACAGGAGTATGACGCTGCCGGAAATTGCCAAGTGGCCTGCAGTTCAGCGCACCAGTCTTTGAGCCGGTGCTGGCGTCTCAGGGTATTGAGCGCGGGTATAACGCCGCGTGCAATGCTAAGGTTGTGGTTCACGGTGCGCATTGCTGCGCGTTTCCCTTATAGTGGAAACCTGTCGCGCAACCCTTGCCTGAGGTTGCGGTCGAACTACCGAACGCCGTACAAAGAAGGACATTGCCATGCTGGATTGGAAGAAACGCACGACTGGCGCGCGTGACAGTGTCGACGACTCAGTCGGCAACGTACGCAGTTATTTTCGCGGAGGCTGGGTGACCAAGATATTTGGCACGCTGCTTGGCATCTATCTGTTGGTGGCACTGGTCATTGGCTGGTACTGGAGCCAGGAGCCTGAGCAGTTCCCTGTGCAGCAGCACGCCGAATCAGCCGCACAAAATGCGCAGCGGCAGATGGTCAACGGTTACACCACAGTCGAAACCCTGAAATATGTGGCCACGACCCTGCTCGAAAAGCCGGGTGGCTACCTGTCCAACGATCTCGCGCCTCCAGGCCTGTGGCTGGACAACATGCCGAGCTGGGAACTGGGTGTGCTGGTACAGGTGCGTGACTTGTCGCGCGCCATGCGCAAGGATTTTTCTCGCTCACAATCACAGTCCACCGAAGACATTGACCTGGCCAAGGCTGAGCCACGCTTCAACTTCGATAACAAGAGCTGGGCACTGCCTGCATCCGAGTCTGAATACCGCGAAGGCATCAAGTCCCTGGACCGCTACCTCGCACGCCTGGCGGGCGACGCCAAGCCTGCAGCGCAGTTCTACACCCGTGCCGATAACCTCAATAACTGGCTGGGCGATGCCGCAACACGCCTGGGTTCGCTGTCGCAGCGGCTGTCGGCAAGTGTCGGCCAGGTACGTTTGAACACTGACGTCAAACAAGATCTTGTCGCCGCCGGAGCTGCGGTCAAGGTTGACGAAAGCGCCTACGAAACCCCGTGGATGCAGATCGACAACGTGTTCTATGAAGCGCGCGGCCAGGCATGGGCGCTTGCCCAGTTCCTGCGTGCAGTGGAAGTCGACTTTGCCGATGTGCTGGCCAAGAAGAACGCCACGGTAAGCGTGCGTCAGATCATTCGCGAGCTGGAAGCGGCGCAAGAGCCCATTTGGAGCCCGATGATCCTCAACGGTAGCGGCTATGGATTGCTGGCCAACCACTCGCTGGTCATGGCCAACTACATTTCACGGGCCAACGCCGGGATCATCGACCTGCGCCAACTGCTGTCACAGGGCTGATCGATGCCTATCTCGCAAGCCGAGGCCGCGCACAGGGCGGCCTCAGACGCGGAACGAATCGCCTGGGTTGACGAGCAGGACCGTCAACTCGGGGCCTTGCCCCGCGCGCAGTTGCGAGAGCGCGGCCTGATTGGTCGCGCGACCTTTATCCTGTTATTCAACTCCGCAGGCTTGCTTTGCGTGCATCGGCGTACGTTGAGCAAGGCACTGTATCCCGGATACTGGGATGTAGCCGCTGGCGGCATGGTCATGGCGGATGAAAGCTACGCTGAATCGGCTGCCCGTGAGCTGCACGAAGAACTGGGGATCGGTGGGGTCATATTGCGTGAGTGCCAGCGCTTCTTTTTTGACCAGGCTGACAACCGATTGTGGTGCGCCGTGTTTTCGGCGGTGTCCGACGCGCCGCTGATCCTGCAGCCGGAGGAAGTACTTGAGGCGCGGTTTATAAGCGTGGAGCAGGCTCTGGCCGAATCTGTTGTCAGGGACTACTGCCCAGACTCACTGCAGGCCTTGCGGGCCTATCTTGAAATGCAGCGTCAAGACAACGGGTGCTGAGCCTTTACGTGCTACCGGCTGATTTTGTTCAGGATATGCAGGCAGGCTGTCCACGATGTTGAACGCATGCCGGTAAGCGTCGCTAAATCAGCGATTAATGGCGCGTTTTTATGCTTAGCATCCGGCAATTTTCTCGTTACACTGCGCGCCCTTTAAACCACAGCCCAAGGGAACCTCTGAAGAAGGTTGCGAGCAAAGATAGGACAAGGCGCAACGACCAACGGGAGTAACAGCCAAAGGCTGGCCCGAAGGGTGAGTGCCAGCGAGTCAAAAACTGTGAAAAAGCGACCGGGGTCGCGCTCGACTTCAGGTGTTGTAAATGAGCATTTTGAACAGTTTTTAACGCCCTAATATCGAGCGCAGTAGTTATTCAGGGGATTCCAAGGGTTGTGGTGCGCTGCCCCTGCCAGAGTGGGGCTTCGCGGTTGACGCTTGTCAGCCTATCGCTTTCAAACCTGTTGGATTGATTGTCATCCAGCACGTTTCTGACCTGCCAAAGAGGATAGCCGGTGGTCAAGAAAGCCTCGTCATTCGCCGCCTTGAGCGGTTTGGTGTATTCCACTGACACAGGCCGGCATTGCCCGGATTGCAGTCAGCCGGTCGATGCCTGCATCTGTAAAAAAAATCGAGTCCCTGAAGGCGATGGTATTGCCCGCGTGCGCCGAGAAACAAAAGGCCGTGGCGGTAAAATCGTGAGCACTGTAAGCGGTGTGCCTCTGCCTGAAGAACCCCTGAAAGAGCTTGCTTCTGCGCTGAAAAAACGCTGCGGTTGCGGCGGCTCGCTGAAAGACGGGGTGATTGAGATCCAGGGCGATCATGTCGAGTTGCTGCTCGAAGAACTCACAAAGCGCGGTTTCAAAGCGAAGAAGTCTGGCGGCTAAGCCAAGCGGCTATTCTAAACTTGCTCGGTAGGTTGCTTGTCAGCTACTGAGAAATCGTCATTTCCAGATTTTAACCTGTAGAGGCACTGGCTCAGCCAGGGCTATCTATCGCAAGCAAGGGAGACTTCAATGTCTGCGCGACGCACACGTAAAGATGACGGCAGCCAATGGACGGTTGCCGACAGCCGTAGCGTTTACGGAATTCGTCATTGGGGCGCTGGTTATTTCGCCATCAATGACAGCGGCCGCGTAGAAGTGCGCCCCAATGGCCCCGACAGCACGCCGATTGATCTTTATCAGCAGGTTGACGAGCTGCGCGCCAGCGGCCTGAGCCTGCCGTTGCTGGTGCGCTTCCCGGATATCCTGCAAGACCGTGTGCGTCAGCTGACCGGTGCATTCGACGCCAACATCGCGCGCCTGGAATACCAGAGCAAGTACATGGCGCTGTACCCGATCAAGGTCAACCAGCAAGAAGCGGTGGTCGAGAACATCATCGCCACCAAGGATGTCGCCATTGGCCTTGAAGCCGGCTCCAAGCCTGAGCTATTGGCCGTGCTGGCACTGGCGCCAAAGGGCGGCACCATCGTTTGCAACGGCTACAAGGATCGCGAGTTCATCAAGTTGGCATTGATGGGCCAGAAGCTCGGTCACAATGTGTTTATCGTCATCGAGAAAGAATCCGAGGTTCAACTGGTGATCGATGAAGCCGCTGAGCTCAAGGTGGCGCCGCAGATTGGTCTGCGTGTGCGCTTGTCTTCGTTGGCGTCTTCGAAGTGGGCCGATACGGGCGGTGAAAAGTCCAAGTTCGGCTTGTCTGCCGCCCAGTTGCTTTCTGTGGTCGAGCGCTTCCGTGAGGCCAAGCTGGACCAGGGTATCCGCCTGCTGCACTTCCATATGGGATCGCAAATCGCCAACCTGGCCGACTACCAACACGGCTTCAAGGAAGCGATTCGTTACTACGGCGAATTGCGTGGCCTTGGCTTGCCGGTTGATCACATCGATGTTGGCGGCGGCCTGGGCGTTGACTACGACGGCACCCACTCGCGCAATGCCAGCTCGATCAACTACGACATGGACGACTATGCAGGCGTTGTCGTTGGCATGCTCAAGGAGTTCTGCGACGCGCAGGAGTTGCCGCATCCCAATATCTTCTCGGAAAGCGGCCGCTCGCTGACCGCACACCACGCCATGCTGGTGGTGCAGGTGACCGACGTTGAAAAGCACAATGATGAAGTGCCGGTGATCGAAGATCGTCAAAGCCTTCCGGAAACCGTGGGTTACCTCGCGGACCTGCTGGCGCCGACTGATTTTGAAATGGCCACCGAAACCTACTGGCGCGCCACCCATTACATGAGCGATGTCGCCAGCCAGTATGCCGAAGGCAAGATTGGCCTGGTTGAAAAGGCCCTGGCCGAGCAGTGCTACTTTGCGGTGTGCCGTCGCCTGTACAACTCGATGAAGGCGCGCCAGCGTTCGCATCGCCAGGTGCTTGATGAACTCAACGACAAGCTGGCCGACAAATACATCTGCAACTTCTCGGTATTCCAGAGCCTGCCGGATACCTGGGCGATTGGCCAGGTATTGCCAATACTGCCGCTTAATCGTCTCGAGGAAGAGCCACTGCGCCGTGCCGTGCTGCAGGACCTGACCTGTGATTCCGACGGCAAGATTCGTCAATACGTCGATGAGCAGAGCATCGAAAGCAGCTTGCCGGTGCATGAAGTGCGCGAGGGCGAAGACTACCTGCTGGGTATCTTCCTGGTGGGTGCGTATCAGGAAATTCTCGGCGATATGCACAACCTGTTCGGCGATACCGATTCGGTGAATATCTACCAGAACCCGGACGGCAGTGTTTACCACGCGGGGATCGAAACCCACGACACCATCGAAGACATGCTGCGCTACGTGCACTTGTCGCCAGAAGAGCTGATGACCCATTACCGCGACAAAGTCGCCAGCGCCAAGATCACAGCCCGTGAGCGCACCACCTTCCTTGATGCGCTACGTCTGGGCCTGACACGCTCCTCGTACTTGTCTTCATAAGCTGAAACTGAACAAAAAACCGGCCATGTGCCGGTTTTTCTGGTTTAGGGTTGCAGGGAGTGAAGAAAAGCCGTTTAAGCTACTCAAGCTGAGGCTTTGATTAAGCAGTGGCCTGTGCCCTATTCATCACTCAGGGAAATCCCAATAACAAGGAGTTATCGATGAACAAGTTTGTATTAGCTACTTTTTTGGCTTGTGTTTGCCTTACACCTGTCGTTGTACAGGCTGAAGAGCTACAGGATCAGCGGATCGTTGGTGAGTGGGAAGGCATGAGGGAGCAAGGCGGGAAATGCCGGTTTCTGGCATGGAACTCAAAGTTCACTTCCGACGGGCGATTTGAAATTTCGTTTTACGCTGACAAAAATAAATCAAAACCCATAAGTACCGAAGTTGGCAGATGGAAAGCAATCGATGGAAAGAATGAGTTGAAAACTGATGGAGTGCCAACCGCAGAGGTGTATCTCTACACCGTAATCGATAGCGATACGATCAAGTATGTCAATACGGTTAAAGACCCTTCCGCTGACTGTCAAGCTGACTACGAGTTCGTTGAGCATCGTATTAAGAAATAGTAAATAGGGGGCTGGCTACGTTTTCTAGCTGATATTTTGAATTAAGCGTGGTCTGTCCCTTGTTGTTCTTATTGTTCCTGCGTTACGCTATCAAAACTTGAGCTAATCGTTGTTAATAAAGTCATCTATCTAGCTAAGGAGAGGTTATGCAAGAGGACAAAGTATTAAAAGGCTTGCAAGGTTGGCTCGTACTTATAGGGTTAGGCATAATCGTTACACCTCTTCGCATAGCACATACGCTTGCTACTTCGTATTATCCTGTTTTCACAGATGGTACATTTAATTTTTTAACAACACCTGGAACAGAGCTATACCACCCACTCTGGGGGCCGCTATTAATCGCAGAGCTAATTTATAACTCTGCAATTGTCATGGTATATATTTATTTAATTTATTTGTTTTTCTCTAAGCACTACTTATTCCCCAAGGTTTTCATAACCGTAACACTCGTGGCTGTTGTTTTTATTCCTCTTGACGTTTGGGTTGGCACTTTTATTCCTGACAGCGGGCCTGCATTCGACCCTGAAACTAAAAAAGAATTTTTACGAGCATTGTTTGTCGTTTTAGTTTGGGTTCCGTACATGCTTGTATCCAAAAGGGTAGAAGCTACGTTTGTGGGGCACATGCCTAACAAAGAGTAAATAGGGGACATACCACGGTTTTCTGACTGATGTTTAGAATAAAACGTGGTCTGCCCCTGAGGAATCCCCACAAATCTACTCCAGTTGGAGAGCTTGGCGGCGCACTTCATCACGCAGCAGTAGCTCCATTTCAGCAAGTACCGAATTGGAAAAATCACTTTCTGAGCGCCCGAGGTATTCGAGCCCGATTCGCCAGAGCGACAGCACAGTTTTATGCTTGATACTGTTGCTTTGGAAACGACGAGCCTGACCTGTTGTTCGAGCTCTCAGGCCTACCAAATACAAGATGTAGCAGGCCAGCGCAACGATCAGCAACAGGATCTCAATGCGACGTGGGCAGCGCGTGCGGTGCAGGTCGAAAGCAAAACCGAAGCGTAGGCTTTTCACGTCCCGAAATCCTTCCTCGATTTGCATCCGCTTGCGGTAAATACCAACGATCTGGCGAGCCGTCCATTGTGGTTGTGGCAGGTTGCTGGCCAGCAACCAAGGTTCCTGCTCACGTCGAGCGTTCTGTCGGCTCATTTTGTTGCGGGCAATACTTCCGTTCACCCGCCGATGCTTACGCCCCTTGGGCGTTTGGTGCACGCAATAAAGCGGTAAGAGATGCGGGGCTCTGCGCGTCATCTCGATCAAGCCGAGTGATCGGGCGGCCGATGTCGCCTGCTTGTATAGCTGCTTGATTGGTTGCCACTGACCTAACTCATTGCGATAGAGATCCCTGTTACGCACACGGCCCACGTAATACCAGCCTTTGCTCTCAACGGCTTGAAACCAGGGACGCCGAAAACCAGCATCAGTCACCAGAATCGGAACACAGTGTTCTGGGAGCATGAGCGCCAAGGCATCGAGCAGTTGACCCTGCCGCTTGGGACATCCTTCCCGATCATGCACTGCCTCGTAAATTGGAAACGCCCGCCCGGCGAGCGGAATAGAGGCGCGCAACAAATAAAGATCAGAGGCAGCATTGATCGGCGACCAATCCACCAGGATCACAGAATGAGGCAGTGAGCCAAGCAAGGCCCTGAGCATCATCCAGTAGAACAACGGCCGTTCGTGATGTAAGTGGTGATTACCAAGCAAACGATCTACGCGCTTGATCGAGTGCTTGACGTAAGCCTTGCCGGGCAAGCTTCTACCGAGGCTGGTCAGCGTTAAGCGATGACCGCGAAGCAAAGATGCGACACAACTCATCAAGGAGGTAAGGCGTTTAGCGTGAACGGTTGGGAGTGCTTGAGAAAGTGACTTGTGTAAAAATCGTACGGCCTGCATGAGTCTCGGAAGTTGTTTTGTTTGGCGACTACCAAACTGCCCGAATCATGCAGGCTCTTTCAAGCTATCCAGCTGATGCAAAAGGGAATTTTGTGGGGATTCCTCAGGGTCTGTCCCCTATTGTTCTGCTATTGATACATTGAGCTCTGCACCATCTGCGTGAGGAGGTCGGCTAAATAATTTCCAGGCCATGAGTTCTTAGCCGAAACTGTAAAAGACCAAGCCTTTTCGCTTACGGCGTTGTTAATTGAGCCCAATAGATTTACCGAACATACAAAGGGAAAATCCCAGTCAGGAGGGAAACGCAGAGAAGTATAAGACTGCTTACCACAGACCACTTCAGCGTAAAACGCTGGTTCTCGGCGTAATCCAGCTTGAGCATGCTCACCACTAGGTAAGTCGAAGCCACCAACGGACTGAGTATGTGCACGGGCTGCCCGATCAAGGAGGCTCGTGCCATCTCGATTGCACTTATCCCGTGATGTTGTGCTGTATCTGCGAGGATAGGCAGTATGCCGAAGTAGAACACATCGTTGGAAACCAGCCAGGTCAGTGGAATACTGAGTAACGCTGTCAGCAGAGCCATGAAAGGGCCGAAACTATCTGGAATGATTTCTAGCAATCCAGTTGCAACAGTTTTTGTCATGCCAGTGCCGGTGAGTACCCCGGTGAAAACGCCAGCTGCAAAGATCAAGCTGGAAACTGCCAGTATTGGCGGTGCATGAAGTGCCAGTTGATCCTGCTGGTCTTTAAGGCTAGGAAAGTTAACGATTAGTGCCATGCACGCCGCGACCATAAACAGGTAACTGAGGGGGAACAGCTCCAGGCATAGCGCCAAGATCAGTAGGCTCGTAAGGGCCCAGTTGAAGTTGAAACGCCAGCCTCCAGCACCTCGATGCTCACCCAGTTCAGAGAAATCACCATTGATGTCAATGGCTCCCCCTAGGCGAACTCTCTCGCGACGCCCAAACATATAAGCCAGGGCGAATGTCCAAGCGACGGAAGCGAGTATTGCTGGAATCATTGGGACGAACATTTCGCCCACATCGACATGCATCGCGGTGGCCGCGCGTGCGGTCGGCCCGCCCCAAGGCACCATGTTTCCCAGGCCTGATACCTGCAGTAGCAAGCAGCAAACCATTGGGCGTGAGAGGCCAAGGCGTTTGTAGATGGGCAGGAACGCAGAAAGCACAATCATGTAAATAGTTGCTCCGTCGCCATCGAGCGCGACGATGAAAGCGAGCAATACGGTTCCGATAAATATCCTTACAGGGTCACCACGTACGGCTCTTACGATCCTGGCTACCAGGGGATCAAACATTCCAGCTTCGGTCATCGTCAGGAAGTAGAGCATGGCGAAAATCATCAGCACGCCATTGGGCGCAACCAAGCGCAAACCATCTATCACATATTTACCCAGTTCAGCATGAAATCCTCCAATGAGTGCGAACAGGGTCGGGATGAGAATCAGCGCTGTGAGAGCAGACAGTTTCTTACTCATCAAGAAATAGATAAAGCTAGCCAGCATTACGCAGCTAAGGATCATAAGCATGTCGTCGTCCTGTTTTTTATAGTTGTACAGGTAGGCCGCATTCGCCCTAATGACAAATGAGCGAGTTCTACGTTAGAAAGGATTCAAACTGGAAGTCCTTTTGAGCGTAACAACGCGTCGAAACGCTCAGGATCAGCGGTGCCGAGCCTGTTGGTTTCACGAATTGATGCTTCGCGTTCAAGATGCGCCAACGTCTTTGGCAAGAGCTGTTCAGCGTCTAGAGCAGGAATTGAGATCACGCCATCGGCATCGCCAAGCACGAGATCGCCCGGTAGTACGCACAATCCAGCACAGGCGATTGGCACGTTAATTTCACCTGGGCCGTCTTTGCTCGGGCCTCTATGAGTATGGCCGGCGGCAAACACCGGAAGGATGCCCTCTGCGAGCTCCTCAAGATCACGCACGGCACCATCGATTACGATGCCCCCGAGTTTGACTCGAAGTGCCGTAGTGCGGACAAGTCCACCAATGACTGCTTGGCTGACATCGCCACCGCCATCAATAACGAGTACGTCCCCCGGTTGAACCATCATCAATGCTTTATGCACCATCAGGTTGTCGCCAGGGCGGATGCGTAGGGTGAAGGCCGGGCCGCACATTTTCAACGACAGATCGCCGTGATACATATGCAGGCCGCGAGAGCCAATACTGCGTCCCATGCAGTCGCCTGCAACAGCGACAGGAATCGCGCGAAACGCTTCAATAAGTGACTCATTCAGTGCGTTGACACGCGGGTTGATACGATAGCCGGTAGGCCAGTTTTGAATGCTGCAACTAGACATTGGAGAACCTGATCAGTGATTGAGGACGCTTGGGTTAACGCAGGCGGATCGAGCACTCGGCTCGCCGTTGAGGTAACCCAGTACGTTGCGTGCAGCACCCATTGCCATGGCCGAAAGTGCGGCAGGCGTTGAGCCGCCCACGTGAGGGGTAAGCACTACGTTTTCGAGCATCAGTAGTGGGCTGTTTTCAGGGAGTGGCTCAAGGGCCATGGTGTCCAGGCCTGCGGCATACAAGCGGCGTTCGCTCAGTGCTTGTGCCAGGGCTTGTTCATCAACAACTTCTCCACGCGCGGTATTAATCAATACTGCGTCTTCTGGCAGCATCGCCAACTGCGTTGCTCCAATGAAGTTGCGCGTCTGTGATGTGAGGGGAACATGCAAGCTCAAAACGTGGCTGCGCGGAAGAAGATCAGTTAACGAACCGACGCGCTCTGCACCTTCCATATCACTGTCATGGGGAAGGAGGGGGTCATACACAACGACCGACATGCCTATTGCTTGGCAAGCACTCGACACTCGTCGGGCCACCTGGCCGAAACCAATCAAACCCAATGTGCGACCGCTTAGCTCCAGGCCGTCCTGGGATCTCGACCAGCGACCTTCACGGATCTCCCGATCCAGCCAGTTGACCCGGCGAGCCGCAGCGAACATTAGCGCGAGTGTCATCTCGGTGACCGATTGCGCATTGGCTCCGGGCGTGATGTAGACAGGAATCTGGCAAAGAGTAGCCGCTGCGACATCAATGTTACTGACACCGACTCCATGCTTGGAAATCACTTTCAAGGTCGGGCAGTTGGTAATAGCGGCGGCATTCAGCTCCAGGGTGCGAGAAATAACTGCATCGACTGGCTCGCTTGTCATGACCCTTGCAATATCTTCAGGGCCTTGTCCTGAAGGAGTGAACAGAACACGGCAGTCCTGAGATAACAGCAAATCAAGGCCCGCACTTGCCAGCGTTGGTGCTGTGACAAGAATGGTGTGAGACATGAGGTGCGCCCTTTGTGTTTGTTTGAATGACCTCATCATTCAATGGGCGCATCTATAAATCTATTTCCAGTTTTTTATCTTTATATGAATTGGTTTTATATATCCTGAGAGCAGTGCGCAGTGAACAGTGCTTTACCTTCTCGCCGGAGAAGATCGACGACAAACGCTGCTGGGGGCGACAGGTATGCCTCGCGACGCCGCACCAGACCAAAACTGCGGTTCATGGTGGTTTGCTTCAGGACGATTTCTTTCAAATTAGCCCCTGCGTGGCCTAGTTTGAGATTGTGTCGGGAAATGAAGCTGAGCAGTTTCGTGTGAGTGATCAAGCGTGGCATAGCGCTTAGGGAGTTGGTCTGAATGTGGATCTTGGGAAGATCCAAGTGGTGGTTGAAAAAGGGATTGTCCAACCAGCGCCGTGTTGCTACTGAAGGGGCTGGTAAGACCCAGCGACAGGAGCAAAGGTCAATCAGGGATACCTCCTTTTCCAATAGCGGGTGGTCGCCGCTGGCGACCACTACCACCTCATCCTCAAGTAACGCATGTGTCTCGAACACTTCAGAATCAATTGCAGATAACGGGCTGATCAGCAAGTCGACATGGCCGGTACGTAGAGAGTTGACCAGCAGATCATTTTGGCCGGTGATCAAATCAAGAGTCAGTTCAGGCGCCAGCTCAAGGAGTATTTCCACTAGGCGCGGCAGTAAAAACTCAGCAGCTGTCGGCCCGCAGCCAAGGCGTACAACACCTGCTGTTCCCTTGGCGAAACCCTGAATTTCTCGCTGCGTCTCTTCGACGCCTAAACGTAAATGTCGGGCCCGTAGCAGCAACAACTCACCTGCCGGAGTAAGACGCATGCGGCGGCCTTCGCGATTGAACAGAGCTGTATCGAGTGTAGTTTCAAGGCGCTGAATACTTTTCGAAAGAGCGGGCTGGGTCTTGTGCACGCGGTCTGCGGCGCGTACGAGACTTCCGTAGACGGCAACCATTTCGAAATAATAAAGATCTCGCAAATCCATAGTCACATCCAACCCGATAAAGAATCTCAGGGTAAACGAATATGGAGGGATCAATGCCCATCGTTACTACTGCTCACAAAAGCCCGCACGTTCATCTGGCTGACTATTTGAGCAAAACCCAACCTGCCATCCCTCAGTCCCGTTGTTTTTCCAACAGACCTAAAGACGACCGCTGTCGATTTTCACCAGTTTGCCATCAATGAATTTCAGATATTTATACGCGCCGTTATCTGGCCCATAAACCCAGTTTTCGACGGTGACTGACTTGGCCTTGATCTGGCCATTGCTCTCGGTCTGGGGAGGGATGATTTGTCTAGTGTTAGGTTCGCCGCATTTTTCCAGCACGACAAGGGTCAGATCGCCTTCGTCAATAATGCCGTTGCTGCAGCGCATTGATGCATGTGCTGAACTCAATGCCATTAAATAAACAAGCAAGCCCATTAGGCCGCTGCATAGCAATTTCAACATGTAAGGCTTTCTCAAATGATGGCGGAACCTGCATGTCATCAGCCTGAACCAAACCCACGTGCCATCAATGTGGCAAGCAGGGGAATGATCAGGAGTAGCAGCAACTCCAGGCGAATGATCATGGTTACCAGGAGTTTTTCCCGGCGGCTGATCACTGGCGCTTGTCCTGTCTTTAGGGTGTTACGCCAGTTCAGGTAGACGTAGGTGGGGTATGCCGAAAGCAGGCCGACCAGGATAAACAGCCCGACTTTGGTGTGGAACAGGCTGTTGGAAATGTAGTATTGCCAGCCTTTGCCATACCAGATGACCCGTACCAAACCGGTCAGCAGGACCAGGCCTGCACAGACGCCGTAGGCCAGGTCGGTGATAACAAGGCGCCGCGCGCGTGCTACATCCAGTTCCTTGCTGAAGCTCACATGCTCGATGCTGAGCAGTGCGAACAAGCCAAAAATCGATAGGTAATGCAGGTAAGCCGCAATTGCCTCGCCCATGTTGTTTCCTTGCTGGTTATCAAGACTCTTCTGGAGTGTTATGCGTCAGTCCGTTGCGGTTTCGACCCGGTCGCGACCATTGTGCTTGGCTCGATAGAGTGCTCGGTCTGCACGTTTCATTGCATTGGCCCCGGTCTCGGCTTCGCCGATGAGCGTGCAGCCAATGCTGATAGTCAATGGTAGCTCTGCTTGCTCAAGGGTGAAGTGACTGTCGCCAATTTTGCTGCGGATGCGTTCGGCTATGTGCTCCAGTTCACGCACGTCATTGACATGGGCCAGCACAACGAATTCTTCGCCGCCATTACGGGTGACAATGTCATTGGGGCGTACCGCGCTGGATATTCGCCGTGCGGTTTGCCACAGGACCTGATCACCAGCGTCATGACCGTGGGTGTCGTTGACTTGCTTGAACCGGTCGAGATCACAAAACAGTATGCCCAGGTGGGCGCCACGCTCTTGTGCGGTGCGTTGCTCATGGGCCAAAAAGTGCTCCAGGCCAGCGCGGTTCCACAGTTGGGTCAGTTGATCGAGCATGCCCTTGCGTTGTTCGCGGCTCAGGGCGTCGCGCAGTTGCTCGGTCTGGTGGCTGACGCGGCGCAATTTCAGGTAGCCCTCGGCCAGGGTCGCCATGTCCTTGAATAGCGCTTTTTCTCTCGGGCTGAGTTTTCGCGGTTGTGGGTCAATCATGCACAGAGTGCCAAGCGCCTGGCCCTCTTCGGAGAACAGTGGCTGGCCGGCGTAAAAGCGCACATAGGGATTTTCGGTGACCAGTTCGTTATCGCGAAAACGCTGATCAACATGGGCGTCGTTGACGACGAAGGTGTCTGCGCTCTGGATCGCCTGGTCGCAGAAGGAGATACTGCGCGGCGTCTCGGCCACATCTAGGCCCAGGCGCGACTTGAACCATTGGCGATCACGATCTATCAGGCTCACCAGTACTGTTTGCACGGAAAACAGGTCGCGTACCACGCGCACAATGGTGTCCAGATAGGGATCGGCCGGCGTGTCCAGCAACTCCTGGTCGTCGAGGGCTGCTTGGCGTTGTGTTTCATTTTCAGGCAGTTTGAGACTTAGCATAATGAGGTTGCTCGCTTCGGTATTTCACCAACTGTCATGCCGGTTCATAAGATAAGCATAGGCGCCAAGGCTGATACCGCGTAACGCCATGAAGCCAAGAAATGCGAGCCACAGGCCGTGATTGCCCAATCCTTGCAGCAGCCAGCCCAATGGCAGGCTTATAGAGACCGCAATGAGCATGGCGTTACGCATCTCCCTGGCTCGGGTAGCGCCAATAAAAAGACCGTCCAGCACATAGCTCCAGACCGCAATCAGCGGCAAGAGTGCCAGGTAGGGCAAATAGATGTGGGCAATGTCACGCACGGGTTCAATATTGGTTTGCAGCCTGATGAACCAGTCTCCTGCCAGGAAAAAGAACAAGGCAAACAGCAGGCTTACGACTAACGACCAGCCGGTGGCAACGATCAAGCTACGGCGCAGCGCCTTACGATCCCTGGCGCCCAACGCATGGCCACAGAGCGCCTCGACGGCATGGGCCAGGCCATCCAGTGCATGGGCGGTGAGCAGCAGGCCGTTCAAGAGCAAGGCATTGGCGGCGACTGTTGCATCGCCCAGGCGCGTGCCCTGCACCGTGACCAGGAAAAATACCAGCTGTAGTCCGAGGGTGCGGATGAATATGTCGCGGTTGACGGCCAGCAATGGCCGCCAGCTTGTCCAGCGGCGCAGCACTGGCCAGTTGATCTCACCCACATAAGGGCGCAGGGCCTTGCGTGCCAGCCACAGGCCGAGCAGGGCACCAGTCCATTCCGCGACGACCGAGGCCCATGCCGCGCCACTGACGCCCCATTGCAGGCCCAGAACCAAGAACAGGTCGAGCCCGACATTCAGTATGTTGGTGGTCAGTAGTATCGCCAGTGGGCCGCGTGCGTTCTGGGTGCCCAGTAGCCAGCCAATCAGGGCATAGGTCGCCAGCGCTGCTGGCAGGCCAAACAGGCGGATATGGAAGTAGTCGAGGGCCAGTTGATTGAGTTCAGCCGAGGGTTGCATCAAGCTCAAGGCGAGTCGACTGAAAGGCACGGCAAGGGCAATCAGCAGTACCGCGAGCGTACAAGCCAGTAGCAAGCCCTGGCAGAGTACCTGGCGCAATGCCCCGCCGTCTTGCCGACCAGAGGCCTGGGCGGCAAAACCTGTGGTGCCCATGCGTAGAAAACCCATGGCCCAGGTCAGCAGGGTATATAAGGTTCCGCCTACCGCCACTGCAGCCAGTTGATAGGCGTGGGGCAGATGACCAACCACTGCGCTGTCGACCAAGGCGACCATTGGGACCGAGACATTCGACAGGATCATGGGGGCAGCCAGGGCCCATACGCGTTTATGGGTTGGGCGGTGACGCCATGCTTCGGTTAAGTACTGGATCAAGTTAGCTGCGCCTGACTGCAAATCAAACAAGCATGGCAGGCTGTAACACAAAGATAAATATTGCTGGGCTGATCGGACCAGGCATCTGCCTCGGTTGTTGCTCGATATCCCGCTCAAGGTTTTGCATGCGCAGGTTAATCGACAAGGCTGGATCGAATACGCTGGCAACTCATTGTCCAGAAAGGATTTACGGCTCCTGAATCGGACGAAACCTACTAGTGCCTAACTTTTGATTAGCTCCACAATCAAGCATGGCAACCGACTTGCCATCATTGCGCTGTTGTCATACAACTATTGGGTTATGATGTATACACATTGACCCACAGGCCCGAAGAGTCATGCTCAATCAAAACAATCAGCAGCTTCCCCGTCGTAAGCATCGCAGCCTTGCCCAGGAGCTTGTCGCTGAGCTTTCGCAGCGCATTCGCGATGGCGAGATCAAGCGCGGTGAAAAGCTGCCGACCGAGTCGGCGATCATGGCGGCGCAGGGGGTGAGTCGCACGGTTGTTCGCGAGGCGCTGTCGCGGCTGCAAGCCTCGGGTCTGGTTGAAACGCGCCACGGTATCGGTACATTCGTCATCGATGTGCCCACCGCCAATGGATTTCGGATTGACCCAGCCACCATTGTCACCCTGCGCGATGTACTCAATATCCTGGAGCTGCGCATCAGCCTGGAAGTCGAGTCAGCCGGTTTGGCGGCCCAGCGCCGTAGCCCGGAGCAATTGTTGGCGATGCGGGCCGCACTGGATGCGTTGAAAGACAGCGTGGCTCACGCCAGTGATGCCGTCGCATCCGATTTCCAGTTTCACGTTGCCATTTCAGAGGCCACGGGTAACCGCTATTTCACCGACATCATGAGCCACATGGGCACCAATATCATTCCGCGTACGCGGGTGAACTCGGCGACCTTGGCCCATGATGACAAAGGCTTGTACATGGCTCGCCTTGAGCGTGAGCATGAACAGATATTCGAGGCCATCGAGCGCCAGGATGCTGAGGCTGCGCGAGCGGCGATGCGTCTGCACCTGACCAACAGCCGCGAGCGTTTGCGTCAGGCTCATGAGCAAGCTGAAAGCGAAGCCCAGCAGACGACTGCGATCTAGTCAGCGGTGAGTCAGTTGCCAGGAGCTTGATCATGGCGAGCCACAAGCCAGCCGGTTCCTCCAGCACGCCAACCCTGATTGATGTTGCGCGAGTTGCGGGTGTCTCGCCAATCACCGTGTCGCGTGGGCTGGGACGGCCCGAAGTGGTTGCCGATAAAACCCGCCGCCGGGTGCTCGAAGCTGTGCGTGCCACCGGATATGACCCCAATCTTGCTGCTGGCTCACTGGCTGCGAGCCGAAGCCGTCTGGTGGCGATCATGCTGCCGACCATCGCCAATTCGATTTTCTCCGACACAGTGCAAGCGCTCACCGAGCGCCTGGCCGAGGCGGGTTATCAAACCTTGCTTGGTCTGACCGGCTACGAAGCCGAGCAGGAAGAGGCATTGCTCAGTACGTTGTTGGGGCGTCGGCCAGACGGGATCGTTCTAACGGGCATCGAGCACACGCTGGAGAGCCGGCAACGTCTGGCGCGAGTCGGAATTCCGCTGGTGGAAGCCTGGGATCTATGCGATCAGCCGCTGGACATGCTGGTGGGCTTTTCCCATGAGGCTGTTGGCCAGGCCGTGGCGGATTACCTGCTGAACAAAGGCTATAGACGCGTCTCGGTCATCACACTCGACGACCCGCGAGGCATCAGGCGTAGCAAAAGCGTGGCCCAGGCGCTTGCGCAGCAGGGTGTTGCCGCTGTGGCGATTGAACGTTTAGCTGCACCAGCAACGCTGGCAACCGGGCGCGAAGGGTTGAGCCGTCTGCTGGCCCAGGATAAAGCGGGTGAAGTGGTGGTTTGCAGCTCCGATACCATTGCCCAGGGCGTGTTGGCGGAGGCTGCCAGTCGGCAAATCGCAGTGCCGTCAGAGTTGGCGGTGATTGGGTTTTGTGATTTATCCAGCGGGGCGCACACTCATCCAGCACTCTCAACGGTGCGTGTTGATGGCCTGCGTATCGGCCGGTCGATTGCCGAGGCACTGCTGGCGCGTTTTGCCGATCCATCTTTAGCGCGCAAGCCCTTGCGTCTCGACACGGGTTTCGAGGTGATCGAAAGGGGCACTACATAATTTTTTTTGGCTGTTGAATGATTTCGCAATCATTTTAGAATCAAAGGGGCTGTGGTTTTTCCATGTCCTGTGATTTGGCTCCAATACCGGGTCACGGACGCTATTTGATTCGCCAAGGTGGAGACTCCAATGAACCAACAGCCTGCTATGACTTGCGCAGACGAAGACCGTATCGCCTGGCTCCGTATACGTTCCGTGGCGTTGCCGCTGGCTAACCCGATCAGTGATGCCAAGGTCCTGACCGGACGGCAAAAGCCCATGACTGAAATTGCCATTCTGATTGCTGAAATCCAGACCCGTGATGGTCATCAAGGCATGGGGTTCAGCTACTCCAAGCGCGCCGGTGGACCTGGCCAGTTTGCCCACGCGCTGGAAATCGCGCCAAACCTGATTGGTGAAAACCCCAGTGATATCGCCAAGCTCTGGGACAAGCTGTGCTGGGCGGGTGCCTCGGTTGGACGCAGTGGCCTGGCGACGCAGGCCATTGGGGCCTTTGACGTGGCGCTCTGGGACCTCAAGGCGCGCCGCTCGGGCCTGTCGCTGGCGCGTTTGCTCGGCGCCCAGCGGGACTCGGTACGTTGCTACAACACCTCCGGCGGGTTTCTGCATACCCCTCTGGAGCAATTGCTGAAAAACACGGATGTCTCCCGTGAACAGGGCATTGGTGGAATCAAGCTTAAGGTCGGCCAGCCCGATGCCGCGCTGGATCTGCATCGGGTGGCCAAGGTGCGTAAGCACCTGGGGGAATCCTTCCCGTTGATGGTCGACGCCAACCAGCAATGGGATCGCACCACCGCGCGGCGCATGTGCCGCCGCCTGGAGGACTTCCAGTTGGTCTGGATCGAGGAGCCGCTCGATTGCTACGACGCCGAGGGTCATGCCGAGTTGGTGCGCCAGTTCGATACCCCGATTGCCACCGGTGAAATGCTTACCAGCCCAGCCGAACACTGGGAGTTTATTCGACAACGCGCAGCGGACTACCTGATGCCGGATGCGCCGCGTGTGGGTGGCATCACCCCGTATCTACGGGTGCAAACATTGGCCGAACAAGCGGGCATGACGCTGGCGCCGCACTTTGCCATGGAGTTGCATGTGCACTTGGCTGCAACCCATACGCGTGAACCTTGGGTAGAGCACTTCGAATGGTTGGAGCCGCTGTTCGAGGAACGCCTGGAAACCCGCGACGGCCGCATGCTGGTGCCGACCCGTCCGGGGTTGGGCCTGACGCTAAGCGAGCAAGTAGCAGGTTGGACCGTGCAACAGGCCGAGGTCGGTCAGCGTCCCTGATCCTGCTCGTTGAGCACATGACTTTCCAGCTGCGCGGCGCTGAGCAGAGCTTGCCTGACCGCCGCGCAAGCTGGGTTGTCGTCGTCTTCGCGCCAGGCCAGGTGCAGGGTGCTGTGCATGCCATCCGGCAAGTCTATGGGGCGAAAGCACAGGTTATCCTGGCGCAGGCGTGAGGCCCCCAGTGGCACCAGTGCCAGCCCCATGCCCGAGTTGACCAGGGTCAAGATTGTCAGGGTCGAGCTCAGTTCCTGCACCACCCTTGGCTGGATGTTATGGGTGGGGAGCAAGCCGTTGATCAACTCATTGAAGGGTTGCCAGGACGACAGGATGAAGGGTTGTGCATCGAGGTCCCTGACTCGGACCAGCGTTTGGTTGGCCAGCGGATGCTGGCGTGGCACGGCGAGTACGAACGGCTCATGCAGCAGGCTGAGACTGCTAATGCCCGGCTGCATCACTGGCGTGCGTACAATGCCTATGTCAATGCGTCTCTCGCGCAGCGCTTCGATCTGCTCGAAGCTGGTCATCTCCTGCAGTTTCACCTCTATATCCGGCAGGCGTTCGCGTAAGTCGTTGAGCGCTCGCGGCAGCAAGCCATGGACCGCGTTGGCGACGAAATTCAAGGCTACCGAGCCCAGGTCACCAGCGGCGATTCTGCGCGCCCTTTGCGTAGCCTGTTCGGCACGCTCAAGCAGGCTGCTGGCCTCAATCAGAAAGGCGCGTCCTGCAGCGGTCAGGCAAACAGAGCGGGTGCTGCGCTTGAACAGGCTGACGCCAAGCTGATGCTCCAATAACCTGATCTGTCGGCTCAAGGGCGGCTGGGTCATATGCAGGCGTTCAGCTGCTCGCCGGAAGTTGAGCTCCGTGGCAACCATGGTGAAACAGCGCAGTTGGGCAAGTTCGAACATTGATTCAATTCGGGTATCAATGGAATGGTTAATTAGAATAGACCTTGCCAATCCGTGCCGTCATGCTTCTTCTCAAGAATTTGCACAGCGAGATAGCGCGATGCATCCGGACATGAACGCCAAAGCCTCAAGCGGCCGAGCTCGATTGCGTTCAAGCAAGCCGTCCGTGGATCGCGCCCAGGCCTGTATCAACGCCCGGACAATAAAAAAGGCCAGCTACAAGAGCTGGCCTTTCAAGGTTAAGCACCCATCAGGTGCGGATGATTTCGTTGATCATGCTCTTCTTTGGGCGAATCGCGCTGACCAGTTGCCAGATTACAAAGGCCAGCGCCAAACCGAGGAAGGTTGCCGAAATCGGGTTGGTGAGGAAAGTGCCGAAGTTGCCATCGGACATCATCAGGCCACGGCGCAGATTGGTTTCGGCCATTGGTCCAAGAATGAAGCCGATGATAAACGGCGCCGGTGGAATACCCGCTTTGACGAAGGCGTAGCCCAGTACGCCAAATACCAGGATCGACCAAACGTCGAACAGGCGGCTGCTGAGGCCGAATGCACCGACCACGCACAAAACCAGGATGATCGGCAGCAAGATGTGCTTGGGGATCTCCAGCAGCTTGATAAAGATGCGCAAGCCATAGAATTCCATGAACAGCATCAGTACGGTCGATACCAGCAAGGCGGCGAAGATGGTGTAGACCAGCGGACCTTGGGTGATGAACAGCAACGGGCCGGGCTGGATGCCGTGAATCAAAAAGCCGCCAAGCAAAATCGCGGTTACCGTATCGCCCGGAATACCCAGGGTCATCAGGGGCAGCATGGCACCGCCGATACCGGCATTGTTAGCGGTTTCACTGGCAACCACACCGCCCATGTTGCCCTTGCCGTAGCTGTCTGGATCTTTCGCGCGTTTCTTCGAAATGATGTAGGCCAGCAGGTTAGAGGTGCCAGCGCCGATGCCCGGTAGAATCCCGACACCCAGGCCGATCAGGCCGGAGCGCGTTGCGTTGGGTACCTGCTCGCGAAACTCGCGCATCGAGAAGCCGAAGCCCTTGATGTTCTTCATGCTGACCGGTTCAGCCTTGGCTTCCACAGGGCGGCGTCCGCGCTCGGCCACCTTGATGATCTCGGCCACTGCGAACATGCCGATCATCACTGTGAGCATGGCGAAGCCGCCATTGAGTTCGGCGAAGTCGAAGGTAAAGCGGCGAATCGCTTCAACCGGGGCAATCCCCACGGTGGAAACGGCAAAGCCCAGCGCTCCGGCGAACAAGCCCTTGACCATCGAGCCGGCGGAGAGCGTGGCAATCAGGGTCAATGAGAATACGGCGATGGAGAAGTATTCCTGCGGGCCAAAGCGCAGGGCGAACTTGGCCAACTGCGGTGCCAGGAACATCAGGGCGATGATGCTGAAGATGGTGCCCAGGAAGGAGAAGACAATACCGACTCCCAGCGCTTTAACGCCTTCGCCTTTCTCCATCATCGGGCCACCGTCGAACACAGTGGCAATGGAGGAGGGGGTTCCCGGAATCTTCAAGAGAATGGCCGATATCAAGCCGCCGGACGTGGCGCCGATAAACAGGGATACCAGCAGTGACAAGCCGGCGTGCGGGCCCATGGTGAAGGTCAGTGGCAGGCACAGGGCTACCGCCATTGTGGCTGACAAACCAGGCACTGCGCCAAAGACGATGCCGACGGCGACACCAATGACCATCAGCAGCATGATATGGATTGAAAAAACAGCACCGAAGCCTTGCTGCAATAAGTCGAGCATGGTCGATTCTCCTAGAAGCCAAACAGGCCGGATGGCAGCATCAGGTCAAAGGCCTCACGGAACAGGGTGTACACCACTGCAGAGGTGATCAGTGCAATCAGCACATAGACCAGGTGGTTGACCTTCTGGTTGACGGGGGTGAGCACGATGAACTGCAGGTAGAGGTAAATCGTGGTCATGATCGGAAAGCCGACCGTTTTCAATAGAGCGATGTAAGCGACGATCAACGCCAGGGTTTTGACAACTGCCTTGGCGTCTAGCGGCTCGCTGGCGGCTTCGTCTGGTGTGCTTGCCGCTTGCACGGCCTGTGGCATTTTTACCGCCGCCAGCATATGCAATGCGCCAAGCATGCACAGTAGGGCCGAGAGCAGGTAAGGGACGAAGGTCGCGTCGATACCGCTATGGTGGGGCAACTGGGTCGTCATCAGCAGGTAGCCAATGCCGACAGCCAGCATGCAGCCGGCAATGGCCAGTTCAGTTTTCTTGTTTGTAGCCATCATTTAACCTCTGGTGATGGTCGCTTGGCGCGTGCCGGTCAGCAGACCGGCCCGACCTTTACATCATTTGGACTGGCGCAGGGCGTCCTTGTACTGCATGAAGTCTTCGCGGGTCTTTTTCAGGGTCGCGATGGCTTCTTCGGTGTTGTAGTAGGCAACAGGTTGCTTGAAAGATTTCTTCAGCTCTTCTGCGTACTCAGGGTTTTCAGTGATCTGCTTCATGATGTCGGCCATCTTTTTCACGATTGCCGGATCAGTACCCTTTGGAAAGGCAACCACGTAAGGCTTGTCGATAGTGAAGTCGACACCTTGTTCCTTGAAGGTCTTAACGTCGCCCAGCAGCGCGTTACGCTCGGCGTTTGGCTGGCCCAGCGCAACCATCTGGCCGCCTTTGATGTAGTCCTGTACCGAGCCATAGCTGATCGCGCCCAGGTCCATGCGTCCACCCAGCAGGGCAACCACTTTCTCGGACACTGTGCCGGCGTCGATCATTTTCAGTTTTACACCCGCCAGCTGTTCAAACATCAAGCCCTGGATGTGCGAGAAACTGCCGATCTCGGTGCCGTAGGCGATGGTGTTTGGGTTGGCCTTGGCTTTTTCGATCAGGTCTTTGAGGCTTTTCACGCCGGCTTGTTCGCTGGCAACAAAGATGGCGCCTTTGTCCACGCCTGCGATGCAGGAGATATCGAAGGCGTCGTAGCTGTCTTTGGACAGGCCAGCCACTTCGTTGACGATCAACTGGCCGGTGTGGGTGAACAGTATGGTGTTGCCATCCGGCGCTGCGCCCTTGACCTGTTCGGCAGCCAGGGTGCCACCGCCGCCAGCGACGTTGGTCACGACCATGTTCTTGCCGGTGATTTCGCTGAAGTACTTGGCCATCATGCGGGCGTTGAAGTCAGTGTCGCCGCCAGGGTTGGCGATTACCACCACTTGCACCGGGCGTGTCGGCCAATTGGCTGCATCAGCTGCAAAGGAACTGGCTGGGCCGCTTAATACGCCCATGGCGATCATTGCAGACATTAGGGAGGCACGGATTGTTTTTTTCATTGGAATTCTCCGGGTGGTTGTAAATAGGCGCGCCTTAACGGGTGCGGCCCAAGCTTGGACGTTTCGGGTCGTACTGCCAGCCCGCCACGAGGTACTGCATGGCCATGGCATCGTCACGTGCGCCAGTGGCGACGCGCTTATAGAGTTCATGGGCGCTGTGTATACGATCCAGGTCGGGTTCGATACCGAGGCCCGGACGTTGTGGTACCTGAACCTTGCCGCCGATGATTTGCAGCGGTTCGCGGGTCAGTCGTTCCTGGCCTTCCTGCCAGATCCAGTGGGTGTCGATGGCCGTGATGCGCCCGGGTACGGCGGCGGCAACATGGGTAAACATGGCCAGCGATACGTCAAAGTGGTTATTGGAGTGCGAGCCCCAGGTCAGGCCGAACTCGGCGCACACCTGGCCAAGGCGGACGGCGCCCTGCATGGTCCAGAAGTGTGGGTCGGCCAGCGGGATTTCCACCGCTTCAAGGCGCAGTGAGTGCCCCATCTGACGCCAGTCGGTGGCGATCATGTTGGTGGCAGTCGCAATGCCGGTTGCGCGCTTGAACTCGGCCATGACTTCCCGGCCGGAGTAACCATTCTCAGGACCGCAGGGGTCTTCGGCGTAAGCCAGCAGATGGTTTTGACCCTTGCACAGGGCAATGGCTTCATCCAGCGACCAGGCACCGTTCGGATCAAGTGTGACGCGGGCCTGCGGGAAGCGCGACTTGATGGCGGCAACGGCAGCCATTTCTTCGCTGCCGTGCATTACGCCACCCTTGAGCTTGAAGTCGCTGAAGCCGTAACGGGCGGCGGCAGATTCAGCCTGATCGGCAATGGCTTGCGGGGTCATCGCAACGCTGTGCCGGTGTTTGTACCAGTCATCACCCGTGCCTTTTACATAGGGCAGGTCGGTTTTATTGCTGTCCCCGATATAAAACAGATACGCCAGCATCGGCACGCTATCGCGCTGCTGGCCTGCGCCAAGCAATTCAGCGACTGGAACCTTGAGGTACTGGCCAAGCAAGTCGAGCAGGGCCGCTTCAACCGCCGTGATGACGTTATCCAGGCGCAGGTTGATCTCGTGGGGCTGGCGCAGTACGGCGGCTTCAGCTTCCGAGGTGACCTGGTGAGCGATGGTTTGAGGGCCGTCAGCCTTGCCTGACAGGGCCTGTTGCAGGCTGCGCAGCACACGGTTATAGGCGCCGATTGGCTGGCCTTCGACCAGGGGGCGGATACGCTCAAGTGCCTGGCGAATACCTTCACCGCCCGGCACTTCGCCGATGCCCATGTTGCCGGCGTTGTCCTTGAGCAGCACCAGGTTACGCGTGAAGTAGGGCGCATGGGCTCCGCAAAGGTTAAGCAGCATGCTGTCCTGGCCGGCAACGGGGATCACCTGCATGCTCATTACGCTGGGGGTTTGGTGCTGGCTCATTGCAGCGTCCCCCTTGGGCGATTGATCCCTTGGCGAGACGTTTCCAGGCGCCCCCTCAAAGAGGGTGTGTCCTGAGAATGCTTTGGAATCGAAGGCATAGATTGATTCTCGTATTTGTTTTTATTGGTGTAGTTATGCGTCGTCGTACGACATGGCGAATTTGTACCAACCAAAAGCTTGGCTGTCAACGACCATCTGTTCGCAAATGATGCAAGGCAACTCCTGGCTGCGCTATTTTGTGGCGCTTATGCCTATTGCAGACGGCTGCATGCCCAAAACCTGTTGCGCTAGACTTAAGTCGAATGAAAAGGAGTGTTCTTTTTTATAGTTGTACGATAACGTATCACTTCAGCCGAGGCTGCCAAACATACTCAACATCCAGGGTGTTCACATAATGAATCCACAAGAACTGAAGTCCATCC
>NZ_AFFX01000008.1:0-206905 GCF_000222125.1 Pseudomonas sp. S9 | reverse complement strand
AAGCCTTCTTCGAAGTGGTCCCAAACGCGCCGCAAGGCGTTCATCAATAAGATCTCCAAAGGTGAGGGGCGAAGACCGTGGTAACCCGCGATCTTGCTTGGGGCCCGGTAGCGCGTGCCCTGGAGGCGCGCGCTAGCGGGTTTCGAGCCGCAATTGCGGCCAGGTCACCTTAGTTGTTCGAAGCTTCAGCGGCCTTGATCAGGTCAGCACCGATGTCGCCTTCAAACTTCTTCCAGACTGGCTTCATGGCATCGCGCCACTCAGCACGCTGCTCTGGCGTCAGGGTGATGATCTCGCTGGTTTTAGCGTCGATGATGCGCTGCTTGTCACCTTCGTTGAGGATCTCGGCTTGCTTGTTCACTTCAGCGGTCACTTCAACCAGGATCTTGTCCAGTTCGGTGCGTACATCTTCAGGCAGGCCGTTCCAGAACTTGGTGTTGGTGATCAGCATGTAGTCCAGTACACCGTGGTTGGATTCGGTGATGTACTTCTGAACTTCGTTGAACTTCTGGCTGTAGATGTTCGAGTACGGGTTTTCCGCACCGTTTACAACGCCAGTTTGCAGGCCTTGGTAAACCTCGGCAAAGCTCATCTTGCGTGGGTTGGCGCGCACTGCCTTGAATTGCTCTTCAAGTACTGCAGAAGCCTGTACACGGAACTTCAAGCCGCGAGCGTCTTTAGGTTCGTGCAGTGGCTTGTTGGCCGACAGCTGCTTCATGCCGTTGTGCCAGTAGCCGAGGCCTGTGATGTTCTTCGATTCCATCGAAGTCAGCAGTTCCTGGCCTTGTGGGCTTTGCTGGAATTTGTCGACGGCGTGAATATCGTTGAACAGGAACGGCAGGTCGAAAATCTGCAGTTTTTTGGTGTATTGCTCGAACTTGGCCAGCGATGGAGCGATCAGTTGCACGTCGCCGAGCAGCAGGGCTTCCATTTCTTTACCGTCACCGAACAGCGACGAGTTCGGGTAAACCTCTACCTTTACTTTGCCTGGCAGGCGTTCTTCAACCAGTTTCTTGAACAGGTTTGCGCCTTGGCCTTTAGGGGTGTTGTCGGCTACGACGTGGGAGAATTTGATCACGATCGGGTCGGCCGCCTGGGCCATACCGGCGATGCTCAGCGACAGGGCACATGCGAGTGCCTTGGCAGTCATTTTGAACATGCGAATACTTCCTCTTGTTGTGTTTATAGCGTTGAGCGCCGTAGCGCGAAAACCGGGCGAACAACAACAAGTCTAGGCTGCTTGTCAGAAAATGACGGGCGCATGGCAGAGATTACCTGGCTTGTATTTGTTGTATCGCCTGCAAAGGGTAGAGCAACGGCCATGCCAGTGTATTGCTTGTGCGAAAAACAGTTAGCAATTTCAGTGGGTAATTCCAATAGCTCCCGTTGTTGCTGGCTTTTATCTATGTTGAGGTTGACGATGATATTTTATTGCTATGCGAGATTCGCATAGCAATAGTTGATTGGCTATTAGAGGTGGCGGTTTTTCGCCAGTTAGTCCGCGCTATCTGGCGAGCTTTCGCCAGTGTCAGCGAAACTCAGGCCATGTTTGCGCAATTTGTCGTGCAGGGTCTTGCGGGGCACGCCCAAGGCTTCGGCCAGGCTGCGCATCGAACTGTGCGAGCGATTGAGTTCGGCGGCGATGATCGAGCGTTCAAAGCGTTCAACCTGCTCACTCAGTGATTCGCCTTGGGGGTTCTGTACCGGCGGCTCATCAATCACCTGTTCAAGGCCCAGGCCAAGCCCCAATGCAAATCGCTCGGCGGCATTTTGCAGCTCGCGCACGTTGCCTGGCCAACTATGACGGAGCAATTGCGCCGATTGCGCAGGTTGCAGGGCGCGAGTGGCCAGCGAGTGGCGTGCACTGGCATTGTCGGCAAAGTGCTGGAACAGCAGCAGGATGTCGTCACCGCGCTCGCGCAGCGATGGAATACTGAGCGGCGCCACATTCAGGCGGTAATAAAGGTCACCCCGGAAACGGCCTTGGTCCGCCGCTTGGCGCAAGTCCTCCTTGGTTGCGGCAATGATACGGATATCCAGAGGTATCAATTGGTTGCCACCCAAGCGCTCGACCACCCGCTCTTGCAGCAGGCGCAGCAGCTTGACCTGCACGTCCAGGCTCATGCTTTCGATTTCATCGAGAAACAGCGTGCCGCCATTGGCAAACTCAAACTTGCCGATGCGGCGCTTCTGCGCGCCCGTAAAGGCGCCAGGCTCGTGGCCGAACAGCTCGCTTTCAACCACTGACTCAGCCAGTGCTCCGGCGTTGATCGCAACAAATGGCCCGTCGCGGCGGCTGGACAGGTCATGCAAGGCACGTGCGACCACCTCTTTGCCGGAGCCGGTTTCTCCCAAGATCAATACATCGGTGCTGATACTGGCGAGCGCACCGATTTGCTCACGCAAGCGCTGCATGGGGATTGATTGACCAACCAGGCGCGCGGTCAGTTGGTGCTGGTCGGTCAGGGCCAGGCGCAGGCTGCGATTGTCCAGGACCAGGCGGCGCAAGGCCAGCGCACGGCGCACACTGTCGAGCAGATCTTCGCTGGCAAAGGGTTTCTCAAGGAAGTCATAAGCCCCGGCGCGCATGGCTTGCACGGCGAGCGGTACGTCTCCATGGCCGGTAATCAACAGAATGGGTAGCTCGGGGTCTTGTTCCTGCAATTGCTTGAGCAGTTGCAGCCCATCAATGCCCGGCATGCGGATATCACTGACCACCACGCCTGGCCAATCGCGGGCAATATGCGTGGCGATGTCCTGGGCATTGGCCAGGCTGGTGACCTGCAAGCCTGCCAGGTCAAGCGTCTGGCTGAGTGCCTGGCGTAGGTGAGGATCATCATCAATCAGCAAAACCTGAGTACGGGCGTCGAGGGTGGTCATGGAGCAAAACCTCAGGGTTGAGCATCAACATTCCATGTTAATGGGCAGGTAAATGTCGGTTGTGGCAATTTTAGAGTCTTTGCAACCACTCACCTGATGGCTGGCACCAGGGAGCGGGTGCAGCCACCTAGATTAAGCCAGTCTGAGCAGTGCAGGAATTGATCTGGTTCAAGGCTTTTCCAGTGGCGGCTCAGCTTTCGTTGTAATGGTCTTTGTTCATGGTGTTGTCGCTGCGCAGCAAGTGCAGGGTCAGCACGGCGCCGCCATCTTTATGATTGGCAAAGCGCAGTTCGCCGCCCAGGGCTCGCATCAAGGCTTCGCAAATGGCCAAACCCAAGCCCAGGCCCTGGGCGCTGGTTTTTGTGGTGTAAAAGGGTTCCAGTGCGCGCTGCAGGGCTTCGGCGCTGAAACCCGGGCCATTATCACGCAGATGCAGGTCCAGGGTGGTTTCGGTCAGTTCTGCGCTGATCCAGATCCGACGCGGCTGCGGGCTTTCACTGAGTGCATCCAGCGCGTTGGCCAATAAATTGCCGAGCAATTGGCGCAGGCGCGTTTCGCCAGCCTGGACCCACAGGGTTGCATCTGGAAGGTCGCGAATCAACTCTACGTCCATGGCGCGGCGACGCTTGGCCAGCAGGGCCAGGGCATCATCAATGGCGGGTTGCAGGGCGACGGTTTCCGGGGCATGCCGGTCGCGGCGGGCGAAGGCGCGCAGATGCGAGATGATCGATGCCATGCGTTCGGTCAGCTGGCTGATCAGCTTGAGGTTGTGGCGGGCATCGTCATTGCGTTGGTGGTCGAGCAGCACCCCGGCATTTTCTGCATAGCTGCGGATGGCCGCGAGCGGTTGATTGAGTTCGTGGCTGATGCTTGCAGACATGGTGCCGAGCGCCGACAACTTGCTGGCCTGGACTAGCTCATCCTGTGCTCGAACCAGCTCTTGCTGGGCGTTTTCTCGTTCAAGCACTTCAAGGCGCAGGCGACTGTTGAGTTGCTCAAGGTCCTGGGTGCGCTCCAGTACCCGCTGCTCAAGTTGCAGGCGTGCCTGGGCGTCGAGGGCAATACGTTCAAGATAGTGGCGCCGCCGCTGCATCAGCAAACCGAGCAGCAGTATCAGCATCAATAAGGCCGCGCCGCCGACAGCGACTGCGCTGCGCACTGGGCGATCAAGCAGCGCACGGGGCGCAACGATGCTTACCGTCCAACCGATGTTGTCGAGTTTGCGCGATTGCTGCATCCACGCATCGGGCTGAAGCTTCAACGGTGGCGGTGATTGAATTTGATAGGGCTGTGTGTCGGTAATCGCTGCGCGTTCGGCATTGTCCAGCGCTCGGGTTGCGTGGAAGCGCCAGCCCGGATGCGAGGTCAGAATCACTACGCCGTAATTGTCGGTCACCAGCAAACGTTCCGGGCGTTCACCCCACAGGGTTTCGGTGTGGTCGAGATCGACCTTGACCACCAGCACGCCAATGACCCCGCTTGTGTCGCGCACGGCGGCGGCAAAGAAGTAACCGCGCTTGCCCGATGTGGTTCCCAGTCCGAAGAAGCGGCCGGGACGACCCTGCAGCGCTTCGCGAAAATAGGGGCGGTAAGAGAAGTTGCGCCCGACAAAGGAGTCGTCCTGCTGCCAGTTGGAGGCTGCCAGGGTTTGTCCATTGGGCGCCATCAAGTAAATAACATCGGCACCGGTTTGCTCTTTTAAGTCATTGAGCAAGCGGTTTGCGTTATCGCGCTTAGCTCCCGAGTCGGGTTGGCCCAATAGTTGGCGCAAGGTTGGCAGTTGACCCAGAATCGGCGGCAAAACCTCATAGCGATTGAGGGTGCCAAGCAGGTTGGCAACATAGAGGTCGAGAATCTGCTGCCTCTGCTCAGCCAACTGTTCGCGGTAGTAACGCTCGATAACAATTTGCAGCGGCCACAACAGTGGCGCGAGCACAAGCCCTAGCAGCAGCAAGCTGCGCCAGCGCAGGCGACGGGGGACAGTTGAATGGGTGGTTGCTCGACTCATGCTGCGCATTATGCACAGAGCGTAATAAAAGCGCTTGCCTGAGCATTGAGTTCTCACTCGGGCAAAACCTGTCCGAGTGAGACTAACTCCGCACGCAGCTAGGCGATATTGTCGAAGTCGCTGGCATCATGGCGTTCGCGCAGTTGCTCGTGTGGCTCGCCCCAGGTGCGATTGACCATACGCCCGCGTTTTACCGCAGGACGACTGGCAATGTCCTTGGCCCAACGCTGCAGATTCTCATAACCTTGCACTTGCAGGAACTCGGCGGCATCGTACAAACCGCCCAGGGCGAGCACGCCGTACCAGGGCCAAATGGCGATGTCCGCAATGCTGTATTGATCGCCGGCGATGTAGCGGTTGTTGGCCAGTTGGCGATCCAGCACGTCGAGCTGGCGTTTGGTTTCCATGGTGAAGCGGTCGATCGGGTACTCGAACTTGCTTGGCGCATAGGCATAGAAATGCCCAAAGCCGCCACCCAGGTATGGCGCGCTGCCCATCTGCCAGAACAACCAGTTGAGGGCTTCAGTCCGGGCTTTGGGCTCGCTTGGCAGCAAGACACCAAATTTCTCGGCCAGGTGCAGCAGGATCGAACCGGACTCGAACAGCCGTACCGGACTGGCGCCACTGTGATCCATCAGCGCGGGAATCTTCGAGTTGGGATTGACCTCGACAAAGCCGCTGGAGAACTGGTCACCTTCTGAAATATCAATCAACCAGGCATCGTATTCCGCCCCTGAATGCCCCAGCTCCAGCAACTCTTCAAGCATCACAGTGGCCTTGACCCCGTTGGGCGTTGCCAGTGAGTAGAGTTGCAGCGGGTGCTTGCCGACGGGCAGGGCTTTTTCGTGAGTCGGGCCGGCAATCGGGCGGTTGATACTCGCAAACTTGCCGCCACTTTCTTTATCCCAGGTCCAGACGGCGGGCGGGGTGTAGGTGGAGTCATCTTGCATTGTGCGTTCCTCTATTGAGCGATAGTGGATCTGAGCCTAGCGGCTTAATGAGTGCCAGCTGGGTGTGCGTCGGCGATGATCAGTTGCGCCAACTCACTGAATTGGCTCGCAACATAGTCAGGTACAGGCACGCCGGTTGCTGACAGTATTGCGTTGTGTGGTCGTGTCAGCAGGGCGCCCTTGCATCCGGCAGCTTGTGCGCCAATGGTGTCCCACAGATGGCAGGCAACCATGATCAGCTCGCTTGGCTGCACCTTCATGTGCTCGGCCACCAGTTGGTAGGTTTGTGGGGCGGGTTTGAACTTCTTTACCGATTCCACGCTGAATGAGCGTTCAAAGAACTCGCTTAAGCCAGCCCGTTCAAGTGCGGTGGGGGCAGGGCTGCTGGCCGAGTTGGTCAGCGTCACCAGGCGAAAACCCGCGTCGCGCAATAGCCTCAGTGCTGGCTCTGCGTCGGCATGGGCGGGCATGGAGCTCATGCGCTGCTTGAGTTCGTCGAGATCTGCATGGCTGATGGTTTTGCCGTAAATCGTGGCGAGCATCTCCAATGCGCCAGCGCCAAGCTCGCCGAACGGGCGATAAAGACCGCTCAGGGTCATGGTTTGTGAGTAAAGGACCAGCTGTGCGAACCACTCGCGCAGCACCGTTGAGTCTGCAAATATGCGTTCAAACACGGGGTTTAGCGCGGTGATGTCGAGCAGGGTTTCGTTCACATCAAACACTATGATTGGCAGTGGCTTGCGTGTGGGCATCGGGAAATCCTCTTGCCGGGGCATTTTTGAAGGATCGTTCAAATATGGCTCCACGTTAATTGAGAGTTTGCGGTCGATCAAGCTATAATTGAGCGATCACTCAAAAACAAGTCACTGCTCCCAAAGGATCGCCATGCCCCGTGCCGCCCGCTTTGATCGCCAAGTCGCGCTGGAACGCGCTGTCGAACTGTTTTGGTCCAGGGGTTATTACGCATCCTCCATGAAGCATATCGAGCAGGCGCTGGATATGCGTCCCGGTAGTCTCTATGCGACTTTCGGCAGCAAGAGCGGCTTGTTCATCGAAGCGCTGGATGCCTATGTTGAACGCACGGGGGAGAACTTCCGTTTGATGCTCGACCAGGCGCCCACTGTCATTGACGGATTGAAGGGCTACCTGCGTTCATTCGCCTGTGTGCGCAATGCCCAGGCGCCGGCGCAAGCCTGCATGCTGGTCAAGACCCTGCTCGAAATCAATCCGGAAGATGCGCAACTGCTGGCCAAGGCCGACGCTGTTCTGGCACAGGTAGAACAACGCATCTGCATGGCCCTGGAGCAGGCCCGGCTTGCGGGCGAATTGCGCCCAGAGGTTGATTGCCCAAGGCTGGCACGTTTGCTTCAGGCGCAAATGATCGGCTTGCGGGGATTTTCCGAGCGCGATATCCCCAATGCTCAGATTGAGGCGTTGGCCGATGACATGGTCAATATGATTGATGCCTACAGGCACGCCTGAGTATTACTTCCCGCCTTCGTCCAATTCAAGCAGCAGGCCTGACGCTATGGGCGTTTCCAGGCAAGTGCCTGGCTATATAAATATTTTTTAAGTATCGATTAGATACTTTACATATATTTTTAATCTTGATTTTTTGTCTCTAGCATCTCGTTTGCTGCCACTTGCCTGACAGCTCAAATAAAAACAATTAAACGAGGCAACAATCATGACGAGATGCCACTTGCGTGTCCAAACTGTGCTCGCCGCCAGTTCGGTCTTAGCTATTCCCTTTACTGCCAATGCAGCTTTCTTTGAAGACAGCAAAGCCTCAGTCGAGCTACGTAACTTTTATCTCAACAGCGATTATCACCAGCCAGGTGCCAGGCAGTCGCTGCGCGACGAGTGGGCGCAAGGTTTCATCCTCGACTACCGCTCGGGATTTACCGAAGGCACGCTGGGTTTCGGGGTTGATGCCATAGGTTTGCTCGGCGTTAAGCTTGATTCCGGCCCCGACCGGCAAAACACCGGTTTGCTGCCAGTGGGTGACGACAAAGCGCCCGATGAGTACAGCCAATTAGGCGCAGCGGCCAAGGCGCGTATATCCAAGAGCGTGTTGCGTGTTGGCACTCTGATACCCAAGTTGCCAACTGTGCTACCTAATGATTCGCGACTGCTGCCGCAGACATTCCAGGGCGCGCAGTTGCAGTCAAAGGAAATCGACAACCTGACTGTGGATCTTGGTCGCCTGACCCAGAACAGTCTGCGTAACTCTAGCTCGAACGATGACATGGCCGTTGCTGGCAAGGGGATTCAGGGCGGGCAGGAGAGTGATGAATTCAACTTTGCCGGGGCCAATTACAAGTGGGATAAAAACTTCACGACGGGCTACAACTACGCCCATCTGGACAAGAACTACCGCCAGCACATCGCCAATATCAAATACAAATATCCGCTGGGCGATGAGCAGTCTTTCGAGACGGACATCCGCTATGCCTACTCCAGTAATGACGGCAAGACCAATATCGACAACAAGGCCTTTGGCGCCAAGTTGATCTACAACCTTGGCGGTCACTCCTTCGGGGTCAATTACCAGGAAATGAATGGCAAGACTGGCTTTCCGCACATCGAAGGCACCAACTCTTACCTGGTCAACTACGTAATGATTTCCGCTGACTTTGCCAGCCCGGAGGAGCGTTCCTGGCAGGCACGTTATGACTATAACTTTGCGGCGGTTGGCCTGCCCGGCCTGACCTTTATGACTCGCTATACCAGCGGTGACAACTTTGTCCGTTCGCCTGGCCGCGAGGGCAAGGAGTGGGAGCGCAACACCGATATTGCCTATGTCGTGCAGAGTGGCCCGTTCAAGGATTTCGGGATCAAGTGGCGAAACGGCACCTACCGCAGCAATGGTGGCAACGATATCGATCAGAACCGTTTGATCTTCAGCTATAGCCTCGCGCTGCTCTAGGCCCGGTTGGACTGCCCCTGTTTTTTTAGTCATCGCCCAAGTGCTGGGCATGACCAATCCGAACTGTACGGAAGGAACGCAACATGAACTTCAGAAAGAACCTGATCCACCTTGCTGTCGCCTACTCGATTTTTTTCTCCTATGGTGTCCAGGCTGCCAACACGGCAGAGCTGCCTTGCCGGACCACAGCTGAGTGCGCCCCCAAAGCCGAGAAAATCGGCGCAACAGTGGACAAGCACAGCGGCAAGGGGGGCGCCTACGAGGAACAGTTCAGTTGGATGAACCGCATCAACAAGGCTTCTATCGTAATGCTCACCGAAGAGGGCGTGGTCACGCCCAAACTTGGCCATCTGATTGCCGGTGGCGTGCAGCATGTGATCGACCAGGCCAGGCAACCTGGCGGCAAGCGGCCCAGCGATGTGCTGCAGGTTGAGAAAATCATGGTCGATAAAATTGGTCCGCAGGCCTCCCTGATTCACTCAGGGCGCAGCCGCCAGGATATGTACGCAACCTATCGTCTGGCGGTGCTGCGCGCCCAGGTTCTGGATTACAGCGATGCCTTGAACAAGGTGCGCGAACGCATGCTCAAGATCGCTGAGAAAAATGTCGATACGCTGGTCCCGGCGTACACCAATGGCGTGCAGGCCATGCCGATCAGCTATGCACATTACTTGCTGGCATTTTCAGCTTCATTCGAGCGGGACGCACAACGTATCCACGAGCTTTATGCGCGCTTGAATCTAAGCCCGATGGGCACTGCTGTGTTGGCTAATTCTGGCTGGCCCTTGAATCGTGAGCGCCTGGCAGAGTTATTGGGCTTTGATGGCCTGCGCGAAAACTCCCTTGATGCGGGGCAGGTTTCGACCTTTGATATTCCGTTGGAAGCGGCTGGTATTGCTTCATCCTCCGCTATCCGGGTGGGGGCCATGATTGGTGATATCCACACCCAATATCACCAGACGCGCCCTTGGTTGCTGCTAGAGGAAGGTTCGACCTACACCAGCAGCGCCATGCCCCAGAAGCGTAACCCTGGCTTGCTGATGCGCACCCGTGAATCTGCATCCGATGTGGTTGGGTTGGCGAATGCAACCACTATTCGTGCTCACAACGTAACCACCGGCATGACCGACTATAAAGCCGCTTTCGATTCACTTGGCCTGTTCACTTCGGCGACCCAGATGTTCAAGCGATTGGACAAGGTATTGGCCGCATTGGTGATCAACCCTGAGCGTGCAATGGAGGAGCTGGATTCCGACTGGACCACATCCATGGAGCTTGCCGATACCTTGGAGCGTGAATACAAGGTGCCGTTTCGTATTGGCCAAAACTTTGCTTCGCTGATTGTGAGCGAAGCGCGCAAGGAAGGTTATTTCCCGAAAAACTTCCCCTATGCCGATGCGCAAAAGCTCTTCACCCAGGCGGCCAGGAAGTACAAGTGGGAGTTGGAGAAGTTGCCTTTGGATGAGGCCGCTTTCCGGGCGACTTTATCGCCGCGCGCCATGGTGGAGTCACGCAAGGGCACGGGCGGTCCACAGCCGGCAGAGGTAAAACGCATGCTGGCAGAAGCGCAGAAAAACCTGAAATCTGACCGCAACTGGATGACCAGGCACCGTCAGCACTTGCTGGATGCCGATGCTGAACTGGACAAGGCATTTGGCAAACTGGTCAAGGCCGCTAACTAGCGATTACCCAGGCTGCCACTGCGACCAGCAAGCGACCGGCACAATGCCGGTCGTTTTCTTGTGCCTGGTATATGGAAGGTCTAGCCGCGACCGACTCCAGTCTTCAGCCCAGTGCCTGGGCCAGCTTCTGTCTATCCAGTTCGTTATTCCAACTGGCGAGCGTCAAGCAGGCAACGCAGTTGCCCAGTACATTGGTCAGTGAGCGGCACTTCATCATGCGTTCCACGCCGATAAGGATGCCAATGCTTTCCAGCGGCAATATTTGCAGCACGCTCAGGGTCGCGGTCAGGGTAATAAACGCCGAACCGGCGACAGAGGTAGCACTCAGCGAAGTCAGCAAGCAGACTAGGAAAATGCTCAGGAGCAACTGTGGGGTGAGCTCGATATGAACCGACTGGGCGAGAAATATCACCGCGACCATCAAGTAGATATTGGAACCATTGAGGTTGAAGCTATAGCCGGTAGTCAGCGTCAGGCGTGCAAGCTTGCTGTTGCAGCCTGCGGCTTCCAGCTTGTCGATCAGGCGAGGCAATGCAGCCACCGATGAGCCAGTGGAAGCGACCAGGAAGAGTTCTTCCTTGATGTAGCCAAGCAGCCGCCACAGGCTGACGCCACTCAAGCCCAGCGCAAATGCGAGCACCACAAGAATATAGAGCAGGCTGGCGGTGTAGGCGGTGGCAATGAATTTGGCCAGGGGAATGGTCGCGGCGGCGCCGTATGCACTGATGGTAAAGGCGATGGCGCCAAAAGCCGCCAGCGGGGCGAAGCGAATAATAAATCGCATTACCCGAAACACCAGCCCGACAGAATCATCAAGCATCTGCCTGAGTCGGATTCCCTTGTTACCTGAAAGGCCGAGCAAGAGCCCGGCAGCCAGCGCCGCGAGCAGCACCTTGAAAATAATGCTGTGGCCAAATGCAGTGGCGAGCAAGGAGGGAATGTGCTCGATAGAGACAAGATCAACAGTTGCAGGCCTGTATATGAAGCCTTGCTCAGCCATGGGCATACCCACACCCGGTTGCAGGAACAAGGTAACCGACAAGCCACAAAGCAAGGACAACAGCGACATTAATTGCCAAAAGCCAACCGTGCTCAGGCCAAGCTTCAAGCTCGCGCCGTAACCTCGCAAGCCGGCGACGCTTGAAGCAATAAGTACGAACATCACAATCGGTGTGATCAAGCGCACCACTGCAATAAACAGGTCACTGAAGGCTTTCATCTCGATCGCCAGCGAGGGCTTCCAGACACCCAGGAGGCTACCAAGCACTACCGCCAGCACTAACTGAGCAAGGCCTGATCGTACAACTCTGAACATCAGCAGTTCTTAATTATTATTGGTTTGACCCCCTGCGCAGACTGGGGCCTGACATCCTATCCCATCACTCGTGGATTCGGTATCGTGCAGCGCAGTTACTCATTCGACACATGGTGAACTGATCATGGAATTGCGTCATCTTCGTTACTTCGTCATGGTCGCCGAGGAGCAACATTTCACCCGTGCCGCTGCCCGGCTCAACATGCAGCAGCCACCCTTGAGTCAACAGGTTCGTGCATTGGAGCAGGAACTTGGTTTTGATCTCTTTGTACGCCACCCCAAGGGTGTGGTGCTGACTGCGGGTGGCAAGGTGTTCCTGGGCGAGGCCAAGGATATTCTGCGTAGGGTCGAACTCGGTTCACTCAAGGCGGCGCGAGCCGCTCAGGGCATAGAAGGCACATTGAGCGTCGGCTTCACCAGTTCGGCAGCTTCACACCCGCTGATTCCGCAGATTATTCGCAACTATCGTGAGCGCTATGCAGGGGTGGATATCAGTTTGCATGAGGGCAATGCCAGCGAGCTGACCGAAAACGTCATGGCCGAGCGTACCGACATCGGCATTCTTCGCGCGCCTGTCGCGCACCCCAAGGCTTCTCAGTACCAGCACTTGTTGAATGAAGAATTATTGCTGGTCCTGCCTTCAGGTCACTCGTTGCTCAAAGGGCAATCGTCCGCCATTGAAATGAGTGTGTCGTTGGCCGATCTGGTGGATGAGCGCTTTATCCTAGTTCGTCGCCCTGGAGCACCCGGCATGTATGCCAACCTCGTGCAGGCTTGCCGCAACGCCGGTTTTGAACCGACGATTGCCTTTGAGGTTGAACGCATGTTGACCAACGTCAGTTTGGTGGCTGCGGGTGCAGGCATCTCGGTGGTGCCGGCTTCCATGCAGGGCTTTCATGAGGGGAGCGTCGTCTATTGTCGTATACGCGATGCCAAGCCTCGATTGACCGCGCCTGTCACATTGCTGTGCCGCAGTTTTAATCAATCGCCGCCGATCACCCATTTCATCGAACTGGCCCAGCAGTTAAGCAGCCAATACCGCAAGCGCTCGATGTCCAGGAGCCGTTAATGAAGCTGGATAGCGAATAATCCGAGGGCCTTCCTGAGGCCTGGATATTCGATCATGCAGAACTTTTGCCTAGCAGTCAGTGGCTTCGTTGTTATCTAAGTAAAGTTTTTCTCCGGGGGTAACGATAGGTTGGTTACCAACCAAGGAGGGTACTGTGATGATTTTACGAAGACTGAAATTGGCTCCCCGTTCGGTTATTTGCTTTGGCTTTTTTTGTCTGATTATCGTGGCGATTGGACTGCTGTCCTTATACCAGGCAAACAAGCTTAACGACTTTGAAACGTACGTTGAGGTCAACGTCCTGGGCAGTATCAAAACCGTCGGCGAGGTGGGTGAAGAGTTCGCGAGGATTCGAGCCAATAATGCTCGCCTGCGCAACCCTATCGAACCTAAAGCACGTACCACCAAGGCGCTCAATGACATCAAGCAAGCCAGAGTGCGGATAAGCGGTCTTATGAAGTCGCTACTGCCATTCGTGACCACTGCGGACGGGCGCGAAGCATATGATGCGTTTGTCAAAACACGCGACGCCTACACAGTTGTGCAAGATAGATACTTGGCGACAATCGAGGCTGGGCAGCTTGAGGCTGCTGTCGACCTATCAAGCAGCGAGATGCGGCAGGCCGCGCAGAAGGTCCAGTCTGCCCTGGATGGGTTGACCAAGGTCAATCAAGAAAAGGCGAGGCAGGCAGGTATCGAGGCCGATGTCATTTACCTGCAAGCCCAGATAATGGTTTGGGTCTCGATCGCCATTGGTTTTGCCGCTACTGTGATTCTCGCCTTGCTCTACACCCGCAGCCTAACGGTGCCCATCGGTTACTCTTTGGTAATCGCTGAACGTATTGCCGCCAATGATTTGAGCCAGCAGATCACCGTTGATGGCTCGGATGAACCGGCGCGTTTGATTGCAGCATTAGCCACCATGCAGGCCAAGCTGCGTGAGGCCCTGGCAACGATTAGCGACTCATCAACCCAATTGGCAGCAACCTCGGAGGAAATGCATGCAGTCACCGAAGGAGCTGCACAGACAATTCAACGCCAAGGCCATGAAATTGAAATGGCAGCGACCGCCGTGAATGAGATGAGTGCTGCTGTCGAGGAAGTTGCCAGTAATGCGTCCTCGACATCGCAGATGACTTCGCAATCGAGTGATGCGGCTGCAGCGGGCAAGGCTCAGGTCGATGAAACGGTTAGTGCGATCAACCTCGTAGTCTCCAATGTCGAGGCAACTTCCAGCGAGGTGCAGTCACTGGTGGTGATGGCGACCGACATCAGCAAGGTGCTGGATGTGATACGGGCCATTGCCGAGCAAACCAATCTACTGGCGCTGAATGCTGCGATTGAGGCGGCAAGAGCTGGCGAGGCCGGTCGAGGTTTTGCCGTCGTCGCAGATGAAGTCAGGGCGCTTGCACACCGGACCCAGCAATCGACCCATGAAATCGAGCAGATGGTGAGTTCGATCCAGACCGGAACCTCAAATGCCGTGTTGTCCATGTCGCAAACCAATGCCCAGGCTCAGAAAACCCTTGAAATGGCGCATAGCGCAGGCAGGGCCCTTGTTGATATCACTGAATCCCTGACTCAGATAAACGAACGCAACTTTATGATAGCGACGGCGGCGGAAGAACAGGCTCAGGTCGCCCGTGAAGTTGATCGGAACCTGGTCAGTATTCGTGATTTCTCCGGGGAGACATCCGAGGGCGCCAGCCAGACAGCGCTGGCAACGGCCGAACTATCGACCCTGGCGACGGGCCTGAACCAACTGACCAAGCAATTCAAGATTTGAGATGGCATCCTCGCACCGCTTGGCCCTGTCTAGAGCTGGGCGGTGGTTGTGGGGAGGCCATCTGGTCCGAGTCAACTCAGCAAGACGTTGGCGCTTCATCATCGAAAATGCTTTCGATGGGTTGCTGGAAAACCCGTCCAATCTGGAATGCCAACGGCAAGCTGGGATCATATCGACCGTTTTCAATCGCATTGATTGTCTGGCGCGAGACGCCCAGCATTGAGGCCAGATCTTGCTGAGACCATTTGCGTTCGGCGCGAAGCGCCCTGAGTCTGTTTTTCATTGATAGCGGCGCTTGGCGATCATCAGTCCAATTATCCAAGTCGCCCCCATTAACGGCCACACGCAAAGCCATGACAGGTGAGGGGCGCCTACATTTTCCAGGAAGCCATAGCTGAAGGTCAGTAAAGCTGACACTGCGAATGCAAAACCGAGCGCCTCAAACTGAATGCGCAGCTGCATTTCATCAAGGCGATGCAGTTGTCGAACAATAGCCCAGCAGAGCAAGCCAGCCGGAATCATCGGCGCCATGGTGATCAATATGCGTAACGCCAACGGGGCGTCCTGGTACTGGCTAAGTAACAGGAGCGATACTGCCAGAACCAGCATGTAGAGGGCGATTGCGCCACCGAGTTCGTAATAGTACTTGGTCATGCCGTTTGCTCTGTGGAAAGGGTGCTTTACATTAGCCTGGCCTGTGTTGCATATAAAGCACGCTTTCCATTTTGCGTGATCGGCTATTACAGCTCGTATTCGTCGTGGCGCCGATTCCAGCCATAGGGTTCGGTCTGCGGCCAGCCTGGCGGGGACTGCTCCCAGTTCTCCTGACGCCCATAAGGAGTCAAATCCAGGTAGCTCCAGTGCGTGCCAAGGTATTCAACACCGCGTGCGCCCGTGTAATAGGTTCGATAAACAGTGTCGCCGTCACGGATAAATACGCTGGCACCATGCTTTTCACCTGCCTGGGTGGTGGCGCCGAAGTTGTAGTTGAACTCGCTCCGGTATGACGAATACCAAGGGATAGCATCGGACCAGCCCATGCGGGTTCTATACTTTTCGAGCTTTTCCAGGGGCGCACGAGAAACCATCACCAATGATGTATCACGGGCAAGCAGGTGGGCCGGGTGAGTCATCGCATCCGCAACCCATGAACAGCCGTCACACCCGGCATTCCAATCGGGGCCAAACATGAAGTGATAGACAATGAGCTGGCGCCGTCCTTGGAATAGATCGAGCAGGGATGCGGTTCCCTTCGGTCCTTCAAACGAGTAGTGCTGTTCAACTTTTACCATTGGCAGCTTTCTGCGCTCGGCATTCAGGGCATCGCGGGCGCGGGTGAGCTCTTTTTCTTTTACAAGCAGCTGGTCGAGCGCTGCTTGCCAGTCTTGCTGGGACACAACCTTTGGCAGTGGTCGAGACATGACACAACCTCCCTCCTGATGCAGTCGAGGGCCGGGCGATGACAATCAACTGCGGGTTATTGAGTGCATAACGACGAGTTACATAGCCTAGTTCAAAAGGTGATTAATGCGCACTGGTTTAGCTTGGTCGTGGAGCGAATACAACGCAGTTGCCTTGGCGGGTCAGGGCGCGCTATGCCTGCCAACTGGCAATGGTGCGCAAGCAGAGAAAACAGTGTCGCGAGTTTATAAACTTGTAAGCTGGAGTACTCGAACAGCAAAATGCGAATAATTAAAATTTGCAGGGGCCGGCAGTGTCCCACTTCACGACCAGCAAGCTGGGATTCTTCTTCAGCGACCTTCTGCCAGATATTGGTATCTAGCGTTGATCCGGACGGCATAGAACAGCCGCGGGCCAATCTACCGACTATCGCTCGTCGGCTGATTTCCGATCGCTATCGCCGGCGCTATCTTGAGCGGCTATCTGCATGACCTGAAGCCTTGGCCCCTTCACCGGAAAAACTCGCCTTGCTGGTCGAGGCATTGAGCGCAACCGATCGCTCACTTGCTGGCCTGCCCCATGCGGTGAAAAAGCCTTTCTCCTCAGTCATCTTGATGGTTTCAGCTACCAGGAAATCGGTCGCCGCATGGGGGCATCTGCATCAAGGGCTTGGTGGTCACTATGAAACCTTGGGCAGTTTCGAGTGACGTACTCCGGTCTTGGCGCGTGAGGTCTTGCTGCAACCTGCCGTATCGCGGCGAAAGGTACTGCGTGGTTTGACAAGCTTCGGCTTGTTTGGCAGCGGATTGTGACTGTTGGGGCGCACTCGACCTGGCCAGACAATGTTCGTCGACTTGAGTACGGGCACGGGCGAACGAAAGCGTTACGATCTCGACGATGGCAGCCTGTTCAACCTCAATGCCGGCAGTTCAGTGGATATTAATCTCACGGCCAGTGGACGCCCAAACACATGCTGCGCATGTGGGCTGACTACCGCCTAGAAGGTCAATAGGACCACGTCAGCCTCGGCGGCGGCTTCACCTCGCAAGGCCCGGGAGTTCGACGTACCCGGCTTCACCGTCTGGAATGCCCGCGTAGGTGATCGTTTGAGCGGCGAAGTCGATCTGGCCGTCAATGCCAACAACCTGTTCGACAAGCGCTACTATCTTCCAGGCTTCGCCGCCGTAGATGGGAGCAATAGCTTCGGCGACCCACGAAACCTGATGTTCAACATCTAGAGCGGGCAATAGTGATCCGTCTTTCAAACCCGAATAGATACAGCCAGCGTGACCACTATTTCCCTGCCAGCATAGAAAGGCTGGCTTATAACTGGCGAGTGGCCTCTGGTAAGGGGCAGCAAAGTGCACGCCAACACCAATGCTGTCGGACAGCGCCCGCCAAGGGTTTTCCGCATTGATTGACCCTCCGGCCTTTACTGACCATCGCAGGAGAGGTGCCCCTGTAATGCAGGAAACAGCCACTGCGCAGTGGCAAAAATATTGGGAAAACGAAGGGCGGGTATTTGAGATCGTTTAGCCGTTTTCAAAAATCAATGAGCGCTGAAGTTAGTCAGAAATAAGGGCTATTTCTGACTAACTTCAGCGGGGGGCCGTAATAAGTCGGATTCACCTGTGGTTTCAATTCCAGCGCAAAGAACGTCGAATGTCTTGCGCATTTGGATAGCATGATTATGCAGATCAGGCTGAGGCTGGGTAACAACCCGTACGAACGCCATATTACTCAGATCGCTAACGATGCACGCAGTGGCGTCGACACTGACCGATAATTTGAGCATGCCGATGCGCTGGTAGCTATGCAGAATCTGCTTGAGTTCAAAAACTACACCGTCATTCCAGCGTTTGAAAATATCCTGCAGGTCTCCAGCGATAAGAGCTGGCGCGATTTCAGCCCATAGCTTGGGAGGGAAGGCTTCCAGCTGGAGCATCGCGACTTCTGTATCAATCTCGCATAGAGCGTTAACCAAACTACTGGCCCTTTCAGCCCGATAACGGATGCGTTCAATTGCGGCGGTGTCCGGCGCCCTCAGAAGCTCCAGCAAGATTTCCTGCTTACCACCAAAGTAGTTCACTACGGTGGGGGAGGACACTCCGGCCCGGGTGGCTATTTGATCAAGCGTCGCAGCTGAAAACCCCAGCTCACTGAAAACGGCTAGCGCAGAGTCAGCAATTTCTTGACGACGCTGTGCCTTCTGCCGCGCTCTCAATCCCGTCATGGCAAGTCCTCTGGTTCGATTTCGGCAGTCTTAAGGGTCTATTTTTTCATTCAAAATATTTTCTTTACAAAAATATTTTTTAATGGCAAAAATTACCCATGGCCCCCTGATGTGGAAAGGGGTGAGCCTAGCGTGGGCCTGCGTGTCTCACAGCTCTGGAATGCTTCAAGCGCCATTACAAACCGCTTTACCGAGTCGATATGAGATCAGGACGATCTCTAATCTCGGATCTTTTTCTCTGCTCTGTTTATAAAAAATAAAATACACAGGAGCTAAAAATGCGTAGGTTCTTTAGTACTGGCGGGTTCGTTTACCTGTCGTATGGTCTTGGTCTAACGCTTTCTGGAGCCGCTTCAGCCGGCTATCCCATCGAAAACGGCGATTTCAAAGCTGATTTCAGCCTAAGCGCGCTGGCCGCCTCTGTTTCCTCAAGGAATGCCAATTTTGGCCTAGGGGCATTTGATGCCCGGTCAGGAAAATCCACGGGGCAAAGTCATACCTGGCAAGAGTATTCGGTAAAGCCAGGTGCCACTATCGAGTACACCCTAAACCCAGACGTCACTCTATTGGCTGGAGGATCCGTCGTGGCGGCGACCACACAGGGCGGATCTGACCCAGGTGGCTATACCCGCGATGGCGCAAAAAATACCGCTTTAGAAGAACTATATGCAGGCGTGCAGTTCGGAGACTGGAAACTCACCGTAGGCAATCAAGATTTTGCAGTAGGGAATATGTTCCTTATCGGTGACGGAAACATTGATGCGTTTGGTGACGCCGCTTATTTCAGTGCCCCCAGAACTGCATACCGGGACTCTGCTGTCCTCGGTTGGACAGGTAGCAATGCCAGTGCCCAAGTTTTTTCTCTTCGCACAGACGACCATACCGGTGACTTTAGACTGCAAGGTCTGAACGTTGATTGGGAGTTAGAAAGTGTCGTGCTAGGGGCAATGTTTTATAACGTCGATACCTTGGAATCGGAGATATCAACCTTTTCTATGCAGCGGGATGGTCAAAATGTTTATAACCTTCGCGCGCTCAAAGGCCAATTATCCGGTATTCCCGGTCTAGCGTACAACGCAGAGTATGCATTACAGCGAGGTGATGGAGACGGAATAAAATATGATGCCAAGTCTTGGTATGCGTCCTTGGACTATACATTCGCAGCACCATTAGAGCCTTCTCTAGGATATCGCTATGCATATTTTTCTGGCGATAATGACCCCGCCGATAATACCAGGAAAAGCTTTGATCCTGGTTCTAAGGGGTTCACCGATTGGGGGCAGTGGTTGATCGGTGAAGTTATCGGAAATTATGTGCTGAGCAACAGCAATACAAAGGTCAACACGTTTCGCGGAAGAATTAAGCTCAACGAAGCATTTGCCGTTGGCGCTCAAGTCCATCATTTCGAATTAGCCGAAAACAATTATTTCGGTACACCTGTGACAAATAAGAATTTTGCCAACGAGACAGGTCTCTACCTTGAGTGGACACCAACGTCTTCAATTTATTCCTTCGTTTCTTTTAACTGGGCAAAGCCGCTGTCCGGTGCGAAGCAAGTATTGGGTGACGAGGCCTTTAGCGCTCTAGAGTTTTGGGTCGCTTACACATACTGATCAGGCCATTTCTTTAAACACCAAGACATCACGGGTGTACCATGCACAATAATCAAGAAAAAAATTTAAATCGCGATCGCCTGCTGCTCATATGGATTGCAACTATTTCAATAATTATCGTCGGTATTCTGCCGATGTTTGTTTGCTCGCTCGCTGCAATTCGAAATCTCGGCCTTGCCGAACAGGGCTGGTTAATATCCGCAGAATCATATGGTTTGCTTGTGGGTACTGTACTTTGCGCCTCACTAGCCAGGCGTATAAAACCTTCGGTGTTATTCATTAGTGCTGGATTAATCTCGCTTATATTCAACTCCCTATCCGCTGAGGCTGCTGGCTTTCAAGTAGTCCTGGCGTCACGGTTCATGGCCGGCTGTGGTGCTGGCCTGGCATACAGTCTAGCCATCTATTACCTAGGGTTGCTCAAAGGGCAGGACCGATCCTATGGCGTAACGCTTGCGATGCAAACATTAATCTTCTGTGGATACGCAATTGTTTATCCAGTAATAGCCGAGCATTACAGTTCTCAAATTGCAATTTACTCCGTTGGGGGCTGGTTCCTAACAGTGACCATTGCTGGCGTTTTTTTAAGTGGGTATCTATTTAGCCTGAAACAGAAGACTTCATCTGCAGATAAACCAGGTGGCGGTATGCATTTTGATGGCGGGGTTGCCCTAGTCGGAATGATGCTGCTGGAAATGGCCATATTCTCAATGTGGGGATACGTGGGAAACATTGGAGTCGCCCACGGAATATCCGAAGTGGACATCGGTTGGGCATTTGGTATCGGTCTATTAGGAGGCCTGCCCGGGGCCGGATTCGCTGCCTTGGCTGGTAATCGATGGGGTAGGAAACCTTTCATCCTGATCGGATGCATGATGATCGCTTTTCCGACAGTAGTTCTGGCCGCTACTACTGTCACGGTTAGTGGGCTAACGGCGTTGCTTTTTGTAATTAACGTAGGGTGGATGCTCGCGCTTTCTTACTACATGGCTCACATCGCCGCCAATGATCCAAAACTGATCTACGTCAGGGTCATGGGCGTAGTCCAATGTTTAGCCGCAGCTCTTGCCCCGACTCTAATCGCCAGCATTGTTGTCGAGGACAGCCTTACCCCCGTATTCGTGGTCTGTGCAATCTGCTCTGCAGTTGCAGGCGTGATTGTTTACGTGCTCAGAACGCCTCAGTTACGCGCTTTACCTGAACTTTCGTCCGATATCTGAAAGGAGTAGCTATGCAAACCCTGTATCACAACACAAAAAAATTGGACCGTTAATCAGGATCAGCCTTGGGCTGAGGCAATGCTGGTTACCCCTATAAAACCGGACGCCGGCACCCCGTTAAATCGGGGCTTTAGCCAGGCGTCTGAACTCCCGAGGTGAGCAGCACTTCAGCGCGCTGTGCGGCTGTTCCTAGTTGTAATGCTCGAAAGCGATTGAGAGATAAAATGATAAACAATCTTTGTTATATTTCAGCGACAGACGCTATTCAAAAATATAAGTCTGGTGAACTTTCACCAGTAGATGTTATGAAAGCCGTGATAGAGCAAGCAGAAAAGCATGACGACGACGTAAAAGCTTTCTCTCATACATTTTTCGACGATGCGCTCAAGCAGGCGAAGGATGCCGAAGTTAGGTATAAGAATGGTACTGCCCGCCCTTTAGAAGGCATCCCAGTCGCAATCAAAGATGAGCTGGATCACGAAGGTAAGCCTAATACCATCGGCTCTGTTTTAATGAAGGATAATATTGCAACGACCAGCGCAGTGGTCGTAAAGCGTACTCTTGATGCTGGTGGTATTGTCCATGCTAGAACGTCAGTGCCTGAATTCTGCCTTCATGTATGTACATGGAATAAAGTTTCTGGAGTCACACGCAATCCCTGGAACAAAGAGTTTACCAGTGGTGGCTCTTCGGGTGGCGCTGGGGCTTCGTTGTCCCTAGGTACAACAACGCTCGCTATCGGGAGTGATATTGGTGGTTCTATACGAATTCCAGCCTCACAGAGCGGCGTAGTTGGATTTAAACCCCCCTATGGCAGGGTGCCAGAAATACCATTTTACAACTTGGATACATATGCCCATCAGGGGCCTATGGCAAGAACGGTTGATGATACAATTCTTCTTGAAAATGTGATGGCCGGGCCAGACTCATCCGATATAGCAAGTATTTACCCTAAATTGATACTGCCAGATAGCTATGATGATATTCGAGGGATGAAGATCGCATATACCATTGATTTTGGTTTTAGAGATGTTGATATCGATGTGCAAAAAAATACGTTGGATGCTGTATCGCGTTTGCGATCTTTAGGTGCTGAGGTTGATCTGGTTGATCTAGGCTGGACAGCCAAAAGTGACGAGGCTGCAATGGTTCACTTACACTTTTTGGCTGGCAATAATCTGAGGTTGAATCTTAACAATAACTTTGCCAAGGATCAGTTGGCAAATCTCACAAGCTACATATCTCGGTTTATTGATGACGGAGGCAAGGTAACCATAGATGATTTTATTGAATCAAAAATGGTTGAGTTTGAAATGTATCAAGCCTTGGGGGAAGTATTTAAATCTTACGATGCCTTGATATGTCCAACTACCGCCATGGCAAGCATTCCAGCCGATTGGGACTTTACAAAAAAATCACTTTCCATAAACGGGAATATGTATTCAGGTCTGTTCGATATGAGTTTTGCTCACTACTTTAATATGCTCAGCCGATGCCCTGTTCTTAATCTCCCATCTGGTTTTGATCGAAACAGTGTGCCAACCGGCATTCAAGTCGTTGGCCCAACTTACAGGGATGATGTGGTATTTAGAATAGGTAAATCCTACGAGTCAGCATATAAGCTCTTCAGTAATGGTTTGTTTCCGTTAGTTTAAAAGCTTCCTTGGAGATGGCCTGGAGTAGGGCGGCCGCAAAACCTGCTCTTTCCGGTACGGCGTTGCCCCCATGTCCTATTCCGGACTCAGCGTTGAAGAGCGCGCCACCATTTAAAAAAGCGACAGTCGAGCAGCGTTGAATACCTAAGGGCTGCTATTTCACTCAGGTCATGGATTGGTCAAACACTACAAGCAGACGTTGCTGCTGCCATTTAACTCAGTTTCTCCGCCCACTCTGTACAAAATTCCAGATACGCCCGCACCAGCGCCGAAGGATGTTTATAACGGGCATAGACAAGGTGTAGTGGAAGGTTCTGCGTAGCTATACCGGGTAAAAGCTGTATGAGCTTGCCGCTTTCCAGCCATGGTCTGGCTGAGAAATTCAGCAGTTGCACAATACCCTTACCACCTAGTGCGTATTGAATTAAGCCGTGTGAATTATTGGTGGAAAAAAATGGCTCGTATTTAATTTTTTCGGAACCAGAGACCCATTCAAAATTGCTTTGATTCAGTTTCTCCCAGGCAATAATCGGTAGCTGGGCCATTTCAGCCAGTGTCTCAGGTGTCCCGTGGCGCGCTATAAACTCGGGACTCGCCACAAACAACGTTTCCAGAGTCATAAGAGGTTTAGCGATAACATCATCTGTATGCAGTTCACCCACTCTAAGCGCCACATCTACGCCATCTTCAAACAGGTCAACGACTCGTTCACTGGAATGACAAAATACCTTGATATCCGGATAGCGCTGCTGAAATTCGATCAGCAAGTCCCACCAGAGGGAGAAATTAGGTGGGATAGACAGGCGCAATTTACCCTGTAGCGTGTGGGCTGTGGTGACGGATTTTTGCGCGTCTTCCAATAGCTCGATTGCGGGGCGCACCTGCTCAAAAAAATTTTGCCCTTTATAAGTGGGTTTAACCCCGAGCCGTGATCGCTCCAGAAGTTGCACATTTAGGGTTAGCTCAAGCTCATTAATTTTTCGACTCAAGGTGGAGATTGGTACACCCAGTCTGTCACTGGCTGCAGAAAAGCTTCCGGCATTCACCACCAAAATGAACAGTCGTGCTGCGTTGTAATCCATTTTCTTTCCATATTTGGAAACATGCCTTCGATTTTTGGTGGTTCTATTCCATTTTTCAAGTGGGCAAAATTTGGCTGAATGTTTCTATCCGCGATTCAAAAATGAATCATCGGGTGACTAAAAAGTTTAACCCTCCGCCCTCCGCTTATACAGAGCACTTGTGTTTTCGGACTAAGGCGGCACTAATTACCAGAGGTAAGCCATGTCTAGATCAACGCTGTTCCGTGATGTCGTGCGTGAGCGCCATTCTGTGCGCGATTTCCTCCCTCAACCTGTTCCAGAAGACATCCTCCGTTCAGTTTTAGAAGATGCACAGCGCGCACCTTCCAACTGTAATACTCAGCCGTGGCAGACGCATATTGTTTCAGGAGCAAAACTTGACGCACTGAGTAAGGCCATTCTTGCGGCGGATGACGCTGGTCATCTGACGCCAGATTTCAGTTTTGATACCAGTGATTTCCATGGCGTTTACCGTGAACGCGCAAAGGAGCAAGGTGGGGCTTATTATCAGGCCATCGGCGTTAAACGTGAGGACCGTGAGCTGCGACGCGAAGCCTCTCGTCGTAATCTGGAGTTCTTCGGTGCGCGTCATGTAGCGCTGCTTTTTATGCCGTCAGTGGGTGATAACGTTCGTGTCGCTGGTGACATAGGAATGTATGCCCAAACACTTCTGCTGTCTCTCACTGCTCATGGCTTAGGCGGTGTGCCGCAGACGATGCTGGGATTTTATGCCGAAACCATTCGCCAGGAATTGGGCATTGATCCGTCGTCAAAATTACTGTTTGGTATTTCTTTGGGCTACCCGGACAGGGATCATCCTGGAAATCAGTACAGAATCAATAAAGCGCCCCTCGGTGAAAGTGTTATTTTTCATCAGTGAGTTAAATGCTTTATAAAAATAGAACTCCTTTCAAGATCTGTCTTGGAGCTTGTTAAAACAGGCCAGGGAACAGCCCAGCAGCGTAAATGCGTACAGGAACGACGTCGCTTGGTCATCAGGCATACCTCTCTGGCGAGCATTCTCGTCCTGAATGGTTTCCGGGATCAGTAGGCCACTACAAGGCGACCCTGTTACTACAGATATTGCCAAAAAGCTTGGTAATCCGGTCACAAGGAGTCTTGTCCGCACAGTCGTACAGCATGCGCCGCTTACCGGTGCGCGCGGTGGTTTAAGGCCGTGATCGCAGCTACCCCAGGTGTAGATCAGACAGTTCTGCATGTGCGTACATTTCTTTCAGAACTGGGTGCGACTTAAAAGCTAAATCCCAGATACCGGCGTTATCCTGTTTGCATCACGCCCGTTTCGAGTCAGTTTCAAAAGGCAACAGCATGGAGAAAAGCCGAATGTCCGATATAGCACTCAAAGTTTCTGATTTTTCGCAGTGGGTTGACGTGGGTAACACGGTTACTTTGGAAGCCAACGAGGCATCTTTTGAGCTTTCACATATTCAGGCTGCGGTAGCTCATCTCGATGTGGAGGTTGTCTCCGTCCGAATTAACCGGACAGGACAGTACCAGGCGCCGGTACCGGCTTATTTTCCGCCAACAGATGGGACTCCGCCTGCGCCGCTGATATCGAACCTTCCTGATTTCTGTGATGTCCGGCTGACGAAACGTGACCCGGCAGGTCACCAAGTGGCATTTACAGTCTGGCTGCCGATGACTCCCCCCCCCCCGCCGCTTCTTGGGAACCGGCGGTGGTGGCAACCGATCGCACCACGAATGGTCGTACCCCGAGGGGATAGTGCGAATTATGACGATGCCGATTGCGCTGCGAAACGGCTTTGCGACCGCTGCCACCGATGCGGGTTATGGCGATGACCCCAGGTTTGCAGATTGGCCGCTGGACGAGGCGACCAATCAACTTGACTGGTCCTTGATTGAAAACTGGCTGCATCGCAGTAAGCATGACATGGCGGTGATCGCCAAGGCCGTAATTGGGGCAGCTTACGGAGAGAGTCCGATTTACTCCTACTTCCAGGGAACATCTGGAGGCGGGCGCGACGCTCTGGCGCAAGTACAGCAGCATCCGGAGGACTTTGACGGTATTTGGGCGTCCGATCCTGCGATTAATTGGACGAAACTTTGCGCGGCCGACTTGTGGCCAGCCATGGTGATGAAGGAAAGCGGAAACCCGCTTCCTCCGGAGAAACTCCGTGTATTTCGCAGGGCGGTCTTGGAAGATTTTCCTTGGCTGGATGGTTCCATCGACCATCACATGGCTCCTATGCACCCAGTTCAGTTTGATGCGAACAAAGTCGTCGGTACAGTTACAGATGTAGGGCCCATTACCGAACGTGACGCAGAGGTCATGAATAAGATCTGGACCGGCCCCGTCAATAGAGTGGGTAAGTCGCTGTGGTTCGGCCTACGCCCTGGAACTGAAAGTTGGGGGGACAATCTTGTGCAGTTCGGCATTGCGTCAACTAAGGAGGTCAATGGCGTTTTGGAGCCAGAGCCTTTTGTGATGGCCGTTTCCTATTTTAAGACCTGGATATTCCGTGACCCAAATTGGGATTGGAAAACCCTGGACACGGAAACATATCTCGATCTTTTCGAAAAAGGTGTCAGCGAGTTCTCTAGTCGTATAGACACCAACAAGACAGATCTAAGCGCATTCTCAGCGCTGTCTCACAAGCTGCTTCTGACCCAGGGCGCCGCTGACGGCGCTATTTTCCCTGATGGAGTTGTCGAATATTACAAGGTGCTCGTCCAGGAAAATGGAGGCTTAGATACAACGAAAGACTTTCTACGCTTCTTTCTGTCTCCGGGGGATTATCATTCCAGCCTGGAAAAGGGGCCAGGCATCAATGTTGCCGAAGGGATGACGGCGTTGATGCGATGGGTGGAAGAGGGCGAGGCACCTGATAGCATCCAAATAAGCGCGATCGATCCTCAGAGCGGGCAAGTCAGATACATTCGATCCCTAAGCTCGGTCGAGGCAATGGGTTAAGCTGGATTACGCTTGGCAAATATCCGATGGCGTAGCTTGGCTTGCTAGCGCTATGCGCTCTGGATGTCATCGTAGTTCGCTGCAATAATCTTGGGAAATGCCTGCTGGGCTGGACGAGCGCAGTTCTGCAGGCCTAGTTTGCGTGGTCTTATCAGATTCATCCATTGCAACCATGCGTCGTAGACTTGAGGATTGGTCTGTTTCAACCTGGAAATCTTGTTGGCGCTAGCTTCCGCATCTTTGCATCGCATGGCACCTGCTCTGGCGTCTGAACCCAGTGGGTCAAGGGTCAGTTTCGCTGAAGCTTGCGGCTAGTTGTAATGGCAAGTAGTAAAACGGTGATCCTGGCTCTGGGTCAGGCTCAATTAAGAGTGCGCTTGCCCATGCTGGCGTTGTGCTCCTGAGCCAGGCATGTTGCCCCGCGCATTCACCCTAAGACGCTTGTCGCGATTTCGCCAACCGAGATGTGGAGGGCGTATCCCTACCCGAACCCGGATTTCAGGCACAAAAAAGGCCCACATCACTGTGGGCCTTTCTGTATATGGTGCCGGCACCAAGAGTCGAACTCGGGACCTACTGATTACAAGTCAGTTGCTCTACCAACTGAGCTATACCGGCATTTGTGGGGCGCATTATATAGATAAGTTTCTGGCTGACAAGGGCTTTTGGCGCGTTTTTTTGTACGCTTGGCTATGAGCAGCAAAATCCTTATGCACAATGGCTAGGTATTTAATCAATTGGTATGGGGTAAATGTGCTTGCCATCACATTGCTATGCAAGCTTATGTTTTTGTTACTAATTCGCTATTGGTCAAACTGGGTCGGTTTTTTGCAAGGTGGATTTCAGCGGCTTTGGGGCGACTTTTGCAGAATCTATCAACAAAGTTATCCACAGCTTTATCGGGCAAAAGCGATACGCTCGGCGACCAGCATCAGATTGCGCGGAGTGAGCTCCCGTGAGCAGAAGGTACCAAGCTGGACGGCGTAGCCTTGCTCGCGTAAATACAGGGCGCGGTCAAGCAGTAGCCAGACTTCCAGCGGTCGACGAAACAGACTGCGCAGCAACTCCAAATTGCGCACCTGAGCCAGTAACTCCCAGCCTTTTGCTTCGAGTTTTACCCAGTCGGTGGTGGCCGGCGGGGATGCAATATCTTTGAGCTTGGCGAGGTCGGTACAGAACTCGGCGAAGGGTTTGTTGAGCCAGGCTGAGGCAAGCGGTGGTGTGGGCAAATATTCGTCGAGCCCACGTATTTCGCGCTGTAGACAGTCGAAGGCCAGGCGCCTGGCCATGGAAATATCGCGCTGCTTTTGCACGCGAGCACCGGCAGTTACCGTTTCGCTCAAGGGCAAGCCGAGGTCTTGTATGGACAGTTCAAGCCCTGCTGCCTTGGCCGGTTGGGACAGCGGTTGATAGTGGCGGGAGCCGATCCGGTTATAGCAGCAAGGCGCGATTGCCAGTTGCTGGCAACCGACCTCGCTCGCCAGTTTCATCAACCGCACGTGCAGGTCGCCACAAGCGTGCAATGCTACTGCCGTGTGCTCGCTTTTGAGTCGTTCTATTGCGTTTGGGGCCAGCACATCCTGTTCAATATGCTCGGCATTAATGCCCTGTTTTAGACTGAGCCGCGCACCTTTATCCACAAGCTCGGGATCATGTTCCAAACAGCTCAGGGCTTGGCCTTGTCGGGCTAACAATCGTCCCAGGTGGCCTTTGCCCGAGCACCAGTCGAGCCAGTGCCGTGTTGGCTGGTCAAAGTTCAGGCTGCTGGCGAATGCCTGGATTTGCAGCCATTTACGACCAGGAATGTCGGTGCTCAGGCGATTAGGCCATCGAGGACTGTCAACCTGTGGCAGCGGGGCGATATGGCACAGTGCCCGGGCTTGCTCGGCCAGGCTCGCAAAGGGCTCAGGCGCTTCTAGCGTGTGCGGTTCAGCCTGGGCCTGCTCGGCCTGGGCCAGGCTGCGCGATTTCAACCAGTTCGCCAATTGCGGGTAGGTGTGCTCCCAGGCCATGGGCCGGTCACTGAATGGGCGCGGGCGCCAGAGCGCCTGGTGATCGCCAAGGAAGCGGTTTAGCGCCTCAAAGTGCTCGGCTAGGTCCTTGGTTGGCATGGGTGTGTCTTCGTCAGGCTGCAGGCCGTTGGGGCCTGCAGTGTTTTAGCGACCTTGGCAGGCGTCTCCCCGTAGCCAACGCTCAAGCAACCTGAATGCCTGGACGAGGACGTAGGCAATCACCAGGTAGAACATGCCGGCTGCAAAGAATATCTCCACGGGCAGGTAGGTTCTGGCGATGATGGTGCGCGCCATGCCGGTCAGTTCGAGCAAGGTCACTGTGCTGGCCAGGGCGCTGGCCTTGAGCATCAGGATGACTTCGTTGCTGTAGGCGGGCAGGCCTATGCGGGCCGCGCGTGGCAGGATAATGCGCAGCATGGCTTGGCTGCGTGACATGCCAAGTGCTCGCGCTGCTTCGATTTCACCCTGCGGGACTGACTGAATCGCACCGCGCAGAATCTCGGCAATATAGGCGGTGGTGTGCAACGTCATGGTAATCACGGCGCACCAGAATGGGTCGCGCAGGATAGGCCAGAACGGACCATTGCGCACCGCATCGAATTGAGCCAGGCCGTAATAGACCAGGAACAGCTGGACCAGCAGCGGTGTACCGCGAAAGAAAAAGATATAGCCGTAGGGAAGGCCACGGACCAGCAGGTTCTTTGAGGAGCGGGCGATGCCCATCGGTATTGCCAGGATCAACCCGGCAATGACCGCGATTGCAACCAGTTCCAGGGTCAGTACCGCGCCTTCTGCCAGGCGTGGCAGCCACTTGATGATCACTTCCCAGTTCATGCGGCGCTCCTGCTAAACCCGCGACCTGCGCGCTTCTCAAGGAAGTACATGCCTGTCATGGCAATGATCGTCAGGCCAAGATAGATAAAGGCTGCAACCAGGAAGAAGGTGAAGGGTTCTTTGCTGGCGGTGACGGCGATTTGCGAGCGGCGCATGATTTCATTGAGGCCGATCACCGAAACCAGGGCTGTGTCTTTCATCAGGATCATAAACAGGTTGCCCAGGCCGGGCAGGGCGATGCGCCACATTTGCGGCAGAATCAAGCGCCAGAAGATACGTGCCTTGGACATGCCCAGCGCCTGGCCCGCTTCACGGTGGCCTTTGGGAATGGCCAGGATAGCGCCACGAAAGACTTCAGTGGCATAGGCACCAAAACAAATGCCCAGGGCGATAACACCGGCAGCGAAAGGGCTGAGTTCAAGGCTTTCAAGCCCAAGGACGTCGGCCAAGGTGCGCATCATATTGACGGTGCCGAAGTAAATCAGCAGCACCCAAAGCAATTCGGGTATGCCACGCACAATGGTTGAATAAGTACCGCCCAACCATTGCACAGGCTTGTAAGGCGATGTTTTGGCCAGCGCGCCAAGCAGTCCAAGTACCAGGCCCAACACCAGCGCAGAAAGCGCCAGCTTAATGGTCATCAAGGTACCGGCAGCGAGTGCGGGGCCGAATCCGTAGAGGTCAAAATTCATGGGGGCTCAGATGCTTGCGCCGCCAGGTGAGTGGCGGCGCAAAGCTAGCAGCTTAGTAAATGCTGAAAGGGAAGTACTTGTCGTTGATCTTCTTGTAGGTGCCGTCAGCGACGATCTCTTTCAGAGCAGCGTTGAGCTTCTCGCGCAGAGGGTCGTTCTTGCGCACGGCAATACCGATCTTGTCGTTGTCGAATACTGGGTCGCCTTTGAACTCGAAGTTCTTGCCAGCATCGCTCTTGAGCCATTCCCAGTTGACGAAGGTGTCAGCCAGTACGCCATCAAGACGGCCAGAGGCAAGGTCCAGGTAAGCGTTTTCCTGGGTGTCGTACAGCTTGATGTCGACAACATCGCGCATGTTGTCTTCCAGCCAGGTGCCGGCGATGGTTGCGCGCTGAGCACCGATCACCTTGCCCTTGAGGCTGGCTTTGTCGGTGGTGAAGGTTTTGTCTTTTGGTGCAATGAATTGCAGCTTGTTGGTGTAGTACGGGTCGGTGAAGTCGACCGCTTGCTTACGCTCTTCGGTGATCGACATGGATGCGATCAGGAAGTCGAACTTCTTGGCGTTCAGGGCCGGGATGATGCCGTCCCAGTCGGAAGTCACGACTTCGCATTCGGTTTTCATCTTGGCGCACAGTGCCTGGCCGATTTCGACGTCGAAGCCGCCGACTTTGCCGCTTGCGTCAATCAGGTTGAAGGGAGGGTAAGCGCCTTCAGTACCGAGTTTTAGTTTGTCAGCGGCGACTGCGCTGGTGCCAAAAGCCAGAGTGGCGGCTCCAGCCAATAAGATTTTTTTGTAGTTCTGCATTCAATGTTGCTCCGTGTTAGCGATTGCTTGACATGAATTGTTTGCAACGCGCCGAGTCAGGGTTGTTAAACACCTGCTCGGGCGTTCCTTGTTCTTCTACCAGGCCCTGATGCAGGAAAACCACTTCACTGGAAACCTGACGAGCAAAATTCATCTCGTGGGTGACCAGTAACATGGTGCGGCCTTCATCTGCGAGTGCGCGGATCACATTAAGCACTTCTTGTACCATCTCCGGGTCGAGCGCCGAAGTAGGTTCGTCGAAAAGAATCACTTTTGGCTGCATTGCCAGTGTGCGAGCAATGGCTGCACGCTGTTGCTGACCGCCAGAAAGCTGGTTGGGGTAGACGTGGCGCTTGTCGGCAATACCCACTTTTGCCAGCAATGCTTCGGCGGTTTCAATCGCCTCGGCCTTGCTTTGACCCAGTACGCGGCGCGGCGCTTCGATGATGTTATCGAGCACGCTCATGTGCGGCCACAAATTGAAATTCTGGAATACAAAACCGATTTCGCTGCGCAGGCGGTTGATCTGCTTGCCATCGGCAGCAACCAGTTCGCCATTTTTTGCGGATTTGAGCTTGAGCTCTTCACCGGAGACGATAATTTGCCCCTGGTGCGGGTTTTCCAGCAGGTTGATGCAGCGCAGGAAGGTTGATTTGCCAGAGCCGGAAGAACCAAGAATTGAGATCACATCGCCATCGTGGGCGGTGAGTGAAATGCCCTTGAGCACTTCGAGGTCGCCGTAGCGCTTGTGCAGGTTGCGGATTTCCAGCGCGGCAGCTGCATCGGCCATGGGTTGTCCTCTTGTTATTGGATTAGCGCCAAGTATCAATTGGCCATCCTAGTAAAGCGCCAAGCTAGCACAGCGTCTTGTGGAGCGCCAAGCAGGCTGAAGCCGGTAACGGGGCTGAGTGTGCAAGGGTGTCGCATCACTGCAGTTGCCTGTCGCGCAGATACAAAAACACCAAGCATGCCCGGCATTTTATCCACCTGGTTAAAACAGGGTGTTCGAGTCTAGGCTAAATCAATTTGCTGGGTACTGCGCGTAAATGTGCGCTAAGGAGCTGAATACGCAGCAAAATCCGGCAAATTATGCCCGAGCAATAGCGCTCAATGCCAGCGAGAAGCGACAGGATGGGATGTCAGGTTGCGCGTAAGGTGAGCTGACACCTGGATTTCATGGTTTTTCCAGCGGCTCAGGAATAAAGCCCTGCTCTCTAAGTGACTTGATAACGCCGCGTATCAGGTGGTTGTTGGAAAAACCGATGGTGTATTGCCTTGCTCCCTCGTTGATGGGGAGAAGCAAGCCTTGGTCTACAAGTTTTCTGATTTGGTAGGTTCGTTGGTGGCTTGATAATTCAGGCAGTGCGTCAGCGAGGTCGGCAGACTTCACAACTCTCAGTTTTATGGCCAGGTTTAGTACCGATTCCTCTGCGTTTGTGATCCATTCCCGTTCGCGTGCGAAAGCTACGGCGGGACTGAGGATTGATTTTGTTAAATAAATGTAATTCGTGAGGCGATCTACTTTCCCGAGTTCATCACGAATCCCTTCGAGCACATATGTGCACCAGCTTTCCAGCCCTGTTTTCGTGCCTGTGTCTGCTGTTGCAAGCATTGTGTAGTAACGTTCGCGGTCAATGCAAAATACTGCGGTTGGATTTAGAACGCGCCCGCCAGTGCTTACGTTGAAACCGTATTTAATCAACAGTGCATAGGTGAGTAGTCGTACCGCCCGGCCGTTTCCGTTCGTGAAGGGGTGTATCCAGCCAAACCTGTGATGAGCCAGGGCTACCTTCATAAGGTCATATTTGGGAGAGTCTTCCCGGTTTACGAATGCCACCAACTCTTGCATGTAGCCGGGCACTTGAACAAAGTCAGGCGGGAGATGTTTCGACTGAGATATTTGCACGGGGCTTTGGCGGTATGCGCCGGGCGTCTTATCGCCTTCCCGCGCTAACCCGTCCACGGTTATTGCATGTAGTTCTCTGATCGTATGCTCTGATATTGGTAGGCCTGGCTTGATGATCTCTTCTATGTAGTCCATGGCGTTTTCAATATTAGCCACTTCGCGCAATTGGTCGCTGTCTTGCTCTGTACCTTCTACCTTGCTTTCGATGTAGTCGGCGAGGGTCGTATGATTGCCCTCGATTCGCGCCGACCCCAAGCTCTCGAGTGTATGGAAAATGGCCTTGAGTTGAAAAAAAACAGAAGGTGGGGTGTCGCCTTCCAGTTTTAAGCGGCGAAGGTGTTCTAGCTCGCTGAGCACATCGACTAGGGGCGAGTCGAAGGATGGATTTAGCAGTTTGAGATCGTAATGTGAAAAATCAGGCATGTGGAAATATCTCTGATTAGTAAATCCGATATCTACAATCTGTTGCGCGTATCTATTGATATTACTGGCTTTCTTTTATCGTATGAAGAAAATTATCTTGAAAATTGAATTCGGCTAAGTGAAAAGCACAGGACTTAAACTACGGGGCTTGATGCAGCCAGGGTGTTGGCTATGACTTTTCGGGTGATGGTTACGTTGTTCGGTATGTTGAGATGGGTTCTGCTCAAAATAACTTGAGCAGTCAAAGGCTGGGCAGGGAATTACAGGCAACAAAAAACCCGCACTAGGCGGGTTTCTTGTGGGCTTTCGGGTGGTTTTGGCACCACCTGAAATGAATTAGTGGTGCCCAGAGACGGAATCGAACCGCCGACACGGGGATTTTCAATCCCCTGCTCTACCGACTGAGCTATCTGGGCAACGGGGCGTATTAGACGGATTTGACGAAGGCATGTCAAGCGAAGGTTTGAAAAATATTTAAAGATAACGGGCGCTTACGATGAATTCGGGTGAAATCGATCAAGTTTTGATCAGTTTCACCCTTGCTCGAATTTACTCGCTGGGCGGCACGTAACCTTCAGCCTGTGCGTAATCTTCGCCAGACAGGAATTTATCCATCTCAACCTGGAGGAATTTGCGGTCCTCGGCGTTCATCATGTTCAGGCGGCGCTCGTTGATCAGCAGGGTTTGGTGTTTCTGCCACTCATCCCAGGCTTGCTTGGAGACATTGTTGAAGATGTCTTCACCTTTGGCGCCTGGGTACGGCGGGCGCTCAAGGCCTGGAAGTTCTTGCTTGTGCTTACGGCACATTACGGTGCGGGTCATGACAATTCTCCTGCATTCAAGGCATCTGCCGCGCGCTTGAGCAACTTTTTGACAGGGGCTGCCAGGCCCAGGCGCGGCGGTTGGGCGAGGTTATACCAGAGCCAGTCGGCTTCGGCCACGCTAGCCGGGGCCGTGGTGACCCTGACCAGCCATGGATCGATGGCCAGTTGGAAATGACTGAAGGTATGGGTCAGTTCGGCGAGTTGCTGGCGCGGGCCGATATCCAGTTGATGACTGTTGGCGAGTGATTCCAGTTCTTGCAGGTCAGTCAGCTCTGGCAGGCTCCATAAGCCGCCCCAAAGGCCGCTTGAAGGCCTGCGGTAAAGCAGGATATCACCTGCGTGATTAGCCAAGATTGGCATCAGCGTGCGCTTTTGTGGCAGCGTCTTGCGCGGCTTTGGGACTGGGTAGCGAATTTCCAGGCCCAGCAAGTGGGCCTGGCAGCCAGTCTTGAGCGGGCACAACAGGCAGCTTGGCTTGCTGCGCGTACAGAGGGTGGCGCCAAGGTCCATCATCGCCTGGGTGTAGTTATTTACCCGCTGCTGCGGGGTGAAGCGTTCCGCGACGTCCCAAAGCTGCTGGGCGACTTTGGGCTCGCCGGGATAACCCTCCTGCGCGACATAACGAGCCAGTACGCGCTTGACGTTGCCGTCGAGAATTGGGGCGCGCAGGTTCATGCTCAGGCTGGCAATGGCGCCTGCGGTTGAGCGACCAATGCCGGGCAGGGCGATCAGTGCTTCGAGATCCCGTGGAAACTCGCCAGCGTGTTCGCTCATTATCAACCTGGCGGTTTTTTGCAGGTTGCGGGCGCGGGTGTAGTAGCCCAGCCCGGTCCATAAATGCAGCACCTCATCTTCCGGGGCTTCGGCCAGGTCGCGCACCGTTGGCAGCGCAGCCATGAATCGGTCGAAGTAACCCAGGACAGTGCTGACCTGGGTTTGCTGGAGCATGATTTCAGAAACCCAGACGCGATAGGGGGTTATGTCCTGTTGCCAAGGCAGGTCCTTGCGACCATGCAGGTCATACCATTGCAGAACCGCGCTTGAAAACTGCTCGGGACTCATCGCTTGAACAGGCCCTTGAGCGCGTCCTTCAGTTCCGGGCTGACTTTGTCGCCGAGTTTTTCCTCAAGTTTCTCGGTGAGCTTGTCGCCCGCTAGCTTGGCCGCAACCTTGCCTAGGCCGTCTTTATCCAGGCGGCAAGCCTTGGCGCCAAGTTCGAGTGGGCCACGGCAGCGAATCGGCCACTCAAGGCCCACATAGCGTTCGTTAACCTGGCATGCCGGATCGGGCATTGCACGGGTGTCGCCGAGCAGGGTGACGCCAATGCGGTAGTCCAGGCCCAGCACGCGCAGGTCGAGATCGCCATCGCCGGTTACATTCAGGCCCGGTACTTCGACTTTCAAGTCTGGATTGCTGGCCACGCCATTGCGAAATGTCAGGTTGCCATTCAGGGTTTTGAATGGCGTGTCCTTGCCGTTGATTTCAGGGGTCAGCTGCTTGCGATTGAGTGTGGCGATGCCCTGGCAGATTTGCTGCTCGAGATTGGCGCCGACCAGTACGCCGTTTTCCAGGGCAAAGCTGCTGGTGCCGTTGAGGGCTTCAACCCAGGCTTTTTGACTGTTGCCGCTGGTGGTCAGGTTCGCTTGCAGGTCGAGCAGCCCCCTGACCGGTGCCTTGTTTTCGGCGGTGGTCAGGAAGGGTTCGACTGGCAGGCGCTTGAGGGTGCTTTGCAAGCTGAGCACCGGGGTCGCTGGACGCACATCCACCCGTGCCTTGGCGACGAAACTGCCGCTGCCAAGGCTACCGCTGGCATTGTCGAGCGTGAGCAGGCCGCCTGCGCTTTTTGCTTGCAGGTCGACATTGCTGAAGTTCTGTTTGTCTGCTGTCAATTGATCAAGGTTCAGCGCAACCTGCATGTCGAGTTTGCGCAGGCGGTCGATCGGCAGCACCTGGGCGGAGCTCCATGCCTGCTGGGTCGGTGCATTTGGTAGCTCTGAAGTACCGGCCTTGCCTGCCTTGGCCACACTTTGCTTGACCTCGGCATCACGAGCACTGGCCTCTTTCGACTTTGGTGGCAGGTAGCGATCAAGGTCGAGCTTGTCGCCCTTGAGCTTGACGCGCAGTGCCTGCCTGGAGAAATCGTCCACCGCCAACTCGCCGTTGAACGTGCTGTCGTCGAGCTTGAGTGTCATCTCATTGAATTTGATGCTGCTTGGGCTGCCGCTGAGGCGCGTCACCAGTTCAAACTTGTTCAGTGTGTTTTCGTCGGCCATGGCCGGGATTTCCTGGCCAATGCCCTTGAGGAACTGGCGCAGGTTGACTTCGGCAACCGAGAAGCCACCGCTGAGCTTTGGCTTGTCGCGCAAGTCGGTAACCTTGAGCTCGCCAATTGCCCGCATTTGGTTGGCAGACAGTTTGAGGCTGCTCCATTGGGCAATATTGGCGGCCATATCGACACTCAATTGACCTTGCAGGGCATAGGTCAGGGTTTGGCCGTTAAGGGGCTCGCCGGATGCTTCACCGGAAACCTTGGCGTTTTCAAGTTCGTAGCGTTTCAGTACCCGGTCAAAGCGCAGGTCGCCTTGCAGTTCGGTACGGGCGCGCATCACCGGCTTGTTGATGCCAAAGAAAGCGCTGAGCTTGACCGGTACGCTGGCGCCTTCATGAATGGCGCCGGTGGTCAGCTGGATACTTTCAGCGCTGAATTGCTGGCCCTTTTGGGCGTTGCGGTAGTCAACTCGTGCGCTATTGACGATCAGGCTGTCGATATCCAGCTTGATCGGGTCGCTGGGTTTGCTTGGGGCCTGGGGGGCGGCTTCTGCGGTTTTGTCAGCGGAGTCGGGGGCATCAGTTGCGCTGGCGGTCTTTCTTGGGTGGCCGACGTTTTCCCAGTTGCTGTGGCCCTTGTCGTCGATTTCGAGATTCAGGTTGAGGCCATCAACGCGGATATCGCTCATCTGCACTTCCTTGCGCAGCAGCGGCAACACACGCACGGACAAGCCAAGCAGGCGCAAGTCTGCAAAAGGTTTGTCCGGGGTATCGGCGCTGGCCAGGGTGGCGTCGGTCAACTCAAGGCCCAGCCAGGGGAACAGGCTCCAGCCGATATCGCCATTGAGGGTCAGTTCAAGGTTGGCTTTTTCGCGGGCGAGGTCGCGGATCTCGTCTTTATAGTCGTTGGGATCGAACAAGTGGGTCAGGGCAAAGCCCAGTGCCACAATGATCAGCAGCAGTCCGAGGAAAAATAGGCCCAGGATTTTGCCGAGCGATTTCATGACCGATTCCTTGTATGCATTAGCTTGAATATAAACGGATAAGTATAGCGTTGCGTGGGTTACAAATTAACGCCTGCAACGCGTTCGGCAATTGCCAGGCTGGCAGTAAGGCCCGGCGACTCTATGCCAAACAGGTTGATCAACCCGTCCAAACCGTGGTCGGCAGGGGTTTGGATGACGAAGTCGGCAGCCGGTTCCCCTGGCCCTGACAGCTTTGGACGGACGCCACTGTAACCCGGCACAAGGCGAGAGCTGTCGAGTTTCGGAAAATATCGGCGGATTGCCTGGGCGAAGGGTTCGAGCAAAGTGGCATCCAGGCTGTAGTCAATGTGTTCGACGTAGCGGGTGTCGGGGCCGAAACGCAGTTGGCCACCCAAGTCCAGCGTGGCATGGACACCCAGTCCAGTCGCATTGGCCTCGGGCATGGGGTAGATCAAGTGACTAAATGGCGAACGTGCGCTGTAGCTGAAGTAGCGACCCTGGCACAGGTGCAGCTTAGGTATCGAGCCCGCATTGAGTCCAACGGTGTTCTGTGCCAGTTGCTGGGCAAACAGCCCGCCCGCGTTTATTACCTGCTGAGCCATGAGGCTAAAGGGTTCGCCGCAGCTGACACCCTGGACAATCCAGCCGCTGGCCGAGGGCTCGAGTTGCTCAATGCGTGTGTCGAGCACCAGTTGCGCGTCCTTGCGTTCAGCGGTGGCGAGCAGCGATTGCAAATAGACATGACTGTCGATGATCCCGGTGTTTGGCGACAGCAAGGCCTCTACCCCGTGAACTGCAGGTTCGAGGTCGTGCAGTTGTTGCTGGCTTATGGCTTGCAGCTCATCAACGCCGCAGGCGCTGGCATTCTCGGCGATGGCTGTGAGCTGGCTGCGTTCGTCATCGTTGACCGCCACCAAAAGCTTGCCGATGCGTTGATGCGGCACCTGATGCTCGGCACACCAGGCATACAGCCGTTCGCGACCTTCAAGGCACAACTGCGCCTTGAGGGAATTGGCTGCGTAATAAATGCCTGGGTGAATGACCTCGGAGTTGCGGCTGGAAGTGTGGCTGCCGATGAGTTTTTCACGCTCGACAATCAGGGTGCTTTCGCCAGGCTTGGCAAGGCGGGCGGCGCAGGCCAGGCCGAGTGCGCCGGCGCCGATGATCAAACGGTCAATTGTGTCCATGCTGATTCGTCTAAGTCTGCTGGGGTCATGGAGAAATAGTGCCGCAAAACGATGGCTTGGGCCTATTGCTGTTTTAGCAGCGCCTGTTGCTGTCCCGTGTCGCGCGACAGGCAAGGGCTGCGATGCCTGCGTAGACACTGGGTTTCGGACAATTTCCTACTAACGGTAATTGGCTGGACGTGCGCAATGGTTATCCCCGGTAGCCGCCTAGGATAAGGCTGCCTATAATGGCTACCCTTTTGCATAACGATTGAGTGGAGCAGGTGATGGCCGAACGTACGGCATTCGTCGAGCGCAACACACTGGAGACCCAAATCAAGGTCTCGATCAACCTGGATGGTACTGGCAAGGCACGATTCGACATCGGCGTGCCATTTCTTGAGCACATGCTTGACCAGATCGCTCGCCACGGCCTGATTGACCTTGATATCGAGTGTAAGGGTGACTTGCACATCGACGACCACCACACAGTCGAAGATGTTGGCATTACCCTCGGTCAGGCCTTCACCAAAGCCATTGGCGACAAGAAAGGCATGACCCGTTACGGCCACTCCTATGTGCCGTTGGACGAGGCGCTGTCGCGCGTGGTCATCGACTTCTCGGGGCGCCCCGGCTTGCAGATGCATGTGCCTTTCACCCGTGCGGTGGTGGGTGGCTTTGACGTTGACCTGTTCCAGGAATTCTTCCAGGGCTTCGTCAACCATGCACTGGTGAGCCTGCACATCGACAACCTGCGTGGCACCAACACCCACCACCAGATCGAAACCGTGTTCAAGGCATTTGGTCGCGCGCTGCGCATGGCGGTTGAGCTTGATCCGCGCATGGCCGGGCAGATGCCATCGACCAAGGGCGTGCTCTGATGCAGACGGTAGCCGTTATCGACTACGGCATGGGCAACCTGCACTCGGTGTCCAAGGCGCTCGAACATGTGGGCGCCGGCCGTGTTCTGGTGACCAGCGATGCCCAGGTGATTCGCGAAGCTGATCGCGTGGTGTTCCCGGGTGTCGGTGCGATTCGCGATTGCATGGCCGAAATCCGCCGTTTGGGCTTTGACCAATTGGTGCGTGAGGTCAGTCAGGACCGCCCGTTCCTCGGTATCTGCGTGGGTATGCAGGCCTTGATGGATCGCAGCGAAGAAAATGGCGGCGTCGAGTGCATCGGCCAGTTCCCGGGTTCCGTGCGTTTCTTTGGCAAGGGCCAGGTTGAAGATGGTGAGGCGCTGAAGGTCCCGCACATGGGTTGGAATGAAGTCGCGCAAACGGTCAAGCATCCGCTGTGGCACAACATTCCGGACATGGCGCGTTTCTACTTTGTGCACAGCTATTACGTCGAAGCGGGCAACCCCAAGCAGGTGGTCGGTCGTGGGCATTACGGCAACGATTTTGCCGCAGCGCTGGCTGACGGTTCGCGTTTTGCCGTGCAGTTCCATCCGGAAAAAAGCCACACCCATGGACTGCAATTGCTGCAGAACTTCGCTGCGTGGGACGGTCGCTGGTAAATGGCCCGGGGCAAGGATAAAAGCCCAGTCCTGAGCCTCGAACCGGCCCAGGAAGCGGCTGCGGTTGCCAGCCTGCAGAAGTTTCTCGACCAGCGTTTCGAATTTGAGCTGGGCTCGTTTGAAGTGCAGGAGATTCTCGAACTGTTCAACCGCGAGATCGCGCCGCTTTACTACAACAAGGCTGTTGATGATGTGCAAAGCCTGCTTAGAGACAGGTTCGAGAGCATCGAAAGCGACTTGTGGGCGCTGGAAAAAAGTTAATGAACCGCTGGATCGCCTCGTGCAGGTGGGAGGCTTCAACGGCTCGCTGTGATTAATGCTAAGACTTGAATAGGTTCAACCGATGCTGATTATCCCCGCAATCGACCTCAAAGACGGCGCCTGTGTGCGTCTGCGCCAGGGCCGCATGGAAGATTCCACGGTGTTCTCCGATGACCCGGTGAGCATGGCTGCCAAGTGGGTTGACGGTGGCTGCCGTCGTCTGCATCGGGTCGATCTAATTGGTGCATTGGAGGCCCAGCCAGTCAATGGCGAGGTGGTTACTGCAATCGCCAAGCGTTATCCAAATTTGCCGATCCAGATCGGTGGCGGTATTCGCTCGCTGGAAACCATCGAGCATTACGTCAAGGCAGGCGTAAGCTACGTGATTATCGGCACCAAGGCGGTCAAGCAGCCAGAGTTCGTGGCTGAGGCCTGCAAGGCTTTTCCGGGCAAGGTCATTGTCGGTCTGGATGCCAAGGACGGTTTCGTCGCCACCGACGGCTGGGCTGAAGTCAGCAGCGTGCAGGTTATCGACCTGGCCAAGCGCTTTGAAGCCGACGGCGTCTCGGCCATCGTTTATACCGACATCGCCAAAGACGGCATGATGCAAGGCTGCAATGTGCCGTTCACCGCCGCACTGGCCGCAGCGACTTCGATTCCGGTCATCGCCTCTGGCGGTATCCATAACCTGGGTGATATCAAAAGCCTGTTGGCCGCCAAGGCCCCGGGCATTATCGGTGCAATCACCGGCCGGGCGATTTACGAAGGCACCTTGGATGTTGCTGAAGCCCAGGCATTTTGCGACAGCTACACGGGTTGATCGACTTGCTTCAGTAGGTGGGCAATCCCTGGGTTGCCCGCCCCAAACAGGACTCCATCATGGCACTGGCTAAACGTATTATTCCCTGCCTCGACGTCGACAATGGCCGCGTGGTCAAGGGCGTCAAATTCGAGAACATCCGCGATGCCGGTGACCCGGTAGAAATTGCCCGTCGCTACGACGAGCAAGGTGCTGACGAGATTACCTTTCTCGATATCACTGCAAGCGTTGATGGCCGCGACACCACCTTGCATACCGTCGAGCGCGTGGCCAGCCAGGTGTTTATTCCGCTTACTGTTGGCGGCGGTGTACGCACGGTGATGGACATTCGCAACCTGCTCAATGCGGGGGCCGACAAAGTCTCGATCAATACCGCTGCGGTGTTCAACCCCGAGTTTGTCGGCGAGGCAGCGCAACGCTTCGGTTCGCAATGCATTGTCGTGGCGATCGATGCCAAGCGGGTTTCCGCGCCTGGCGAGACGCCGCGTTGGGAAATCTTCACCCATGGCGGGCGTAAGCCAACCGGCCTGGATGCGGTGTTGTGGGCGAAGAAGATGGAAGACCTGGGAGCAGGTGAAATTCTCCTGACCAGCATGGACCAAGACGGCATGAAGAGCGGCTTTGATCTTGGCGTTACCCGAGCGATCAGCGAAAGCGTGGGTATCCCGGTGATCGCATCCGGTGGCGTGGGCAATCTCGATCACTTGGCTGACGGCATTATCGAAGGCAAGGCGGCCGCGGTCCTGGCTGCCAGCATTTTTCACTTCGGTGAATACACGGTGCCCGAGGCCAAAGCCTACATGGCCAGTCGCGGCATTGTTGTGCGTTAGCATTGGTCAATGCTCCAACTCGGGTCATGGAGGGTGATCTGGGTCGCAGCTATGAATATCGGATTGTTGTCTGCACAAAAACAGGGCTAGTCTTGCCCGATTAAAAATATGCGTTCTGAACTAGGGTTGTGATTGATGTTGAAGCGTCTGTTGTTGGTAAGTGCTGGGGCACTGCTATTGATGTCTGGGGTGGCGCGAGCCGAAATCGACGAAAACTACCGTATGGTCTTGCTGACCGAAAACTTCCCGCCATACAACATGGCAATCAACGGCAAGAATTTTGCGCAGGAAGATAACCTCGACGGCATTGCCGTGGATATCGTGCGCGAAATGTTCAAGCGGGCGGGGATTCAGTACAACCTGACACTGCGCTTTCCGTGGGACCGCATCTATAAATTAGCCCTGGAGAAGCCGAACTATGGTGTCTTCGTGACCGCGCGCCTGCCTGAGCGTGAGGAACTGTTCAAGTGGGTAGGGCCAATAGGTCCGGACGACTGGGTTTTGTTAGGGCGCAGTGATAGCAACATCAGCCTGAACAAACTTGAAGACGCCAAGCAGTACAAGGTTGGCGCTTATAAGGGGGATGCGATTGCCGAGCATCTCCAGCAGCAGGGCCTGACGCCGATCACCGCATTGCGCGACCAGCTCAATGCCACTAAGTTGGTGTCTGGACAAATCGATCTCTGGGCAACCGGCGATCCAGCCGGGCGTTACCTGGCGAAACAAGAAGGCATTTCTGGTTTGAAGACAATCCTGCGTTTCGATACTGCCGAGCTTTATCTGGCGCTCAACAAGGAGGTGCCGGACGAGGTGGTACAGAAGCTGCAGGCTGAGTTGGACAAGATGCGCAAAGAGGGTTTTGTCGACGACACCCTCAACAGCTATCTGTGATACCAAACGGGCCTTTTCAGGCCCGTTTGTCTAACAGGAGTTTATGAAAGTGAGCCACAGGCCACGCGGATACGGACGTCGCTAACCAAATAATCACAATATATGCGGGCGGGGTAAGCAAGATGTTGAAGAAAGTAAAGAGTGGTCTGTTGCTGGGGTTGGCGCTGATGGCGAGCGTGGCGCATGCCGAGTTACCCGAAGACTACAAGGTAGTGTTACTGACTGAGAACTTTCCACCCTTTAACATGGCGGTGGACGACAAGAACTTCGCTCGCGATGACGGTATCGACGGTATCAGTGCCGACATCGTACGGGAGATGTTCAAGCGTGCTGGCATCAAGTACACCCTGACCCTGCGCTTCCCGTGGGATCGCCTGTATCGCCTGACCCTGGATAAGCCTAGCTACGCGCTATTCTCGACCACCTATACCGAAGAGCGTAAACCGCTGTTCAAGTGGGTCGGCCCACTGGCCAAGACCGGCTGGGTATTGCTGGCGGCGCCAGGTAGCGATATCAAGATTACCAATCTCAAGGACTCGGCGAAATACAACGTTGGTGCCTACAAGAATGACGCGGTCAGCCAGGCCCTGGAAAGTGAGGGCCTGAAACCAATCAACGCCTTGCGTGACCAGGAAAACGTCAAGAAGCTGACCTCCGGCAAGATTGATCTCTGGGCAACGACTGATCCGGTTGGGCGTTATATCGCCAAGCAGGAGGGCGTCAGTGGCCTTAATACAGTGCTGCGCTTCAAGGAAGCCGAGCTGTATTTGGCATTGAACAAAGATACCCCGGATGAAGTGGTGCAGCGTCTGCAAAAAGCGCTGGATGAACTGCGCGCAGAAGGCTTTATTGACGACATAACCAACAGTTACCTGTAATAGCGCAGCATAAAAAACCGGTCTGGCTTAGCACCAGACCGGTTTTTTTGTGGGCGCCGTTCAGGCCGGTGAGACAACGCCAAGCTTCAAACAGCAATGCGTTGATGTGTTCAGTTACGAGTGATATTCAGGCCTTTGAGCAGGTTCAGGGCCTGGCTCAGTTGGTAGTCATCATCCTGCGGGCGCGCCTGAGCGGCTTTGGCACTGCTGGTTGGCCTGTCGGCGCCGCCATTGCCATTGCCCAGGTGGCCTTGCAGGTCAGCTTCTTTATAGTTGAGGCTTGACGCGGGACCTTCGCGAGTGAGCTTGGCGCGCGTCACTTCAATGTCAGGGACAATGCCCTGCGCCTGGATCGAACGGCCATTGGGGGTGAAGTAAAGGGCTGTGGTCAGTTTCAACGCACGGTCGCTGCTCAGTGGCAGTACGGTTTGCACCGAGCCCTTGCCAAAGCTGTCAGTGCCCATCAACACGCCGCGCTTGTGGTCTTGCAGGGCGCCGGCAACAATTTCAGAGGCCGAAGCGCTGCCGCCGTTGATCAACACCACCAGCGGTACACCTTCGCTGGCGTCGGCCGGATCTGCCGAGAAGCGCAGCTCGGAGTTGGCGATTCGGCCCTTGGTGTAGACGATCAAGCCTTTCTTGAGGAAGTGATCGGTGACCTCAACTGCTGCCTGCAACACGCCGCCCGGATTGTTGCGCAGGTCGAGAACCAGGCCGCTGAGCTTCTTGCCGTTCTCTTTGCGCAGGGTGTTCAGGGCTTTTCCGACTTCCTCGCCGGTATTGACCTGGAACTGCGAGATGCGGATGTAGCCGTAGTTCGCTTCGAGCATCTGGCTTTTGACGCTCTTGACCTTGATCGCGGCGCGAGTCAGGTTGACTACAAAAGGCTTGCCGCCGTCGCGGACTATGGTCAACTTGATCTTGCTGCCAGCCTTGCCGCGCATCTTGTCGACGGCGTCGAGCATCGACATGCCTTTGGTTGGCTGGTCGTCAATCTTGATGATCAGGTCACCCGGTTGAATACCAGCCTTTGAAGCCGGGGTGTCATCAATCGGCGAGACGACTTTTACGAAGCCATCCTCCATGCCTACTTCAATGCCGAGGCCGCCGAACTCGCCGCTGGTGCTTTCTTGCAGGTCAGCGAAGTCCTCTGGCCCCAGGTAAGCAGAGTGGGGGTCAAGATTGCTGATCATGCCTTTAATGGCATTCTCCAACAGTTCCTTATCGGTAACCGGCTCGACGTACGAGCTCTTGATGCGATCCATCACCTCAACGAAGGTGCGTAGCTCATCAAGTGGCAATGGCGCCTTGTCACTGGCTGGAGCGGCTGCTGGTGCGATGATCTCTGCTGCATGGGACATCATTGACACGCCACTGAACAGGGCGATCGCTAAAGCCAGAGAGGTAAGGCGGGGCAAATGCGGCATGTCGAACAAACTCCTACGGAATAAATAAGCGCTTATCCTTGCGCGCGGCACCATTGTGCCGGATCGCTTGGGCGACCCTTTTGGCGGATTGCAAAATAAAATGCAGGCGTATTCTGCCCGCCGCTGGTGCCCACTGTTGCGATTGGATCCCCAGCTTTAACCACGTCGCCCGCGTCCTTGAGCAGGCTCTGGTTGTGCCCATACAGGCTCAAATAACCATTGCCATGATCGAGAATGACCAGAAGTCCGGCGCCGCGCAACCAGTCGGCAAAAACAACCCGGCCACCATGCACTGCGCGTACCTGGCTGCCGGCGGCTGCACTGATCAGTACGCCATCCCACTTGGTTCGAGCGTCTTCGCCGCGCGGGGTTCCATAACGTGCAGGCAGACGGCCATTAACTGGCCAAGGCAACTTGCCCCGTGCATTGGCGAATTGACCACCGTAGACCGCACCAGAGCTGACTATGGGCCCGCTGCTACTGGAGGGGGACGCAGCGTTCTGACGTTTGGCCTGGTTGGCCGCGGCGAGCGCCCGTTGACGTGCTGCGGCAGCTTCGCGGGCTTGCCTTGCAAGGGTTTCGTCGATGGTTTTAATGACTTTGGCCAGTTGCGCCTGATCGCGCTGGCGGGCTTTGAGCTTCTTGTCTCGTGCCGAATAGTCGCTGTTCAGCTTGGCCAGCGCAAGCTGGCGTTGCTTGCGCACTTGCGCCAGCTTTTCGGTCTGGGTGTCGAGGGTGCTTTTGCGTTCAAGCAGCTGGTGCTGCTGGGCGGTGATCTCGTTCTCGACGTTTGCCAGTTGACGCAGTGTTTCGTTGAAGGTGTTCAATTGCTCCATGCGCGCCTTACTTACATAGTCGTAATAGGTCATGGTGCGTGAGAATTTTTCGGGGTTCTGCTGATTGAGCAGCAGCTTGATGTACTCCTGGCGCCCGCTTTGGTAAGCAGCCCGGGCTTGAATGGCGATCAGGCGTTGCTGTTCAATTCGCGCGCTCTGGAGTTTTTTTTTCTCTGTTTCGAGGCGCTTGATCTCTTCTTCGCCGTCGTTGAGCTGCTCTTGTAGGTCCTTGACCTGCTTTTCCAGCTGGCCCATCTCGGTTTCGGTCTGCTTCAGCGATTTCTGTACGCCAGATTTTTCCTGCTGGATTTTCTGCAGCAGTTTTTTCAGCTCGACAACGTCAGACTGGGCGGCATTAAGCTGTTTTTGCGCGTCAGCTTTCTCATCTGCAAACGCAGGGGAGAGCAAGCACGTCATCAATATCAGAACTAGGGCGCGGAACATTGGGCGAAGGCATACCTGTGCATAAAGTGACCCTAGTATGCCCGTGGTCCGGAGCAAAAAAAATGCCCCAGACCAGCGGGCTGAGGCATTTATGCTTTTTATTAACCAATACTCACTTGTTGAAGGTGAGAATGCTGGTGCCGGTCATCTCTTCTGGCACAGGCAGGCCCAGCAGCGTGAGCATGGTTGGGGCAATATCTGCCAGTACAGCGCCATCACGGACCTGGGCGTCGCGCTTGCCAACGTAGATAAATGGCACTGGCTCGCAGGTGTGGGCAGTGTGTGCCTGCCCGGTGCATTCATCTTCCATTTGCTCAACGTTGCCGTGGTCGGCGGTAATCAGAGCCTCACCACCGACTTTGTCGAGCGCGCTGACAATACGGCCGACACAGCTGTCCAGGCATTCAACCGCAGCCACTGCGGCCTCGAAAACGCCGGTGTGGCCGACCATGTCGCCGTTGGCGTAGTTGACCACAATCACGTCGTAACGCTGGTTTTCGATGGCGTCGACTATCTTGTCGGTCACTTGCGGCGCGCTCATTTCTGGCTGCAAGTCATAGGTGGCGACGTTGGGCGATGGGATCAGGATGCGTTCCTCGCCTGTGAATGGTTCTTCGCGACCGCCGGAGAAGAAGAAGGTCACGTGGGCGTATTTTTCGGTTTCGGCAATGCGCAGTTGGGTCTTGCCGTTGTTGGCCAGGTACTCGCCAAGTACGTTGGTCAGTGGTGTTGGCTTGAATGCGCTTGGCGTATCAATGCTCGCGGCGTATTGGGTGAGCATGATGAAGCCAGCCAGTTGCGGTGAGCGCGTGCGCTCGAACTCATTGAAGTCCGGTTCGACGAAGCTGCGCGTCAGTTCGCGAGCCCGGTCGGCGCGGAAGTTCATGAAGATCACGGCGTCACCGTCTGCGACCGACACCGCGTCACCCAGGGTGGTGGCTTTCACGAATTCATCGCTTTCGCCCCGCGCATAGGCAGCTTCCAGGCCGGCGCTGGCGTTGGCTGCGTTGTATTGGCCCTGGCCATTGACGATCAGGTTGTAGGCCTGCTCGACACGGTCCCAGCGATTGTCACGGTCCATGGCGAAGTAGCGGCCAATCAGGCTGGCGATGCGGCCTTTGCCAAGTTTGGCGAAGGTATTGTCCAGCAGGTCGATCGACGATTGCGCGCTTTTTGGTGGCGTATCGCGACCATCCAGGAACGCATGCAGGTAAATTTTTTCAGCGCCACGCCTGGCTGCGAGTTCGACCATGGCGGCAATGTGATCCTGATGACTGTGCACGCCGCCGTCAGATAGCAGGCCGAGGATATGCACGGCTTTGGCGTTGCTCACGGCACTATCGACCGCCTGGGTGATGGCTGGGTTGTCGAAAAACTCGCCATCGCGAATGGCCTTGGTCACGCGGGTGAAGTCTTGGTACACCACACGACCCGCGCCCAGGTTCATATGGCCCACTTCCGAGTTGCCCATCTGGCCGTCTGGCAGGCCGACATCCATGCCACTACCCGAAATCAATCCATTGGGCTGCGTGGCGCGCAGGTGATCATAAACCGGCGTGTTGGCGGCAAAAATGGCGTTGTATTCGGGGCTTTCGCTGTGGCCGAAACCATCAAGAATGATCAGAACCAAAGGTTTTGGCGTGACGCTCATAAAGCTGGCTCGCTCTGCTGTAGGCATAAAGATTGACCATTTTAAGGCCTAGACGCTATCAAGTCACCGCCGGACGGGGTTTGGCCGACTTGTGGGGCTGTGTATACTGGCCGGCATTTTACCGTCCTGGAATATCCCTGATGCTTGCTCACGCGATTGAATTTGTTACTAACCACTATTTGCTAGCCGGTGCTTTCGTCATTCTGCTTGTGCTGCTGCTGGTCACTGAGTTGCAAAAAGGCGGTAAGAGCTTGAGCAGCCGTGAGCTGACAGCGCTGCTTAATAGCGAGCAGGGTGTAGCATTGGATGTGCGTTCGCAAAAAGATTTTTCTGCCGGCCACATTGTTGGCTCGCTGCATATCCCTTATGAAAAACTGGCGACCCGTATCGCAGAGCTGGATAAGCACAAGGCCAAGACCATTGTGGTGGTGGACGCCGCCGGCCAGCACGCTGGTACCGCTGCTCGTGAACTGCAAAAAGCAGGTTTCAGCGCTGCAAAGCTCTCAGGTGGGATGGCTACCTGGCGCGGTGATAACCTTCCGGTGGTGAAGTGATATGGAGGTCGTGATCTACTCAAGCGATTATTGCCCCTTCTGCATACGGGCAAAGCAGTTGCTCGCTCATAAAGGCGTCGCATTCACCGAAATGCGAGTCGATGGCAACGCTGCATTGCGTGCAGAGATGACCCGCAAGGCTGGAAGAACCTCGGTCCCACAGATTTGGATCGGCGAAGTCCATGTGGGTGGCTGCGACGAACTTTATGCCCTGGAGCGCGCCGGCAAGCTCGACGCATTGCTCAAGGCATAATCCTGATATCCGCGGGATCTCAGCAAGAACAGCGAGCGACAGGCGCACAAGGCTGCAAACCGCTGCTCTGGGGTCTCTTCAACTTGGTTTAACTAACAATAAGGCTTTGGTATGACTGAACAAGCAAACACTGGCGCTGGCGCAACTGAAGAGCAAACCCCGCAATTCTCGTTGCAGCGTATCTACGTACGTGACCTTTCTTTCGAAGCACCCAAGAGCCCAGAGATTTTCCGCAAGGAATGGACCCCAGCAGTCGAGATGGACCTCAACACCCGTCAGAAACCGCTGGATGGTGACTTCCACGAAATCGTGCTGACCTTGTCGGTGACGGTCAAGAACGGTGACGAAGTGGCCTTCATCGCTGAAGTTCAGCAGGCCGGTATCTTCTTGATCAAGGGGCTGGATGCGGCGTCGATGAGCCACACCCTTGGCGCTTTCTGCCCGAACATCCTGTTCCCCTATGCCCGTGAAACACTCGACAGCCTGGTGGTTCGTGGCTCGTTCCCAGCATTGATGCTCGCGCCGGTGAACTTCGACGCGCTCTATGCACAAGAGCTGCAACGTCTGCAGCAGGCTGCACCGGAAAACGCTACCCACTAAGCTCTTCCCGCCAGGGATGACTTGCAAAAAAACGCCTTCACTGGCGTTTTTTTGTGGCTGTAGATCAACGGCTGCCTGGTGTTAGCGATTAGCTGGCGGCATGGCAAAGTCCTGCTGTCGCCATGCTTCGTAAACGGCTATTGCAACGGTATTCGACAGGTTCAGGCTGCGGCAGCCTTCGCGCATCGGCAGGCGTACGCATTGCTCAACTGGCAGGGCATCACGCACCTCTTGTGGCAGTCCACGGCTCTCCGGGCCAAATAGAAAGGCGTCGCCGGGTTGGTAGCTCACCTCGTGAAAGCCTTGCGTACCCTTGGTAGTGAAGGCGAACACCCGAGGCTGGCCAATGCTGGCGAGGCAGCTCTGAAGGTCTGCATGACGCTGCAGTGTGGCGTATTCGTGGTAGTCCAGCCCTGCGCGACGCAAGCGTTTATCATCCAATTCAAAGCCAATTGGCTCGATCAAATGCAGGTTGCAACCGCTATTGGCACAGAGCCTGATAATGTTGCCGGTATTGGGTGGTATTTCTGGTTGAAAAAGGATGACGTGAAACATGCGCGGCTCCGAGCGTGAAGGCGGGCAATATTCTACTCCTGATATAGGCGATCGGCCTCGTCCTTGGTTGCGAGTGATTGGCTCTCTGGCCATTTTTGGCTTTTTGATCGGCTTGATGTTTGGTGATTTGTTTCGCCCGGATGCACTGCGCCTTGATCGAATCGAGGTGCGCGATGCTGGGCTGCAGCTGTGGTTCAACGAGCAACCAACCCCGCAAAGCGGTGAATACAACGGCGCTTATGTGCTGCGTTTGCGAACGCTGGGGCGTGAGCAGCAAGGCCAGTTGCAGCTCAATGGACGAGCGGTTAACTGGCGGCTGCAAAGAGATGAACGGGATATGCTGTTGACCGTTATTGCGGCCCGTCCCCTGCGCGGCGAATGGCGCGCTGATCAGGTAGACGGGCAATGGCGGCTGGATGTCAGCCTAGCGGAACAAAAAAAGAGGGGAATCCCCGGCCTGCCTGTACCAAGGCCCCCGAAACTGGAGTTACTTAGGTATATGCAGGCAGTGTGCCAACTTTTGCATTGTCGCTTGATGTCAGTAAAAACAGGCTGTTTTCGCCATTCAACGCCTATTGATCCGCGCTTTTGGTCACTGAAAGTGTCTCTGATGAGTGCATGCGCACTGTTTTGAGCGCTGTTATTGGGCATCGCTTAGTCGGCCGCGTAATGGATGGCGGCTGGTTTATTGCCAATGCTGCTGAGCCATGGCCCGTTGTTGTCAGTCATGCTCGGCAATATTCGCTTCCACAAGCCGTGCCAGTTGGCTCAGGGACTCTTGCCAGCCCAAATAGCACATTTCCTCTGGGATGGCAGAGGGAATGCCTGTTTGAACAATATGAACATCGGTTCCGCAGCTAACGGCTTTCAGGTCGATCGATACCAGCATTTCACCGGGTAGGTGCTCGCTGTCGAAGCGGTCTCTATGCTGGATCCGCTCGTGGGGTACAAGCTCGGTATATTCAGCACTAAAAGAATGGCTGCTTGCGCTGGCAAAGTGGGTGAAAGACATTCGATAGCCTCCACCCACACGGACATCCATTTCATGGACAGTCCCGATAAAACCATAGGGAGGCAGCCAGCGTTCCAGGGCGCCCTTATCGGTAAAGGCCTTGTAGATGGATTCAGGCGGTGCACGAAGCACGCGGTGTAAGCGGACTGTACCGGTCTTGTCAGGCATGAGGTTCTCCTGCGATTGGATCGCCGTCAAAGGCAGCACCCATCAGCCTAGTCCAAATCCAATGTATCGAATTGATCCCTGTGCATAAAAAAACGGGCCAAGGCCCGTTTTTGTGCTGCTTAAATGTTGATGACTGGTTTAGTTCTCATCGCTGTCGTCGTCATCGCCACCGTCGATGTTCATGCCCAGTTCTTTGATCTTGCGGGTCAGAGTATTTCGGCCCCAGCCCAGCAGGATAGAGGCGTCGCGGCGTCGGCCTGCGGTGTGCTTGAGGGCCGTTTCAATCATGATCCGCTCAAATGCCGGTACGGCTGTATCGAGCAGGTTTGACTGACCGCGTGCCAGCGACTGGTCGGCCCACTGGCGCAGCGCCTGCTCCCAATTACTGACCGGGGCACTGTCTTGCGGCTGCGACAGCAGTTCGGGCGGCAGGTCGTCGATGTGCACCTCGCGGCCAGAAGCCATGACGGTGATCCAGCGACAGGTGTTCTCCAGCTGGCGCACATTGCCCGGCCATGACAGCTGTTGAAGATAATCTTCGGTTTCGTTTTTCAGCAGCTTTGGCTCGACCGACAGCTCAAGCGCCGCGCGGCTGAGGAAATGGCGGGCCAGTGTTGGAATGTCTTCGCGGCGGTCTGACAAGCGCGGAATATGAATACGAATAACGTTGAGGCGATGGAACAAGTCTTCACGGAATTTACCGGCATGCACCAGCCCCTCAAGGTTTTGGTGAGTGGCGGCAATGATCCGCACATCAACCTTGACCGGTGTATGACCGCCCACGCGGTAGAATTCGCCATCAGCCAGTACCCGCAGCAGGCGAGTCTGGGTGTCGGCCGGCATGTCGCCGATTTCATCGAGAAACAGGGTGCCGCCATCGGCTTGCTCGAAGCGCCCGCGGCGCTGGTTGGCTGCACCGGTAAAGGCGCCTTTTTCATGGCCAAAGAGCTCGGATTCCATCAAGTCCTTTGGAATTGCCGCCATGTTCAAGGCAATAAAGGGCGAGGCCGCGCGCGGGCTGTGGCGATGCAGGGCGTGGGCGACCAGTTCCTTGCCCGTGCCCGATTCACCATTGATCAAAACCGTGATGTTGGAATGTGACAAGCGGCCGATGGCGCGAAACACTTCCTGCATTGCTGGTGCTTCACCGATGATTTCCGGTGTTTGCGCTTCAGCAACGGGCACGCTGAGGTTTTGCTGTTCCTGGGCGTGCTGGTTGGCACGCTTGACCAGTGACACGGCTTCATCAACGTCAAACGGCTTGGGCAAATACTCGAATGCCCCTCCCTGATAAGAGGCAACAGCGCTGTCGAGGTCCGAATGTGCGGTCATGATGATGACGGGCAGGCGCGGGTGCAGCTCTTGGATACGCGCCAGCAAGTCAAGCCCACTGACGCCAGGCATGCGGATGTCGGAAATAATCACATCGGGCTGTTGCCGGGCCAGGCGGTTAAGCAGGCCGTCGGCATTGTCGAAGGTTTGCGTGGCCATGCCTTCTTGCTGCAAGGCTTTTTCCAGTACCCAGCGGATAGAACGGTCGTCGTCGACAATCCAGACGGTTTCACTACGGCTCATGGCTGAGTTGCTCCTTGTTCCAGCGGCAGGAAGATCGTAAATACGGTATGGCCCGGATGGCTTTCGCATTCGATCAGCCCTTGGTGCTGACTAATAATGTTCTGGGTGATTGCAAGGCCAAGGCCGGTGCCGTCGGCGCGGCCACTGACCATGGGGAAGAAAATGGTTTCTTGCAGGTCCGGAGGAATGCCTGGGCCGTTATCGATGATTTCAATTTTGGTCACCAGGCGATGACGGACATGGCCAATGGTGAATTGGCGCAGCGCCCGTGTGCGCAGGGTGATGCGGCCCAGGCGCATATCACTGAGCGGGGAAAGCGCCTGCATGGCGTTGCGCACTATATTCAGCACGGCCTGGATCATTTGTTCGCGGTCGATCAACACGTCCGGGATGCTTGGGTCGTAGTCGCGCACCAAAGTAATGCAACCTTGGCTTTCGGCTTCAACCAGGCTGCTGACGCGTTCGAGCACTTCATGTACGTTGGTCATCGATAGCAGTGGCAGCTTGTTTTAACCAAGCATGCGATCAACCAGATTACGCAAGCGATCAGCCTCTTCAATGATTACGTTGGTGTAGTCCTTGAGGTTTTCCTCGGGGAGTTCACGGGCCAGCAACTGAGCGGCGCCACGGATGCCGCCCAAAGGGTTCTTGATTTCGTGAGCCAGGCCGCGCACCAGGAGTTTGGTGGTCTCTTGCTTGGACAGCTGGGCCTCTTCCTTGGTGATGCGCAACATGCGGTCACGTGGGAACACTTCGAGAAGCAACAGCGTCGCGCCGCGGCTGATTACTGGAGTGACGGCGTAGTCTACGGTCAGGTTTTGCCCGGTTATGGAGGTCAATACCGCTTCGCGCTTATTGAACGGATGGGCTTCTTCAACGGCTTGGCGCAAAGAACTCACGGCTTCAGCGGATTCAGTAAAGAGCTCGCTGATGAACTGCCCATGGCTGCGTTGGCCGCTAATGGCCAAAAGCATTTCGGCGGCTGGGTTCATGTACTCAAGGCGCAGTTCCGCATCGAGCAATAATGTGGCGGTTGTCAGGTTGTCGAGTAGCAGGCGGTGCAGTGCGTCGTTAATGATCATAGGCATCGGCTTCCGGCAGTGGTTATAAAAATGCAAGAAGCAAACCAAAGCCCTGAAAAGTAGCGTTTTCCCTGTGTAAATAGCGACAACGCCCACAAATAGATGTAGGCCGCCACGTGCAGGGCGACCCAAAACAGGGAGAGTATAGAAGTGACTGCCTTTATGTGCTCCTAAATGGTGCGTTTGCTACATAAAGGGAACGAAGGGGATGTCTCTTTCTTCTTCAGGCTTGTCTTTGAGTGGGCATTCAGGGCGCACGCCGTAGTCTTTCCGCTTGCAGGGATTGACCTGGCGTTTTTGCGCAAGCGAGGTGCGCAGCAGGTGAAATGGCTGGCTGGGTGTTCGTTCAATGATGCGCTCATGCTCATCGATGATCTCAACCGCCAACTGGTGCGTTCCCCTGTCGATATTTTCCAGCGGGAAAACCGGGCTGCGACCGGCCTCGCCAATGGCATTACCGTCGAGAATCAGGCGAAAGCGATGCCCGGGCAGCAGCTCGGGTTCGCTGGTGGCGCTGACAATCAGGTTACCGGCGTTATCGCGGATTGTTGCATCAGGTTGCGGCACCAGGATGCGTAGCATCTGGTAGGACAGCACCAGGGGTTGCTCGTCTACGACTTCTGGCTTGAGCTTGATGGTCGGAGTGATGCGATTGGTAGGTGCTATCTGCACCGGCTTGGCATTACCCCCCCGGGGTTGGTCGGTAAATACCCGGTTTCCTTCTGCATCTATATAGGTGTAGACCTGTGCCGACGCGGACAGGCTGCTCAGTAGCAATAAACAGGTTAAAAGTGCGCGCATCAAGGGGCTGGCTTAGGTCTTGGGGTGGGTTTGGGTTTAGGGGTGAATGCGGGACTGTTATTGGTGTTGACCCTTTGTACGGTGAATGTGCTGGTCTCGCTTTGCTGCACCGTGCCGCTGGTGCTGATTACCTGCACCGCGAGCGAGTGTTCGCCACGATCAACATTATTGAGCTGGAGTCGCGGCACGTTGCTGGGTTCGCCATAAGGTTGGCCGTCGAGCAGCAGCTGCAAGCGGTGCGCCGGTGACAGGCGTGGCTGAATGTTAACCCCGACGCTGAAGGTGCCGTTGTTGGCGCGCAGCGCGGCTTCATCTGGCAGGCCGGTCAGCTCCAGTACTTGATAGGAGGCCTGGACTTGCGTGGGAGCATTATCGCTTGCTTCACTTGTCGGTTGTTTCGGGGTTTTCATCTCCACCGTATTGGTTTTAGGCAGCTCGATGGTTTCGGTGTCTACGCCCTGTGGCGGTTCGTTAGTGAAAACGGTATTGCCGTTGGCGTCGGTGTATTTATAGATTTGCGCGCTGGCCGGCAGGGCGGCGGCGAGTATAAGGCAGGCAACTAGTGTGCGCATGAGCGATCCCTCAACGTGGCTTGTTGATTAAGATTGCACTGCGCGGCGTTACTGGCAAGTGTCGGCATGTTGCAGTGTGTGCGGGCGCATAAAACAATGGGCTGAGCGGTGCATTGGCAAAAACAAAAGGCCACCCGAAGGTGGCCTTTTTTCATACCGGCTGGATTAGACGCTGTAGTACAGGTCGTATTCCAGTGGGTGTACGAAGGTGCGAACTTTGATTTCTTCTTCGTGCTTGAGCTCAAGGTAAGCATCGATGAAGTCGTCGCTGAACACGCCGCCCTTGGTCAGGAACGCACGACCTTTGTCGAGCTCTTCCAGGGCTTCTTTCAGGCTGCCGCAAACCTGTGGGATCAACTTGCCTTCTTCTGGTGGCAGGTCATACAGGTTCTTGTCAGCTGCATCGCCAGGGTGGATCTTGTTCTGGATACCGTCGATACCGGCCATCAGCAATGCTGCGAAAGCCAGGTATGGGTTGGCTGCTGGATCCGGGAAGCGTGCTTCGATACGACGAGCTTTAGGGCTGGCAACGTAAGGAATACGGATCGAGGCAGAACGGTTGCGAGCCGAGTAGGCCAGCATTACTGGAGCTTCGAAGCCAGGGACCAGACGCTTGTAGGAGTTGGTCGATGGGTTGGTGAAGCCGTTCAGTGCCTTACCGTGCTTGATGATACCGCCGATGAAGTACAGGGCGATGTCAGACAGGCCGGCATAGCCTTCGCCGGAGAAGGTGTTCTTGCCGTCTTTGGAGATCGACATGTGAACGTGCTTGCCCGAGCCGTTGTCGCCGTACAGTGGCTTAGGCATGAAGGTAGCGGTTTTACCGTAGGCATCGGCTACGTTGTGTACGCAGTACTTCAGGGTCTGAACTTCGTCAGCCTTGTTTACCAGGGTGTTGAACTTGACGCCGATTTCGTTCTGGCCAGCAGTCGCCACTTCGTGGTGGTGAACTTCGATGACCAGGCCCATATCTTCCATGGCATTACACATGGCAGTACGGATTTCGTGGTCGTGGTCGCACGGCGGAACTGGGAAGTAACCACCTTTGACGGCTGGACGGTGGCCCTTGTTGCCGCCTTCGATGTCGCCGTCAGTGTTCCAGGAGCCTTGCTCGGAGTAGATCTTGAACATCGAGCCGGAGATGTCCGACTTGAACTTCACTTCGTCGAAGATGAAGAATTCTGGCTCCGGGCCAACAAATACAGTGTCACCAATGCCGGTCGACTTGAGGAACTCTTCAGCGCGCTTGGCGATGGAGCGTGGGTCGCGGTCGTAGCCTTGCATGGTGCTTGGCTCAACGATGTCGCAAACCAGAATCAGGGTTGGCTCTTCGGTGAATGGATCCAGCACGGCGGTTTCGTCAACCGGCATCAGGATCATGTCGGAAGCTTCGATGCCTTTCCAGCCATGAATGGAGGAGCCGTCGAACATCTTGCCGTGCTCGAAGAAGTCTTCGTCCAGCGCGTCGCGGGCTGGCATGGTTACGTGGTGCTGCTTACCCTTGGTATCAGTGAAGCGCAGGTCAACCCACTTCACGTCGTGTTCTTTAATAAGTTGAATCGACTTCGACATGCTGTCCTCCAGGCGGATAAGGCTCAATCTGTTGAGCCCACAAAATTCGGAAAAGCTCGGCGGATACTCCGCCAGTACTACCTGCCTCACAAGGGAGCAATTTGCATGCCAGTGCACTGTGATGGACTAAAGCCCGCAAACGCAGGCGCACCGGGGGATTATTCCCAGTTGTGCTGATATTGCTGCACCAAGCCGGTGCCAAATAAAACGACAAGGCACCATTATGGTGCGACGAAATGTTTAACTAAGGTTTTTGATCAAACCTTGCACAATTTCCGCTATAATCCGCGCCCCTGTTTTTTCGCGAGCTTGGCGCGCGTTGCTTCCATGAAACTGATCGTAAAAGTTTTCCCAGAAATCACCATCAAGAGTCGGCCTGTTCGCAAGAACTTTATCCGGCAGTTGGCGAAGAATATCCGCTCGGTGTTGCGCGATCTTGATCCGCAGCTCTCGGTTACCGGTGTCTGGGATAATCTGGAAGTTGAAACAACCCTGACCGATGCCAAGCTGCTGGGCGAACTGACCGAGCGTCTCCGCTGCACGCCGGGCATTACTCATTTCCTTGAAGTGAATGAGTATCCCCTGGGCGATTTCGACGATGTGCTGGAAAAGTGCAAGCTGCATTTCGCCGACCAATTACCGGGCAAGATTTTCTCTGTGCGCTGCAAGCGTGCGGGCAAGCATCCGTTCAGCTCGATGGACGTTGAGCGTTATGTGGGCAGCCAGTTGCGCCAGCAGTGCGGCGCTGCCGGAATCTCGCTTAAAGATCCGGATGTTGTTGTGCGCATGGAAATCCGTGACCAGCGCCTGTTTGTCATTCACAACCAGCATGACGGGCTCGGCGGTTATCCACTGGGCTCACTGGAGCAGACGCTGGTATTGATGTCGGGTGGCTTTGATTCGACCGTCGCCGCCTACCAGATGATGCGCCGCGGCTTGGTGACTCACTTCTGCTTCTTCAATCTAGGTGGCCGCGCCCATGAGCTGGGCGTGATGGAAGTCGCGCATTATTTGTGGAAGAAGTTCGGCAGCTCGCAGCGCGTACTCTTTATTAGCGTGCCTTTTGAAGAAGTACTCGGTGAGATCCTCGGCAAGGTCGATAACAGCCAGATGGGCGTGGTGTTGAAGCGCATGATGTTGCGCGCCGCCACCCAGATCAGCGACCGCCTGCAAATTGATGCATTGGTGACGGGCGAGGCTATTTCGCAGGTGTCGAGCCAAACGCTGCCGAACCTGTCGGTCATCGATGCCGCCACTGAGAAGCTGGTGTTGCGTCCGCTCCTGGCCAGCCACAAGCAGGACATCATCAATACCGCGACGCAGATCGGCACTGCCGACTTTGCCAAGCATATGCCCGAATACTGCGGTGTGATTTCGGTGAATCCGACCACCAAAGCCAAGCCCGACCGGATTGCCTATGAAGAAAAGCAGTTCGACATGGCGGTGCTTGAGCGAGCAGTACAGAGCGCAACCCAGTTGCCGATCGATAAGGTTATCGACGAGCTGGGCAAGGATATTCAGGTTGAGGAAGTCAGCGAAGTCCTCGCCGGTCACGTCATCATTGATATCCGTCATCCGGATAGTGTCGAGGACGAGCCGCTGCGGCTGCCTGGCACCGAAGTGCAGGAACTGCCGTTCTATGCACTCAACAGTCGCTTTAAAGAGTTGGATCCGAGTCGCCAGTATTTGCTGTATTGCGACAAGGGTGTCATGAGTCGCCTGCATGCCCACCACCTGCTAAACGAGGGGCATGCGAATGTGCGCGTTTATCGTCCGACATAAGACACCCGGGTTGAATGGCGGCAGCATCCGCCATCGCCCTCCCGACATACAGGCGGCGTAAAAGCTTCTGAGTCGCGAGCGGCTCAATGTGCTTTTACGTCGTCTAGCACAACCTTAATACTCGCCGTCTACACTATGCGGCAAACCGAATCCTCTGATCGAGATACACAAGTGATCGATAATCTACGTAACATCGCAATCATTGCCCACGTTGACCATGGTAAGACCACCCTGGTAGACAAACTCCTGCGCCAGTCCGGCACGCTTGACCGTAAAGAGCTTGAAAACGAGCGCGTGATGGACAGCAACGACCAGGAAAAAGAACGTGGTATTACCATCCTGGCGAAAAACACCGCTCTGAAATGGCACGACTACGACATCAACATCGTAGACACCCCCGGCCACGCCGACTTCGGTGGTGAAGTAGAGCGCGTAATGAGCATGGTTGACTCCGTGCTGCTGGTGGTTGACGCCCAAGACGGCCCAATGCCACAGACTCGCTTCGTAACCCAGAAGGCGTTCAAGGCTGGCCTGCGTCCTATCGTTGTAATCAACAAGATCGACCGTCCGGGCGCGCGTCCTGACTGGGTTGTCGACCAGATTTTCGACCTGTTCGATAACCTGGGTGCAACCGAAGAGCAGCTCGATTTCCCAATCGTGTACTGCAGCGCCCTGAACGGTATTGCAGGTCTTGAGCACGATAAGCTCGAAGAAAACATGGATCCGCTGTTCCAGGCGATCATCGACCACGTACCGGCTCCAGCCGTAGACGTCGATGGCCCGTTCCAGATGCAAATCTCGCAACTGGACTACAACAGCTTCCTGGGTGTTATCGGCATCGGTCGTATCGCTCGCGGCAAGGTCAAGACCAACACCCCGGTGACCGCTATTGGCACTGACGGCAAGAAGCGTAACGGCCGTATCCTCAAGATCATGGGGCACTCGGGTCTGCAGCGCGTTGAAGTCAACGAAGCGCAAGCCGGCGACATCGTTTGTGTCAGCGGTATGGACGAGCTGTTCATCTCCGACACCCTTTGCGATCCGACGAATGTTGAAGCCCTTGAGCCGTTGACCGTTGACGAGCCAACCGTGAGCATGACCTTCCAGGTCAACGACTCGCCGTTCTGCGGCAAGGAAGGCAAGTTCGTCACCAGCCGTAAGATCAAAGAGCGTCTCGACAAAGAGTTGCTGTACAACGTTGCCCTGCGCGTTGAAGAAGGCGATAGCGCTGACAAGTTCAAGGTTTCCGGCCGTGGTGAGTTGCACCTCTCGGTACTGATCGAGACCATGCGTCGCGAAGGCTTCGAACTGGCTGTAGGCCGTCCTGAAGTGATTATCCGCATGGTTGACGGCGTTAAGCACGAACCATTCGAAAACGTCACCATCGACCTGGAAGAGCAACATCAGGGCCCGATGATGGAGCAGATGGGTAACCGTAAAGGTGACCTGACCAACATGGTTCCAGACGGCAAGGGCCGTGTACGCCTTGAGTACACCATTCCTGCGCGCGGCCTGATCGGTTTCCGTAACCAGTTCCTGACCCTGACTTCGGGCTCGGGCATCCTGACCAGCATCTTCAGCCACTATGGTCCGATGAAGTCGGGCGATATGGGCGGTCGTATTCAGGGCGTTCTGGTTTCCAGTGCAACTGGCAAGGCTTTGACCTACTCGCTGGAAACCCTGCAGGCGCGCGGCAAGCTGTTCCTGGGCCACGGTGACGACGTTTACGAAGGTATGTTGGTTGGTATCAACAGCCGTGACAACGACCTGGTTGTTAACCCAACCAAGGGCAAGAAGCTCGATAACATGCGTGCTTCCGGCAAGGACGAAACCATCGCTTTGGTTCCGCCAATCCGTTACACCCTGGAGCAGGCCCTGGAGTTCATCGAAGACGACGAGCTGGCTGAAATCACGCCTAAGTCGATCCGTCTGCGTAAGAAGTTCCTGCTTGAGACAGACCGTAAGCGTGCCAGCAAGAGCTAAGCATTAGTTTTCGCGGCATCTGAAAGCCCCTGGCAGCTTGGCTGCCAGGGGCTTTTTTGTGCCTGTTGCTTTTTGGTTTAGCGACCGCAGGCCAGCACGCCGGCAAACAACATTCTTTTCACAATGTGTCTGATACGGTGGCCGGCTTTATTGCTTGGCCCCGTATTAAACGCAGTCATGCGGGGCGGTTAAGTGTATCGAGAGTGAGTTGGGAGTTCAGTATGCAGGCATCGGCACAGGCCAAGGGGCATAAACGCTGGGATTGGGCAGGGCTTGGCTGGTTATTTCTATTCTTCTGGTATTTTTCCGGCGTTACCCAGTTATTGATTCAACTGACTGACACCACGGGTTTCGTCAGTTTCCGTCAGGCGTTTCTGGTCAGTGCTATATGGCTGGTTCCGGTCTTGCTGTTTCCCCGGCACACCAAAACCATCGCCGCTGTTGTCGGCGTGATTTTATGGGCGTGCTCCTTGGTCGGGCTGGGCTATTTCTGCATCTACGGCCAGCAATTCTCACAAAGCGTTATTTTCATCATGTTCGAATCGAACATGGCCGAAAGCATGGAATATTTTGGCCACTATTTTGTGTGGTGGATGATTCCGGTCTACCTCGGCTATACCTTTGTCGCCTGGCTGCTGTGGCGCAAGATTCGACCCTTGGAGTTCGGCGTTACCCAGGCGCGGGTGCTGAGCGTCGTGCTGTTGCTTGGCTTGATTGGTTATCCGCTGGCCAGGGAAGTCAGCAAGCGTCCAACGCTGGGCGTGGCCCTGGAGAAGTTTGAAGAGCGCATTGAGCCAGCAGTACCTTGGCAACTGGTCGTGGGCTTTCGTAAATATCGCCAGCAACTCGATAGCATGGAGAAGCTCCTGGCTGAAAACGCCAAGCTTGCGCCGCTCGATGCTATGAAGGACTCTCGCGCCGGAAAGCCGACAACCTTGGTGCTGGTTATTGGTGAGTCAACCAACCGTCAACGCATGAGCCTGTATGGCTACCCGCGCGAGACCACGCCCGAGCTGGACAAGCTGCGTGATCAGCTGCAGGTGTTCGACAACGTCGTTACTCCGCGGCCCTACACGATCGAGGCATTGCAGCAGGTGCTGACCTTTGCCGATGAGAAGAACCCGGACGGCTACCTGACCACACCGTCACTGGTCAACATGATGAAGCAGGCGGGTTACAAGACCTTCTGGATCACCAACCAGCAGACCATGACCAAGCGCAACACCATGCTCACCACCTTTTCTGAACAGGCCGATGAACAGTATTACCTGAATAACAACCTGAATCAGAATGCACGCCAATACGACGGTGATGTGCTTGAACCCTTTGCCAAGGTGCTGGCTGACAAAGCCCCGCGCAAGCTGATTGTGGTGCACCTGCTTGGTACGCACATGCGCTACAAGTACCGTTATCCGGAAAGCTTCGAGAAATTCACCGATAACAAGGGCGCGCCCAAGTGGGTGACCGAGGACCAGTTGGCGACCTACAACAGCTATGACAACGCGGTGCTGTATAACGATTTCGTCGTGTCCAGCCTGATCAAGCGTTTCTCGGCAAGCAAGCCGGATGGTTTCCTGTTGTACCTGTCGGACCATGGCGAGGCGGTGTTCGATAGCCCAAAAGGTGGCGTGATCGGGCGTAACGAAGGCAAGCCAACCTCACCGATGTACACCATTCCATTTATAGTCTGGGCCTCGGATAAGTGGAAAGCCCACGCTTCCTTTGACTTCAGCAGCATGCTTGAGCGGCCTTACAGCAGCTCGAACCTGATTCATACCTGGGCTGATTTGGCTGGGCTGAGCTTCAGTGAACTGGACCGGAGCAAGAGCCTGGTCAGTAACAGGTTCATCGTACGCCCACAGATCATTGGTGATCCCTATGAGCCTAAGTCGTTGATTGACTTCAGTTTGATCAAACCCAAGAAGATCCAGCTGAGCAAGGATGACTTAGCGGCCAGTCGACCCTGAACTGGCCAGAGAAAAAGCCCTGCAGATTTTGCGGGGCTTTTTATTTCTGCAACAGGTACCAGTTCCGCTTCAGCGGGTCGGCTTGGGAATATAGGCGCAGTAGCCGGGGCGCGGGCCGATCTTGGGGTGGTTGCGGCAGGTTTCCGGGCGCACGTCGTAGATGGTGCACAGGCGTGATTTGCGATCCAGGTACATGCAGTCATTATTCGACAGGCGTGTCAGGGTGAAGATGCCGGACTTCTGGTTGAAACGCTCGATAATGCCTTCTTTTTGCAAGCGCTTGGCCACATTTCTCGGTGGGTCGCCTCTTTCAAAAACAAAGGCCACGCCCATGCGAATCAGGTCGCTGATGCCCACTTCCACAGGCAACTGGCAGCAACTGGAATTGCAGCTGTGGCACATGTCTCGAGTAAATTTTGCCCAGGTGTCCAGGCGGTCGATTTCTGCGGCGGCAATCAGGTTGTTTTTCATGGGTCTGCTAAGTGTAGGAGGGGGCGCGGCGGGCGATGATAGCGATGTCGGGCGCTTTGTGAAGAGATATCTGCCGACCGGTTGTAGCCGGCAAGTTTAGCAGTGCGCGGGATGCTGGTGTTTATACGAGGTGGTAAACTGCCAAGGCATTGCGCTTCAGCGGTTGGTTGCGCGATTTTGAACTAGGCGATAGGCAGTAGTTTACGGCTATTTAGGCCTACATTTTCTTCTGGTTTAGATCAGGGTGATCGTTTGCACATCGTGGCTTGTGGGGCGTGGTCAAACTCGGGTTTTAGTCGCAGTCCCTGTCTGTGTCTGAGTGTCGTGCCGCTGCGCTCGAGTGCAGTGTGTTGAGTCTTCTCAGTTCTTGCAGTCAGTCTGGCTGGGACTTCCCGGTACAGCTGTTGATCACCGGGGTGGTTTGTTTCGGGGTGCTGCTGTTATCGCGCTGGGTTTCGCAGCAACGTTATTTTCCAGGGCAGAGCAACTTTATCTGGCTGCACCTGGCCTGTCTTTGGTGGATGCTCGCGGCGAGCGTCGAAATGGCTGCGCAAGGTGCCGAGTGCAAAGTGTTCTGGGCGAGCATGGCCTGGCCCGGGATTCTCCTGACGCCCACATTCTGGGCGGTGTTTCTCTGGCAATATATCTATGGCAAGCATCAACGCCTGAGCAGTCCCGTCCTGGCGATGCTGATGCTCGCGCCCGCACTATGCTGGGTCCTGGCGCTGACCAATCCCTGGCACCACCTGATGTACACCGAGCAAACAGCGCCGCTGAGTGGCGACTACGGCTCGCCGATCAAGTATGTCCACGGCAGTGCCTATTACGTCGCAACAGCCTATGGCTACATTTGCATGCTGTTCTGCTCCGGTATTGTGATCCGTGCGGTGCTGCAAAGCAGCGGCCTTTATCGCCGCCACTACCTGGTCTTTTTGTTGCTCACACTGGTGCCCTGGGCGGTTAACGCCAGCCATGTGTTCCTCGGCGTGTCGCTTTTTGGTTTTGATCCGACTCCGTTCAGTTTCGCATTCACCCTGATGGCCTTTGCCTGGCTGATTGTCGGGGTGCGCCTGTTCGACTTGTTGCCAGTGGCCCGCAATCTATTGCTCGAGGCGCTGTTTGACCCGGTCCTGGTGGTTGATTCGCAGATGCGAGTGGTCGAGGTGAACCCTTCAGCGCTGAAGCTTTCAGGGCTTGAGCGCGGCTGGCAGGGGCGGCGCCTGCAGGATTGGGCCGTGCTGGGGGCAAAGCTCCACGAGCTTATGAGTCAAGTGGATGGGTGCGAGCCGAACCAATTGCTGTCATTACCCTCCCTTGATCGGTACTTCGAGTTGAATATCCGCGCGGTTGAGCGCACCACGCGCCATGAGGTGACACTGCTGGGGCAAATGCTTTATCTGCGGGATGTCTCGCAAAGGCATATCAGCGAGTTGCAGCTGGCTGATGCCCTGGCGGTCAGCGAGCAACGGTTGCAGACCATCCTTGAGCTGCATGAGCAACTGCGTGAGCAGGCGCTCTGCGACCCCCTGACCGGGCTCTATAACCGGCGTTATCTGGAAGAGTTTTTCGCGCGGGAAATAGACCGCGTGCAACGCGAGCAAAAACCACTATCACTGGCTCTGATAGACCTCGATCACTTCAAGCTGCTCAACGACAAGCATGGTCATCTCGAGGGTGACGATGTGCTCAAGGCACTGGCTGATAAGTTGCGCCGCAATGTGCGCAGTTCCGATGCTGCCTTCCGCATTGGTGGCGAGGAGTTTCTCCTTGTGTTGCCGGGAGCGGATCTTGAGGAAGCATCTAAGCGCTTGAATATCATCTGTAAACAGCTTGCGCAGCAGCCATTGGAAACCCGTGGAGGCCTGCGCCAGGTGACCCTGTCTGCTGGTATCGCCTGCTGGCCAACCCAAGGCCTCAACCTGGACGAGCTGCTTGATGTTGCCGATGCCGCGCTCTACCAGGCCAAGCGCGCGGGGCGTAACCAAGTGGTCACATTTGGCTGAGTAACGTCCCGGTAATGACTGCTGTGGGCTATTGAGTCAGATAAGCTCGTGCAATCAAGCGACAAACTGGCTAGATTTGGGCTGTTGGTACTGCCTATAACAATAAAATAAGGACGACCCAGTGAAACGCACCCTAACTCCGCTCGCCTTGGCGTGCATGCTTGCCAGCTATTCGACTTTTTCCAGTGCTGGTCCCTTCAGTAGCCTGATTGTCTTTGGCGATAGCCTAAGTGACGCCGGACAGTTTGCCGATGCAGACGGTCCCGCTGGTGCAACGCGCCGCTTTACCAACCGAGTCGGTCCGACCTATCAGAATGGCAGCGGTGAAATCTACGGTTCAACCTCACCCATGCTGCTTGGTGAGGCGCTTGGATTGGGGCCGCAAGCGCCTTCGACTTCGCAGGTATATGCCGACCAGGGCTTGCCTGATGGCAATAACTGGGCAGTCGGCGGTTACCGCACTGATCAAGTCTACGACTCAATCACCCAGGCCGGCGGTTCGGTTGCAGGTACGCGCACGCGCGACGGCTACCTGGTCGATCTGGCAAATCGTGGTTTGAGTCTCGACCGCGATGCGCTGTTCTATGTCAATGGCGGCGGTAACGACTTCCTGCAAGGCACCATCTTCAGCTCGGGCCCACAAGCGGCGGCAACGCAACTGGCCGATAGCGTGCGCGCGCTGCAGGGTGCGGGTGCTCGCTACATCATGGTCTCGCTGCTGCCGGATGTCGGTACCACACCCGCAATTTCAGGCACTGCCTTAGCGCCGACCATTACCTCGATTGGCCGAGATTTCAATACTGAGCTGGTTAGCCAGTTGTCGCAGATCGATGCGCAAATCATCCCGCTCAACGTTCCGGTACTGTTCAGTGAAGTGCTTGAAAATGCGGCGGCTTTTTGCTTTGACACCACGCAAAACCTGACCGGCAGTTGCTTTGCCGATTGCGGCGACGTCAACGCGACCTGGGGCATCAATAGTGCGACGCCGGACCCAAGCAAGCTGATTTATAACGACAGCGTGCACCCAACCACCGCCGTGCAAGAGATTTTCGCCGATTACGCCTACTCGCTGCTGGCGGCGCCTTGGGAAGCTAGCCTGTTGCCTGAAATGGCCCATGGCACCTTGCGCGCGCATCAGGACCAACTGCGTAACCAGTATGTTGCCGACTGGGAATCCTGGCAGCCTGTTGGCCAATGGCGAGCAATAGTATCGGGCGCCGTTCAGCACTTGGACTTTGACAGCCAGGCTGCATCGCCAAGTGGTGATGGCGATGGCTACAGCCTCAATGTGGGCGGCAGCTATCGTGTCGATGACAGCTGGCGCTTTGGCGTGGTGATGGGGCTATACGAGCAAAACCTTGAAGTCGGCAGTGCGGACTCAGACTACGACATGCGTAGCTATCTGGGCAGCGCATTCGCCCAGTATCAACACAATCGCTGGTGGGCGGATGCGTCCGTGACTGCTGGCTATCTTGACTACCATGACCTCAAGCGCAAGCTCGAGCTCGGTCGGGTCACCCGCTCGGAGAAAGGCGATACTGATGGTACCTTGTGGGCATTTTCCGGGCGGGTTGGCTACGACATCGCGCAACCTGGCAGCGAATGGCACCTGAGCCCGTTTGTCAGCGCCGACTACGCGAAAGTCGAGGTCGATGGCTACGATGAAAGCGGTGCAAGTTCAACGGCCCTCAATTTCGGTGATCAGGATCGCACCTCGAAGCGCCTTGGTATTGGTATGCAAGGGCGTTGGGCTATCACCCAGGCCACTCAGGTTTTCGCCGAAGTCGCCCATGAAACCGAATACGATGACGACAGCACCGACGTTCGGGTTTCGCTCAATAGCCTGCCGGGTATTGACTACAAGCTGGATGGCTACACCCCGGATGACAACCTCGACCGCGCCAGTCTCGGCTTTAGCCAGCAACTGGCTAGCGACCTTGCATTGCGTGGGGTTTACAGCTTGAGTAAGAGTGACGACAACAAGCAGCAAGGTGTTGCGCTGTCGCTGGCCTGGGACTGGTAAGTACCGATGGGCGGCAGCACAAGACGCTGGCGCCCATAACCGGTTAAACTGCGCGCGATTTCTTATCTCCGGAGCCTCACATGTCCCGCGTTACCCTGAGTCGCTATCTGATCGAGCAACCCCCCAGCCACAACACCCCGGCTGATCTTCGCTTCCTGATTGAAGTTGTTGCACGGGCCTGTAAGGCGATCAGCCATCAAGTGTCCAAGGGTGCGCTTGGCGGCGTGCTAGGCAGCATGGAAACCGAGAACGTTCAGGGTGAAGTGCAAAAGAAGCTCGATGTTATTTCCAACGAGATTCTGCTTGAAGCCAACGAGTGGGGCGGACACCTGGCTGGCATGGCGTCAGAAGAAATGGACAACGCCTACCAGATCCCGGGTCGTTACCCAAAAGGCGCATACCTGCTGGTTTTTGACCCGCTTGATGGCAGCTCGAATATCGATGTAAACGTTTCTGTGGGAACCATTTTCTCGGTTCTGCGTTGTCCTGACCGCAAGGGTGACGAAGGTGATTTGGGCGAAGACGCCTTCCTTCAGCCAGGCACCGAGCAGGTTGCCGCCGGTTATGCAATCTACGGTCCGCAGACCATGTTGATGCTGACGCTGGGTAACGGCGTCAAAGGCTTCACCCTGGACCGCGAGCTGGGTAGCTTTGTGCTGACCCACGACAATATCAAAGTGCCTGAAACGACCCAGGAATTTGCTATCAACATGTCCAACCAGCGCCACTGGGAAGAGCCGGTCAAGCGCTACGTGGGCGAATTGCTGGCCGGTGAAGAAGGCCCGCTGAAGAAGAACTACAACATGCGCTGGTTCGCCGCCATGGTGGCCGACGTGCATGGTATTCTCACCCGTGGTGGCTTGTTCATGTATCCGCGTGATGGCCGTGAACCCGAAAAGCCAGGCAAGCTGCGCTTGATGTACGAAGCGAACCCGATGTCCTTCATCATCGAGCAGGCTGGCGGTGCTTCGACCAACGGCGAACAGCGCATCATGGATATCCAGCCGACTTCTTTGCACCAGCGTGTCGCGGTGTACCTGGGTTCCAAGGAAGAAGTCGAGCGCGTTACCTCTTACCATAAGAAGTAAGCCGTGAGCCAGCCTTGGCACGAATTGCTTGAGTGGTGGTTTGCTCCATCGACAATTGCTGTCGAGGCTGCTGGAGCACGCTCCAAACTCTGGTTTGGCAAGCGTGACAGCCAGGATGCCGAGGCGCGCGAGCGCTTCGGTGGCTGGGTCGAGCAGGCGTTGGCGGGGGAATTGCTTGAGTGGTGGTTTGGTCCATCGAAAATTGCTGTCGAGGCTGCTGGAGCACGCAAAAAACTCTGTTTTGGAAGGCGTCACAGCCAGGATGCCGAGGCGCGCGGGCGCTTCGGTGGCTGGGTCGAGCAGGCGTTTGCGGGGCAATTGCTTGGGTGGCGCGAGCACCCTGAGGGCTGGCTCCCACTGACGCTCTTGCTCGATCAGTTGCCACGCATGATCTACCGTGATGATCCACGTGGCTATAGCGGCGATGCCTTGGCCCAGCAGTATGTTCAAGCAGGAGTCGCGCAAGGCCTCGACCTGCGACTGGCACCTATCCAGCGGGTGTTTATCTATTTGGTGCTGGAACACGCCGAAGACCTGCGCCTGCAGGATCAGGCGGTTGCTGCCTTCGTCGGGCTTCTTGACCAAGCCCCACAGGCTGAACAAGCACTGTTTGCGGACTACCTGGATTACGCCGAGCGCCATCATCGAATTATCGCGCGCTTTCAACGCTTCCCGCATCGCAACAAGGTTCTAGGTCGTCCCTCGACTGAACAAGAACAGTTATTTTTGCAGGAACCCGGCTCGGGTTTCTGACGTCCTATGCGGCAGATGATGGACTATGCCAAGCTAGATTAACTAATAAACAGGGAGCTTTAGTTATGTCGCTGCGTAATTTCGCGTTGCTATGTTTTTGTGTTGTGCTGGCTGCATGCAGCAAAGTCACACAGGAAAACTATTCCAAACTCAAAACCGGAATGACTAAAGCCGAGGTGGAAGCATTGCTCGGTGATCCAACTGATTGCGCGGGCGCCATGGGTCTGTCGAGCTGTACCTGGGGCGATAAAAAGCAATTTATCAGCGTTCAATACGCCGGCGACAAAGTCATGATGTTTTCGGGTGAAGGCCTGAACTGAGGAAACTATGAAACGCATTCTTTTAGGGGTATGCGCGGCTGCAATGCTGGCTGGCTGCGCCAATTCCGGCACCGGAGCCGTGCCGCCAAAAACGGTAGACAAGGTTGACCTGGAACGTTACCAGGGCACTTGGTACGAACAGGCACGCTTGCCGATGTTCTTCCAGCGCAACTGTAAGCAGTCCGAGGCGCATTACGCGCTGCAGGCTGACGGCAGCATCAGCGTGGTCAACAAGTGCCGGGACGCTGAAGGAAAATGGCAGGAGGCCGTGGGCCAGGCAGTGCCCCAGGTCGAGGGCAAGACCGACAAGCTCTGGGTGAGCTTCGACAACTGGTTTAGCGATCTGTTGCCCGGTGTGGCCAAGGGTGATTACTGGGTGCTGTACCTGGATGACGACTACCAGCATGCGCTGGTCGGCAGCCCTAACCACAAGTACCTGTGGGTGCTGTCGCGTAGCACTGAGTTAAACCCGGAGCAGCGCGCTAAATTGCTTGAAGTAGCCCATGACCGCGGTTATGACACCGAAGACCTGATCTGGCGTACGCCGGACGCAGAAATGCCTAAGCAATAACCGGATGCGCCCGGCATTCAATGCACTGCCGGGCGTATTATTGCCAGCCGAGCCGTGCGAGCTTCCAGGTATCATCTTCAAGCCACCACTCAAGCTTGACCGAATAGTGCCGGGCGCTATCGGGGATCAGGCCCTCTCCTCCGGTGAGGGCAACCTGGGCATCGGTATAGGCTTTGCTGTTGTAGGTTGAGTCGATTCGACTGTCTTTACTCAAGGCGATGATGTTGACCTTTTTGTAACCTAAGAACATTAAGGTCATGGTGCGCCTGGCCCAATCAGAGTCAAACTGCTGCTGCGCTGCGAAGTCCGGGTGCAACTGTTCGAGCACCGCGTTGGTCTTTTTCGCTTCAAGGTTGTCCTGGAGTTGCTGTACCGCTCTGTCTAGTGCAGCCTGTGGAGATTCCTTGGCACCGCAGCCGCAGAGTAGGGTGAAACTCATCAATAGCGTCAAGGCGATTGGTTTTACAGGCATACTCGAATCCTACTCCATGGTGGCCGGCACAATGCGCGACACTGTATAAAAAAATTAAAGGAGCTGACCATGCAAAGCTTGTATCCGGAGATTAAGCCCTACGCCCGCCATGAGCTGGCAGTAGAGGCGCCGCATGTGCTTTATGTGGACGAAAGCGGATCGCCGGATGGTTTGCCCGTGGTGTTTATCCATGGTGGCCCTGGGGCTGGCTGTGATGCGCTGAGCAGGCGTTTTTTTGATCCGAACCTGTATCGCATTGTCACTTTTGACCAGCGCGGTTGTGGGCGCTCGATCCCCCATGCAAGCGTTGAGAACAACACCACCCAGGATCTGGTCGCAGACCTTGAGACCATTCGCCAGCACCTGGGGATCGACAAGTGGGTGGTGTTCGGCGGCTCCTGGGGCTCGACCCTTGGCCTGGCCTACGCCCAGGCGCATCCCGAACGGGTCCACGGCTTGATCTTGCGCGGGATATTCCTCTGTCGGCCACAAGAACTGCAGTGGTTTTATCAAGAAGGTGCCAGCCGCCTGTTTCCTGATTACTGGCAAGACTACATTGCGCCGATTCCGCAGGAAGAGCGTGGCGACCTTATGCGCGCGTTTCACAAGCGCCTGACCGGAAGCGACCAGATTGCCCAGATGCATGCCGCCAAGGCATGGTCTACCTGGGAGGGGCGCACCGCGACACTTCGACCCAATCCGCAGGTGGTTGACCGCTTTTCTTATTCGCACCGGGCCTTGTCCATTGCGCGAATGGGGAGCCATTACTTTGTCAACAATGGTTTCCTTGAACCCGACCAGCTCATTCGCGACATGCACAAGATTGCCCATCTGCCCGGTATTATCGTGCATGGCCGCTATGATGTGATCTGTCCGCTGGACAATGCCTGGGAGCTGCATCAGAACTGGCCAAACAGTGAACTGCAGATTATTCGCGATGCTGGCCACGCGGCGGCTGAAGTCGGCATTACCGATGCCCTGGTGCGTGCAGCGGATCAAATCGCCCGGCGTATCCTCAATTTGGCGCCGGATGAAGCATGAAGGCACTGATCCAGCGCGTGAGCAGCGCGCAAGTCACAGTTGAAAGCGAAGTGGTTGGTGCGATTGAACAAGGCTTGCTGGCGCTTGTCGGCGTCCAGCCGCACGATACCCCGGCCAGTGTCAGCGAGATGTTGCACAAGCTGCTCAAGCACCGCGTGTTCAGTGATGCCGACGGCAAGATGAACTGTTCATTGACCGATGTCGCTGGCGGCTTGTTGCTGGTGTCGCAGTTCACTTTGGCGGCGGATACCAAAAGCGGGCTGCGGCCAAGCTTCTCGACGGCCGCACCACCTGCACTGGCCACTGAGTTGTTTGACTTGCTGGTGCAGCAAGCGCGCAGTCAGCACCCGGTTGTTGCGACGGGCCGTTTTGCCGCGGACATGCAGGTACAGTTGACCAACGATGGACCCGTAACCTTCCTGCTTGAGACCTGAGTGATAGCGACTCGGGTATCACAGCGCATAGCTTGTCCAACGAATACCCAAAAGACTGCCCTGCTTGCGGGTGTAAAAGCGCTGCGTTGCCCAGCCTCGAGCAACGCTGTTTAAGCGGCTAGCGGGCCAGCGCCTCGGCGACAAAGTCGAGGCGGTCCTGGCCAAAGTGCAGTTCGCCGTCGACAAAAAAGCTTGGCGCCCCAAATACACCGCGCCCGATGGCTTCCTCGGTATTGGCTTTCAAGCGTTCCTTGACCGTCTCGTCCGCGACCAGTCGTACGAATTCTTCGGGCTCGAAGCCAGCTGCTGTAAGCACCTGTGCAATCTGCTGTGGGTCGGCCAGGTTCTTGCCGTCTACCCACATCGCCTGGAATATGGTTCTGACAAACAACTCGAAGCGCTCGTCATCGAGATATCCGGCTGCGCCGCGCATCAAGGTCAGGGTGTTGATCGGGAAGTTTGGGTTGAACCGCAAGGGCACCTTGTAGCGTTTGGCGAAGCGATCAAGGTCATGCAGCATGTAACGACCCTTGGCTGGGACTTGCACGGGAGAGCTGTTGCCAGTGGCTTTGAATACGCCGCCCAGCAACATGGGGCGCCAGTTGATTTGTGCGCCCGCATTGGCTGCAATCTTTGGCAATTGGGTCCAAGCCAGGTAGCTGGCTGGGCTGCCGAAATCAAAGAAAAACTCGACCTGTTTGCTCATTGGGTAACTCCTGGTATTTAGGGCGCGCGGCTTTAAAAGGTTTCCATCCAGGGACGCAGGTCCAGCTCATGGGTCCAGCTGTCGCGCGGCTGGCAATGCAATTGCCAGTAGCTGTCGGCGATGTGTTCCGGATTGAGAATACCGTCTTGCTCTTTCTGGGCGTAACGCTCCGGGAAGTTGTCGCGGATAAAGGCAGTGTCGATGGCGCCGTCGATGATCGGGTGGGCCACATGGATGCCCTGCGGGCCTAGTTCGCGGGCCATGCTTTGGGCCAGTGCGCGCAAGGCAAACTTGGCCCCGGCAAAGGCGCTAAAACCTTTGCCGCCGCGCAGTGACGCCGTTGCGCCAGTAAAGATGATGGTGCCCTGGCCGCGTGGCAGCATCACTTTGGCAGCTTCGCGGCCGGTGAGGAAACCGGCCAGCGTCGCCATTTCCCACACCTTGCGGTATACCCGCTCGGTGGTTTCGGTGATGGAGAAGTTCACGTTGGCGCCAATATTGAAGATCACCGCATGCAAGGGGCCGACTTCGCGCTCAATGGTGGCGAACATCTCAATCACCTGTTCTTCAATACGGGCGTCACAACCAAAGGCCCGGGCGCTGCCGCCAGCTTGTTCAATGCTATCGACCAGAGGCTGCAGTTTTTCCGCATTGCGCCGGGCTACGCAGGCAACAAAACCCTCACGGGCAAACCGTTTGGCGATCTCGCCACCGGTTGCGTCACCCGCGCCTACTACTAAGACTGCTTTGCGTTGAGTTGTCATGGCTGCTCCGATTTTAGGGTCTTTTTTTGAACTAATATCAATAGTCAATTTCATTTTGGAACCTGTCAAGCTATTCTTGTCCGGGAATTTGTGGAGGCGGCCTATGCGCTGGGAAGAACTTGATCAACAGCCTTGTTCCTTGGCGCGCACCTTATCGGTGGTCGGCGATCGCTGGACATTGCTGGTACTGCGCGAGTGTTTCATGGGGATTCGCCGGTTCGATGACTTCGAACAGCGCCTCGGCGTGACCCGGCACCTGTTGTCTGATCGTTTGAAGAAGCTGGTCGAGACGCAGGTGTTGAGCAAGCAGGCCTATCAACAGCGACCGGTTCGCGAGGAGTATCGCCTCACCGCCAAGGGGCGCGATCTGTATCCAGCAATCATGGCGCTGGTGCATTGGGGGGATGTGCATATGAGCGAGGCGGGCGAGGGGGCAATTCGCCATCGTCATTTGACATGCGGCGAGCAGATGCACGGGCTAATGGTTTGTTCTCACTGTGCCGAGCCATTGGTGCCGCAAGAGGTGCAATTGGAGGAGTCGCCACAGTATCGCGGCAAGCTGCTACCTGCGCATTGGTCGGTGCGTGCGCTTGGCGATTAAGCGTTGTTAAAAGAGGCGGGCGAGCAGGGCGGTAACCGCCGTTTCGACGCGCAGGATACGATCGCCGAGTTGAATCGGATCTAGACCGGCTTGCTGCAGTTTTTCCACTTCATAAGGAATCCAGCCGCCTTCCGGACCGATGGCGAGTGTCACCGGGCGCTCCACTGCACGAGGGCAAGATGGATAGTCTCCAGGGTGAGCGATCAGGCCCAGGCTATCGCCAACTATCTGCCCCAGATGATCTTCAACGAAGGGCTTGAAGCGTTTTTCGATACTGATCTCAGGCAGTACCGTATCGCGAGCCTGTTCCAGCCCCAGGATCAGTTGCTCACGAATGGCCTCTGGTTGCAGGAAGGGAGTCTGCCAGAAGCTTTTTTCAACCCGGTAGCTGTTGAGCAGCACCACGCGGGCAACGCCCATTGAGCTGATGCTTTGCAGAACGCGACGGAGCATTTTCGGGCGGGGCAGTGCCAGCAGCAAGGTTAGCGGTAGTTTGGCTGGCGGTCCTTGATCAAGCTCGAAGCGAATATGTGCCTGCTGTGCGTCCATGTGCAGGATCTGAGCGTTGCCCATTAGTCCGTTGATGCGACCGACACGCAGGCTGTCTCCGGCCTCTGCGCGATGCCCGTCCTGCATGTGCTTTAGGCGCCGTCCACTGACTATGGCTTTGTCGGCGCTAATGCAATCGCTGTCTTCGAGCAGCAGCAGGTTCACGGTTTGGTAGCAGGCGGCTGATCGGTTTTATCGCCGGTTTCAGCTGTCTCGGCTTCCTGTTCTTCGCGGCGCTTGACCATGGCCCCGCAGAGCAGGCCTGCTTCAAACAGCATCCACATAGGCACGGCGAGCAGGGTTTGCGAGAAAATATCGGGTGGTGTCAGCACCATGCCAATGGCAAAGCAGCCGACCACGACATAGGGGCGACCTTTGCGCAGGGTCTGCACGTCCACGATACCGACCCAGATCAGCAGGAAGGTGGCCACCGGAATCTCGAAGGCTACGCCGAAGGCGAAGAACAGGGTCAATACAAAGTCGAGGTATTGGCCGATGTCCGTCATCATCTCGACCCCTTCCGGGGTGACGCTGGCGAAGAAGCCGAACATGATCGGGAAGACCACGAAGTAGGCGAACGCCATGCCGCCGTAGAACAGCAGGATGCTGGAGATCAGCAGGGGCACGGCAATGCGTTTTTCGTGCTTGTACAGGCCAGGTGCGATAAAGCCCCAGATCTGATGCAGGATCACCGGAATCGCCAGGAACAGCGCCACCATCATGGTCAGTTTGAAGGGCGTCAGGAACGGCGACGCCACGCCTGTCGCGATCATTGTCGCGCCCGCTGGCAAATAGGTGCGAAGTGGCGCCGCTACCAGCGCGTAGATGTCTTGCGAGAAGTAAAACAGCCCGGCAAACAGGACAAATATGGCCAACACACAACGCAACAGGCGAGTGCGCAGTTCGGTCAGGTGCGAGACGAGCGGCATTTCGTCGTCGTGTTCAGGTAAACGGCTCATGGTTGTCGGGTTTTATCCTGGCTGGCAGCGGTGCTGGGCTCTGGGGCTGGCGTTGTTGCAGCAGGTGCCGTTTCGTCTGGCGAGTTTGCAGCGGGCGACTCACCAAATGGGGCTTGGGCCACGTTGTCTGGCTCTACGCCTGGTACTGCTGGCGGCGTTGCTGCTGCCGGTTTTTCTGCGCTTTTGCCTGGGGCGAGAATGTCGTTGCGCATTGACTTCATTTCGCGCTCAAGGTCGAGAATCTGCTCGTTGTGCAATTGGCGACGAATTTCATCTGCGCCAATCTCACGCTCGACATCAGCCTTGATCGCGTTGAAGCTACGTTTAATCCGGCCAATCCATAAGCCCGCTGTCCGTACTGCGCCCGGCAAGCGCTCAGGACCGAGCACCACGAGCGCCACAAGCCCGCACAAAAGCAGTTCAGTGAAACCGATATCAAACATGAGGCCGACTCTTTGGACCTGTACAACAGGACCTGCTGAAAAACGGGTAAACAGCCAGCAAGTGCTACGCGTTGAGCGAGCGTAGCATCAGGCGGCCATTTGGCTGAAGCGAGCGTCTGGCGCTGGCCTAGTCTTTCTTTGCCGGGTCTTCGACCTTGCGCGCCTGGGCGTCAAAGGTCTGGCCTTTTTCGTCTTCGACTGGCGGCTTTTCTGCGTCTTCGTTACCCATCGACTTGCGGAAACCCTTGATCGCGTCGCCGAGGTCGGAACCGACACCTTTCAAACGCTTGGTGCCAAATAACATGATCACGATCAGCAGGATGATCAAAAGCTGCCAAATGCTAATTCCACCGAAACCCATGATGTGTTCTCCGATTTAAATAAGGTTCAGGACTCAGGACGTGCAGCTTTTTCTGCATGCCCGGACAGTCCAAAGCGTCGATCCAGCTCGTCCAGCACGGCTTGGGGATGTTGCCCAAGGGCGGCCAGCATAACCATGCTGTGAAACCACAGGTCGGCTGTTTCATAAATCACGTTGCTGCAATCACCACTGGTTGCAGCATCCTTCGCGGCGATGATGGTTTCAACCGATTCTTCACCGACTTTCTCCAGAATCTTGTTCAAGCCCTTATGATACAGGCTTGCCACGTAGGAGGAATCTGCCGCTGCGCCTTTGCGTGCTTCAAGTACTTCAGCCAGGCGGGTCAGGGTATCAGTCATGGCTGTGTCCTTCGGCATATATTGCTTTTGGGTCCTTGATCACCGCGTCTACTGTTTTCCAGGCGCCGTTTTCGAAGACGCGATAGAAGCAGCTTTCACGTCCGGTGTGGCAAGCGATTCCACCCAGTTGCTCGACTTTGAGAATGATCACGTCGGCGTCGCAATCCAGGCGCAGTTCATGGAGCTTTTGCACATGACCGGATTCTTCGCCTTTGCGCCACAGCTTGCCGCGCGAGCGCGACCAGTAGATTGCGCGGTTTTCACTGGCCGTCAACGCCAGTGCATCCCGGTTCATCCACGCCATCATCAGCACACGGCCAGTTTGGTGGTCCTGGGCAATTGCTGGAACCAAGCCATCGCTGTCCCAGTTTATTTCATCAAGCCAATCGTTCATTACGGGTTCCGCCCAGTCCGGGCTCTTCGAGTCTCTAGTTTGCCAGTACGGCTCGGGTGTGGCTATCGGCGCAGTACCAGATAAATGCCCGCGACGAGCATTGTCCAGCTCGGCCAGGCCATTAGTTCAAGCGATAGCCCCTGGCTGACCGCGCCTGCGATCAAGGCTCCGCCGAGCAGGCGAGCCGGCCAGATAGAGTAACTTTGCTCAACGGTCTTGACCGTTAGCTGCTGCTGATTGAGCTTTTCCAGGGTGTCGCGGGCAATTTGCGACAGATGCGGTACCTGCTCGGCCTGTTGCTGCAGGTTGCGTAGCAAATGCAGCGGGCTGATACGCTCGCGCATCCAGCGTTCCAGAAATGGCTGGGCTGTGCTCCACAGGTCAAGGTCGGGATAAAGCTGGCGGCCCAGGCCTTCAATATTGAGCAAGGTCTTTTGCAGCAGCACCAACTGCGGCTGGACCTCCATATTGAAGCGTCGCGCTGTCTGGAACAGGCGCATCAGCAATTGGCCGAAGGAGATATCCTTGAGTGGACGCTCGAAGATAGGCTCGCAAACAGTACGAATCGCTGCCTCGAAATCATTGACCTTGGTTTGCGCTGGCACCCAGCCGGAGTCGATGTGCAGTTGGGCGACGCGGCGGTAGTCGCGCTTGAAGAATGCCAGCAGGTTACGCGCCAGATAATCCTGATCCTCTGGCGTCAGGCTGCCGATGATGCCGCAATCGATGGCAATGTACTTCGGGTTCCAGGGTTGACTGGTACTGACGAAGATATTGCCGGGGTGCATGTCGGCGTGGAAAAAGCTGTGGTCGAAGACCTGGGTAAAGAAAATCTCGACGCCGCGCTCGGCCAGCAACTTCATGTCGGTGCGCTGATCCGCCAGGGTCGCAAGGTCAGTTACCGGAATGCCGTAGATGCGCTCCATGACCAGCACTTTAGGGCGGCAATAATCCCAGTAGATTTGCGGTACGTAGAGCAGTGGCGAGCCTTCGAAGTTGCGCCGCAGCTGACTGGCATTGGCCGCTTCGCGTAGCAGGTCCAGTTCGTCGTAAATGGTCTTCTCGTAGTCGCTTACCACTTCGACAGGTCGCAGGCGCCGGGCATCTGCCGAGGCTCTTTCAGCAACCTTGGCGATGATGAACAGCCAGGCGATATCCTGGCGAATTACCGGCTTGAGGCCGGGGCGGATGACTTTGATCACCACTTCTTCGCCAGTTTTCAGCCGGGCTGCATGAACCTGGGCAACCGACGCGGAGGCCAGAGGTTGTGGATCAAAACGGGCAAAGGTGTCCGCGACCTTGGCGCCGAGCTGCTCTTCGATAAGCGCCAGTGAGTGGGCAGGATCGAACGGCGGCACCTGATCTTTCAGCTTTCTCAGCTCATCGGCGACGTCGAGCGGCATTAAATCGCGGAGGGTTGAGAGCAGTTGGCCAAACTTGATGAAAATTGGCCCGAGTTCTTCAAGGGCCAGGCGCAATCGTTCGCCGCGACTCAGGCCCAGGTCCCGGCGCGGCAGCCAGCGCCACGGCAGGGCATAGCTGAGGATGCGCAGCCACAGCGGCAACGGCAAGGCAAAGAGTAAGTCATCCAGTTGATAGCGGATGATTACACGCAGGATTCGGAACAAGCGACGTGCGGCGAGCAGCTTCATTCGTTGGGCTTATTACGTTGGGCGAGACGTTCGATGCGGGCATCGAGACGGTCGAGGGCTAACTTCAGGTCATCCAGTTCGGCGAAGCGCGCATTGGCTTCACGCTGGCCAACCAAGGTGCGTGACTCCTCGCTGAGATAGTCGGCGAGGTTCAAGCGCAAGGTGTCGAGTGTTTGGGTAGTCCAGTTGACGCGGCTGCGCAGGTGGCTGCCGAGCAATTGGCTGCCGACCGGACCCAGCCAGCGCGACAGTTCGTATTCCCAGTCCAGCTCCAGGTCCTGGAGTACGGCGGCAAGGTCGAGCAATACGGCGCTGTCACCCTCAAGCTCGACATCTGGGCTGTGCAGCACTGCAGTCTTGTCGCGGCTGGTGGCCAGGCGAATCAAGCTGGATGCGGGGGCGCGCAGACGGCAGTCAACCTCGCCTTCCCAGCGTGCGGCGAGCATCAGGCCTTCGCCATCGGGCATGATAAACAGGCTTGTTGCCGGCGACTGGCAGTCCACGGCAATCACCTTGCCTGCCAAATGCTCAAGGCGTGGCAAGGCTGTGCTGTCCAGTTTCAACACCTGGTTGAGGCCGGTTTCAACCCCGGCCAGTAGCCCGCTCAGCAGCATCAGGGCTTGATACCCCGGTGCAGTGCGACGATACCGCCCGTCATGTTGTGGTAGGTGGTGCGCTCAAAGCCCGCATCGACCATCATCGCCTTGAGCGTGTCCTGATCGGGATGCATGCGGATTGACTCGGCCAGATAGCGGTAGCTTTCTGAGTCATTGGTGATCAGCTTGCCCATCAGCGGCATGACGGTGAACGAGTAGCGGTCGTAAATTTTCGACAGCAGGGCGCTAGATGGCTTGGAAAACTCAAGAATCAGCAGGCGCCCGCCGGGCTTGAGTACCCGCAGCATGGAGCGGATTGCATCTTCTTTGTGGGTCACGTTGCGCAGGCCAAAGGCGATGGTCACGCAGTCAAAGTGATTGTCCGGGAATGGCAGCTTTTCAGCATCTGCCTGGACAAACTGGACGTTATTGGCAACTCCGCGATCAAGCAGGCGGTCGCGGCCGACCTTGAGCATGGAGTCATTGATGTCAGCCAGCACCACTTCGCCGGTAGGCCCCACCAGGCGTGAGAACTGGCGAGTGGGGTCGCCAGTTCGGCCGGCGATGTCGAGCACCTTGTTACCGACCCGAACGCCGGACAGTTCAATGGTGAAACGCTTCCACAGACGGTGCATACCGCCGGAAAGCAGGTCATTCATGACATCGTATTTTGCAGCCACCGAGTGGAACACTTCTGCGACTTTTTCAGCTTTTTGGCTTTCCGGTACGTCTTTAAAGCCAAAGTGTGTGGTCGGTTCGCTGTCGCTGTTCTTGCGCGGATCGTTCATGTTGCGCTCACTTGAATCATAGTGGGCTACATTCTAAACCTGCGACGAGGCTTATGTCTTGGCATGCGCTGCATGGCCGCGAGCAGAGCGACCAACAGGCCTGCTATAGTCTGGCCAAACAAGGTCGCAGCCCCGAGGAATCCAATGGCCAAAATTGACATTCAACGCCCCCATTCACTGGGCCGTGAAGCCGCCCGCGAGAAAGCTGAGTATCTGGCACAGCGCCTGGCCAATGAGTATGGCGTGCGTTATCAGTGGCAGGATGATGTGCTTGAGTTCAAGCGCAGCGGCGCGGATGGTCGAATTGAGGTGGGCGAGGACCAGGTTCGTGTTCAGCTAAACCTTGGGTTAATGCTTTCGGCATTGAGGGGGACTATCAAGCGTGAGATCGAGCAGGTCCTGGATAAGCACCTCAAGGCATAGCACCCGCTGGCTGGCGCTTTTTACCGGGTTGGTCCGGCAGATCCATTTTAGGTGGCGCGGCAAAAACATCGCATTTTTCGTGCTTAGTATGTGGTTTCTAATTTTCATCGATATGGTGTGTCTCAAGCCTGCACTTTGTGGGCGTTTCCTCTTAATTTCTGAGTGAGGTGCACCATGTCCAAAGTTGCTATCAAAAAGAAAGTTGTGGTCGAAGACAAAGCCTCAGTACTGAGCGACGCAAAAGTCTATGCGCGGAAAATCTGGCTGGCAGGTTTGGGCGCATATGCCAAAGCCGGTCAGGAAGGCGCCGAGTACCTCAAGGACCTGATCAAGGCCGGCGAGAGCGTTGAGCAAAAAGGCAAGAAAATCGTTGATCAACAAGTCGATGCGGCCAATAGCCAGATCGACAGCGCCAAGAGCAGCGTGCGCAGTAATGTCAGCAGCGTCAAAGGCAAAGTCGAATTGCAACTCGACAAAATCGAGAAGGCATTCGACACTCGTGTTGCCTCTGCTCTGAACCGTATTGGTATTCCGTCGAAGCAGGATATCGATGTTCTCTCTGCTAAGCTGGATGAGTTGAGTGCATTGCTTGATCACGTCTCGCGTACCAAATAAGGAGAGTCGGATGGCTGTTAAGAAGAAAGTCGAAAAAGAAGCTAGTTCGTGGGTCGGCGGCGTAGAAAAATATTCACGCCAAATTTGGCTTGCCGGTTTGGGCGCCTACTCCAAAGTCAGCAAGGATGGCACCAAGCTGTTCGATACGCTGGTCAAGGATGGCGAGAAAGCTGAGAAGCAAGCCAAGGCTGAAGTTGATAAACAGGTTGGCGCAGCTAAATCATCGGTTGACGCACGCGTGGGCTCTGCCAGGTCGCGAGTCGAAGAAGTACGTGGCAAGGCAATCGGCAAGTGGGGCGAGCTCGAAGAAGCTTTTGACAAGCGTTTGAACAATGCGATTTCGCGTCTTGGTGTTCCAAGCCGCAACGAAGTCAAAGCGCTGAACGCCAAAGTTGAAAGCCTGACCAAACAAATCGAGAAGCTCACTGGCGTCTCGGTTAAGTCAGTCAAGCCGGCCCCTAAAGCTGCAGCCAAGCCAGCACCGAAGGCGGCGGCCAAGCCTGCGGCCAAGCCAGCAGCGAAAAAGCCGGTGGCCAAGGCCGCGTCTAAACCAGCCGCCAAGCCTGCCGCAAAACCAGCAGCAAAAGCAGCGCCCAAGGCCGCAGCCAAGCCTGCCGCCAAACCCGCAGCTAAACCTGCATCCAAGGCGGCTGCAAAACCAGCGGTGAAAACTGCGGCTAAGCCAGCTGCCAAACCGGCGGCAAAGAAACCGGCAGTGCGAAAACCAGCGGCTAAACCTGCAGCCAAGCCCGCTGTGGCCAAGCCTGCCGCTTCAGCCACGCCAGCGGCCCCGGCTACACCGTCTACACCGGCTGCACCAGCAGCTACACCAACGGCAACGCCAGTAACGCCTACCCAGTCGTAAGCGTTTGGCGGTAAAACAAAAAGCCCGGCATCAGTGCCGGGCTTTTTGTCTTCTGTGAATTAGCTTTCGAGGTAGCGTTGAGCCAGATGCTCGGCGGCAAAGCGCGATTCGGCGCTCAGGTGTGGCGCGACCAGCATCATGACCTGATAAACCACCAAGCGGCTTTCGCCTTCACTGCCAATAATGCGCTGATAGTCGAGCGAGAACAGCAGCGTCAGGGTTATCTGCTCAACGAGCTGGCCAAGTGACTGGGTATCACTAAGCAGCTGGTTTTCGGCCTTGAGCCGCGCCAGCAGAGCAGCCAGTGTACGCTTTAGCGCATTCAACCAGTGGCGCATGCCCCGGGCAATCTTGGGCAGGCGCCCAGTCAGGTTCGACAGGTCCTGAAAGAGAAAGCGGTAGTGGGCCATTCGTTCGGCAATCAGGTGCAGGAACAGCCAGTAATCTTCAACATCCAGCTGCGCGTCTTCAGGCGGGTCGAGCAAGGGCGCAAGCTCGGCTTGAAAACGCTCAAACAGTCCAGTGATCAAGGGCTCCTTGCCATGGAAGTGGTAATAGAGATTGCCCGGGCTGATGCCCAGCTCGTTGGCAATTTCAAGGGTTGAGACGTTAGGCTCACCCTCCTGATTGAACAACATCAGGGCACATTCGAGAATCCGTTCACGAGTTTTCATGCTGATTTCTTATGGTTGATGCTCATGGCTTGAAGATAACCGTGCCACGGGATTTGGAACAGTAGCGAATTGTGTCCGCGCTGTATTGGCAAGCGTTTAGCGCCTGCAATGCCGGCAATTGATGGGCTTAGCGCACATGCACATAGTTACCGGGCGCATCAGTCAGCTGCGGATGGTTTTGGTCGCCGATGGCCATGATGGTTTCGCGTTCAGTGCCCGAGCGTGCCTGGATCCATTCCAGCCATTGCGGCCACCAACTGCCTTGCTGATTCTTCGCGTCGTGGTACCAGGCGCGTGGGTCAGAGGTGAGCTTGGGGTTTTCGAAGAAGTTGGCCTTGGGGTTGCCCGGTGGGTTGAGAATACTTTGAATATGCCCGCTGTTGGACAAGATAAAGCGCCGGTTGCCGCCCAGGAGCAGGGTTGAGCGATAGACCGCATCCCAGGGTGTGATGTGGTCATTGATCCCAGCGATGTTGAAACTGTCGACATTGACCTTCTGCATGTCTATCGGCGTGCCGCAAATTTCCAGGGCGCCAGCACGGGTCAGGGGGTTGTACTTGAAAAACTCGATCAGGTCGCCATGCAACGCTGCCGGCAGGCGCGTGTTGTCGTTATTCCAGTACAGGATGTCGAATGCTGGCGGTAGCTTGCCCATCAGGTAGTTGTTGACCCAGTAGTTCCAGATCAAGTCGTTGGGCCGCATCCAGGCAAACACCTTGGCCATATCGCGCCCATCGAGCACGCCTTGTTGATAGGAGCGCCGCTTGGCGGCTTCAAGTGTTTTCTCGTCGGCGAATAACATGGCCGGGCTTTCGATCTGGCTGTCGAGCAGGCTGACCATGTAGGTCGCGCTGGAAACTTTGCGCAGTTGTCGCTTGGCCTGCAGGTGGCCTTGTAGTGCTGCAATGGTCAGTCCGCCAGCACAGGCACCGAGCAGGTTGACGTCTTTGCTGCCGGTAATGGCGCGGCAGGTGTCGAGCGCCTCTTCAAGGGCTTGTACATAGCTGGAAAGGCCCCATTCGCGATGCTGCGGGTCTGGGTTGCGCCAACTGACAACAAAGGTTTGCAGGTTGTTTTTCAGGGCGTACTGGATAAAGCTTTTCTCGGGCGAGAGGTCGAAAATGTAGTACTTGTTGATTTGCGGCGGCACGATCAATAGCGGTTTGGCGTATTGCTTTTCGCTCATCGGCTTGTATTGGATCAGTTCCCGCATTTCATTGCGAAACACCACCGAGCCGGGTGTTGTCGCCAGGTTCCTGCCGACCTCGAATGCATGCTTGCTGACCTGGCTGGGCATGCCGCCGTTGTTCAGCAGGTCATCCAGCAAGTGGTTAAGCCCCTTGAATACGCTGCTGCCGCCACTGTTGAAAAGTTCTTTCAAGGCCAGTGGATTGAGCAGGCTGTTGGACGGTGACAGCGCATCGCTCAACAACGACGAAACAAAACGCGCGCGCGTGCGGTCATCGGCTGACAAGGTGCTTTCATCTATCCAGCTGTTGAGCTGTTTTTGCCATGCCAGATAGGCTTGCAGGCTGCGACGGTAGAAGGGATTGTGATGCCAGGTCGGATCGCTGAAGCGACTGTCTTGCGGGTTGACCTTGTGCGGAGTGTCGCCAACCAGCACGCGGCCTAGTTGACTGCCAAAAGCCAGCAGGTGCTTGGCGCTGTGCACTGGCTGCTTGAGTCCCTGTAGCGCCAGGACGCGGAATGTGGAAATGACATCGCGCCCGCGAAGGCCGGAAATGGCGTTTTGAGCATTCATGGCTCTTGCTTAACGTGGCAAGACGCTTTTGTTAATTTTATCAGGCATGAAATAACACTCCGTCGTTATTACGCTGCGAATCCTTGTATGCATCTCCTTGGCGATCAACAGCGTCAAGCAAAAGGCGAATGCATACCAGGGTGCCAGGACTCGTTGTTTTGTTTGAGCAGCAAGGCTTGTACCAATGTAGGCAAAGCTGCGTTGCAGAGCCTGCGGGGCTTTGAGGCAGAAAATGCCGGGCCCTTAAATGAGTCAACTATAGGGGGCAAGCACTACAAGAGTGCGACAGTCAGATGACGGCGCACTCTGCAGACGGTCCGATACGGCTAGTGGGCCGAGGCGGCAACGGGAACTGGGTGCATGACCGCCCGTTGGCGTTCTTCATCGAGGAACTTCATGATCAGTGGCGCAACCGTTTCAGCCCGGGTTACGAGAAACAGATGGCCGTCATCGATCACATGCAGTTCAGCATTGGGAATACGCCAGGCCAGCATGCGCATGTTGATCAAGGGGATGATCGGGTCGTCATCGCCGGCCAGCACCAAGGTGGGTTGGTGAATCTTGTGCAGCCAATGGATGCTGGTCCAGCCAAGCCCTGCGAACAGCTGCCAGTAGTAGCCGACTTTACCGGATGAGCGCACTTTACTGGCATGGGCCATGGCCAGCTTTGGATCACGACGGAAGGCACCGCCATAGATGGTTGGCGCGATTTGCACCCCATAGGACGGCTGGATATAGCGCCGCGGGCTGGCCATACGCAGCAAGACCTTGGGTTTTCCCGGAACCATAAATGCACCGGCTGAGGTTGCCGCCAATACCAGCTTTTTACAGCGTTCAGGGTAGTCGTAGGCGAATTGCTGGGCCAGTGCTCCGCCCCAGGATACGCCGATTACATTGACCTGGCCGTAGTCGAGGTAGTCGAGCATCCGCGCCGCGAGCTTGGCCAACCCGGGGAAACGATACGGCGTACTGGGCGTGGATGAGCCGCCCACCCCGGGCACATCGAAGGCAATGACTTCAAGCTCGGGGTCGAGTGCTTTAACGAACGGCATGACCAGCTCAAGGTTGGCGCCTATGCCATTGAAGATCAGCAGCGGCGCTATCTTGCTGTTTCCGGGCCGAACCGCAGTCCGGATTGTCTGGCCATCCAGCTCGATGGTGCGAAATACAAATGGTAGCGACATACGCATAACCCTATCAGTTAAACCGTTGGAGTGGACGGTCCCGGCTATAGCCACCAGAGAATCCTGTTCCGCTGAGTTTCAGCGAGCAGCGCTTGGTAGCGCTGCAGGCATGGGTGCGCAGTGCGCAATTAGGCAACCATTGAAAACTACTGCGCTCGATAATGTGAGGGAGGTTGCGTTCGCCCTTCGGCTACTCCCGCTGGCCGTTTCACCTTGCTCTATCGTCGCGCGCTACATTCTCCAGAGTTCCCAGTGTTAACGTTCGTGTACATAAGTGCCCGGTGCGGCTTCACCGGCCGGGTATTTCTTATTTCCAAGCTGGGCTTTCGCCGGTTTGGTTTCACCTGAGCGCTGCGCGAGCCACTGTTGCCAGTGCAGCCACCAGGAATCGGTGTGTTTGGTAGCGCTTGCCTGCCAGTCTTTGGCGTCATCGGGCATTTCGCTATTGGTCATGTAGCGTGACTTTGGGTTGCCCGGCGGATTGAGAATGCTCTGGATATGACCGCTGTTGGACAGAACAAACTCACATTCGCCACCAAATAACTTCGCTGACTTGTAGCAGGATTCCCAGGGCGTGATGTGGTCGGTATTGCCCGCGACGCAGAACAGATCGCTTTTAACCTGCTTAAGGTCGATCGGGGTGCCGCAGACTTCCAGCGCGCCCGAGCGTGTCAATGGGTTGGTCACGAACATGTCAATGAACTCGCCATGCAAGGCCGCCGGCAAGCGCGTGGTGTCGTTGTTCCAGTACAGGATATCGAAAACAGGTGGCTCGTTACCCAACAGATAGTTGTTGACCCAGTAATTCCAGATCAGGTCATTGGGTCGCATCCAGGCAAATACCTTGGCCATGTCGCTGCCTTCGAGCACGCCCGCTTGATAGGAGCGGCGCTTGGCCGCTTCAAGGGTTTTCTCATCGGCAAACAGTGCGACCTGGGTATCCATCTGGGTATCGAGCACACTCACCAGCAGGGTCAATGCATGGACTTTCTGCTCGCCCAGCGCAGCGTAATGGCCAAGCAAGGATGTTGTGGTCAAACCGCCGGAACAGGCGCCGAGCATGTTGACATCTTTGCTGCCGGTGATGGCGCAGACCACATCAATTGCCTCTTTAAGGGCTTCGATGTAAGTGCTCAGGCCCCACTCGCGCTGGGCTTTGGTCGGGTTGCGCCAACTGACGACAAAGGTCTGTATGCTGCTGCGCAGGAGAAAGCGGGCGACGCTTTTTTCCGCCGACAAGTCGAATACATAGAATTTGTTGATCTGCGGTGGCACCACCAGCAGTGGCCGCTGGTGCACTTGCTCGGTGACCGGGGCGTACTGAATCAGTTCGAGCAGGTCATTGCGAAAGACCACGGCGCCTTCGGTGGTCGCCAGGTTCTTGCCAACCTCGAAGGCCGACATATTGACCTGGCTTGGCATGCCGCCGTTGTTGACGAGGTCCTTGGCAAGGTGGGAGAGGCCGTCGAGCAGGCTTTTGCCGCCCGTTTCAAAGAACCGCTTGACCGCCATGGGGTTGGCCAGGGAGTTGCTTGGCGCCATGGCTTCGGTCATGAGGTTGACCACGAAATGGCCACGGCTGGCGTCCTGGGGTGACAAGGTGCTTTCGTCGATCCACTGGTGCAGTTCCTTGCGCCAGGCCAGGTAGGTTTGCAGGTAGCGTCGATAGAGCGGGTTCTGGCTCCAGGCCGGGTCACTGAAACGCCGGTCAGTCGGGTCAACCTCCAGGTCAGACTGGCCAAACATGACGTTCTTGAGCTCAAGGCCAAAATGAGCGGCGTGCTTGGCACTGTGCAAAGGTTGTTTCAGCGCGAGGGACAGAACCATCCGCGCCGTTGTGAGCAGGTCTTTGCCGCGGATCCCAACAACGGGATTAAGGCCTAGGGTGTGTTCTGAAGCTTGTTGCTTCAGAGCATCATTATTTTTATCAGCCATTTGACGCTCCATTGTCCAGAGACAGCTACCGCAAATGCATTATGCGCATGGACATAATGCAAGGCTCGGTATGACTCGGGTTACCCTGTGTAATTAATATCACTACTGCATGCATCCGGAGCACCAGATGCAGGTAACTTGCCAGTTACTTGGTTACCCGAGTTTTTAACTTTACGCAAGGCGTGCGCAGTTTCTGCTTGGCAGCAGTATGCCTTCAGATATTAGAAAATGCGTTCTAACTGTGCGCCTGGTCTTGATCGCGAGCGCTGAAATGGCCGCTTTGGTGCGCGTCGTTCTGCGCGGCGGGCTGCGGTTGTTACTGCATGAGCCGGACAATTGACTCGTTGGGATCGCGCGACTTTCCGGCGGCCCGCAGTTCGGCAAGGTAGTCTGCCCAGAGCTGTTCCTGACGAGTGGCTAGCTGGTACAGGTAGTCCCAGCTGTACAGGCCGCTGTCATGGCCGTCGTCGAAGCACAGTTTTAGTGCGTAATTGCCAGCGGGTTCGATGCGACTCAAGCCAACGTTGATCTTGCCGGTTTGCAGTATTGGGTTGCCATGGCCCTGGACCTCGGCAGAGGGGGAGTGCACGCGCAAGAACTCGGCGGACAAGGTATAGCTGTCCTCGGCGTATTTCAGCGTCAGGGTCTTTGAAGCTTTATGCAGTTCGATTGCGCTGGGGATCTTCGCCATGGAGAGTGCTTACGCCGTGCTGATGATTAAAAACAGTCGTTGGTCTTGCGTAGGGTGTGGCAACGCGAAGCTTGCCCACCATTGTGCATACACCAAAACTTTCAATAGTTAGCAAATAGCTTAGCTGTCTGTAGGTGCGAGGGTGGATGACAAAAGCGTCATCCACCCTACGCTACGCCAAAGGCAAGCGCTCGACTAGAGAATGTAGCGCGACAGGTCTTCGTCTTCAGCCAGGTCACCCAGGTGGCTGTTAACGTAGGCTGCGTCGATCTGGATCGGCTTGCCAGTGTGTTCGGCTGCCAGGTCGCCAGCGCTGAAGGATACTTCCTCGAGCAGGCGTTCAAGCAGGGTGTGCAGGCGTCGCGCACCGATGTTCTCGGTCTTTTCGTTGACCTGCCAGGCAATCTCGGCGATGCGCTTGATGCCGTCACCGAGAAACTCTATACCCAGCCCTTCGGTGTTGAGCAGCGCTGCATATTGCTCGGTGAGCGAGGCGTGGGGCTCGGTGAGGATGCGCTCGAAATCTTCCGGGCTCAGGGCCTTGAGTTCGACCCGGATCGGCAGGCGGCCCTGCAGTTCCGGCACCAGGTCGCTTGGTTTGCTGAGATGGAAGGCACCAGAGGCAATAAACAGGATATGGTCGGTCTTGACCATGCCCAGCTTGGTATTGACTGTGCAGCCTTCGATCAGTGGCAGCAGGTCGCGCTGGACACCTTCGCGCGATACATCGGCGCCGCCGGTGTTACCGCGCTTGGCGACCTTGTCGATTTCGTCGATAAAGACAATGCCGTGCTGCTCAACGGCTTCTAGGGCACGGGTCTTGAGTTCTTCCTCATTGACCAGGCGCGCAGCTTCCTCGTCGCGGACCATCTTCAGGGCGTCCTTGACCTTGAGCTTGCGGCTCTTGGTCTTGCCCTTGCCCATGTTCGAGAACAGGTTTTGCAGCTGGCTGGTCATTTCTTCCATGCCCGGCGGGGTCATGATTTCAATACCGGCTGGGCTGTCGGCGACTTCGATTTCGATTTCCTTGTCATCCAGCTCGCCTTCACGCAAGCGCTTGCGGAACAGCTGGCGGGTGTTGGAGTCGGTGCTCGGCGCTGCTTCTTCCTGGAAGCCAGTGCGTGCAGGCGGCAAGAGGGCGTCGAGGATGCGATCTTCCGCGGCATCTTCGGCGCGGTGACGCACGCGGATGATTTCTTGCTCGCGGAGCATTTTCAGTGCCGCATCGGCCAGGTCGCGAATGATCGACTCGACATCGCGGCCGACATAACCGACCTCGGTGAATTTGGTCGCTTCAACTTTGAGGAAAGGCGCATTGGCAAGCTTGGCAAGACGTCGGGCGATTTCGGTTTTACCGACCCCTGTCGGGCCAATCATCAGGATGTTCTTGGGGGTGACTTCCGCGCGCAATTCGGCGGGCAGCTGCATGCGTCTCCAGCGATTGCGCAGGGCAATCGCGACGGCACGCTTGGCATCATCCTGGCCAATGATGTGACGGTTGAGTTCGTGGACAATTTCACGGGGTGTCATGGACATGGGTAATAGGCTCCAAACGGCGCTCAGGCGGGTTAAACCGCCGAGTCCAGTTCCTCGATAGTCAGATTCTGATTGGTGAACACACAAATAGAAGCGGCAATTTTGAGGGCGCTTTCAGCCACTTCGCGCGCCGACATATCTTCGGTATTTTGCAGCAGGGCGATTGCCGCGGCCTGGGCGAATCCGCCGCCAGAGCCCATGGCGATCAAGCCGTGTTCAGGTTCAACCACATCGCCATTGCCGGTGATGATCAGCGATGCGTCCTTGTTGGCGACCGCGAGCATGGCCTCGAGGCGGCTCAGTGAACGGTCGGTTCGCCAGTCCTTTGCCAGCTCGACAGCGGCACGGATCAAATGCCCCTGATGTTTTTCCAGCTTGCCTTCAAAACGTTCAAACAAGGTGAAGGCGTCTGCAGTTGCGCCTGCGAAACCTGCAAGGACCTGGCCGTGGTAAAGGCGGCGAACTTTTTTCGCGTTGCCTTTCATCACGGTATTACCCAAGGAAACCTGGCCGTCGCCGCCCATCACGACTTTGCCGTGGCGGCGCACTGATACGATTGTGGTCAAGGGGAGAGTCTCCACGCTGCGGGGCGAAAATGCCCAATGTAGAAACAAATGGGGGGGCGATGGCGGCTTTTCAACCAGGGTGGGGGGATTTTTGCTTGAACGGAGCTTGAGGGCGTAACAGAAAATTGCTGACCGGCTGTGATCAGCCGGTCATATACAGGGCTTGCCGTTGCCTAGTTGGCCTGGCGCTGTTGCAGTAACAGATTGCTGAAACCGTTGGCGGCCAAGGTTTTTTGCGACTGCGACAGTTGCTCGCGCGACGAGAACGGCCCGACTAAAACGCGGTGCCAGGTTTCGTCTTTTACGGTGCCGGCTTCCACTCGTACGTTTTGCCCGAGCAGGGTGATTTGCGCACGCACGCTTTCGGCGTCGTCCTTGCGCCGGAACGAACCGGCCTGCAGGAAAAACTGGGTCGTCACCGGTGCGACCTGGGCGATAACCGGTGGGGGTGGTGGCGTTTCACCCTTGAGCGCAGCTTCAGCCCGTGCAGCATCGATCTTTGCGGCTTCCGCAGGGGTTACCGGTTTCTGCGCTGGCTTGCTTGGCGGAACCGCTTCAGGCGGCACTATGACTTCCGACTCGGGCAACAAGGTATAGAAGTCATACTTGGGCTTGCTTGCTTCAGGCTTGGCCACAGGTTTGGCCGGTTTTGCGTTGCGCGCATGTTCCGTGCGATCGCGTTGCACCTCGCCGCTGCCAGGCTTGAGGTTCATCAGGAGCATGACAAACACGCCGATAGCCAAGCCACAGGCGAGCCAGATCCACCCGGGAATGGGTTTCTTTGCGGGTGCTTTATAGCGACTGGCCCCGCGCTTGGGGGCCGGTTTTTTGCGGGCTGCCACTTACATGCGCTCCAAGGTTTCCAGGCCGAGTAATTGCAGACCTTGTTTGAGTGTTCGGCCGCTCAGTGCTGCAAGGCGCAGGCGGCTTTGTTGAGTTTCCGGACTTTCGGCGGTGATGATCGGGCAGTGCTCGTAGAAGCTTGAGAACAAGCCAGCCACATCGTAAAGGTAGCTGCACAGGATATGCGGCGTGCCTTTGTCGGCGACACTGTTGAGTACTTCGCCGAACTGGGCAAGCTTTCCTGCCAGGTCGATTTCTTGCGGGGCCTGCAGGTCGAGCGGGCCGTTGATCTCGTCAAATGACTTGCCGAGCTTGCGCAGCACGCTGGCGACACGGGTATAGGCGTAGAGCAGATAGGGCGCGGTGTTGCCTTCAAAACTGAGCATCAGCTCGAAGTTGAAGCTGTAGTCGCTGGTGCGATGCTTCGACAGGTCGGCGTATTTAACGGCGCCAATGCCAACGGCGTGGGCAATGGTGCGCAGCTCGTCTTCGGCGATATCGGGGTTTTTCGCTTTGACCAACTGATAGGCGCGCTCTTCGGCCTCGTCGAGCAGGTCGATCAGCTTTACCGTGCCGCCATCGCGGGTCTTGAAGGGGCGACCGTCTGCGCCATTCATGGTGCCAAAGCCCATGTGTTCAAGCTGCATGTGTGGTGCGACAAACTCGGCGCGGCGTGCCACTTCAAATGCCATCTGGAAATGCAGCGCCTGGCGCTGGTCGACAAAATACAAAGCGCGGTCAGCCTTGAGCGTCTGGCTGCGATAACGCATGGCGGCAAGGTCGGTGGTCGAATACAGGTAACCGCCGCCGGCTTTCTGCACTATCACTGGCAAGGGATTGCCTTCGGCGTTCTTGAACTCATCGAGGAATACGCACTTGGCGCCTTCGCTTTCGCTGAGCAGGCCTTTGCTTTGCAGGTCTGCGACTATGTTGGCCAGGTCGTCGTTGTAGGCGCTCTCGCCGCGAACATCGGCTGGGGTCAGTTTGACGTTGAGGCGGTCGTAGGCTTTCTGGCAGTGGCTCAGGGAGATTTCATTGAAGCGGTGCCATAGGCGCATGCACTCGGGTTCACCGGCCTGCAGTTGGACCACCAGTTCGCGGGCGCGGTTGGCGAAGTCTTCGGATTCATCAAAGCGCTTTTTCGCGGCCCGGTAGAACACTTCGAGGTCGGACAGCTCGCTCTTTGCCGCCTCGGGATTCTCTTCCATATAGGCCAGCAGCATGCCGAACTGGGTGCCCCAGTCGCCAACATGGTTTTGGCGGATGACCTCGTCGCCAAGAAACTCGAGCACGCGCGCCACGGCGTCACCAATGATGGTCGAACGCAGGTGGCCGACGTGCATCTCCTTGGCCAGGTTGGGTGACGACAGGTCGATAACAACCCGTTGCGCCGCGCCAGCCTTGCGCACATTCAGCTGTGGATCAGCCAGCGCGGCTTCAAGGCGCTGGGCCAGCGCTGCGCTGTTTTGATAGAAGTTGAGAAAGCCTGGGCCGGCAATTTCGACCTTGTTGATTTGCGGGTCGGCCGGTAGCGCGGCAACCAGTTTTTCAGCCAGGTCGCGTGGTTTCATCCCGGCGGGCTTGGCCAGCATCATGGCGATATTGCTGGCGAAGTCCCCGTTGCTCTTGTCTTTGGTGTTCTCCACCTGGATCGTCGGGGTCAAGCCTTCTGGCAGCACGCCGTCAGCGGTCAGGACGGTCAGGGCTTGTTGGATCAGGTGGCGAATGCTGTCTTTCATGGTCTGCTCTGTCGGCCGATCTGGCGCGGCTGCGCGTGGGGCACTGGTTGAAAACTGCACATTATCGGCAGGTTTGGGGGCTCGCATCAAGGGCAAAGCTCTCAGTGGTGGCTAAAACCCTGATTGATTGCTTATCAAGCCTAGTCTGTTGGCGCCTGCAATGGGTTAGAACAAGTCAATTGGATAACCATCCAGTGACCAGCGCACGGCTCGGCCGCTGGGCATTTGTTCCAGCGCGTTGAGCCAACTGTGAAGCAAACGGTGCAGGGGCGCTCGGGCATTACTTTGGATTAGAAGCTGCGCACGGTAACGACCAGCTCGACGCTCCATTGGTGCGGGGACAGGCCCCAGTAATTCGATGCCGCTCAGTTGCAGCTCTTCAAGTTGTAACTCGGCCTCGGTGCAGGCCTGATCGAGAAAGCCTTCAGCCTGGCCTGGCTTGTGCGCCTCTGCACGGAGCAGGGCCAAGTGAGTGAATGGCGGCAAGCCTGCACTGCGGCGCTCGCTGAGGGCTTGTTCGGCGAATGCGAAGTAGCCTTGCTCGGTGAGCTGTACCAGCAGCGGATGATCAGCTAAATGACTTTGAATGATGACCTTGCCTGGTTCTTCAGCCCGTCCTGCGCGCCCGGCGACTTGCACAATCAACTGGGCCATACGCTCGCTGGCGCGGAAGTCCGCGGAGAACAGGCCGCCGTCGGCATCAAGAATGGCCACCAGTGTCACGCGGGGGAAGTGATGCCCCTTGGCGAGCATTTGCGTGCCGACCAAGATGCAGGGCTCGCCTTTCTGGATGGTGTTAAACAGCTTGGTCATCGCGTCCTTGCGTGAAGTGCTGTCACGGTCGACGCGCAGTACCGGGATCTCCGGAAAGAGTATTTCCAGGCGCTCCTCGGCACGCTCGGTGCCTGCACCAACGGGTCGCAGGTCGACGCTTTGGCATTTCGGGCAGTTGTGTGGCTGGCGTTCAGCGTGGCCGCAGTGGTGGCAACGCAGTTCGCGAGAGCGCTGGTGTACCGTCATCCTGGCATCGCAGCGCGGACACTCCGACAGCCAGCCACAATCATGGCATAGCAAAGTTGGCGCAAAGCCGCGCCGGTTGAGGAATACCAAGACTTGTTGGCCTGCCTCCAATGTCTTGCGTATGGCTTTCTTCATGGGGCCGGAAATCCCGGAGTCGAGCGGCAGGCTCTTTACATCAAGCCGCAGAAACTTGGGCGCCTTGGCGCTTCCCGCGCGCTGATTGAGGCGCAACAGGGCATAGCGGCCTATGTTGGCGTTGTGCAGGCTTTCCAGGGATGGCGTGGCCGAGCCGAGCACAATCGGGATGTTCTCTTGGTGGGCGCGGACAATGGCCAGGTCGCGGGCGTGATAGCGCAGGCCTTCCTGCTGTTTATAGGAGGCGTCGTGTTCTTCATCAATGATGATCAGCCCCGGATTTTTCATCGGCGTAAAGAGTGCTGAGCGGGTGCCGATAATAATATCGGCCTCGCCGTCGCGTGCCGCCAGCCAGGCATCGAGCCGGTCGCGATCGTTAACGGCAGAATGCAGTAAGGCGATGCGGGCATTAAAGCGCCGTTCGAAGCGCTCCAGGGTTTGGGGGCCAAGATTGATTTCCGGGATCAAAATCAGCGCCTGCTTGCCAGCCTCCAGTGTTTCGCGGATGAGTTGCAAATAGACTTCGGTCTTGCCGCTGCCGGTCACGCCTGCGAGCAGGTAGGTATTGAAGCTACCAAGCCCTGAGCGGATCGCTGTGGCGGCTGCGCTTTGTTCGGGGTTCAGGGTCAGCTCGGGTTGCGCCAGCCAGTTGGTCGGCCGTGGATGGGCTGCATGGCGTCGCACCTCGATGCGTACCAGGTCCTTTTCGCGAAGTAACTCAAGGCTGTCTTTATTAAGCTGCAACTGGCTGAGCAGGCCGTGTGCCACGCCGTGCGGGTGTTGGGCGATGGTTTTCAAGGCGTCTCGCTGGCGCGGGGCTCGGCTCAGGCGTGGGTCGTCGATGCTGGCACCATCATTGGCCAGCCAGAAGCGCTCCTGGCGTGCCTGCGCCGGTTCGCCTTGGCGTAGCAGGATTGGCAGCGCCCAACTGAAAGTGTCACCCAGGCTATGTTGGTAATACTGCGCCGTCCACAGGCAGAACTTGAAGAATGCGCTTGGCAGCGGTGATTGCGGGTCGAGCAGTTCCAGTGCCGGCTTCAGCTTGTCGGCCGGTATGTCGCTATGTGTGCAGACCTTGACCAGAATGCCGACCATCTCTCGGCGGCCAAACGGCACGCGCAGCCGGCTGCCTGGCTGCAAAGCCTCAAGCGCGACGCCCGCGGGCGGCAGGTAGTCGAATAGTCGGCGCAGTGGCGAAGGCAATGCGAGGCGCAAGATGGCGTCGGTCACACACAGGCTCCCGGTGAGAAGGAGCCGAATATTAGCATGTGATCAAGCGACAGCCGGTGCTTTACACTGCTTGCGTGGGTTTGTGGGTCTGGTATAGTCCGCAACCCGTTCCGTGCGGTACCTGACATCCGGTTAGGCGGCGGCACACATTATTGAGGAATACCCGATGAAAGCCGATATCCATCCAGAATACGTCGCTATCGAAGCTACTTGCAGCTGCGGTAACGTTATCCACACGCGTTCGACTCTGGCCAAGCCACTGAGCCTCGACGTTTGCTCTGAGTGCCACCCGTTCTACACCGGTAAGCAGAAAGTCCTGGACGCTGGCGGCCGTATCGACCGCTTCAAGCAGCGTTTCGGTGTGTTCGGCGCCAAGTAAGCAGCCGAATCGTCAAGAGTCGCCCGATGGTGCTCTTCTCGAAACTGAAAAAGGCGTCCCTGGTGGGCGCCTTTTTTGTTTCCGGGCTTTACCTTTCTCCTGCCCTGGCGCTTTGCCCTGCAACGATTGTTGAGGCGCCGGTGGAAGTCAGTCGGGTAGTCGATGGTGACACGCTGCGTCTGGTCGATGGGCGAAGCGTGCGCTTGATCGGTATCAATGCGCCCGAGATGGCCCGCAAAGGGCGAAGCGTCGAACCCTATGCGGTGCAGGCACGGCGCCGCCTCAGTGCATTGGTCGCTGCCAGTGGCGGGCAGGTAACCCTGCAGCTTGGGGTTGAGCCCAAGGATCGCTATGGGCGCACGCTCGCCCATGTATTTGATGTTCAGGGGCGCAGCCTTGAGGCGCAGTTGCTTGTCGAGGGACTTGGCTATTGGGTGGCGCTAGCACCCAATCTTGGACAGTGGCAGTGCTTGCAAGGCGCAGAACAATCTGCCCGGGAGGCCGGGCTTGGGTTATGGCGCAAATCCCCGGTGGTTGAACCTGAATCGCTGCGCTCAGGTGGTTTCGCCTTAGTGCGCGGCAAGGTCAGGCAAGTGCAGCGTAACCGTGGTGGCCTTTGGCTGGAGATGGGTGGCTCGCTGGTGTTGCGTGTTCCGGTAGAGCAGGTTGATGACTTTACCAGGGTGCATGGCAGCGCCTTGACTGGGCGATCAATCGAGGCGCGCGGCTGGGTGGTCGACCGAGCCCGGCGTTCAGCCAAAACGAAAAAGCAGGCACGCTGGATGTTGACCCTGGGGCATCAGTCAATGATGCAGGTGCTGCCTTGACGCCGTAATTATGCACAACCAAGGTTCGGATTTGGCTGGATTTAAGAACCTTCACAGTAGGCAAGGCCGGGGTGTTTAGTGCTAAGGCTGACCGAACAGTCTTGTGCAGCTGTATACAATTTGCGTATCCTCGACGGTCTGCATTAACAGCCCAAAAAAGCGGAACGCCAATATGTCTGATTTGAAAACTGCCGCTCTCGAATATCATGCCCAGCCACGTCCGGGTAAGCTTAGCGTAGAGCTGACCAAGCCAACTGCAACTGCTCGTGATTTGTCTTTGGCCTACAGCCCAGGCGTTGCCGAGCCTGTGCGTGAAATTGCCCGCGATCCTGAGTTGGCCTACCAGTACACCGGCAAAGGTAACCTGGTTGCGGTGATCTCTGACGGCACCGCGATTCTGGGGTTGGGTAACCTGGGTCCATTGGCTTCCAAGCCTGTTATGGAAGGTAAAGGTGTTCTGTTCAAGCGTTTCGCAGGTATCGATGTGTTCGATATCGAAGTCGATTCTGAAAGCCCGCAGGCCTTTATCGACACCGTAAAGCGTATCTCCATCACCTTCGGCGGCATCAACCTTGAAGACATCAAGGCCCCTGAATGCTTTGAAATCGAGCGCGCGCTGATCGAACAGTGCGATATTCCGGTGTTCCATGATGACCAGCATGGCACCGCGATCGTGACAGCCGCAGGCATGCTCAATGCGCTGGAAATCGCCGGCAAGACTGTCGAAGAAGCCAAGATTGTTTGCCTCGGTGGCGGCGCTGCAGCCATCTCATGCATGAAGTTGCTGGTGAGCATGGGCGCCAAGGTCGAAAACATCTACATGATCGACCGCAAGGGTGTTATCCACGCTGGCCGTGATGACCTCAACCAGTACAAGGCTGTCTTTGCCAGCGAAACTGACAAACGCACCCTGGATGACGCGCTTGACGGTGCTGACGTATTTGTTGGTTTGTCCGGTGCAAACCTGCTCAGTCCTGAAGGTCTGCTGCGGATGGCGGCAAACCCAATCGTCTTTGCCTGCTCCAACCCGGACCCGGAAATCAAGCCAGAACTGGCGCACGCCACACGCAGCGACGTGATCATGGCGACGGGTCGTTCCGACTATCCAAACCAGGTCAACAACGTACTCGGCTTCCCGTTCATCTTCCGTGGCGCCCTTGACGTTCGTGCTACGCGCATCAACGAAGAGATGAAAATCGCTGCTGCAATTGCGCTGCGTGACCTGGCCAAGCTGCCAGTGCCCAAGGAAGTGTGCGACGCCTACGGTGGCATTGAGCTGTCCTTTGGCCGCGAGTACATCATTCCGAAGCCAATGGATGCCCGCTTGATCACCCTGATCTCTGATGCTGTTGCCAAAGCGGCAATCGAGAGCGGCGTGCCCACGCTGCCATACCCTGCGCACTATCCGCTGCAATCGGTGGATGATGTGTTCAAGGGTTAAGCCTGACGCATAAAAAAACCGCTTCGGCGGTTTTTTTATGCGCGCTGTTCGGGCTCACGCATGTTGTGAGCCCGGCGCCTCAGAACAGGTCGATCGGGGCCGAGTCATCGGCTGGCAATGGGCTGCCGGGTACGCCGAGGTTGGGATCGATCTCTCCCATTGAAGGTGGCGTATCTTCGTTCTTGAACAGTTCGAAATAGGCGCCAGGCGTGCCGGGCGATGCGGTGCGCCCACTGAAAGGATCGATGCGCAGCGTCAGTATTCCAGGTGGCTCTTTCGGTGGATTGCTGGGTTTGTCCTTGAGCGCGGCGCCCATGTACTTCATCCAGATTGGCAGGGCGACGGTGCCACCAAACTCGTGTCGACCAAGGCTTTCCGGTTGGTCAAAACCGGTCCATACGGTGGTGACGTAGTCGGCGTTGTAGCCTGAGAACCAGCTGTCCTTAGACTCGTTGGTGGTGCCGGTTTTGCCGGAAAGATCGTCGCGACCAAGTGCCAGCGCGCGCCGTCCGGTGCCGCGCTTGATCACGTCTTGAAGCATGCTGGTCATGATATAGGCGGTGCGCGCGTCAATGATGCGCTTGGCAACAGCGGGTTCAACCGGGGCTTGTGGATCTGTAGCTTCGGTTGGTGCTGCAACCTCGGTTTCCAGTGCCGGTGCTTCAGGTGCTGCCTGGCCGGCGCTGTCTTGGGCCAGCTCTTGCAATTGCTCATCTTCAGTTTGCTCTACGCTGGGCACCGTCGGCGGGTTGGCGGTGAATACGGTTTTGCCGTGACGATCGTCAATTTTCTGGATCAAGTAGGGTTCGGTCTTGTAGCCGCCATTGGCGAATACCGACCAGCCTCCTGCAACTTCCATCGGCGTCAGGTCGGCGGTGCCGAGGGCCAGGGACAAGTTTGGCGGCAGGTCTTGTTTGTTGAAGCCGAACTTGGTCGCATAGTTGCGGGCGTATTCAACGCCAATCGCCTGTAGCAGTCGGATCGAAACCAGGTTGCGCGACTTGTACAGGGCGACGCGCAAGCGGATCGGGCCCAGGAAGGTGTTGTTGTCATTCTTGGGGCGCCAGACTTCATCGGTGTTGCTGCTGGCAAAGACGATCGGGGCGTCGTTAACCAGGGTCGCAGCGGTGTAGCCTTTGTCGAGGGCGGCGCTGTAAAAGAAAGGTTTGAAGCTTGATCCTGGCTGGCGCTTGGCCTGAATTGCGCGGTTATAGTTGCTTTGCTCGAATGAGAAGCCGCCAACCAGCGCGAGAATTGCACCGTTCTTGGGGTCAAGCGAAACCAGCGCGCCTTGGGCGGCCGGCATTTGTACAAAGTTAAGGCTGCCATCTTCCTGGCGTTGCACGCGGACAAGGTCGCGGACCTGGGCTACGTCACTCGGCTGTTTGGGGCGAGGGCCCATGCTGTTGGTATTGAGGAAAGGGCGTGCCCATTTCATGCTTTCCCAGTTGACGGCTTCTTCTTTGCCGTCGCGGGTCAGGACCAGAATACCGCTCTTCTCAACCTGGGTGACAATTGCGGGTTCAAGGCCGCCAAGCTGGGATTTCTTTGCCAACTCAGCCAGCCAGGTTTCCTTGGTCATGCCTGGCAGGCGGCTTTCAGGGCCGCGATAGCCGTGGCGCTGGTCATAAGACAGCAAGCCGCTGCGCAGCGCACTGTTGGCCGTTTCTTGCAGGTTGCTGGGTACAGTGGTGTAGACGTTGAAGCCTTCGGTATAGGCATCGCTGCCGTAACGGCCGACCATTTCGGCGCGGGCCATCTCGGCGATATAGGGTGCAGCGAGTTCCGGGGCGGCGACGTGGTAGCTGGCGTTGACTGGCTCGGCGAGTGCTTCCTGATAGCGTTGTTCGTCAATTTTTCCGAGCAGGTGAAGACGGCCCAGAATCCAGTCGCGACGTTCTTTGGCACGGGTCGGGTTTACCAGTGGGTTATAGCGCGATGGTGCCTTGGGGAGCCCGGCAATCATTGCCAGTTGGGAGAGCGTCAACTCACCGATGGGTTTGCCGTAATAAACCTGTGATGCTGCTTCTATACCGTATGCGCGTTGGCCGAGGTAGATCTTATTGACGTACAGCTCGAGAATTTCGTTCTTGCTGAGTTCGCGTTCTATTTGCAGGGCCAGCAGGATTTCGTTGATTTTCCGGGAAAAACTGCGCTCGTTGGTCAGGAAGTAGTTTTTGGCGACCTGCATGGTAATAGTGCTACCGCCGGTTTGAATTTGGCCGCTTTTTAAAATTTGCGTGGCAGCGCGCATCAAACTACTTGGGTCGACGCCATAATGGTGCTCGAAGTTATCGTCTTCGGCAGCCAGTAATGCGTTGATGAAGTCAGGCGGGATATCTTTGAATTCGATGGGGGAGCGTCGCATCTCACCAAATTCGGCGATCAGTTTTCCGTCGCTGCTAAATACTCTCAAGGGTATTTGCAGCTGGATACTACGCAATGAGTCGACAGAGGGCAGGCTCGGGCTTAGGTAGAGGAACGCACCACTTAAACTGAGTAGCAGGCCACAAAAAATGGCGACACAGGACCAAGCAAAGAATTTCAGCAAACGCATCAAGATTTTTGGATTTCCAGATAAAAGAATGAGTTAAGAACAAGACAAAGCAAAAAGGAAAAAATCGATCACATTATAAGCGTTTTTTTCCACTGGGAGCCATTTGCGCTTCTGTCAAGACTGTTATTTAATGTAGAAAAACATAAATAGTCCGTAAGTAACGGATGCCAATAGGAAATCGGTCGTGCTAGGGCTCTTCAATAAGAAAGCGAATACGCTGCTGGGGATTGATATCAGTTCGACCTCGGTAAAGCTCCTCGAGTTGAGTTGCTCAGGAGGCCGCTACAAAGTAGAGGCCTATGCTGTTGAGCCACTCCCACCTAATGCTGTAGTTGAAAAGAATATCGCCGAGATGGAGGGGGTCGGCCAGGCACTGACGCGCGTGCTCGCTAAAGCCAAAACCGGAGTCAAGACTGTCGCGGTTGCAGTTGCGGGTTCTGCGGTGATTACCAAGACCATCGAAATGGAAGCCGGGCTTTCCGATGATGATCTTGAGAATCAATTGAAGATCGAGGCGGATCAATACATTCCTTATCCACTGGAAGAAGTTGCTATCGACTTTGAAGTCCAGGGGTTGTCGCCGCGCAATGCTGAGCGAGTTGAGGTGTTGCTCGCGGCATGTCGCAAAGAGAATGTCGAGGTTCGCGAAGCCGCCTTGGCCCTCGCTGGCCTGACCGCCAAGGTGGTGGACGTTGAGGCCTATGCGCTCGAGCGCTCCTTCGCCCTGCTCGCAGAGCAACTGGGCTCCGGTGATGATGACTTGACCGTGGCGGTTGTCGATATCGGTGCAACCATGACCACCTTGAGTGTCTTGCATAACGGCAAGACCATCTATACGCGTGAGCAGATGTTCGGTGGCAAGCAGCTGACTGAAGAAATCCAGCGTCGCTATGGCTTGTCTGTCGAGGAAGCTGGCCTTGCGAAAAAAAAAGGCGGATTGCCAGACGACTACGACAGCGAGGTTTTGCAGCCGTTCAAGCAGGCGGTTGTGCAGCAGGTCTCGCGTTCGTTGCAATTCTTCTTTGCAGCTGGCCAGTACAACGATGTCGATTACATCCTGTTGGCTGGAGGCACGGCTTCTATCCCTGATCTCGATCGCCTGATTCAACAGAAGATCGGCACGCAGACATTGGTCGCTAATCCGTTCGCTGACATGGCGTTAAGTAGCAAGGTCAATGCGGGGGCGCTCGCCAGTGATGCGCCGGCACTGATGATTGCTTGTGGTCTGGCGATGAGGAGTTTCGACTAATGGCACGGATCAACTTACTTCCGTGGCGAGAGCAGTTACGCGAGGAGCGCAAGCAGCGTTTCCTGGTTGCTCTCGGCGGCGTGCTGGCAGTATCTGCTGGCCTGGTGTTTTTGGGCGATCAGTACTTAAGCAGTGCGATTGAACAGCAAAATGCGCGTAATGAATTTGTGCGTAAAGAAATTGCTGTGCTCGACACCCGGATCAAGGAAATCAGCGAGCTGAAAAAACGCCGTGAGCAATTGCTTGAGCGGATGAAAATCATTCAGGACTTGCAGGGCAATCGGCCGATTATTGGCCGGGTTTTTGATCAGTTAGTGAGAACTCTGCCCGATGGCGTTTACTTCACCGGGCTTAAAATGACCGGTAAGAACATCGCGATTGTCGGTGCCGCTGAATCCAATAACCGTGTATCCAATTTAATGCGCAATCTCGACTCATCACCATGGTTGACCGAACCTAACTTGACCGAAGTTAAGGCGGTGACTGCTGGAGCGGTTGATCAGGCAAACGTGTTTCAGCTGACGGTGCAGCAAACCCAGCCGAAGCTTGATGGCGAGGAAGTTAAAAAATGAGCCTGAGAGAATCGCTGGAAAGTTTGAAGCAGGTCGATCTAAACGACCTTGATTTGAATAATGTTGGCTCCTGGCCTGCAGCGGTCAAGGTGATTGCGGGTGCACTGCTGTTAGTTCTGGTGCTGGCACTGGGCTATAAATTCCACTTGGAAGATTTGCAAACCCAGCTCTCGGGCAAGCAGCAGGAAGAGGTCACGCTCAAGGAGCAGTTCTCGTCCAAGGCTTTTCAGGCTGCAAACCTGGAGGCTTATAAAGAGCAAATGAAGGAAATGGAAGTTTCCTTCGGCGCGCTGCTCAAGCAACTGCCGAGTGACACCGAGGTGCCTGGCCTGCTCGAAGACATTACGCGCACCGGTCTGGGCAGTGGTCTCGAGTTTGAAGAGATCAAGCTCCTGCCGGAAGTGACGCAACAGTTTTATATCGAGCTGCCGATACAGATCAAGGTGGTTGGTACTTATCACGACCTGGCTACCTTCGTCAGCGGGGTCGCCAGCCTGCCGCGTATTGTAACGCTGCATGACTTTGATCTTGTGCCGGCCAGTAAAGACACAACGAGCAAGCTGCGTATGTCGATTCTTGCTAAAACCTACCGTTATAACGATAAGGGGGTGCAGAAATGAAACGCGCCCATTTAGCAACTTTCCTAACGGTATTGACGCTTAGCGGCTGTGGTTCGAGCAGTGATTTTGCTGATTTGCAGGCCTATATGGATGAGGTACGAGCTCGGCCAAAGGGTTCCATCGAACCGCTGCCGAAGTTCCAGCCTTATGAAAGCTTTACCTACAGCGCTGCGTCGCTGAGGAGCCCATTCCAGCCGCCAGTGAAGATCGAAATGGTGCAGCGAGCCAAGGGCTCGAAGGAAATCAAGCCCGACGAAACGCGGGTGAAGCAGTTCCTTGAAGGCTTCAATATCGAGGTTTTCGAGATGGTCGGCACTTTGGCCAACGATCGTGGGACCTATGCCCTGGTTAGCGGTGCAGGAGGCGTTCACCGGGTCAAGGTTGGGGATTACCTTGGCCGTAATAATGGGCGCATCACTGCTATCAGCGAATCACAAATCGATGTGATTGAAATCGTTCCCGATGGTGAAGGTGGCTGGCTGGAACGTCCGCGAAGCCTCTCCCTCAAGGAGCGCTCTTAAATGAGCGGAGAGAACATGAAAAAAAATAATCTGTTTGCCAAACGGAACCTGAGAATGAATAGCTCCCTTACACGTCTAAGTATCTCCTTGTTGGGAGTTCTGCTTTCGCCTGTGCTGTTGGCAGCTAATCTAGAGGCGCTTGATGTCGCTGCGCTGCCAGGTGATCGCGTTGAGTTGAAGATGTCGTTCGACGAACCTGTGGCGGCGCCACGTGGATACACTATCGAGCAACCGGCGCGCATTGCGCTTGACCTGCCTGGCGTGTCCAACAAGCTGGGCACCAAAAATCGCGAGCTGGGCGTCGGTAATGCGCGCAGCGTGACGGTTGTCGAGGCCAAGGATCGCACGCGTTTGATCATTAACCTGTCGGACCTGGCCCCGTACAGCACCCGTGTCGAGGGCAAAAACCTGTTCGTTCTGGTTGGTGCGGGTGCGGCAACCGCTTCGGCGGCTCCGCCCCCGGCGGCCACTACTTATAAGAAGCCACCAACCAGAAGTTATGTCGCTCAGACAAAGGCGATCAGCAACATTGATTTCCAGCGTGGCGATCAGGGCGAGGGCAATGTTGTCATCACCTTGTCCGATCCTTCGGTAAGCCCGGATATTCAAGAGCAGGGCGGCAAGATCCGCCTGGACTTTGCCAAGACCCAATTGCCTGAAGCGTTGCGCGTACGCCTGGATGTCAAGGACTTCGCCACGCCTGTGCAGTTTGTTAGCGCCACTGGTTCGGCGGATAAAGCCAGCATCGTCATTTAGCCAACCGGCTTTTATGACAAACTAACCTTCCCGACCGACAAAAAGCTGACGCTGAGCATCAAGCCGCTGACCAAGGATGATGCTGAAAAACGCAAGACCGAGCGCTTTGCCTACAGCGGTGAAAAGCTCTCGCTTAACTTTCAGGACATCGACGTGCGTTCGGTGCTGCAGTTGATCGCTGACTTTACCGATCTCAACCTGGTCGCCAGTGATACCGTTGCCGGTAACATCACCCTGCGGTTGCAAAACGTGCCTTGGGACCAGGCGCTGGACCTGGTACTGAAAACCAAAGGCCTGGATAAGCGCAAGGTAGGCAACGTCCTGCTGGTCGCCCCGGCAGATGAGATCGCAGCGCGCGAGCGTCAAGAACTGGAGTCGCAAAAGCAAATCGCCGAATTGGCGCCACTGCGTCGTGAGTTGATCCAGGTCAACTACGCCAAGGCCTCCGACATGGCCAAGCTGTTCCAGTCGGTGACCAGTGCCAACGGCAGTGCAGATGATCGTGGTTCGATCACGGTCGACGACCGCACCAACAGCATCATTGCCTACCAGACCCAAGAGCGTCTTGATGAGTTGCGTCGTGTTGTTGCCCAGCTTGACGTTGCTGTACGCCAGGTCATGATCGAGGCACGGATTGTTGAAGCCAACGTCGACTATGACAAGTCCCTGGGCGTTAACTGGCGCGGTGCGCAGGTCGGCAATGGCAACTTCATTGTCGGCGGCAGCGGTGGTAACCGTACCGGTTCCGGCGGCAACCCGGCGACTGCATTGGGTAACTTCGTCGATATGGGGGTTACCAACGCCACTTCATCGCTTGGGATTGGCTTTGTAACCGACAACACCATTCTCGACCTTGAGTTGTCGGCGATGGAAAAGACCGGTAACGGCGAGGTTGTATCGCAGCCTAAGGTTGTGACCTCGGATAAAGAAACCGCGAAGATCCTCAAGGGTGCGGATATTCCCTACCAGGAAGCTTCATCAAGCGGTGCGACTTCCACAACCTTCGTTGAGGCCGCTCTGTCGCTCGAAGTGACTCCGCAGATCACACCTGACAACCGGATCATCATGGAAGTCAAAGTGAACAAGGATGAGCCGGACTTCGCCAACCAGGTCAACGGCACGCCAACCATTCGTAAGAATGAGGTCAATGCCAAGGTGCTGGTCAACGATGGCGAGACTATCGTGATCGGTGGCGTGTTCTCCAACGAGCAGCGCAAAGGGGTTGATAAGGTGCCGTTTTTGGGTGACCTGCCATACCTTGGCCGCATGTTTAGACGCGATATCGTCGAGGACTCAAAATCTGAGTTGCTGATCTTCCTCACCCCGCGCATCATGAACACCCAAGCTGTCGCGGTGAGCCGTTGATTAAGTGCAAAATCTGATACTTGTTGGCCCGATGGGCGCTGGAAAAAGCACCATCGGGCGTTTGTTAGCCAAAGAGTTGCGTTTACCCTTCAAGGATTCCGATAAGGAAATCGAACACCGTACCGGTGCCGATATTCCCTGGATCTTTGATGTTGAAGGTGAACAAGGCTTTCGTGAGCGTGAACAGTCGGTAATCGTTTAAATGTGCGAGTCTCAGGGCATAGTGCTGGCCACCGGTGGTGGTGCGGTGATGCGCCCGGAGAACCGTGCAGCTTTGTATCGTGGCGGCAGGGTGGTCTATTTGCATGCCTCGGTCGAGCAGCAGATCAACCGCACTGCGCGAGACCGTAATCGCCCCCTGCTGCGTGCCCATGATCCAGGCAAAGTCCTGCGTGACCTACTGGCTCTGCGTGACCCGCTGTACCGTGAAATCGCCGATGTTGTCATCGAAACCGATGAACGCCCGCCGCGAATGGTCGTGCAAGAGATACTTGAACGACTAGAAGCGCTTCCTCCCCGTTAAAGCGCAGCCAGAACTGCGCTATCCTAGAGCCCTTTTCTGACAGGGGGCGGCATGCAAATTCTTCAAGTCGAGCTAGGTGAGCGTAGTTACCCTATTTATATCGGTGCCGATCTGCTTGCGCAGCCACAATTGCTTGCCCAGCATATTGCCGGCCGCCAGGTGGCTATTGTTACCAATGAAACCGTGGCCCCCTTGTATTTGCAGGCTTTGGAAACCGCGCTGAGTGGTTATAGCCTGACCTCGGTCGTATTGCCCGATGGCGAGGAGTTCAAGACCTGGGAAGTGCTGCAGCAGATCTTTGACGGGCTGTTGACCGCCCGGCATGACCGGCGCACCACAATCATTGCTCTGGGTGGTGGTGTTGTGGGCGACATGGCCGGTTTTGCCGCTGCCTGTTACCAGCGCGGCGTCAACTTTGTGCAAATCCCAACGACACTGCTGTCGCAGGTGGACTCCTCGGTGGGAGGCAAGACCGGGATCAACCATCCGCTTGGCAAGAACATGGTTGGAGCCTTTTATCAGCCACAAGCGGTACTGATCGACACCAAGAGCCTGATGACCTTGCCGCAGCGAGAGCTATCCGCTGGCTTGGCTGAGGTGATTAAATATGGCCTGATTTGCGATGAGCCTTTTTTGCAGTGGCTCGAAGCGAATATGCCCGCGCTGCGTGAGTTGGATCAAGCAGCCTTGACCCAGGCAATTGAGCGCTCTTGTGTGGCAAAGGCGCGTATAGTCGCGGCCGATGAGCGGGAGTCCGGGGTGCGGGCAACGCTCAACCTGGGGCATACCTTCGGCCATGCGATCGAGACGCACATGGGTTATGGCGTATGGCTGCATGGTGAAGCGGTTGCCGCCGGTACCGTCATGGCGCTGGAGATGTCGACGCGCCTGGGTTGGATCGAGCCAGCTGAGCGCGATCGTGCCATCCGTCTGTTCCAGGCTGCCGGCTTGCCAGTCGTTCCGCCGAAAGTTATGACGCCGGCGCACTTTCTTGAGCATATGGCTGTCGATAAGAAAGTGCTCGATGGTCAGTTAAGGTTGGTGTTGCTTCGTCAGATGGGCGACGCAGTGGTCACCAGTGAGTATCCACGCGAGATTTTAAGTGCCACGCTAAACGCCGATTATGCAGCGATGGCTGAACAGCTAAAAAATTAAAGAGTGTCCCATGACTAGTTTGCACGCTGACGAGGCGTTCCTCGACCATTACCAATTTAGCCATGACCCATTTGCTGCGCGGGTGCCAGGCTTCAAGTTCTTCCCTGCACAACGCAAGCCGGTGTTGGGGCAACTGCATCACCTGGCGCGTTACAGCCAGTTATTGCTTGCCGTAACTGGGCCGCAAGGTAGCGGCAAGACGCTGTTGCGCCAGGCTCTGGTCGCCAGCACAAATAAGCAGGCGGTGCTGAGCGTTGTGGTTACCCAGAATGCCGGCGAGGGCATGGGCGTTTTACGTCAGGTGGCTCAAGGCCTGCAGGTCGCGCAACCGGACATGCAGTCCATCCTGGCCCAGGTCGGGCAACTGGCCATAACCGGCCAGGAAGTTTATGTCCTGGTGGATGACGCCGAGCAGCTCAGCGACAGTGACTTGCGTAACCTGGTGACATTGTCCGCTGGTGGTCCGGAGGGGCGCCCCCATGTCTTTCTGTTTGCCGATACAGCAATGCTGCCACGGTTTGATCAGGTATCTGACGGTGAAGAGCACTTCCATGTAATCGAGCTGCAGCCCTATACCGAAGAGGATACGCGCGAGTACCTTGCGCAGCGTCTTGAAGGTGCCGCGCAAGGCTTGGAAGTCTTCTCCGAGGAGCAACTCGCGACTATTTATGAGCAATCCGAAGGCTGGCCGGGCGCGATCAACCAGGCTGCACGCGAGGTGCTGGTAGACGCCATGCAGGGCAAGCGTGCTGCGGGTAAAAGCGCGGGGTTCTCTTTGAATATCCCGCGCAAGCATATGCTCGCATTGGCCGTGGTAGTGGTCGGCGTATTGGTTGCCTGGATGATGCAGGGGCGCGAGCAGCCAGCGGTGCCTGAACAGCAGGTTCAGGCACCGACAGAAAATGCCCAGCCTCAGCAGCAACCGACGGCAGAGCCAGCCTCTGGTAGCGTTGCCCAAAACAGCAATCCGGATGCTCCGGCCATCGAGTTTGCGGGCTCCGGCGAGCCAATGCCGCTGCCTCTCGTGGGCAAGGCACAACCGGTTATTCGTGATCCTGAAGTGAGCAATAACCAGGCGCAAGAGGCAGTAGAGCCTGAGCCCGTTGCCAAACCCGCTCCAGACACCAACCCGCGCTTGCTCGTCGACACCCGTAAACAGGTGCCTGCAGAGGTTCCGGTTACACCAGTGAAAACAGCGCCCGCTACTGCCCCCGCAACAAAGCCAGCGGCTAAGCCGGAAAGCACAGCGCCCGCGGCCAAGCCCGCAAATATCACCGGCTGGTATGCTGATCAGGCCGGGTCGCGCTACACCTTGCAAGTTGTGGGTACCAGTTCGGAAAGCAATGCCAAGGCATTTATAAGTGAAAATGGCGGCGACTATCACTACTTCAAGAAACTCTACAATGGAAAGCCCTTGTACGTCGTAACCCATGGTAGTTTTGCAACTGCCGAAGCTGCCAAGGCCGCTATCGCTAAAATGCCGGCCAAGGTGCAGGCAGGAAAGCCCTGGCCACGTACCTTTGCCAGCATCAAGCTGGAAATCGCTCAAGCACGTTAATTCCAAGGCTTGGGTTGAAATGACCAGATGGTCGTTAGCACGACTGTCTGGTCTAAAACATCGTTTTCGCGACATATGATTGCATTAGGTCGTCACTAAAATTTGTGACGATCCGATCTGCTATGTACAATGACCACCCTTTTGCCTGCGCAAAGTTGGGGCTGTGCCCTGCGTGCGTGGTAAGTTGTTGAATTAGAAAGTAATTACCTCCCTAAAAAAGGAGGCAGCCTGGTGAGAGTCCCTATGAAAGCAGGTTTGTACCGTCCTGATGAGTTCAAGGATAACTGCGGCTTCGGCCTGATTGCCCATATGCAGGGCGAGGCTAGCCATCACCTGCTGCAGACCGCTATCGAAGCCCTGACATGCATGACCCACCGTGGTGGGATCAACGCTGACGGTAAGACTGGCGATGGCTGTGGTCTGCTGATGCAGAAGCCTGATGCGTTCCTGCGGGCAATTGCCCAGGAGCAATTGTCGGTTGAGTTGCCTGGGCAATATGCCGTTGGCATGGTTTTTTTAAACCAGGACCCGGCCAAGGCAGATGCTGCTCGCGAGAACATGAACAAAGAGATTCTGGCCGCAGGCCTGAGTCTGATCGGCTGGCGCAAGGTTCCGGTCGACACCAGCGTGCTGGGCCGACTGGCGCTTGAGCGCTTGCCGCAGATCGAGCAGGTGTTCATTGGTGGTGAAAGTCTTAGCGATCAGCAGTTCGCGATCAAGCTGTTCTGGGCCCGCCGCCGCTCCTCGGTCGCCAATGCCGACGACACTGAGCACTACATCTGCAGCTTCTCGCACAAGACCATCATCTATAAAGGCCTGATGATGCCGGCTGACTTGCAACAGTTCTACCCGGACCTGGGTGATGAACGCTTGCAGACGGCCATTTGCGTCTTCCACCAGCGCTTCTCGACCAACACCTTGCCAAAGTGGCCTCTGGCGCAGCCGTTCCGCTTCCTGGCGCATAACGGTGAAATCAACACCATTACCGGCAACCGTAACTGGGCGCAAGCGCGTCGCACCAAGTTTGCCAATGGCCTGATTCCCGACCTTGACGAGCTGGGCCCATTGGTCAATCGCGTGGGTTCGGACTCATCGAGCATGGATAACATGCTCGAGTTGATGGTCACCGGTGGTATCGACCTGTTCCGTGGCGTGCGCATGATCATTCCGCCTGCCTGGCAAAACGTTGAGACCATGGACGCTGATTTGCGCGCGTTCTATGAGTACAACTCCATGCATATGGAACCTTGGGATGGTCCGGCCGGCGTTGTGCTGACCGATGGCCGCTATGCGGTGTGCCTGCTTGACCGTAACGGTCTGCGCCCAGCTCGCTGGGTAACCACCAGCAATGGCTATATCACCCTCGCCTCGGAAATTGGCGTCTGGGATTACAAACCTGAAGATGTGATCGCCAAAGGACGTGTCGGCCCTGGCCAGGTGCTGGCTGTCGATACCGAAACCGGCCAGGTGCTCAATGCCGACGACATCGACAATCGCCTGAAGTCACGTCACCCATACAAGCAATGGTTGCGTAAGAGTGGCGTGCGTGTGCAGGCGAACATGGACGACCACGACCATGGTTCGGATTTCTACTCACCAGAGCGCCTGAAGCAGTACATGAAGATGTACCAGGTGACTTTCGAGGAGCGTGACCAGGTCCTGCGCCCGCTCGGCGAACAAGGCCAGGAAGCCGTCGGCTCCATGGGCGATGACACGCCAATGGCGGTATTGTCGCAGCGCGTTCGTTCGACCTATGACTATTTCCGCCAGCAGTTCGCGCAGGTGACAAACCCACCGATCGACCCGCTGCGTGAAGCTATTGTCATGTCGCTGGAGATTTGCCTCGGTGCCGAGCGCAACATCTTCGAAGAGTCGCCAGAGCACGCAACCCGCGTGATCCTGAGCTCGCCAGTGATCTCGCCAGCCAAGTGGCGGACGCTGATGAACCTGGACAGCCCGGGTTTCGAACGTCACTTCATCGACATGAACTATGACGAAAGCATCGGCTTGCAGGCTGCAGTCAGCAATATGGCTGACCAGGCAGAAGAGGCGGTGCGTGGTGGCAAGGTCTTGCTGGTGCTCAGCGACCGTAACATCGAGCCCGGCAAATTGCCGGCGCATGCCTCTTTGGTGGTTGGCGCGGTGCACCACCGCCTGACCGAGAAAGGCCTGCGTTGCGATTGTAATATCCTGGTCGAAACGGCCACCGCGCGTGACCCGCATCACTACGCCGTATTGCTCGGCTTTGGTGCCTCGGCGGTCTATCCATTCCTGGCCTACGAAGTACTGGGTGACCTGATCCGCACCGGTGAAGTGCTGGGCGATCTTTACGAAGTGTTCAAGCATTACCGCAAAGGCATTTCCAAAGGCCTGTTGAAGATTCTCTCCAAGATGGGGATCTCGACCATTGCCTCGTACCGCGGTGCTCAGTTGTTTGAGGCGGTTGGCTTGTCCGATGAAGTGGTCAACCTCAGCTTCCGCGGTGTTGCCAGTCGCATCAAGGGCGCGCGCTTTGTCGATATCGAGGCCGAACAGAAGCTGTTGGCCCAGGAAGCCTGGAGCAACCGCAAACCAATCCAGCAGGGTGGCTTGCTGAAGTTTGTGCACGGTGGCGAATACCATGCCTATAACCCGGATGTGGTCAATACCCTCCAGGTTGCAGTGCAGCAGGGCAGCTACGAGAAGTACAAGGAATACAGCGCACTGGTTGATACGCGTCCGGTATCGATGATCCGCGACCTGCTCAAGCTGAAAATGGCCGACAAGCCATTGAGCCTTGACCAGGTTGAACCGCTGGAGTCGATCTTCAAGCGCTTTGACTCGGCGGGGATTTCGCTGGGCGCATTGTCGCCAGAAGCTCATGAAGCCATCGCCGAAGCGATGAACCGCCTGGGTGCGCGCTCCAACTCGGGGGAGGGCGGTGAAGATCCGGCGCGTTCCGGCCCCATCCGTACCTCGAAGATCAAGCAGGTGGCTACAGGCCGCTTCGGGGTTACCCCGGAATACCTGGTCAATGCCGAAGTGCTGCAGATCAAGGTCGCCCAAGGCGCCAAGCCGGGCGAGGGCGGACAACTGCCGGGCGGCAAGGTCAATGGCCTGATTGCACGGCTGCGCTATGCAGTGCCGGGCGTCACCCTGATTTCGCCACCTCCGCACCACGATATCTACTCGATCGAGGATTTGGCCCAGCTGATCTATGACCTCAAGCAGGTCAATCCATCGGCATTGGTTTCGGTCAAGCTGGTAGCCGAGGCTGGCGTTGGTACTATCGCGGCGGGTGTGGCCAAGGCTTATTCAGACCTGATCACCATTTCCGGCTACGACGGCGGTACCGGTGCCTCGCCACTGACTTCGATCAAGTATGCCGGGGCACCCTGGGAACTGGGGCTGGCTGAAACTCACCAAACCCTGCGCGGCAACGATCTGCGCGGCAAGGTTCGGGTGCAGACCGACGGCGGCTTGAAAACCGGTCTCGAAGTGATCAAGGCGGCAATTCTCGGCGCTGAAAGCTTCGGCTTTGGTACGGCGCCTATGGTTGCGCTGGGCTGTAAATACCTGCGTATTTGCCACCTCAACAACTGCGCTACAGGCGTGGCAACCCAGAACGACAAGCTGCGCAAGGATCACTTCATCGGCACGGTTGAAATGGTCATGAACTTCTTCAAGTTCATCGCTGAAGAAACCCGTGAGTGGTTGGCGTTGGTTGGTGTGGCCAGTCTGGAAGAACTGATCGGTCGCACCGACTTGCTGGATATCCTGCCGGGCGAAACGGCCAAGCAGAACAACCTGGATATCAGCCCGCTGCTGGGCAGTGACCTGATTCCGGCAGACAAGCCGCAATTCTGCACTGTGGATCGCAACCCGCCGTTTGACCAGGGCCTGCTTGCCGAGAAAATGGTCGAGTTGGCCTCGGCGGCTATCGAATCGGCCAGTGGCGGTGAGTTCGAGCTCGACATCTGCAACTGCGACCGCTCCATCGGTGCCCGTGTTTCCGGTGAGATTGCCCGTAAGCATGGCAATCAGGGCATGGTCAAGGCGCCTATCACTTTCCGCTTCAAAGGCACTGCTGGCCAGAGCTTTGGGGTGTGGAACGCAGGCGGCTTGAACATGTACCTGCAAGGCGATGCCAACGACTACGTCGGTAAAGGCATGACGGCCGGCAAGCTGGTGATCACGCCGCCGCAAGGCAGTCCGTTTGCAACCCAGGAAAGCGCCATCATCGGCAACACCTGCTTGTACGGCGCAACCGGCGGCAAGCTGTTTGCCGCAGGTACTGCCGGCGAGCGTTTCGGTGTGCGTAACTCCGGTGCCCATGCCGTTGTCGAGGGCACGGGCGACCATTGCTGCGAGTACATGACCGGCGGTTTTGTCTGTGTGCTGGGCAAGACGGGCTATAACTTCGGCTCAGGCATGACCGGCGGTTTCGCCTATGTGCTCGACCTGGACAACAGCTTCTACGACAAGGTTAACCATGAGCTGGTTGAAATCCAGCGCATCAACAGTGAAGCGATGGAGGCGTATCGCAGCCATCTGCAAGCTGTGCTGGCCGAGTACGTGGCTGAAACGGCCAGCGAGTGGGGCGCTAACCTGCTTGAAAACCTGGACGATTACTTGCGTAAGTTCTGGTTGGTCAAGCCGAAGGCGGCGAGCCTCAAGTCCTTGCTGTCGAGCATGCGCGCTAACCCGCAATAACACAGCTTCAAGCGCCTGACCTGAATATGCAGGCCAGGCGCTCACCGTGATTGTCTTGCTGCGCCGCTTCAAAACGAGCGCATGCTGTTGAGAGGTTTTGAAATGACTGAACGTCTGAATAACGACTTCCAGTTCATCGAAGTTGGGCGTAAAGACCCAAAGAAGAAGCTGTTGCGTCAACGCAAAAAAGAGTTTGTCGAAATCTATGACAGCTTCAAGCCGGCTGTTGCTGCTGATCAGGCGCACCGTTGCCTGGGCTGCGGCAACCCCTATTGCGAGTGGAAGTGCCCGGTGCACAACTTCATCCCCAACTGGTTGAAGCTGGTTTCCGAAGGCAACATCCTGGCCGCTGCCGAACTGTCCCACCAAACCAACACCCTGCCGGAAGTTTGCGGCCGTGTGTGCCCGCAAGACCGTCTTTGCGAAGGGGCTTGCACCCTTAACGATGGTTTCGGCGCGGTGACCATTGGCTCGGTCGAGAAGTACATCACTGACACCGCTTTCGCCATGGGCTGGCGCCCGGATATGTCCGGTGTCAAGCCGACTGGCAAGCGAGTTGCCGTGATTGGTGCCGGCCCTGCTGGCCTGGGTTGCGCCGACGTTTTGGTACGCAGCGGCGTGACCCCGGTGGTATTTGACAAGAATCCGGAAATTGGCGGGCTGCTGACCTTTGGTATCCCAGAGTTCAAGCTGGAAAAGACCGTGCTCAGCCATCGCCGCGAAGTCTTCACTGGCATGGGCATCGAGTTCCGCCTCAATACCGAGATCGGTAAAGACATCAGCATGGAACAGCTACTCGCCGAGTACGATGCTGTGTTCATGGGCATGGGCACCTACACCTACATGAAAGGTGGTTTCCCGGGCGAAGACTTGCCGGGTGTGCACGATGCGCTGGACTTCCTGGTTGCCAACGTCAATCGCAATCTCGGTTTCGAAAAGTCGCCTGAAGACTTTATCGACATGAAGGGCAAGCGCATTGTCGTGCTTGGCGGTGGTGACACGGCCATGGACTGTAACCGCACCTCGATCCGCCAGGGCGCCAAGTCCGTGACCTGTGCCTACCGCCGTGACGAAGAGAACATGCCGGGCTCGCGCAAGGAAGTTAAGAACGCCAAGGAAGAAGGGGTCAAGTTCCTCTTCAACCGCCAGCCAATCGCCATTGTCGGTGAAGACAAGGTCGAGGACGTCAAGGTGGTTAAAACCCGCCTTGGCGAGCCAGACGCCCGTGGCCGTCGTAGCCCAGAGCCTATTCCGGGTTCGGAAGAAATCATCCCGGCTGAGTCGGTGTTGATCGCATTCGGCTTCCGTCCAAGCCCGGCGCCTTGGTTTGCTCAGTTTGAAATCGAAACCGACAGCCAGGGCCGTGTGGTTGCGCCAGAGCAGAGCACCTTCAAGCACCAGACCAGCAACCCGAAGATCTTCGCCGGTGGCGATATGGTTCGCGGTTCCGACCTGGTGGTGACGGCGATCTTCGAAGGTCGCAACGCCGCAGAAGGTATTCTCGACTATCTGGGCGTCTGATCAGGTCATTGCAGGCCCGGCCAGACGCGGCAAATCGTCACGATTGAAAAAAGGCACGGCACTCGCCGTGCCTTTTGCATTGCGGTCTGCGAAAATACCCGCACTTTTTTCTCTTGCTGGGGATTGCGGGCTATTGTGAATGTCCCCGCGCAGGCTGTGAAAGCTAATGAATTTGATGAATTACCGAGAACTCTGAACATGACTGCCTTGAAAAACGACCGTTTCCTGCGCGCCCTGCTCAAGCAGCCTGTGGATGTCACCCCTGTGTGGATGATGCGCCAGGCTGGCCGCTACTTGCCCGAATACCGGGCAAGCCGGGCCAAGGCCGGTGATTTCATGAGCTTGATGATGAACCCCGAGTTTGCCTGCGAAGTCACCTTGCAGCCGCTGGATCGTTATCCACAGCTGGACGCCGCCATCCTGTTCTCTGACATCCTGACCATCCCGCACGCGATGGGCCAGGGACTTTACTTTGAAACCGGCGAAGGCCCGCGCTTCAAGAAAGTCATCAGCTGCGCCGCCGATGTCGATGCCTTGCAGGTAACTGACCCTGAGAAAGACCTGGGTTATGTGATGGATGCCGTGCGTACCATCCGCCGCGAGCTTAATGGTCGCGTGCCGTTGATTGGCTTCTCGGGCAGCCCCTGGACCTTGGCCACCTATATGGTTGAAGGCGGCTCCTCGAAGGATTTCCGCAAGTCCAAGGCCATGCTGTATGACAACCCGCAGGCCATGCACAGCTTGCTGGATAAGCTGGCGCAGTCAGTCACGGCTTACCTCAACGGGCAGATCCTGGCGGGTGCCCAGGCGGTGCAGATCTTTGATACCTGGGGCGGCAACCTGTCGTCTGCGGCCTATCAGGAATTTTCGCTGGCCTATATGCGCAAGATCGTCAGCGGCCTGATTCGTGAGCATGAAGGGCGCAAGATCCCGGTCATCCTGTTCACCAAGAACGGTGGCCTGTGGCTGGAGTCTATGGCTGCAACTGGTGCTGATGCGCTGGGCCTGGACTGGAGTTGCGATATTGGCGAGGCGCGCAAGCGTGTGGGCAATCAGGTTGCGCTACAGGGCAACATGGACCCGACCGTGCTGTACGCCAAACCTGACGCGATCCGTAAAGAGGTCGCACGTATTCTCGCCAGCTACGGCAACGGCACAGGCCATGTTTTCAACCTTGGCCATGGCATCACCCCGGAAGTCGACCCTGCCCACGCAGGCGCCTTCCTGGAAGCGGTGCACGAGTTGTCGGCGCAGTACCACCAATAAGCTGTATTGCTGCGCGGCCTGGCCGCGCAGCAAGTTGGCGCCGCCACTTACTTGATCTTCGCGAGTTTGCCCTTGAGTGCAACGCCCGCGACGAACGCGCCTGCGTGGCATTCGTTAAGTATTGCTTGCTGATTCTTTGTTACGGCTTTCTTGGCCGTGATCAGTCCAGTCCTCACATTTTGCTGACTAATATCTAAACTAGTGCTTTTGTGCCAGCAGGCTGAAGTGCTAGGTTACATCAGCCTTGTCATGTACTTTCTTTAAAATTCATGGCTATTCAGGGGTTGGGAGCAATTAACATGCGGCGTGTGGTCTTTAACCAGAAGGGTGGTGTCGGCAAATCCAGCATTGCCTGCAATTTGGCGGCTGTGAGCGCTTCGCAAGGCTATCGGACACTGCTGATTGACCTTGACTCGCAAGCTAACTCGACCCATTACCTAACGGGTTTGACTGGCGACGAGATCCCATTGGGTATCTCGGAGTTCTTCAATCAAACATTGTCGGGGGGACCTTTCGCCAAGAAGGGTAAGGTCGATATCTATGAAACGCCATATGACAACCTGCATGTAATCACCGCCACGGCTGAGCTTGCGGACCTGCAGCCCAAGCTTGAGGCCAAGCACAAGATCAACAAGCTGCGAAAGCTGCTCGAGGACTTGTCCGAAGATTACGAACGGATCTACCTCGACACTCCGCCGGCCTTGAATTTCTATACGGTTTCGGCGCTTATCGCGGCGGATCGCGTGCTTATTCCGTTTGATTGCGACAGTTTTTCCCGTAATGCCCTTTATGGCTTGCTGCAGGAGATTGAAGAGCTGAAGGAAGATCACAATGAGGGCCTGGAAGTCGAGGGCATCGTGGTCAATCAGTTCCAGCCGCGCGCGACCTTGCCCCAGCAATTGCTTGATGAATTGATTGCCGAGGGGCTGCCCGTGCTCCCCATTAACCTGATGAGTTCGGTGAAAATGCGCGAGTCGCATCAAGCCTGCATGCCGCTGGTCTACCTTGAACCCCGGCACAAGCTGACTCAGCAGTTTATCGAGTTGCACGATTTGCTTGAGAGCGCTGGTTAAGTTGACGGCTAAACAAAAGCGCCTCGAAGGCGCTTTTTTATGGCTAGGAAAGGCCTAACGCACGACAAAAATATCGCAGGGTGCCTTATGCAGAAAATGCTGGGCAAGGCTACCAAGCAGCGCTTGGGATAACGCACTGCGTCCATGGCTGCCAAGTACCATCAGCTCTGTTCGGCGGCTATTGAGCTGTTCCTGCAGCGCTCTCAATATGCCTCCTTGTTGCACCGAATGGCTCAGTTTTGGGCCATTTGGTGGCAGTTTGAGCGCTTCGTCTTCCATTAACTGATCGATCAATGCGCTCTGGGTCTGCAGTTGCAGCTCGTTTTGTTTGGCGTTGCCCTTGTCTGGCTCGAACACATGCAGGGCATGCAGCCCTGCCGAGTCGGGCAGCAGGTCATAGGATTTGCTGAGGGCACAGCAGGCGCAAACCGAGAAGTCGATGGGGGCCAGCGCGCGCTTGTAGGGCTTGAAATCATTACGCGCCACAATCAGCATTGGGACATTGCTGCGCCGGGCTATGCGGTCGAGGCTGGTGCCGGAAAAATAATCATGGCGCGAGTGGTGGGCACCGAGAACCAGTAGATCGCAGCCAAGTTCGTTGATTTGCTGCAAGACTATTTCCGAGGGCTTGCCGCTGAGTATGCGCAGCGCCGCCGTTTTCGGAGCGAGTGTACTCAGGCTGTGATCCAGGGCGCGCTTGGCCGCTTCATGTTGCTGCTTGCTTTGTGCGGGATCAAGGACGTGCAGGACAGTGAGCCGGGCGTTATGTTGCGTGGCCAGTTGAGCGGCCCTACTCAAAGCGAGATCGGCGGTTTCTCTTAAATCGTGGGCAATAAGAATATGTGCAGTCATTAAAGATTTCTCCGGTCGACACGCCTTGGACTCTCTGGAAAAGGTAACGAACGAAGATAGAACGAGGCGCAACGACCAATGACCGCCGAACTGAAGTTCAGCCAGCCCAAGGATTGTGAGCCGTATTTATCGCAGCATGGCCTGCCCCTGCACGGGCTACCCCAGTACTATCAAGCGCAGTCGTTTTCCAGAGATTCCTTTATTGTTACCCATCAATTAGCTGGTCTTGCGAGCTTTAGCAAGGTCATGTGTCAGTGCATGCGTAACTGGTAATGACCACAACTTTCGGCGACCACTTCCCCGCTTGAGTCCTTTAGCTGGAGTTCCAGCCGGTACTCGGCTTTTCCCTGGTGTTGGGCTTCATCTTGCAACTGTTGTATTTCGCTTGAACTTAAACGCGCCTCGACAGTGATATCACCTTTGGCCGGGCGTCGAAAGCGCAGGTTCATTTCTTTGACGATTGGATAGAAGCGCTTTACATCAAAGCTCGTGAGAAATAGCGCGCCACCGGGGATTTCCGCAAGGGTGAACAGCGCGCCGGCGTACATGCTGCCGATATGGTTTTCATTGCCTGCCATGGGCATGCACAGCCGGATAAAACCAGGCTCGAGGACCAGGGCTTTGAGGCCGCTGCGCTTTACAAAGGCAATTTGCTCTTCGGTCAGTTGGCGGGCTATTTCAAACGGCAGTGACATAGGTAGACCCTTGGTTTCACGAACAAGCTGCTGAAAAGCAGCATTTCAGAGGTTTCCCAAGCCTAACCTCTGGCTGCCTGCGTGCAATTGACCAAATCTGTCGTTGGGCTTGACCGCAGTGCTCGCTCACACAGTCTTTTTCAGTGGTTCCTTAGTGGCTTTGCAGCCAGGCCATCAGTTGCGGCAGTGCCATTGCTCCGGCCTGGCGAGCGACTTCTTTACCCTGGCGAAACAGGATCAAGCTGGGAATGGAGCGGATACCCAATTGTCCCGCTAGCTGCTGATGGGCCTCGCTGTCGAGTTTGCCCAAGCGGTACTGCCCTTGCAGTTGTGCGGCAGCCTGGTTGAACGTGGGGGCAAATGCCTGGCATGGACCGCACCAACTGGCCCACACATCGACCAGCAATGGCAGGTCGCCTTTGGTCTGGCTGGCAAAGTTTGCCTGGGTCAGTTCAATTGGCGTGTGGCTCAGCACTGCTTGCTTGCAGCGGCCACAGCTTGGCTTTTCTGCCATGGGCTGGCTTGGAATACGATTCAGTGCATTGCAGCTGGGGCAGGGAATAAGCAATGGTTCGGACATGATCAACTCCAGGGCTATGGCTGCTATCTGCGGTCTGCGTTGGACCTTTTCAAGGTGCGGGTCATTAGACTGGAACCAATGGCCAGAACAGCGGAATGACCAGGGTTGCCACCACCCAGAGCAATAGGTTGAGCGGAATACCGACTTTCATGAAATCGGTAAAGCGATAACCCCCGGCGTTATAGACAAAGGTGTTGGTCTGATAGCCGATTGGCGTGGCGAAGCTGGCGCTGGCGGCGAACATGACCGCGACCACAAAGCCGCGCGGGTCGACACCAAGGTGTTGCGCCAAGCCGATTGCAATAGGCGTCACCAATACGGCGACCGCATTATTCGAGAGCATCTCGGTCAGTATCGAGGTGAACAGGTAGAGCATTGAAAGCATGAGCAGTGGACCCGCCCATGGCAGCCAGCTCATCATGTTCTCGACCAGTATCTTGACCAGCCCGACTTTGTCCATGGCGATGCTGATGGCCAGCATGCCGAAAATCAGGCTGAGAATTTTCCAGTCGACCGCTTTGTAGGCGTCCTCGACATCCAGGCAGCGGGTGGCCAAAACGGTGACCGCACCGATGATGGCCAGCCCTTAAATTGGCATTACGCCGAAGGCTGCCGGGATCATCACGGCCAGCGTGGCAATGATGGCTATCGGCGCTTTGTCACGGCGGAATGCGCGTTCTTGCACGGCGTTGAGGCTGATCAGTTCGCCGTTGTCAGCGAAGCGCTTGATCTGCGCCGGGGTGCCTTCGACCAGCATCACATCGCCAAATTGCAGTTCGAAGTCGTCCAGGTTGCCTTGTACATTTTCATCCTGGCGATGCACGGCAAGCACTGCGATACCGTAACGTGCGGTCAGGTCGAGGTCGCGCATTGGCCGGTGGCTGTAGCGTGAGTTGCGGCCGACTATGGCTTCGGCAAGGATCACGTCATGGCTGCTGATGGTTTCAAAGGCGTCGGTGCGATTGAACGACAAATGCCCACTCTCGCGCAGTTCGACCACATTTTTGACCTGGCCGTGCAGCACCAGGCGATCGCCGTTGGCGAGCAGGGTATCGTGCGCGGGCTCGGTGAACTCCTGGTCGGCTCGAAACAGTTTGAGCACTTGCAGGCCGCTGCCGCCATTGAGATTGGCTTCGCTCAGGGTTTTGCCTATCACTGGCGAGTCATGGGGCACCAGCAGTTCGGTCATGAAGGTGCGGTCGAGATCTGGGCGCAACTGTCGCGATAGTGTGTCGCGATTGGGTAGCAGGTGGCGGCCAACCAGCAGCAAGTAAGCCATGCCCGCCGTCGCCAGGATCAGGCCTGCGCCGGTTATCTCGAAGATGCCAAAGGGGGCCAGGCCAGCTTTACGGGCAACGCCGTCAACCAGGATATTGGTCGAGGTCCCAATCATGGTCAGCGTGCCGCCAAGAATGGTGGCGTATGACAGCGGGATAAGCAGCTTGGAGGGCATGGTCCCGGCGCGGCGCGCCAGTGATATGGCAACCGGCGTCAGAATCGCAACGACTGGCGTGTTGTTCAGGCAGGCCGAGATGACCAGCGCAGTGACTGTCAATCCGGTCAGCACGCGAACCGGGTTGGTGCGGACCAGATTACCAAGCCAGTTGCCCAGTGCGTCGATGCATCCGGTGCGTTCAAGTGCTGCCGAGAGCACGAACATGCAGGCAATAGTCACAGGGGCCGAGTTGGATAGCACGCTGAGTACTTCTGCCGGGGTCAGTAGCTGCGTGACCAATAGCGCGGCCACCGCAATCGCGGCAACGATATCCGGGCTCCACTTTTCCCTGATGAAGGCAACCAGCACCCATATAAGCAGTGCGCCAACAAATAACAGTGGTAGTGAGTCCCCGAACATGGGTGTCCTTTAAGCGTTGAATCTCGTGTGAGGCATCAAGCGTTATGTTGCCGATTGCGCTAGGTCGCCAAGATAGTTGGGTTTGCTTAGAGAGTCTAAGAATGTTTGAGAAGGTTTATATGCCTTTTCGGTTTAACAGATAAGCTGTACCGCTAAGCGCATTCAGCACTGTTACTGTGCGATGCGCTTGATGCACGGTAGGCTCGAAGCTCCTGATAAAACGATTATCCGGAGCAATGTAGGGAGCAGAGCGGCAAGCAGTCTGTAAGCCTGCAGCGCTTCGAGTTGCTGATCGCTGCCTTGGTTCACTGGCGGCAGGGCACCTACAAGTTGAGTTAATAAGGAGCAGGCAATGCGTCAGCTGGGTATTTTGGGAGGGATGAGCTGGGAGTCGACCAGCAGTTATTACCGTTTGCTTAATCAAGGTGTGCGCCAGCGCCTGGGCGGCCTGCATTCGGCGCCACTGCTGCTTCACTCGGTTGATTTTGCGCAGATTGCAGCGCTGCAACAGCAGGGCGACTGGGATGCGGCGGGCCAGGTTCTGGCTGAAATCGCCCAGCGTTTGGAGGGCGCCGGCGCAACTGCCTTGCTACTTGCTACCAACACCATGCACAAGGTTGCACCCGCGATTGAGGCGGCTGTGGATATCCCGCTGTTTCATATAGGCGATGCTGTGGGGCAAGCCCTGCAACAGCGTGGCATCAAGCGTGCTGCCTTGCTCGGGACGCGCTTTACCATGCTTGAGGATTTTTATCGTCAACGCCTGGCTGAGCGTTTTGCTATCGAAGTGCTGATCCCGCCTGAAGACCAGGTGGAAGAAGTGGATCGGGTGATTTTTGCCGAGTTGTGCCAGGGACGCTTCGAGACCGCCTCGCGTGACTACTACCTCAAATGCATGGCGCAATTGCGTGAGCGTGGCGCCGAGGTCGCAATACTGGGCTGCACTGAGATCGGTTTGTTGCTTGACGGCAGCCAGGCCGCGCTGGAGATGCTCGACAGTACCGAGCTGCATGTCGAGATGGGCCTCGACTGGCTGCTTGGCGAGTAGGCTGGCGCATTGGTTCAAGACGAGCAGCTGATCTCCAGGTGCTTGCCCCAATCTGGCGGGCGCTGGGCGAAACGTTCTTTACCCGGTTGCTCGGCAAAGGGGTGGCTGAGCACTTGGTGCAGCTCGCGCACGACACTGTAGTCGCCTTTTTCCGCAGCCTCGATGGCTTGCTGGGCCAGATAATTGCGCAGGATGAACTTGGGATTGACCCCATGCATGCGTTCGCGCCGCTGTTGTTGTGATTGGCCCTGTAATGGATCGCGATCCATATATCGCTGGCTCCAGGCATCGAACCCGGCTAAATCAGTAAAGTCATCGCGCAAGCGTGCCAGGGCTGCCTGTGGTTCACTTTCACCCAACTCGCGGAAGAACAGGCTGTAGTCAATGGCGCTGTTCTGCATCAATTGCAGAAGCTCCTGGACCAGGGCTTGGTCGTCGTCCTTGGCGCTGGTAAAGCCCAAACGACGACGCATCAGATCCAGATAGTGGCTTTGATACAGCGGTAGAAATAGTTCAAGACTGGCGCTTAGTTCATCGACACCAGCCAGTGGTGTTAACGCCTGGCCGAGTGCCGCAAGGTTCCACTGTGCGATAGGCACTTGATTGCTAAAGCTATAGCGGCCGGTATCGTCGGAGTGATTACAGATGTGCTTGGCATCAAAGTCGTCGAGAAAGGCGTAGGGACCGTAGTCGAAGGTGATGCCCAGGATCGACATGTTGTCGGTTTTCATTACGCCGTGGCAAAAGCCATAGGCTTGCCAGTAGGCAATCATTTCAGCCGTGCGCTCAACGATCTGGCGGAACATCGCCGAGTAGGGGGCCTGCTCTTGCAAGCATGCCTCGAAGTGGTTGTGCAGCACATGCTCAGCCAGTTGCTCCAGCAACTTATGTTGCTGGGTGTAATAGAAGTACTCGAAGTGGCCGAAGCGAATGTGGCTCTGGGCAAGACGCAGGACCATGGCGGCGGTTTCTTGTTTTTCGCGCCAGACCGGCGTGCTTGAGCCCGTCACGCAGAGTGCGCGTGAGCTGGCGATACCCAGCGCATGCAGGTGTTCGCTGGCAAGAAATTCGCGGATTGAGCTGCGCAGTACGGCACGGCCATCGCCCATGCGCGAGTAGGGTGTGGCACCGGCGCCCTTGAGGTGCAGGTCCCAGTGCTCGCCAGCTTGATTGACCACTTCGCCGAGCAGTAGGCCACGGCCATCACCCAGGCGTGGGGTGTAGCCGCCAAACTGATGGCCGGAGTAGACCATTGCCCGTGGCTCGGCATCACTCCATAGCTTGTGGCCGGCGAATATCTGCGCCAAAACCTCGGTGTTGGCCTCTTCCGGGTCCAGGTCGAGCAGTTCCATGGCTGCCTGGCTGGCAACGACCAAGCGTGGCTCGGCAATCGGCTCGGGCAGCACATGGGTTGAGAATGCATCCCCCAGGCGTGCAAAGCGGTTGTCAAAAGTCAGTTCGCTGAGTTGTTTCAAGGCGCTACTCCGGCCAAGCAAAGACGGCTGAGGGGTTAGCTCAGCCGTCGAATTGAAGCACTACAATAACGCGATGCTTAGTTCGGGTCGACCGCAGGCGGTGTCGGCTTGGCCAGGGTCACCTGATTCTTATCTTCCGATTCAGACTCTACCTCCGGTTCGGCCTGGGGGCTGTTCTGCACCACGATCGGGCTGGTGGTCTTCAGGTTCAGCTCGGCGCCGTTGAGGTTCTTGACCATCACATCCAGCTGGTTGAAGGCCATCTCGATGTTGTTTTCGCGGAAGCTCATGGCAATGCGGGTCAGTAGCTCGTCGGTCGCGGCGTTGCGGTCACCGAGATCACGCACGTGCACCCGCAATTCATAATTGAAGGTGCTTGCGCAAATCGTCAGGAAAAGCAGCAGCGGCTCGGGGTCACGCAATACGCGCGGGTTTTCCATGGCTGCCTGCATCATCAGCTTGCGCGCCAGCTCAAGGTCGGACTCATAGGCCAGGCCGATCATGATGGTGATGCGGGTAATGGTGTCGTTGAGCGACCAGTTGACCAACTGGTCGGTGACGAAGGTCTTGTTCGGCACAATGATTTCTTTACGATCAAAATCGGTAATGGTGGTTGCCCGAATGCGGATTTTGCTCACCGTGCCGGAGAGGTTGCCTATGGTCACGACATCGCCGATGCGTACCGGACGCTCGAACAGGATGATCAGGCCGGAAATAAAGTTGGCGAAAATTTCCTGCAAGCCAAAACCCAGGCCTACAGACAACGCTGCAACCAGCCATTGCAACTTGTCCCAGCTCACACCCAGGGTCGAGAGGGTTGTCACAGTACCTATGGCGACGATGGCGTAGGACAACAGGGTTGTGGTTGCGTATGAGCTGCCCTGGGCGAGCTTCATGCGCGACAGCACCAATACTTCAAGCAGGCCGGGCAGGTTGCCCCCCAAGGCAATGGTAATACCGACGATCACCAATGCGCCGAGCACGTCACTGAGGCTGATGGGCACCATGCTGGCCATCGCTCCGGTACCACTGACATATTCGTACAGCGTGACGTTATCGAGGTAGGAAAACACCGAGATCAGGTCGGCCCAGATCAACCAGAGCAGGCTGATAAACACGCCCAGCAAGGCCAGGCGCACTAATCTCAGCGACTGCTGGTTAACCTGATCGATATCCAGGGTCGGTTCTTCGATCACCGCCTCGCCAGTGTCGGACCCTTCGGCAGCCTGAGCCGCTTGGCGTTTGGCGATGGCACGCTGGTAGGCGAGGCGGCGCGCCGCAACCGAAAGGCCGCGAACAAAGGTCACCTCGACGATCAAGCCGATCATCATCAGGCCGAGGGTAAAGAGTAAACGGTCGGTGAGCTTGATCGCGGTGTAGAAATAGCCCATGGCGACCATCACGATCAGTGCCAGCGGCAAGAGGCAGATTGCAACCGCCATGACCGTTCGGAACAGGGAGCTGTTTTCACGGGTAGGGCCGGTCAACAGCACGCGACTGAGCAGCCAGGCCATCAGTGCATAGCAGGTGACGGACGTGGCTATGCCCAGTACGTCGTCGGCCAGCTCTGCGGGTTGATGCCCGGCAATGGTTACCACGGCGACCAGGGTCAGAACGATCAGGCCCAGATACCGAACGTAGCGGCGCAAGTAGGCGACATGGGGGCGTGACCAGCGAAAATGCAGCTCAGCGACACCGCTGGGCGATAAAATTCGGTAGCAGGTGTACAGCACCATCCAGGCTTGCGCCATGCTGAAAAACGCTGAGCTGAGGCTGGCGTTCTGTCCACGGGCATCTATTTGCAGCGCGAAGCCGCAGAGCGTCAGGAATAATCCGCCTGGTAATGCCAGCAGGATATTCAGCAAGATCGCCATCGGCGTATGCAGCTGGTTGTCGTTTTTGTATTGGCGGATATCCAGGTGAATGGCTGAAAGCTTGCGAGTAATTGCATTACGTTGCCATAACAGCAAGGTAATCAGGAGCAGCAATGGCAAGAACAGCAGGGGGGCGCCTATCAACCCGGCGCCGAAGTCCCGGGTGCTTGATAGCCAGGGCATGTTGGCCATTTGGCGCTGGAGCTTGGCCGGGACGCTTTTAAACCACTCCAGGTTGAGCGGTTTATTGCTGGGGATCCAGAACATCTGCTCGTCGAGTGTTTCACTCAGCGCCTTGGCAGTGCTCTGCAGCTGCTTTTGGGTGAGCTGCAGGGTAATTGATTCATTAAGTAGCGCACCCAGTTCGGTACTTACCCGGTCGAGCAATTCGCGGCGGCTTTCGAGGATATTGTGCAGGGCCTTGCGCAGTTGCGGGCTCACCTCGTCTTCAGGCTGGGCTTGCAGCAGGTTGTCGATATAGGTTTCGGGATTGCTCACCAGCTCGCGTTGTTGGTTGAGCTCAAACTGGTAGAGGCGAATGTCGGCAATATCATTGGACAAGTCTTTGTCGATATCCAGCTGCGGCAGGGCCTGCTTTTGCTGGTAGAGAATCTTCGACAATAAAATACTGCCCTGCAGCACGCTGATCTGCTGATCCAGTGCTTGATCGCTTTGGTTCAGGGCGTCCAGTTGCTGTTTGGTCTGCAGGTTTTTCTGGGTGATCTGGTTGAGGCGATTGGTGGCCTTGAGCAAATAGTCAGAGTATTTGACGTTCAGCGCACTTTCGCGGCTCAACAATCCGCTGTTGCCCAGTTTTTCGGCGCTTTGGGCTTGCTCGGCAACAGTCATCTCGGACTGTTCGCGTCGTTTTTGGTTGATCAGTTGCTGGAGATTGATCAGTTCCTGCTCAAGACGCTTGATGCGTTCATCCAGCAGTGCACGTTGGCTGGTGCCCAGGTCTTGCAACAGGCTGTTGCCGCTCAGCTCCTGGCGGCGGAGCAGGGTCTGTGCATTCAATTGAGCCAGTTCGGCGTTGAGCTGGTCACGGGTTTCGCTGGTCAGTGGCGAGCCGGCCAGCTTGCCGACCTTGAGTGCTTCACTGATTTCGCGGGTGCGGGTCTGGTTGCTGCTGATTTCCGCCTGTGCTCGTTCGGGGCGTGTCTGGGCGGTGATGATCAGGCTGTTGGCGTCAATGATCTGTTTTTGCCAATCGCTGAGCTGGTTGTTGCGGTCGCTGATCATTTGCTCAAGTTCCGACACTTTTCTGTTGCCATAACGCTCGCCAACCGGTGTCGGCTGGCTCGCCTTTAGACGTGCCAGCTCTCGCTGGGCCTCGCCGATCAAGCGGGGCGCTGCGTCCAGTTGCTTGTTGAGATCCTCAAGGCTTTTCTCGCTTTGCGCTTTGAGGCGCAGCAGGCTGAGGGTTTTCTCAAGGGTCTGCTTTAGCTGGGTTTGTTCAGCTTCAGGCAGCTTGCTGTCGGCCAGTGAGGACAGCTGGCTTTGTACGTCGTCATAGGATGGCGGCGCAGCGGCGAATGCCAGGGAGTTACCCAGCAAAAGGCTGAACAAAGTGATGGCGATGAAATGACGAAATGGGGGCATGGTCGCGTTCGGGCGGCTCGAAGTTAAATGAGTTTAGAGGAATAGACCGGGGCCGGGGCGGCTGCCTTCAGGGAATTTAACGCCAACCTTACGGATTTTGTTGCCTTCCATAGCAGCGACTGTCCAGGTTAAACCTTGCCATTCGACCTGATCGCCAATAACTGGTTCACCGCCGATTTTATGGGCGATGAAACGACCGAGCAGCATATCGCCCTCGGAATCATTGAGCTTGAGGCCGTAAAGAGCAGCAACAGCGCCAACCTCGGCGTCGCCTTCGAGGACAAAATCGCCGAAGAAGCGAAGGTCCTGGCCGCGTTTTGGGGCTTGGCTGAACAGTTTGCCTAGTGCTTCCAGGTCGTGCGCGTGGCCGATGACGCAGAGTAGGTCACCGGCATCCAGCTTGGTGCTGCCCGACGGATGGAGTAGTTCGTTGCCGCGAAACAGTGCCGCAACCCGGGTGCCTTCAGGCATTTTCAGGTCACGCAGCGGTGAGCCGATGCACCATTTCTCGGCACCGAGGCGGTAGACGAACAGTTCCCACTGGCTGGTCGGGTGGATTTCCAGGCCCGAGCGTGAAAAGGGCGCTGGCTCGGGCGGTACCGTAACCCGGAGAAACTTGGCCGCGAGTGGCAAGCTGGTGCCCTGGAGCAGTAGCGAGACGATGACGATAAAGAATGCCACGTTGAAGAACAGCTGGGCATTCTCCAGACCGGCCATCAGTGGGAATACTGCAAGAATGATGGGTACCGCGCCGCGCAGGCCGACCCAGGCAATAAATGCGCGTTCCCGGTCATGGAAGGCCTGGAAGGGCAATAATCCCAGGTAGACCGAAAGTGGCCGTGCGATAAAAATCATCCACAGCGCCAAGCCCAGTGCAGGGAGTGCGATTTTCAGCAGCTCGTGGGGTGTTACCAGTAAGCCAAGGACCAGGAACATGCCGATTTGCGCGAGCCATGTCAGGCCGTCGAGCATATGCAGGATGCCGGGGCGCGAGCGGATAGCCTTGTCGCCTAGCAACAGGCCGCAGAGGTAGACCGCAAGGATACCGCTGCCGCCCAGGGCGTTGGTGATGGCAAAGATGATCAGACCGCCGCTGACCACCAGCAACGGATACAGGCCATTGGCAAGAGTGATGCGGTTGATCAGGTTCAACAGCAGCCAGCCCCCGACCAGGCCGAGAAATGCCCCAAGGCCAAACTGCAGTCCGAGATGGATCAGCAGGTCCCAGCTGAACCCGGTTTGTCCTGCTTGCAGCATGGCAATCAGGGTCACGGTCAGGAATACCGCCATCGGGTCGTTGCTGCCCGACTCAATCTCCAGGGTCGAGCTTACCCGTTCGTTCAGGCCTCGCCCGCCCAGCAAGCTGAATACGGCGGCGGCATCGGTTGAACCGACGATCGCGCCAATAAGCAGGCCTTCCATCCAGCTCAGCTTGAATAGCCATGCAGCCGCCACGCCGGTGAGCCCGGCGGTAATCATGACGCCGACCGTGGCCATCGAGAGTGATGGCCAAAGGGCTACACGAAAGCTTGAAACCCGGGTTCGCATTCCGCCATCGAGCAAAATAATGGCCAGCGCGAGGTTGCCGACCAGATAGGCCAGCGGGTAATTGGAGAAGCTTATGCCGCCAGGACCGTCGACGCCTGCAAGCATGCCCACGGCGAGGAATATAACCAGAATCGGGATGCCGAAACGCGAGCCAAACGCACTCACCAGGATGCTCATGGCTACCAGCAACGCACCGATCAAGAACAGACTGTTGATGGTACTGGCATCCAAAGCGGCACTCTCCTTTATCGACTGGCTGGGCGCCTATGAATGGCACGTGCCACAGATAATAACCTGTGAGTTTGACGCGTGGTTAAAAAAACACATGGCGTTATATGTGTGAGGCTTGGCAGGGGGGGGGTACCTGGGCCAGCCAGGTATCTGTGACGCGCGCGGTGAAGAAAAGATCCCCTTGCACACATTGCATGTGCAAGGGGGGCGGTCAGAACCAGTTTTCTTGCATCTTCAGGCAGGTATCGTCGCGGCTTTCGAGTATGTCCAGTTCATGCTGGCAACTCGGCACTTCCCAGGTGAGGAAGTAGCGGGCGGCTTGCAGCTTGCCCTGATAGAAGTCCCGGTCCGCGCTATTGCCTTTTGCCAGCCCTTGCTCGGCGCGTATGGCCTGCTCAAGCCAACGCCAGCCGATGACTGCATGGCCGAATACGTTCAGGTACAGGGCCGAGTTTGCCAGGCCTTGGTTAACCTTGCCGGTCATCAGGTCGCCGAGCAGCCCCAGGGTCACCTTGGACAGCCTTGCCAGCAATTGCTCGAGGGGCAGGCGTAGGCTGTTCAGCGACTCGTAGGCGCTGGCGCGCTCACAACATTGCTGGATCAGCTTGACCAACTGTTTGAGCGCTGCGCCCTGATTCATCGAGACCTTGCGCCCCAGCAGGTCGAGTGACTGAATACCATGGGTGCCTTCGTGAATCGGATTGAGGCGATTGTCACGGTAATACTTTTCCACCGGATATTCACGGGTGTAACCGTGGCCGCCGAGGATCTGGATCGCCAGCTCGTTGGCCTTGAGGCAATACTGCGATGGCCATGACTTGACAATCGGCGTCAGCAGGTCAAGCAGCTCCAGTGCGGCGCCGCGTTGTTCCTCGGTTTCCAGCGTCTGGGTGTCATCGAATAGCCGGGCAGCGTACAAGCCCAGGTCGAAAGCACCCTCGACGTAAGCTTTTTGGGTCAGCAGCATGCGGCGTACGTCTGCATGCTCAATGATTGCGACCTGTGATGAGGCGGGGTCCTTGCCATCCGGCAGGCGCCCTTGCGGGCGTTGCCGGGCATACTCCAGCGAGTACAGATACCCCGCGTAGCCGAGCATGACCGCGCCCATGCCGACGCCAATCCGCGCCTCATTCATCATTTGGAACATGTAGCTAAGGCCATGGTGTGGCTTGCCCACCAAATAGCCGACACAGTCGCCATTATCGCCGAAGTTGAGTGCAGTTGAGGTGGTGCCGCGCCAGCCCATCTTGTGGAACAACCCTGCCAGCAATACATCATTGCGCTTGCCGAGCGAGCCGTCGTCGTTAACCAGGAACTTGGGCACGATAAACAGTGAAATCCCTTTCACGCCGGGGGGCGCGTCGGGAAGCTTGGCCAACACCATGTGCACGATATTCTCTGACAAGGGATGATCGCCGCCAGAAATGAATATCTTGTTGCCCTTGAGCCGGTAGCTGCCATCTGCGGCCGGTTCGGCACGGGTGCGGATGTCTGAAAGCGAGGAGCCGGCATGGGGCTCGGTCAGGGCCATGGTGCCGAAAAAGCGCCCTTCAATCATGGGGGCTAGGAAACGCTTCTTTTGCGCCTCGTCGCCGAAGGCTTCGATCAGGTTGGCAGCACCCATGGTCAGCATCGCGTAGGACGATGTGGCGATATTGGCAGATTGGAAATGGGCAAAGCAGGCCTGGGATAGCAGGTTGGGCAACTGCATGCCACCGACGTCAAACTCGCGGGTGGCGTTGAGAAATCCAGCCTCAAGGAAGGCATCGACCGCCGGTTTGATTTCCGGGATCAGCTTGGCTGCGCCATCTATGTATTCAGGCTCATTCTCATCATTCTTGCGGTTATGCGGAGCAAACAGGTTTTCTGCGATGCTGCGGGCCGTATCGATTGCCGCGTCGAATGTTTCACGGCTGTGCTCGGCAAAGCGCTCGCGTTGGGTCAATGCCTGGGCATCGAGCACTTCGTAAAGTTCGAACGCAAGGTTGCGGGCGTTAAGCAGAGTCTCGGACATGGTAGGCCTCCTGTTTGTCGCGCCGAGTCTAGGCAGGCGCCACGGCACTGCCCAGCATTATCCATTGGCGTGATAAAGCTCTACATGCTTGATTGTTCGGGCATATGGCAATCTAGATCGCTTGTTGCCTTCGCATTTGCCTAGGCTGTTTGGCGGCCTGGAATCGCAAATGTCCAGCACAGCCCCCAGAACAGAGCGGCCGCGCCAATGGCAAAGCATTGGGTGAGCGTGGCGCCCATCTGCAAGGCTTGCTCTGCCAGCCAGGGACCAAGTAACTGGCTGGCGCCATACAAGGCAATAAGCGCTGCAGACAAGCGAGGCCCCTGGTGCGGGTGAAGCTGCCGGGCCAGGCGTTGGGTCAGGAACACGGTACCGATAAAGCCGCCGCCGACTAACACAGCGCAAAGCAGTATGCCCACAGAGCCAGGCCAGAGCATTGGCGCTGCGGCCCCCAGTCCTTGCGCGGCGTAGTTGCACAGCAAGGCTCGGCGATCACCAATGCGTGCGCCCAGGCTATTCCAAAAGGGAAGAGATATGAGGCTGGCGCTTGCCGTCCACAGCCATGCGCCCTTGACCAGTGGATCGCCCGGCGCCAGTTTTTCCTTGGCCAGGGAGGGTAAAAACGTCATTGGCAGGATGTAGCCCAGCCCCGCGCCGGTATAGGCAAGAAACAGCGGTGTGCTCGCCCGGTCGAACAGGCTGGAGCTAGAGTGCTGTTGGACCTTTACTGCGGGCTCGTGCAGTTTAAGACGGCTCAGCAAGCCAATGCTCAATAGCGCCAGCGGCAAGCTCAATATTGCCATTGGCCACCAGCGATCCGGACCGCTCAGCCAGGCGTGTGGCCAGGTCACTGTTGCGCTTGAAAGCAGCAGGCCGCCACCCAGGCCCAGGTAGATCAGGCCGCTGAGCCGGGTACGCTGGTGCTGTGCGAGCCATTCGAGGACCAAGGCCGGGGCCTGGACAAACACTACGCCGTTACTGATGCCATTGGCCAGGCGCAACCAGGTCAGGCTTTCAACCGAGCTTGCATAGACTTGTGCCAGCGTCAGCAGGGCATTGGCCAGCAGTGCCAGGGGCAGGGCGATACGCATGCGTGATGGCGCATGCAGAACCAGCGCGAGCAAGGCGCCGATCAGGTAGCCAATATAATTCCAGGTTGCGACCCTGGCACCTTGTTCAAGCGTCAGCAAGCCATCGCTGATCAGGTAGGGCAGCAATGGCGTGTAGGCAAAGCGGCCCAATCCATGGACGACAACCAGCGCGCTTGCGCCAGCGAGTAGGGCCAAGATCACGTGGCGCTGCGGCAGAGAGTTCATGCAAAGGCTTAATGATTAGCTACCTGCAATCATACTGGTTGTAGGCAGGGGTTAACTGGAGAGTGCGCCGGGCAGGCAATTGTAGAACATGATGAAAGCGTGCGAATAAACAACAACTGCGAAAATCAGCCAAGCAGTTAAACTGTAAGGCTTCGAGGAGCCTATTGCCATGAATTACCGCCACGCCTATCACGCCGGCAACCACGCCGATGTTCTTAAACACCTGGTTTTATGCCGGATAATTGCCCTGTTGTCGCGAAAGGAGGCGCCATTTGCCTATCTCGACAGTCATGCAGGCGTGGGTTTGTATGATCTGCGAGGGGACCAGGCGTCGCGTACAGGTGAATGGCTTGAGGGGATTGCCAAGATTTGGCAGGCCGAGGATGTGCCTGAGCCGTTTGCTGATTATCTGGGCGTGATTCGCGCAATGAATCCAGAAGGTGAGTTGCGTCATTACCCTGGCTCGCCAGAGCTGGCACGCAGGCTTTCCCGCGAGCAGGACCGTTTGCAGCTCAATGAGAAACACCCGGAAGACGGGCGCTTGCTCAAGGAGAACATGAAGGGCGATCGGCGTGTGGCTGTGCACCTGGGGGGGGGTTGGCATGTGCCCCGTGCGTTGTTGCCGACCCAGGAAAAACGCATGCTGATGCTGATTGATCCCCCCTTTGAGCAAGACGATGAACTGGAGCGCTGTGTCGAGTCACTTGGCGATGCGATTGCACGCATGCGCCAGGCAATAGTTGCGATCTGGTACCCAATCAAGGATTTGCGGCAACTGCGCAAGTTTTACCGCGACCTGGAAAAAAGCGGCGCACCCAAGCTGCTGCGCGTTGAGCTGTATGTGCACCCAACTGATGAGTCGCTGCGTTTGAATGGCTCCGGGCTGGTGATCAGCAATCCGCCATGGGGACTGGAAGACGAACTCAAGCAACTGTTGCCCTGGTTGGCAGAACGGCTGGGGCTGAGCCAGGGTGGCTGGCGCATGGACTGGCTGATCGAAGAAAAAACCTCGGCTTGAGCCATCCATGAAAAAGGCGGCCTGGTCTAAACCAGGCCGCCTTTTTGTGTACGCTTAATTACGGTGGCAGGCATACTCCGGTGCCGCCCAGGCCGCAGTAGCCGCTTGGATTTTTTGCCAGGTATTGCTGGTGATAGGCCTCGGCATAATAGAAATCACCGGCCTTGGCGATTTCAGTGGTGATGCTGCCCAGGCCGGCCTTGTCCAGTTCAGCCTGGAACATCTCCTGGCTTTGAAGTGCCTTGGCAAGCTGCTCATCGCTGTTGCAGTAAATCGCGGAGCGATACTGGCTACCCTTGTCGTTGCCCTTGCGCATGCCTTGGGTCGGGTTGTGCGCTTCCCAGAACACCTTGAGCAAGGCCTCAAAGCTGGTGATCTTAGGGTCGAAAACCACCAGTACGACTTCGGCATGCCCGGTCAGGCCGGAGCAGGTTTCTTCGTAGGTCGGATTTGGAGTGATGCCGCCTGAATAACCGACAGCGGTGCTCCAGACACCTGGCTGTTGCCAGAAGCGGCGCTCCGCTCCCCAGAAGCAGCCAAGGCCAAACACGGCTGTTTCCAGGCCTTGCGGGAATGGGCCCTTGAGTGGGTTGCCGTTGACGAAGTGAGCGTCTGGAACTGTCATCGGCACATCACGGCCCGGCAATGCCTGTTCGGCCGTTGGGAGTTCTAGTTTGTTTACAAGGATTTGCGAACGCAGAGCCATGAGCCATTTCCTCAACATCATTTTCATGTACTGGGTAGACCGCCATTGTGCGACGACGTTACAAAATCGGCCAGCCCGTATTGAGCATCTGGCATTAATTCCAGGCGAAGACTTGTGTCGACTCAGTTGCGAATATAGCGCTTGAGGCTATCAATCAGGTTGTGCCCGGCGATTGCCTTGTCGAATAAAAACCCCTGGCCAATATCGCAGTGCTGGCGGCGCAGGAATTTCAACTGGGCGCTGGTTTCAATACCTTCGGCGACCACTTTTATTTTCAGGTTGTGGGCCATGGCGATCACTGCCGAGGTGATCTCCATGTCGTCCTGGTTCTCCGGGATGTCCTTGATAAAACTGCGGTCGATCTTGATCACATCAATCGGGAATTTCTTCAGATAACTAAGCGATGAATAACCTGTGCCGAAGTCGTCCATTGCCAGGCTCAGGCCTAGCTTCTTCAAGTCGATAAGTTGGCTGCGGGTGTCGCTGGTCGCTTCCAGCAGCAAGCTTTCCGTCAGCTCAAGCTCAACTCGGTCAGGCGGGAGTTGTTCTTCCTCGATAATGGTACGAATCGCGCCGACCAGGTCCGGGTCGGTAAATTGCTTGGGCGAGACATTGATCGCGACCTGAATGGCGCCCATGCCCACCGCCGCGAGTTGCACACTCATCCGGCAGGCTTGGCGCAATACCCATTTGCCAATGGGGATGATCAGACCAGTCTCTTCGGCAACGCCAATGAAGTGATCCGGGCTGATCATGCCCTTTTGTGGATGATTCCAGCGTAGCAGCGCCTCAATACCCACCAGTGCACCGGTCTTCAGGCACAGTTTGGGTTGATAGAACACCTCAAGCTCGTTCTGCGTCAGGGCGCGACGCAGGTTGTTTTCGACAAAGAGCTTATGGTCGGCCTCGGCATTCAGTGCCTCGGTGAACACGCAGACCTGGTGCTTGCCGTTGGCCTTGGCCTTATGCAGCGCCAGTCCGGCGTGCTTGGTCAGTATTTGTGGATCGGTGCCATGGGCGGGGGCGCAGGCCAGCCCGATTGAGCCGGTAATGCTGATCAGTTGGTTATCGACAAACAGTGGTTTGTCCAAAGTTTGCAGAACCTGCGCGGCCACGGCTTGCCCTGCATCGAGGTCGTGCTTATCAAGCAAGATGGCAAATTCATTGCTGGCAAAGCGCGCCAGGATCGCCGCCGGGCTCAGGGTGTTGCGCAGGCGCTTGGCCAGGCTGGACAGGAGTTTGTCGCCGGTTTGGTGACCCAGGCTGTCGTTGATCCGCTTGAAGTTGTCGATGTCCACCAACAACAGGCTGATACCCGTCTTGTCGGGCACCGCAAAGCGTTTTTCCAGGGCGCGGATAAAGGAATAGCGATTGCCAAGGCCAGTCAGGTTATCGCGAAAGGCCAGGCGTTCAATGCGCTGCAATGCGCTCTTGCTTTCGGTGATGTCTTCGTAGATGCCGATGTAGTGGGTCAGCGCGCCGTCATCGGCATGGACCTTGGAGATCGACAGCTGGCTCCAGTAGGGCTCGAGGTTTTTCCGCCGGCTCTTGCATTCACCTTGCCAGCTATTATGACCCGATAGGCCCGACTGGCTGCTTAAAAAAAACTCTCTCAGGTTCTCCAGCGCCGGTAACTCGGAAATAAGCCGGCCTTGTACTTCTTCAGCGCTGTACAGGGTGATCGCGGTAAAGCTCGGGTTCACGTACTCAACAAGGCCATCGCGGTTGAGCAATATAAATGCGCTGGCGCTTTGCTCGACCGCACGCTGAAACAGGTAGAGTGCTTGGGTCGCCGTGCGTCGTTCCTGGTTGGACAGCACCTGGGCATACTGGTCAGCCAGTTCGCCGCAGAAGGCGATCTCGTCGGATTTCCACTGGCGCGGCCCACCAAGGTGTTCAAGGCACAGAAGGCCCACGACTTCACCGTCCACACGAATGCCTGCGTCCAGCAGGGCGCCAATATTAAGCGGCTTCAGGTAGTGCTGCAGCTCAATGGTTCGCGGATCATTGAGTGCATCCTCGATATGCAGCGAGCGCCCTGCACGCATGAAGTTCATGTAGTTCGAGAAGAGCTTGAGGCTCAGGTGCGTTTCTTGATGATGTTGCTGGGTGTCAGCCTGATACACAGTCACCGACTGCAAATACTCCCCATTGACCAGCCAAATGGATGCGCGCTTGAGTGCATAGGTTTCGCACGCCGCCTGGGTAATCAGCCTGGCTGCATCCTGTAGCGCGTCTTCCTGATAGATGTGGCTGGCCAGGCGCAGGATCAGCTTTTGCTGGGCAAGGGTACGCTTTTTCTGTTGTAGCGGATCCTCGATCTGCGGCATGAGTTGTTCTGGCAACGCATGGGCGGGGCCTGGTTGAACGCCTGCTGTCAGCTCCGGTTGGCGCGTTGCCGTTACCAGCAGGTAGCCGCGCAGCAGATTATGCCCACGCTGCTTGAACGCCTCGCCCATTTCAATGAGGTTAAGCGCGCCCAGTGGCGTATGCAGGGTGTAATTCACGAGATAGTGGGGTTGCTGGCTCAGTTGCTGCTGGATCTGGTCGTGCAGTGAGTGGCGCGCTTCTGGCTCCATCAGGCTGGCATAGGGTGATTCGACCAGGGCACATAAATCGCTCGCAGCAATGCCCAGTTGACGCTCACAAGAAGGGTCAAGAAACAGCAAGGCCCAACTGGCCTCATTCATCCGTTCGAAACGCAGCATGCCCAGTCGTGATGGTACTGGCAACTGCGTCACAACCTCGGCCGCCAGTTGGTTGGCGGCGGTGGGATGGCTTCTCATTAAATGGCTTGCTTCCAGTATGCTGCGCAGGGCGAGAAAGTCTGCCCAATTCACTATAGCGTCAAGTAAGGGTGCATTATGCAAATGCGACTGACAAGAAAACTAATTTTTGCCTTATTGATCAGCAGCGGTTTGGTTTCTATATCCACTGTATCGGCCGACCCACCCGCGGGCTTGAGCAGTCCTGAGCAAGCCAATTACCTGCATGAGATAAAGCGTCTCTACAACACCCAGGACGAGCGCAAAGCGCTGCTTGCCCATGTCAATAAATTGCTCATGACCTATGCCCTGCGCGCCGGTTACCAGGTCGGTCAGGCCGATCGCCGCGACCTCATATACAGTGTTGCGCTCAGCGCCAAGGGCGAGTTGCTATTGCGTGAGGAAAGCCGTGGTGAAAGCAGCACTGATATCGCCGTGCGTAATCAGCGTATCGATGTGTTTGGGGTTGATCCTTATATCCGCTACGACTGCCCGACGAGCGGGATCAGCTGCACCCTGAATAATCCGCACAGCGGCAGCGCCATGATAACCATAGTGCGCGATAACAATGGCGCGGCGGAACTGGCCAAGGCCATGAGCTTTTTGATTCGCAATGTGCAAAAAGGTTGACGCACCAGCGCAGCAGGATAAAAAAACCCCGCCAATGGCGGGGGTGAGGATGCGAGCGTGGCGTGCTCGAAACGTATCGCTAAGTCGTTACAGGAGCATGGTGCGGATATCGCCCAGTACATCGCCTAAACGCTTGGTAAAGCGCGCCGCAGAAGCGCCATTGATCACACGATGATCGTAGGACAGCGACAGCGGTAGCATCAGTTTTGGCTGGAAGGCCTTGCCATCCCAAACCGGCTGGATGGTCGCCTTGCTGACACCAAGGATCGCAACTTCAGGCGCGTTGACGATCGGCGTGAAGCCGGTGCCGCCAATGTGGCCGAGGCTGGAAATGGTGAAGCAGGCACCCTGCATGGCGTCTGGGGACAACTTTTTGTTGCGCGCCTTATCTGCCAGTTCAGCCGCTTCAGCAGCCAGTTGCAGCAAGCTCTTTTTGTCGACGTCGCGGATAACCGGTACGAGCAAGCCGTCCGGGGTGTCCACTGCGAAGCCGATGTGCATGTACTTCTTGCGGATGAAGGCTTTGCCGCTAGGCGCCAGCGAACTGCAGAAATCGGGCATTTCCTTGAGCAGGAAGGCGCAGGCCTTGAGCAGCAATGGCAGCACGGTCAACTTGACCCCGGCTTTCTCGGCAACCGCTTTCTGCGCAACACGGAAGGCTTCCAGTTCGGTGATGTCGGCCGAATCGAACTGAGTGACGTGTGGAACGTTCAGCCAGCTACGGTGCAGGTTGGCGGCGCCTATCTGCATCAGGCGAGTCATCGCCACTTCTTCGATTTCACCGAACTTGCTGAAATCAACAGCCGGAACCGGAGGAATGCCTGCGCCGCCTGTTGCGCCAGCGGCTGCTGGTGCCTGCTTGGCCTTGTTCATCATGGATTTGACGTATACCTGCACGTCTTCCTTGAGGATCCGGCCTTTCGGGCCGCTGCCCGGTACATCTGCCAGGTCCACGCCAAACTCGCGCGCCAGTTGGCGAACAGCAGGGCCGGCGTGAACCTTGCCGCTGGTCACTGGGGCCGAGCTGGCTGCTGCAGCCGGAGCTGGAGCTTTTTCCGGTGCTTGAGGCGCTGCTTCTGCTTTGGCTGGCGCCTGGGCAGGTGCGGCTTCGGCAGGGGCGCTGCCAGCAACCTTGAGCTTGAGGATCAGGTCGCCAGTACCGGCTTCGTCGTCCAGCTTGATCTCGACGCTTTCAACCACGCCCGCTGCAGGGTATGGCACTTCAAAGCTGGCCTTGTCCGATTCGAGGGTGATCAAGGATTGATCAACTTCGATGGTGTCGCCAGCCTTGACGAACAGTTCGATGACTTTGCCTTTGGCATCCGAGCCGGTGTCAGGGATGCGCACTTCTTCAATTGAAGCGCCCTTGGCTGGAGCCGGTGCGGCCGCTGCAGGTGCTGCTTTAGCCGGCGCCGGGGCGGATTCTTCTTTAGCCGCCGGTGCCGAGCCAGAGCCAGCAACCTTGAGCTTGAGGATCAGGTCGCCAGTACCGGCTTCGTCGTCCAGCTTGATCTCGACGCTTTCAACCACGCCAGCTGCAGGAGATGGCACTTCAAAGCTAGCTTTGTCCGACTCAAGGGTGAGCAGGGACTGATCAACTTCGATGGTGTCGCCAGCCTTGACGAACAGTTCGATGACTTTGCCTTTGGCATCCGAGCCGGTGTCAGGGATGCGCACTTCTTCAATTGAAGCGCCCTTGGCTGGAGCCGGTGCGGCCGCTGCAGGTGCTGCTTTAGCCGGCGCCGGGGCGGATTCTTCTTTAGCCGCCGGTGCCGAGCCAGAGCCAGCAACCTTGAGCTTGAGGATCAGGTCGCCAGTGCCGGCCTCGTCGTCAAGTTTGACTTCGACGCTTTCAACCACGCCCGCTGCAGGGGATGGCACTTCAAAGCTGGCCTTGTCCGATTCGAGGGTGATCAAGGATTGATCAACTTCGATGGTGTCGCCAGCCTTGACGAAGATCTCAATGATCTTGCCCTTGGCATCCGAACCTGTGTCCGGAATACGCACTTCCTCGATGCTTGAGCTGCCTTGGGCGGCTGGCGCCGGGGCTGCTTCGGCTTTTGGCGCCGGGGCCTTTTCTGCCTCGGGTTCAGGCTTTTTCTCAGGCTCGGCTGCTGCGCTTTCGCCCGCAACTTCGAGTTCAAGCAGTTCGTCACCTTCTTTCAGGGTGTCGCCGAGCTTGACCTTGATGCTTTTGACGACCCCGGCCTTAGGCGCCGGGATCTCCATGCTGGCCTTGTCAGACTCAAGGGTCAGCAGGCTTTGTTCGGCTTCAATGGTGTCGCCGACCTTAACGAACAACTCAATTACTTCACCCTCACCACTGCCGATGTCGGGTACGCGAATCAATTCACTCATCGTTTCGCTCCTTAGCAGTCCAGTGGGTTGAGTTTTTCTGGGTTGATGCCGAACTTGGCGATGGCTTCAGCCACTACCTTAGGTTCGATATCACCGCGATCAGCCAAGGCTTCAAGCGCGGCCAGCACGACGAAGTGACGGTCAACTTCGAAGAAGTGACGCAGCTTCTTGCGGCTGTCACTGCGGCCAAAGCCGTCAGTGCCCAGGACTTTGTACTCTTTGCTTGGAACCCACTGGCGAATCTGGTCAGCAAACAGCTTCATGTAGTCGGTGCTGGCGATAACCCGGCCTTTACGCCCGCTCAGGCACTGCCCAACGTAGGTTTCCTCAGTTTTTTGTTCTGGGTGAGGGGGGTTGCGACGCTCCACAGCCAGGCCATCGCGGCGCAGTTCGTTGAAGCTGGTAACGCTCCACACGTCAGAGGCGACGTTGAATTCGTCACGCAGGATCTTCGCGGCTTCGCGCACTTCGCGCAAGATGGTGCCGGAACCGAGAAGCTGCACGTGGTGGGCGGCTTCCTTGGTGTCTTCTTCGAGCAGGTACATGCCCTTGATGATGCCTTCTTCGGCACCTTCAGGCATTGCTGGCTGCTGGTAGGCTTCGTTCATCACGGCGATGTAATAGAAGATGTTCTGTTGCTCTTCCATCATCAGGCGCGTGCCTTCACGAATGATCACCGCCAGCTCGTAGCCGTAGGTTGGGTCGAACGTGCGGCAGTTCGGGATGGTCGCCGCCATGATGTGGCTGTGGCCATCTTCGTGCTGCAGGCCTTCGCCGTTCAGCGTGGTGCGCCCAGCGGTACCGCCGATCAGGAAGCCACGGGTGCGGCTGTCGCCTGCGGCCCAGGCCAGGTCGCCAATGCGCTGGAAGCCAAACATCGAGTAGAAGATATAGAACGGCAGCATCGGCTGGTTGTGGCAGCTGTAGCTGGTGCCGGCGGCGATGAACGAAGACATCGCGCCTGCTTCGTTAATGCCTTCTTCGAGAATCTGGCCTTTCTTGTCTTCGCGATAGAACATCACCTGGTCTTTATCGACCGGCTCGTACAGCTGGCCTACGGATGAGTAGATGCCAAGCTGGCGGAACATGCCTTCCATACCGAAGGTACGGGCTTCGTCCGGGATGATCGGAACGATGCGCTGGCCGAGTTCCTTGTCCTTGACCAGTTGCGCGAGAATCCGCACGAAAGCCATGGTGGTGGAGATTTCACGGTCACCCGAGCCATCAAGGATCGCTTTGAGCGTATCCAGCGGTGGTGTTGGGATATTGAAGCTGTTGGCGCGACGCTGAGGTACGAAACCGCCAAGTGCTTCGCGGCGCTTGTGCAGGTACTTGGCCTCGGCGCTGCCTTCTTCAGGTTTGAAGAACGGCAGGTTCTCGAGCTGGTCGTCATTGACTGGGATGTCAAAGCGATCGCGGAATTTCTTCAGGCTTTCAACATCCACTTTCTTGGTGTTGTGCGCTGTGTTCTTCGCTTCGCCTGCGCCTGTGCCGTAACCCTTGATGGTCTTGGCCAGAACCACGGTCGGCTGACCTTTGTGGTTGACCGCATCGTGGTACGCGGCATAGACCTTGTACGGGTCGTGGCCGCCACGGCTGAGCTTCCAGATCTCGTCGTCGGAGAGGTCAGCGACCATCGCCTTGAGTTCTGGGGAGTTGAAGAAGTGTTCGCGAACGAAGGCGCCGTCTTTGGCCTTATAGTTCTGGTATTCACCGTCGATCACTTCATCCATGCGGCGTTGCAGAATGCCGTCGGTGTCCTTGGCCAGCAGCGGGTCCCAGAAACGGCCCCAAACCACTTTGTTCACATTCCACTGGGCGCCACGGAATACGCCTTCGAGTTCCTGGATGATCTTGCCGTTGCCGCGAACCGGGCCATCGAGGCGCTGCAGGTTGCAGTTGATGACAAAGATCAGGTTGTCGAGCTTCTCGCGGCCAGCCAGGGAGATGGCGCCGAGCGATTCCGGCTCGTCACATTCGCCGTCGCCGAGGAAACACCAGACTTTCTGCTTACCTGCAGGGATAAAGCCGCGATCTTCGAGGTACTTCATGAAACGTGCCTGGTAGATCGCCTGGATCGGGCCGAGGCCCATCGATACAGTCGGGAACTGCCAGAAGTCAGGCATCAACCATGGGTGCGGGTATGAGGATAGGCCCTTGCCGTCGACTTCCTGGCGGAAGTTGACCATTTGCTCTTCGCTGATGCGGCCTTCCATGAATGCGCGGGCGTAGATGCCGGGGGCAACATGGCCCTGGAAGTAAATCAGGTCGCCGCCGTGCTCTTCGGTCGGGGCTTGGAAGAAGTAGTTGAAGCCGATGTCATACAGGGTCGCACTGGAGGCGAAGCTGGAAATGTGGCCGCCCAGGTCAGGGTCGAACAAGTTGGTGCGCATCACCATCGCCATTGCGTTCCAGCGTACCAGCGAGCGAATGCGGCGTTCCATGAACAGGTCGCCAGGCATGCGTGCTTCGTGGGTTACCGGGATAGTATTGCGGTAGGGCGTGGTGATTGCGTAAGGCAGTTGCGCACCGCTGCGGGTGGCCAACTCACCTAGGCGAGTCATCAGGTAGTGAGCGCGGTCTTCGCCTTCTTTGTCGAGTACAGACTCAAGTGCGTCCAGCCATTCCTGGGTTTCGACGGGATCGAGGTCTTGCATGGCTTGCTCCAGGGCGGAAAGGCTTCCAGAATCGGAGGCCAGGATTCACAGCCGGTTTTGTAAACTGGCCATTTAAAATTCTTGGATGTACCGGAGGTAGGACCGGCGCCGTGTAGTTTTACTACATTTGGACGTTTATTTCAGCACTTTGGATACAATCTTTAGTAGCAAAACTACAATTTTTTTGGTTGCAGCTTGTGTAAAGCGCTCTAGATCAAGGGTTTAGCCTTTTTACACGATTGCAGCCTGTCAAAAGGATAGACCATGAGCCTGCCCATGCTGGTTGCTTTACCCGCCACCTTGCAAGCCCTGGCAAACAGTGCCAAGCAATCGCTGTGTAGTGCCATGAGCGAACTCTCTGCCGATGCCCGTGCCCAGTTCGACAACTGGTCGGCTGAATATCAGGAGGCGCTGCTGCGTGTCTGTGCGTGCAGTGATTTTGTATTGCAGCAGTCTTTGCGCGATCCGCAGATGCTGCTTGATCTGCAAGCCAGTGGCGAGTTGCAAGCTACGCTTGCGCCAGGCGAGTTGCGCGGGCAGTTGGCTGGCGTGCTCGATCAGTGCGCCGACGAAGAAGGGATGTCGAGCAGCTTGCGGCGTTTTCGCAATCGTCAGCAGGTGCGCATCATCTGGCGTGATATCAATCGTCTGGCGGACTTGCGCGAAACCTGCCGCGACCTTTCCGACCTGGCCGATTCCAGCATCGACCTGGCCTACCATTGGTTGTACCCGCGCCACTGCGAGCAGTTCGGCACGCCAGTCGGGCGACGAACGGGCGAGACGCAACACATGGTCATCCTCGGCATGGGCAAGCTCGGCGCCCATGAGCTTAATCTGTCATCCGATATCGACCTGATCTTTGGCTATCCCGAAGGCGGCGAGACAGAAGGCGTCAAGCGACCGCTGGATAACCAGGAGTTCTTCATTCGCCTGGGCCAGCGGTTGATCAAGGCCCTGGATGTGATCACCGTTGACGGCTTTGTATTTCGTACCGATATGCGCCTGCGTCCTTACGGGTCTTCGGGTTCGCTGGTGTTCAGCTTCAATGCGCTGGAGCAGTATTACCAGGATCAGGGGCGTGACTGGGAACGCTACGCCATGATCAAGGCGCGGGTGGTCGGGGGTGATCAGGCCAAGGGCGCCGAGTTGCTGGAAATGCTGCGTCCCTTTGTCTACCGGCGCTACCTGGATTTTTCGGCGATCGAAGCGCTGCGCAACATGAAGCAGTTGATCCAGCAGGAAGTACGCCGCAAGGGCATGGCGGCCAATATCAAGCTTGGTTCCGGCGGTATTTGTTCCGGCGGTATTCGTGAAGTCGAGTTTATTTCCCAGGCGTTCCAGTTGATTCATGGCGGGGGTGACCTGAGCTTGCAGCAGCGGCCGTTGCTCAGCGTGCTGGCAACGCTTGAGGGCCAGGGTTATCTGCCGGCTGCGGTAACCGATGAGCTGCGCCAGGGTTACGAGTTCCTGCGCTACACCGAACATGCGTTGCAGGCGATTGATGACCGGCAGACGCAGATGCTGCCCGACAACCAGCAGGACAAGCAGCGCGTGGCGCTGATGCTGGGTTTCGACGACTGGGATGCATTCCACCAGCAGTTGATGTACTGGCGGGGCCGGGTCGACTGGCACTTCCGCCAGGTCATCGCCGACCCCGATGAAGATGAGAATGCCGCCGACGCCACTGAAGTGGTCGGCTGCGAGTGGATGCCGTTGTGGGATGACGTGCAGGACGAGGAGTCGGCCTGTCGGCAACTGACCGACGCTGGCTTCAGTGACGCCCAGGCAGCGTGGCGACGCCTGGTGGATCTGCGCACCGGCAACCAGGTTCGCGCCATGCAGCGCTTGGGGCGCGAGCGCCTGGATGCCTTTATCCCCAGGCTGCTGGCACAGGCGGTCGAGCACGACAACCCGGACTTGGTGATGGAACGGGTGCTGCCGCTGATCGAGGCCGTGGCGCGGCGCTCTGCCTATTTGGTGCTGCTCAGCGAAAACCCGGGGGCGCTTGAACGGTTGCTCAACCTGTGTGCGGGCAGCCCCTGGATTGCCGAGCAGATCACCCGCTTCCCGTTGTTGCTTGATGAGCTGCTGAATGAAGGGCGGCTGTTCAACCCGCCGTTGGCGCCTGAACTTGCGGCCGAGTTGCGTGAGCGGCTGGCGCGGATACCGGAGGATGATCTCGAGCAGCAAATGGAAGCCCTGCGTCACTTCAAACTGGCCCATCGCCTGCGGGTTGCGGCTTCTGAAATTACCGGGACCTTGCCATTGATGAAGGTCAGCGACTATTTGACCTGGCTGGCCGAGGCCATTCTTGACCAGGTGCTGGCATTGTCATGGCGCCATACTTGCGCCAAATACGGCACGCCCAAGCGTGTGGATGGCAGCGATTGTGATCCGGGCTTTATTATTGTCGGCTACGGCAAGGTCGGCGGGATTGAAATGGGCCATACCTCGGACCTTGACCTGGTGTTTATCCACGACGGTGATCCGCAGTCCGAGACCGACGGTCCCAAGTCAATCGATACCGCGCAATTCTTCACCCGCCTGGGTCAGCGCATCATCCACCTGCTGACCACCCAGACCAACTCGGGGCAGCTCTATGAGGTCGATATGCGCCTGCGTCCATCTGGTGCGTCCGGCCTGTTGGTCAGTTCGCTCGGCGCATTTGAGCGCTATCAGGAAAACGAAGCCTGGACATGGGAGCATCAAGCACTGGTGCGGGCCCGTATGTTGGTTGGCTGTAAGCTTGTAGCAGCAGAATTTGGGCGGGTGAGGGCGTCTGTTCTGGGGCGTAAGCGTGATCTGGATAAGTTGCGCGCAGAAGTCAGTGAGATGCGTGCGAAGATGCGCGACAACCTTGGAACCCGGAAAACGGCAGCGGGGACGGCTGAAAATGCCTTCAGCGCGGATTCGGTGTTTGACCTCAAGCAGGATGCTGGAGGTATCGTCGATATTGAATTTATGGTGCAATACGCGGCTCTGGCATGGTCGCACGAACACCCTGAACTCCTTGAATTTACCGACAATATCCGCATATTAGAGGGATTGGAGCAGGTCGGCGCCCTGGCTGGAGACGATGTTCTGTTGTTGCAGGATGTCTACAAGGCTTACCGTTCAGCCGCTCACCGTCAGGCGCTACAGAAGCAGCCGGGGGTGGTTAGCGGTGATCAGTTTCATGAACAAAGACGCAGCGTCCTGCGAATCTGGCAGGTACTGGGTCTAACCTGAATTTAGCTCGGCTGTGGGGCGCGAGACGCTCTGGGCTGCTGTGTTTGAATCAAACTTGAGGACTGGCAACTATGTCGATGGCCGACCGTGATGGCGTGATTTGGTATGACGGCGAACTGGTTCCGTGGCGCAATGCGACCACGCATGTGCTGACCCACACGCTGCATTACGGCATGGGTGTTTTCGAAGGCGTCCGTGCCTACAACACCCCTGAAGGCACCGCGATCTTCCGTTTGGAGGCGCACACCGACCGCCTGTTTGATTCGGCCCACATCATGGGCATGAAGATTCCGTTCAGCAAAGAGCAGATCAACGAAGCCACCCGTGCCGCAGTACGTGAAAACAACCTTGAAAGTGCCTACATCCGGCCCATGGTGTTTTACGGATCAGAAGCCATGGGCTTGCGTGCTCACGGCCTGAAAACCCAAGTGATAGTCGCGGCCTGGAATTGGGGCGCCTACATGGGTGATGAAGCCTTGCAGGTGGGTATCAAGGTGCGTACCAGCTCCTTTACCCGTCATCACGTCAATATCTCGATGACACGTGCCAAGGCCAACGGCAACTACATCAACTCGATGCTGGCGCTGCAAGAAGCCATTTCCGGCGGTGCTGATGAAGCGATGCTGCTTGATCCGGAAGGCTATGTTGCCGAGGGTTCGGGCGAGAACATCTTCCTGGTCAAAAATGGCGTGGTGTACACGCCGGAAGTGACTTCATGCCTCAATGGCATTACCCGCGACACCATTCTTACCTTGGCCGAAGAGCAGGGTATCAAGGTTGTCGAGAAGCGTATCACCCGCGATGAAGTCTATATTGCCGATGAGGCGTTCTTCACGGGCACTGCTGCTGAAGTCACGCCAATTCGTGAGGTTGACGGTCGCCAGATTGGCGAAGGTCGTCGTGGCCCTGTAACCGAAGTGCTGCAGAAGGCTTACTTTGACCTGGTTACCGGCCAGACCAGTGCTCACGCGCAGTGGCGCACGCTGGTTAAATAAGGCCTGGGGTTAACCGCAACAGGGAGGCATGCAGGCCGGTTAAGCGTTGTTCGTGACGCTTGCCGGCCGGTCTGCCTCCTTGGTCGTTTCTGGAATGAGCATGAAAATACTGATCGTAGGCCCTAGTTGGGTGGGTGACATGGTGATGGCGCAGACACTGTTCCAGTGTCTCAAGGTGCGCTATCCCGGCTGCGAAATTGACGTTCTGGCGCCAGACTGGAGCCGACCGATCCTTGAACGCATGCCTGAAGTGCGCAGCGCGCTCAGCTTCCCCCTGGGCCACGGCGTACTGCAGTTGGCGACGCGACGCAAAATCGGCAAGTCGCTCAAGGGCCAGTACGACCAGGCAATCTTGCTGCCTAATTCGCTGAAGTCGGCATTGGTGCCGTTTTTTGCCGGCATTGCCAAGCGCACGGGCTGGAAAGGCGAGATGCGCTACGGCCTGCTCAATGACGTGCGCACGCTGGACAAAGAGCGTTATCCGCTGATGATCGAGCGCTTTATGGCGCTGGCATTCGAACCGGGCGCTGAGCTGCCAAAGCCGTATCCGAAGCCATTGCTGGAGATCGATCCAGTCAGCCGTGATGCGGCACTGGCCAAGTTTGGACTGAGTCTTGATCGCCCGGTGCTGGCGCTCTGTCCTGGCGCTGAGTTCGGTGAGGCCAAGCGCTGGCCGAGTGAGCATTACGCCAAGGTTGCAGAGCTGAAGATTCGCGCGGGCTGGCAAGTGTGGCTGTTTGGCTCGAAGAATGACCATGCTGTTGGCGAAGATATTCGCAGTCGCCTGATCCCCGGCTTGCGTGAAGAGGTCAGCAACCTGTCGGGTGATACCAGCCTGGCCGAAGCGATCGATCTGCTCTCATGTGCCCAGGCCGTGGTCTCCAACGACTCTGGCTTGATGCATGTTGCCGCAGCGCTGGGGCGTCCGCTGGTTTCGGTGTACGGCTCTACTTCGCCGCAATTCACCCCGCCACTGGCCGAACAGGTGGAAATTGTCCGCCTGGGGATCGAGTGCAGTCCATGCTTTGATCGTACCTGCCGGTTTGGTCACTACAATTGCCTGCGCCAGCTAAAGCCTCGTCCAGTCATTGAAGCGTTGGATCGCTTGGTGGCTGACCCGGCTGAGGTGCAATAGTGCGAGTTCTGCTAGTCAAAACATCTTCGCTTGGCGATGTAGTGCATACCTTGCCTGCGTTGACTGATGCTGCGCGGGCAATTCCCGGTATCCAGTTCGACTGGGTGGTTGAGGAAGGCTTTGCCGAGATACCGGCATGGCATCCCGCCGTGGCCCAGGTTATTCCCGTGGCGATCCGTCGCTGGCGGAAAAACCTGCTGCAAACCTGGAAAAATGGCGAGTGGAGTCGGTTCAAGGCACGCTTGCGCGAAACCCGCTACGACTTGGTCATCGATGCCCAGGGCTTGCTGAAAAGCGCCTTGTTGACGCGCTATGTCGACGCGCCGGTTGCCGGGCTAGATCGTGATTCGGCGCGCGAGCCAATTGCCTGTCGCTTTTACGACCGGCGCTATGCCGTACCGCGCGAGCAGCACGCCCTGGAGCGAGTGCGCCAGCTCTTTGCCCAGGCCCTGGGGTATTCCTTGGCCGGGCACGGGGCCGACTACGGTCTTGATCGCGTGGCAATGGCCGGGGACGTGGGCGAGCCTTACTTGTTGTTCCTGCACGGCACGACCTGGGCCAGTAAGCATTGGCCGGAAGCCAACTGGCGCGAGCTGGGAGGGGTGATGAACCAGCAGGGTCGGGCCGTACGTCTGCCGTGGGGCAATGAGGCCGAGAAGGCTCGCGCCGAACGTATTGTCAGTGGCTTTGACAAGGCCCAGGTTCTGCCTAAGTTGAACCTGGCGGGCATGGCCAAGGTCATCGCCGGTGCGCAAGCCTGCGTTGCAGTCGATACCGGACTGGGCCATCTGGCGGCGGCACTCGATGTGCCGAGCATCTCCTTGTATGGGCCAACATTGCCCGGGCGGGTAGGTGCGTACGGTCGTTCGCAGGTACACCTGTGCGCCACAGGCCCGAATGCAGGGTCGGGTGACCGGCATAAGCCATGTTTTGAAAATCTACCAGCGAGCCAGGTTGCGGCTGAGCTGGACACGCTGCTTTCAAACCGGGAGGCGGTGTAATGCGTCTGGCTTTTGTTCTCTATAAATATTTCCCGTTCGGCGGCCTGCAGCGCGATTTCATGCGCATCGCCCTTGAATGCCAGCAACGCGGCCATAGCATTCGCGTGTACACACCCATCTGGGAGGGTGAGATACCCGAAGGTTTCGAGGTCGTGGTGGTGCCGGTCAAGGCGCTGTTCAATCATTGGCGCAACAAGAAGCTTACTGCTTGGATCAAGGCGGACCTGGAACGACGTCCAGTCGACCGCGTGGTCGGTTTCAACAAGATGCCAGGGCTTGATGTCTACTATGCCGCCGACGGCTGCTTTGAGGACAAGGCGCAAAACCTGCGCAACTCGATCTACCGTAAATGGGGGCGCTACAAGCACTTCGCCGATTACGAACGCGCGGTGTTTGCGCCGGAGTCAAAGACCGAGGTGCTGATGATCTCCGAAGTCCAGCAACCTCTGTTCATCAAGCATTACCAGACTCCGCTCGAGCGCTTTCATCTGCTGCCGCCGGGTATCGCCCAGGACCGCCGCGCACCTGCTAACGCTGCCGAGATCCGTGCCGGGTTTCGCCGCGAGTTCAAGCTGGCCGATGATGATCTGTTGCTGGTGCAAATTGGCTCCGGGTTCAAGACCAAGGGCCTTGATCGCAGCTTGAAGGCTCTGGCCGCACTGCCGCGGGAGCTGAAGAAACGCACACGGCTGATTGCGATTGGCCAGGATGATCCGACACCCTTTTTACTGCAGGTCAAAGCCCTGGGTTTGTCGGATCAGGTGCAAATTCTCAAGGGCCGCAGCGATATTCCGCGGTTCTTGCTGGGGGCTGATTTATTGATTCACCCCGCCTACAACGAAAACACTGGCACGGTATTGCTCGAGGCCCTGGTTGCCGGGCGGCCGGTGTTGGTAACCGATGTGTGCGGCTATGCCCACTACATCAGTGATGCCGATGCCGGGCGAGTATTGCCCAGCCCCTTTGAACAACAGCGCTTGAATACAATGCTGGCCGAGATGTTGGCTGATGACCAGCAGCGGGCAAGCTGGCAGCGAAATGGATTGGCCTACGCCGATCACGCGGATCTATACAGCATGCCGCAACATGCGGCTGATGTGATATTAGCGGAGCGCCCATGCAAGTGATATTGAACGAACCGTTCAAAACCCTGTGGGCCGGCAAGGACCCCTTTGTCGAGGTCGAACAGATGCAAGGCGAGGTTTACCGCGAGCTGGATGGACGCCTCACGCTGCGTACGGTGGTGGACGGGCGTGGTTTTTTTGTGAAGATCCATCGTGGCATTGGCTGGGGTGAGATCGTCAAGAACCTGCTTGTGGCCAAGCTGCCCGTGCTGGGCGCACGCCAAGAGCATGATGCGATCGAGCGCCTGCAAAGGGTAGGCATTGACACCATGACCTGCGTGGCTTTTGGTGAACGCGGCAGCAACCCGGCGCGACAGCATTCATTCATCATTACCGAAGAGCTGGCGCCGACCATCAGCCTTGAAGACTACGCTGTCGATTGGCCGACGCAACCGCCCCAGCCAGGTCTCAAGCGCGCGCTGATCAAGCGTGTGGCGCAGATGGTTGGACAAATGCATCGTGCCGGAGTGAATCATCGCGACTGCTACATTTGCCATTTCTTGCTGCACACTGAAAAAACGGTTGTGGCGGACGACTTCAAGCTCTCGGTGATTGACCTGCACCGTGCCCAGCTGCGTGACGCAGTACCGCGTCGCTGGCGTGATAAAGACCTCAGCGCTTTGTACTATTCGGCGCTGGAGATTGGTCTGACCGAGCGTGATAAATATCGTTTTCTGCGAGACTACTTTGCCGCTGCGGGTCGTGCGCGGCCGCTGCGGCAGATCCTTGCCGAAGAACAACCTTTACTGGCGCAACTGGAGCGCCAGGTGGCAAAGCTTTATGCGCGTAAAGAGCGTTATGGGGGCGCACTGTAATGGCGGGTTGGAAACTGGAGGCCGCTTACAGTGGCTTGGCCAAGGATTTTGGCAGTTTGGATGCAGTTTTTGCTTTGCAAGGCGACCCGATTACCCGCGATCCAATCTCCGAGGTTATTCGGGTTGAACGTGAAGGGGTGCGCTACTACGTCAAGCGTTACAAGAGCGCTGGCAAGGGCTTCAGGCGTTATATCGGGCGTACGCGGGTGCGCACTGAATCTCGCAATCTGAAGCGTTTCGCCAAGTGGGACATACCAACATCGAAAGTGGTTGCCTCGGGTCTTGAGCGTAACAATGGCGCCTTTGTGCGTGGAGCCCTGGTGACCCAGGAACTGCCGAATACGCAAGACCTGGCTGCCATGGCCAATGCTCAGGATCCACGCTTGAAGCAGGGGGGCTGGGTGCGTCAGGTCAGCGAGCAGATTGCAACGCTGACGCGCCGCATGCACGACAATAACTTCACGCACAATGATCTAAAGTGGCGCAATGTGCTGGTCGACAGCCAGGGCAAGGTCTTTCTGATTGACTGCCCGACCGGCGGTTTTTGGTGGGGCGTTTTCCTGCGGTACCGCATTATCAAAGACCTGGCCTGCCTCGATAAAGTGGCCAAGTACACCTTGTCGCGCACCCAGCGCTTGCGCTTTTATATGCAATACAGCGGGCATCAGCGGTTGGATATGCGTGATAAAAAGAATATTGGCCAAATCCTGAAATTCTTCGAGGGGCGAGAGTGAAAGATTTTATCGCCAGCGAGGAACAGCAACTCCTTGCGCGCAATGGCCTGGATAGCTTCGATGCGCTTTGGGCGCTCAAGCTCGAGGCCGTGGACGAGCCAAACACCGAGCGTGGCGGTTGGAGCACAGTGTTTCGCCTGGAGTTGGAAGATAAGGCCTTTTACCTCAAGCGCCAGAGCAATTACCTGACGCATACCTTGTCGCACCCATTTGGCGAGCCGACGTTTTCGCGTGAGTTTCGCAATATCCAGCGTTATACCGAGCTTGGCATACCGGCGTTGCAAGCCGTGTTCTATGCCCAGCGTAGAGTGGCCGGTGAGCAGCGAGCCGTGCTGCTGACCCGCGCCCTGGATAACTGGCAAGACCTCGACCAGGTATTGCAAGACTGGCCTGCAATGCCACTGGCGCAACGCAATGCGGTGCTTGATGCGTGCGGGCTGCTGGCCCGGCGGCTGCATGGGCGCGGCCAGATCCACGGCTGCTTTTATCCCAAGCATATCTTCTTGCAGCCACGCGGAGAGGCATTTGCAGCGCAACTGATTGATCTGGAGAAAACCCGCCCTGTGTTGTGGGGGGAGCGTGACCGGGTCAAGGATATCGAGCCCTTGCTGCGCCGGGCACAGGTCTGGCAAGACGCTGATATTCAGCGTTTCCTCAGTGCCTATCTGGGGTCCAGGGCAAATATGGATCATTGGCTTGAACGCTTGACCAAGCGCCGCAAAGCCAAGGCGGTGAGCGCATGAGGCTCGGTGAGCTCAAGGGGGCGGGGCGCTCGCCTGAGCTGCCCTTGCTCGTTGAGGGTGTTGCTCAGTCGGCAATACAGTTGCAGAGTCTGTTGCGTGTGCTTCCCGGCCAGCGTTATGTCGGCAAGGCTTTGTGGAATGAACAGCCAGTACTGGCGAAGATTCTGACGGGCGCCAGCGCCCAGCGGCATTTCCAACGCGAGCTTGACGGTGCCCAGGCGCTCGCGGCGCAAGGCTTGCTGACCCCCAGGTTGCTGGAGCATGGCTCAAGCGCCGAGGGTGGCTGGCTGCTCTTTGAATACCTGGACAATGCGCAGAGCCTGGCCGATGCATGGCGCCAGCTGCCGGCACAGGCTGCACTTAGCGCGGCCCAGCAGGCACTTTTGGGCGAAGCGCTTGCGGTCATTGCGCAAATGCATAGCCGTGGCCTTTGGCAGGATGATTTACACCTCGACAACCTGATGCGCCGTGCCGACCAACTTTACCTGGTCGATGGCGGTGGCGTTCGTGCTGAAGTGCCGGGTCAGGCACTGAGTCGCGACAAGGTGTTGGCTAACCTGGGTGTTTTCTTTGCACAGTTACCGGCCAGTGTCGACGGCCACCTTGAAGAGCTGCTGGTTCACTATGTGCTGGTCAATGGCGAACATGCCTTGCCGCTTGAGGCATTGCAGAAGGAAATAGCCAAGGTTCGTCGCTGGCGCCTGGGCGACTACATGCACAAGCTCGGGCGCGACTGCAGCCTGTTCAGTGTGCAGCGTGGGGCATCGCTGCTGCGTATTTTCAAACGTGACGAGCAAGCCGGGCTTGAGCCTCTGTTGGCCAATCCAGATGCGGCAATCGAGGCGGGCAAGGCGCTCAAGCTCGGAGGCTCATCAACGGTCACCCAGGTGCAGTTGGGCGAGCGCAAACTGGTAGTCAAGCGCTATAACATCAAGAGCTTCATGCACTGGCTAAAACGCTTCTGGCGTCCGAGTCGGGCCTGGCATAGCTGGTGTGAAGGTAATCGCCTGGCGTTTTTGGGCATTGCCACTCCCCTGCCGCTGGCCATGCTGGAGTTGCGCAGCTTTTGGTTACGACGCCGGGCATATCTGATTACCGAACATCTTGCCGGTGAGGATATAATCAGCCGTTTTGAGCCCCATGCCGCAGCAGATTCGCAGTCGATGCCTGCAGAATCCGAGCTTGGCGCCCTGGATGAGTTGTTTGCAGCGCTCAAGCGCGAGCGGATCAGCCATGGTGACCTCAAGGGCACCAACATACTGTGGCAAGAGAATCGCTGGGCCTTGATTGATCTTGATTCGATGCAACAGCATGGGTCTGAGCGTAGTTTTGCACCGGCATTTGCCCGTGACCGGGCACGGTTTCTGCGTAATTGGCCAGCGGGCAGTCGCTTGCACCAGTTACTTGATCAACGTTTACCCAAGCCTGGCGAGGCCGCTGAAGACTGAGTGTCGAGGCCTGCTGGTGTAAGTAGCCATCAAGGCTATGTAAATAAATTTTGCGCCGCGCTTTGTTCTGCGCGGCAGATTTCAAGAGGTTTACCCTGTGGCACTGACGATTCTTGGATTATCTGGCGCACTGAGCCATGACCCATCGGCTGCACTGTATATCGACGGCAAGTTGATCGCAGCTGCAGAAGAAGAGCGCTTCGTGCGAGACAAGCATGCAAAAAACCGCATGCCCTATGAATCGGCAAAGTTCTGTCTTGAACAAGCGGGGATCAAGCCGTCTGATGTTGATGTCGTCGCCATTCCCTTTGCGCCGATCAGCATTTTTGACAAGGCACGTTGGCACTATGCCAAGCGCTACTGGTATGCGCCGGATCGCGCACTGGATGCGATCCTGACCGGCAACCGTCGCTACAAGCGCTACCGCAACAAGATCAAGTGGTGTCTGGAACAGCTTGGCTTTGACCTGAAGAAGGTCAAGATCGAAGCCGTGGAGCACCATTTGGCCCACGCTTCCAGCGCCTATCACTGCTCCGGGTTCACCGAGAAAACGGCGATCCTCGGCATTGATGGTAAGGGCGAATACGCTACGACTTTCTTCGGTTATGGCGAGAACGGCAAGATCCACAAAATCAAAGAATTCTTTGATCCGGACTCGCTCGGCGGCCTCTATGGCGCCATGACCGAGTTCCTTGGCTTTGAAATGCTTGATGGTGAGTTCAAGGTCATGGGCATGGCCCCTTATGGCGACGCATCCAAGTACGATTTGTCGCGCCTGGCGTCCTTTGAAAACGGCGAACTGGTGATCAACACCGAGTACGCCAACGTGATTGGCCTGCGCCGCTACAAGGAAAACGGCAAGGGCTTCTACTTCTCGCAAAAGCTGATCGACTGGCTTGGTCCAAAGCGAGAAGGCGATATCGCGGATGACCCATACATCCACTATGCCGCCAGCATTCAGGCACTGTTTGAGAAGCTGGCGCTGCAGATGATGGATTACTACCTGGGTGACATCATCAAGGAAACCGGCAAGATTGCCTTTGCTGGCGGCAGCGCCTTGAACGTGAAGCTCAATCAGAAAATCATCGCTCGTCCTGAGGTCAAGGAACTGTTCGTGCAGCCAGCAGCTGGTGATGCGGGGACCGCGGTTGGCGCTGCGGCTTATGTGTCGACCCAGCGGGGTGTGCCGGTCGAGAAGATGGAACACGTCTACCTCGGGCCGTCTTACTCCAATAAAGATGTCATTGCGGCCTGTGCGCGTCATCCGACCAAGCCGGTTTTCAAGCACATCGACAACATGCCCCAGCGCATCGCCAAGATCATGGTCGCGGGCAATCCAGTGGCCTGGTTCCAGGGCCGCATGGAGTTTGGTCCGCGTGCACTGGGCGGACGATCCATTGTCGGTTGCCCGAGCATTGCCGGTGTGGCCAACCGGATTAACGAACAGATCAAGTTCCGTGAGCGCTGGCGCCCATTCTGCCCGTCGATGCTGGATACCGTGGGCCCGCAGATGCTCAAGGTCGATCATCCTTCGCCCTTCATGACCTTCACCTTTGAAGTCAATGAAGAGTGGAAAACCCGGGTCTCTGAAGTGGTTCACGAAGACGGTACTCCACGCGCTCAGGTGCTCAAGCGTGAATACAACCCGCGTTACTACGACATGATGAAAGAGCTGGAAAACCTCACCGGCAACGGCGTTTCACTGAACACCTCGCTGAACCGGCGCGGCGAGGCCATGATCTGCTCGCCAACCGACGCGCTCAACATGTTCTATGGTTCGGATCTGCAGTACCTGATCATGGAGGATATCCTGGTTGTCAAAGACGGCGTGGACTGGTTCGACGATGTCTGAGCCCCTGATCAGCGTGATCATCCCTGCGTATAACTACGCGGAGAAGATATCGCGGGCAGTCGAGTCGGTGGTCTCGCAGCTTGGCGAAGCCGCCGCCGACCTGCTGGTGATAAACGATGGTTCCACTGATCATACCTTGCAGGTGCTCGAACAGTTACTGGCTCAAAACCAGGGGCGTTTTCGGATTGTGAGCAAGGCCAATGGTGGATTGGCTTCTGTGCGCAACCTTGGAATCAAGCAAGCCACCGGCCAGTACCTGGTCTTCCTTGATGCCGATGATGAAATGGCGCCCGGAGCCCTGTCGGCCTTGACCGAGCATATCCAGGACAATCCCGAGACGCGCATGGTCATTGGCGGGTTCTGGTCAGTGGCTGTCGACGGCAAGCGTCGTCAGCGCCGGGCGCCAGTCATTCCCCGTACCGCCCGTGAACGTGTCTCCGGCTACCTGATAAAGAAAACCATTGCTGTGAGCAATGGTGCCTGCGCCATGCATCGCGAGGTCTTTGCGCCAGGCAACTATCCCGAAACATTTCGCAGTGCCGAGGATATCCCGGTATTTGCCCAGGTGTTGGCGCGCTTTCCCTGTACGGCCTTGGACCAGCCCCTGGCGTTTATCTATAAGCACCCGACGAGCTTGAGGCATAACTTGAAGTTTGCGTATGAAACCGGGCTGACGCTGGTCGACGAAGTGTTCGATCCGGTTCGCATGCCGGCTGAGCTACAGGACTTGAAGCGCAGCTTCACTGCTCAGCGTTGTGCTTCATTGTTCCGCACCTTCTACAGTGCCGGCGAGCGGCAAGCCAGCCTGGGTTTCTACCGCAAAGCGCTACAAGCAGACTGGCGTCTAATAACAAATTGGTCTTATACCCGCAAGGCACTGAAGCTCTTGCTGAGAGGGCGTTAATGTCGCGCAGACTCAAGGTTCTACAATTGCAGGGCAGCTACAACATAGGTATTTCAGGCTTGGCTGAGCAGATCATTCAGGGTCTGCCGACGGATCGGGTCGAAGTGGTCAATGCCTTTCTGTCGAGCGCTCCAAGCGAAGCGCCAGTGCAGAGCGTCGCATCTCGCACGGTTTACTTTGATCTCAGCCAGTCGCAGCTCAAAGGGTTGCGTCTCAAGGCCTTGTTCCGGTTGTATGCATTCTGCCGTGCCGAGTCATTCGATGTGGTGATTGCCCATCGATTCAAGCCAATAAGCCTGCTGATGCTGCTCAACCGTTGGTTGAACATTTCGCTTTGCATTGGCGTCCAGCATGGCGTTGGCGATTTCGACCGCGCCTACCGGCGCTGGGAAACGCGCAGGCTCTTGACTGGAAACTGGCGGATTGTGGCGGTTTCCCGCGCCGTATATGAATACCTGCTCAATTGCGGTGGCGGCTTTACAGCGGCCAATACCCTGAGGATTGACAACGCAATTGATATTCAGCGCGCTGAAAGCATCCAGTTGTCGCGCCAGCAGGCGCGGAAGGCGCTGGGGATTGCGCCAGATCCGTTCATCTTCGGTGCCATCGGCCGCCTGGTTCCGGTCAAGGGGCATATCTATCTGCTAGAAGCGTTCGCCCTGATCAAGGATGACCACCCGAATGCGCAGCTAGTGATTATCGGTGAAGGTCGCACGCGGGCTGAACTGGAGCACGGCATCGAGCGCCTGGGGTTGCAAGGGCGCGTGCATCTTGTCGGTGACCGCAACGATGCACAGCAATACGTTAAGGCCTTTGACGTCTTTATGATGCCTTCGCTTTCCGAGGGCTTGCCACTGGCGATGCTTGAGGCAATGGCTGGGCATTTGACGGTGATCGGCTCTGATATCGACAGCCTCAAATCCATTCTTGAAGATAGCCAGGGCTATCTGTTCCCGGTCAAGGATGTCCCGGCGTTGGCTGAGCAGATGGAGAAGGTGTTATCCCTGTCCGCCGAGGAGTTGCAAGCCAAGGGGAGTAGTGCCTATGCCTACGTGTGTCGGTCTCACTCTATCGCTGACTATCAGCAACACTACCGAGATTTGATCGAACAGATAAGCATTACAGAGGCTTTACCCCATGGATAAGTTGCTTGAATCCCCTTTGGTTACGGTGATCATCGCCTCGTACAACCATGCCCAGTACATCGAAGAAAGCATCAAGAGTGTATTGGCCCAGACCTATCCAAATATCGAGCTGATGGTTATAGATGACGGCTCAAGCGATGATAGCGTCGAGCGCATTAGCGCATTGCAACAGCAGCACGGCTTCTATTTCAAGGCACAACAGAACCAAGGGCTCTCAAGAACCTTGAATCAGGCCATCGCCTTGTCCAAGGGTAGCCTTATCGCGCCTTTTGGCTCGGACGACATCATGTTTCCCGAGCGCATAGCGTTACAGGTCGCCCATATGGCAACGGCGCCCGAGGCTGGCATCTGCGCGGGTAATATCGAAAAAATAGACAGCCATGGGCGGGTAAGGGAAAGGCAGCGCATTCGTGCTGCAAGGCGTATGGATTTTGACGCAGTATTTCTCAAGACCGAACCGATTGCGCCTGCGCCCACCTTGCTGTTTCGCCGTGAAGCGCTGGAGAAGGTTGGCGGCTTTAACCCGGAAATCCGCCTTGAAGACCTGTATATCGAGCTGAAGATTACCCAGGCTGGCTACTATATCGATGTGTTGCAGGAAGTCTTGGCGCAATACCGGATGCACGACACCAATACCTATAAAAACTTGCGATTCATGATTGATAACGTCCTGGCCACATACGCCTGCTTTAGCGATCACCCGCGCTATCCGTACGTTTGTAATCGCTTTATCAACTCCATGTTGGTCAGGTGTGCTCGCACAGATAAAAAACTGGCCCGGGAGCTTATCAGGCGTTTGCCCGTCAGTGCCTGGAACACCAAGACGCTGCGTGCATTTGGCCGTTACCTGATGCCCGCCTGAATTGCCGATTGGGCAGCGCGGCTTAACTGACGCGCTGTCTATGCCTGGCAAAGGCCTGGGCTAATTGTGCGGCAGCAGATTGCCCGGCGCTTTGGGCATAACCGCGTAGCAGTGTTGCCTGGTGCTCATTGGCCAGCCAGGTGGCGTCTTCCTGATAGCGCAGCAGGTGCTGGACATTGCGCGCGCGCTGCCACGCCGAGAGCGGTCGCGAGAATATCTTCATGTCGGACACGTCAATCAGCGCATACTGGCCATCGGGCATGCTCAAGACATTTCCCAGGTGCAGGGAGCGGAAGTAGATCCCGGACAGATGCACGCGGCCGAGAAAGGTACCGAACTTGAACAGTTGCTCTTCCAGTTGCTCTGGATTGAGTTCGCGCCAGTGGTTGCGCAGGGTGACACCGGCAACGGGCTCGTAGCGCAGGCCGTTGAGTTCCAGCTCCGGAACCAGGATTAGCTCCAGGGTTACTGGCGCTGGAATACCCAGTGCGATCAAGCGCTCGGCATTACGGGCGAAACGTACCGAGGGCGGCGCCCATAATGCAGAGGAGAGCAGGCGCTTGCGTCGAAACAGCTTGAGGAAGCTGCCGTCGGCAAGTTCTGCGACCTTCAGGCCATGGCCATCTTCCTCAATGGTTTTCGAGCCTTCCAGTCTTGCCTTCAGTTGTGCTTGCGTCAGCGTGGTCATGCTGGGGCCTGCATACGTTGGCGAATAGACAAGGCAGCAAAAAGCGCAACCGGAATCCAGGTCAGAAACCAGTTCTCGTTAGGCCTGGAAAGAAAGGCGCTGCCCTCGGTGAGTCCGGCGAACACCCCATAACAGGCCAGGGCAGACACCAGTTGAATGGTCTTGTCGTGCCGCAGTTCCACCGTCTTGCGTAACAGCGCGGCGTACATGGCAAACCAGAGTGTCAGCCCGATCAGGCCGGTATCGAGCAATACCGCCAGTTCGACATTGTGCGGGTCTTCCAGCTTGCGTCCGCCGGCGTTGAAAATGAACTCACTTTGATAGCCGTGGCCCAGCCAGAGCTTCTCTTGGGCGATGGCCAGGGCTTGCTGCCAGATTTCCGGGCGGTAGGAAAAGCCTCGGGACATCAGTGTGCCGGGTAGGAAAAAGTACAGTGCGGCGCCCGCCAGGCAGACAGCGAGAAACAGATAAAGGCCTTTCTTACCCGATATCAGCATCAGCCAGATGGTTACGGCAAAAAGCGCCATCAAGGGGGTTCTCGATCCGGTTTCGATCAGAACTGCTAGCAATGGCAAGGCCAGAAGGATGCTAAAGCGGTTGAATCGACCTTGTTGTGTGACCCAAAAGGCTAGCCAGTAGGTGCAGAAGAAGCCGAATACGTGGGATGAAAGCAATGGGTTGCGCATGGCGCCAGTACCGATCAGGCGGGCACTAGTGCTGGCGTTCGGCAAAAACTGGATCAGGTTCACCACGGCGCCAATGGCCATGATGATCGCACTGAACTGTAATGCCTTGAGCAACAGTTGTTCATCCCGGCACGCCATCATTGCGCATCCGACAAACAGCATCAGTACGTACACGGGACGTTTTGCTACGCTTGAGGGGCTGGAGTCGGTGAGGCTCCAGCCCAGGCTGATCAGCACCCAGGCCGAAAACAGCACAAAGCAAATAACGATAGGCTCGCGCAGCAACTGCTTTATATAGCGCGGTCTCAATACCAGCCCCAGCAGTGCAGGGAACGCAAATAGACCGTAGTACAGCTTGGTATAGAGACTGGTGTCGGACACCCAGATCAGCCCGGTCAGCAGCACCATGTAGCCAAGCGGTATCCAGTACTGCTCAACCAGCGTATGTAGCCGTGCACCTGCACTTATTTTTGCTGTCGAGGTAGATTGCATTGTCAGGACGGGGTTGTTAGAAAGGCGCGTAGCATAATTCATCTGCCCAGAAGATGGAGCTTTTGTAGGCTTTATGTGCTGATTTGTGATCAGTTTTATGCGTGCAGTACAGGTGCATCTCGAGACATAGAGGGCCTGTGATATACTTTTTTATCCTACCGGTGCGTCGAGCCCTATGAGCGTTAAAACTCCTGCCTCAACCAGTCTGAAAATATATTTTCGCCTACTGAGCTATGTAAAACCTTACATTGGCTACTTTAGCCTGAGCATCCTTGGCTATGTGATTTTTGCCTCGACTCAGCCCATGCTTGCCGGGATTCTCAAGTATTTCGTTGATGGCTTGTCCAATCCACAGGTGGTGCTCTTTCCCAGCGTGCCTTACCTGCAAGACCTGCAGCTGTTGCAGGCAGTGCCGCTATTGATAGTTCTGATTGCCGCCTGGCAGGGCCTGGGTTCGTTTCTGGGTAACTTCTATCTGGCCAAGGTCTCTCTGAGCCTGGTCCATGCCCTGCGCACTTCATTGTTCAACAGCCTGCTGAGCTTGCCCAATCGTTATTTTGACAGTCATAACTCGGGCCACCTGATTTCACGGATCACCTTCAATGTAACCATGGTTACCGGGGCCGCGACGGATGCGATCAAGGTCGTGATTCGCGAAGGCCTGACCGTGGTGTTCCTGTTCGGCTATTTGCTGTGGATGAACTGGCACCTCACGTTGGTCATGCTCGCGATCTTGCCGGTCATCGCGGTGATGGTCAGCAGTGCCAGCAAAAAATTCCGCAAGCAAAGCAAGAAGATCCAGGTTGCAATGGGCGACGTCACTCACGTGGCCTCGGAAACCATTCAGGGCTATCGGGTGGTTCGCAGTTTCGGTGGGGAAACCTATGAGTCCGCCCGTTTTGAGACTGCAAGTCGCGACAACACCCTCAAGCAGCTGAGAATGACCAAGACCGGAGCGGTCTATACCCCAATGCTGCAGTTGGTCATCTACATCGCCATGGCTGTTTTGTTGTTCTTGGTTCTATATCTGCGCGGTGATGCAACTGCGGGGGACTTGGTCGCCTACATCACGGCTGCCGGCTTGTTCCAAAAGCCGATCCGCCAGCTGTCAGAGGTCAGCGCCACCATCCAGAAAGGCCTGGCGGCTGCCGACAGTATCTTCGAGCAGTTGGATGAGGCGCCCGAGGTTGACACCGGTACCTACGAAGTCGACAAAGCCATCGGCCGTCTGGAGATCAAGGATCTCAACTTCAAATACCCCAGTGCCGAGAAACAGGTGCTGCAGAACATCAATTTCACTGCCGAGCCCGGGCAAATGGTCGCCTTGGTCGGACGTTCCGGCAGTGGTAAATCGACCCTGGCAAACCTGATTCCACGCTTCTATCATCATGAAAGCGGACAAATCCTGCTCGACGGCGTCGATGTCGAGGACTACAAGCTGCGCAACCTGCGCCGCCACATCGGCTTTGTGAACCAGCAGACCACATTGTTCAACGACACCGTTGCCAACAACATCGCCTATGGCGATTTGGCTGGCGCACCGCGTGAAGCGATTGAACAGGCTGTGGAAGCGGCGTACGCCAAGGAGTTTGTCGACAAGCTTCCCCAGGGGCTCGATACCGAAGTGGGCGAAAATGGTGTCCTGCTTTCCGGAGGCCAACGCCAGCGTTTGGCTATTGCCCGGGCCTTGCTCAAGGACTCGCCGGTACTGGTGCTTGATGAAGCCACCTCTGCACTGGATACCGAGTCGGAGCGACATATCCAGGCGGCGCTGGACCGTGTGATGAAAGGACGCACGACCTTGGTGATTGCCCACCGGTTATCGACGATTGAAAAAGCAGACCTTATCTTGGTTATGGATCAGGGGCAGATTGTGGAACGGGGCACCCATGTCGAACTCCTGGCATTGAACGGTTACTACGCCCGTTTGCATGCCTTGGGTCTGGATGAAAACGCACCACTCGATCACGCCTGATAAACTATCGACCGCCATCGAAGGCCCTCGGAGTCCAAATGAAGTTGTCCATGCCACGTTTTGAACAAGCCCCGGTTTTAGTTGTGGGCGATGTCATGCTCGACCGTTATTGGCATGGCGGAACCTCGCGGATATCTCCCGAAGCGCCGGTGCCAGTAGTCAAGGTTGATCAAATTGAAGACCGCCCGGGCGGTGCGGCCAACGTTGCCTTGAACATTGCCGCGCTGGGCGCGCCTGCCACACTGGTGGGTGTCACTGGCGAAGATGAAGCCGCCGACAGCCTCAGCGCCAGCTTGAGCTGCGTTGGTGTCAAGACACGTTTTCAGCGTATCCATGACCAGCCAACCATAGTCAAACTGCGGGTCATGAGCCGACACCAGCAATTGCTGCGCATGGATTTCGAAGAGCTGTTCAATACCGACTCCGATGCATTGGCCAAGGATGTCGATGCGCTGCTTGATGGGGTCAAGGTGCTGGTGCTGTCCGATTACGGCAAAGGCGCGCTGAGAAATCATCAAGCCCTGGTCCAGCTTGCGCGCAAGCGTGGCATTCCAGTATTGGCTGACCCGAAAGGCAAGGATTTTTCAGTCTATCGAGGTGCCAGCCTGATCACGCCGAACCTCAGTGAGTTCGAGGCGATTGTTGGCATTTGTACCGATGAGGCCCAGTTGGTAAGCAAAGGCGCCAAGCTGATGCAGGAGCTGGAGCTTGGGGCCTTGCTGGTTACTCGCGGTGAGCATGGCATGACGCTGTTGCGTCCACAATTTGCTCCCTTGCACCTTCCCGCTCGTGCGCGTGAAGTATTTGATGTCACCGGCGCGGGCGACACTGTTATATCAACCCTGGCAGCCTCTATTGCAGCTGGCGAAGAGTTGCCACAGGCAGTGGCACTGGCCAACCTGGCCGCTGGCATCGTTGTTGGCAAGCTCGGCACGGCCGCTATCAGTGCACCTGAATTACGCCGTGCGGTGCAGCGCGAGCAAGGTTCCGAGCGTGGCGTGATGCGGCCCGACCAACTGCTTATTGCAATCGAAGATGCACGCGCCCACGGAGAGAAAATAGTCTTCACCAACGGCTGCTTTGATATACTTCATGCCGGGCATGTGACCTCCCTGGAGCAGGCGCGGGCCCAGGGTGACCGCCTGGTGTTGGCAGTTAATGACGACGCCTCTGTCAGCCGACTCAAAGGGCCGGGCCGGCCGATAAACTCGGTTGATCGACGCATGGCAGTGCTGGCGGGGCTGGGTGCTGTTGACTGGGTGGTGAGCTTTACAGAAGACACCCCTGAAAACCTGCTCAAGCTGGTTCAGCCGGATGTCCTGGTCAAGGGCGGCGATTACTCCATTGATAAAGTCGTCGGCGCTGATATCGTCACCGCCTATGGTGGGGGAGTTAAGGTGCTGGGCCTGGTCGAGAACAGCTCCCCCACCGCAATAGTGGACAAGATTCGTAATCGTTAAGCTGCGCAATACTGGCCACTGGCTCCATCGCCACTGGCCACTGGCTGTGCGGTCATGGTCTGGCTATCCGCCTAGCGGCATGATCTTCGGCATCATTCATCGCTCAAGGAGCGTGATGCCATGCCATCGACTGTTAATGGCCATGCCCTGGCGTTGCTTAATCGCTCCGCCCAGGCTGACTGGCCCGACTACCTGAAGTTACGCAAACCTTTCGAAACCTTGGTTTACAGCAGTGCGCGAGCAGGTTTCAAGCTTGCCGCGCGACGCTCCACCAAAATCCAGCCCCGTCTGGCCTTGCAGGATTCGAGCGCACTCTTTGACCTGTCCTTGTCGGATGAGCAGGAAATGCTGGTGGAGATGCTTGAAGGCTTCGCCAGCGAGGTGTTGCGCGCTGCGGCCCATGAGGCTGATGAGCAGGCGGCAGTCGCACCGCAGTTACTCACGCAAATGGATGAGCTGGGCCTGGTTCATTATGCGGTGCCTGAGCTTGACGGCGGTATGGCGGGCGAGCGTACGGCACTGACCAATGCGTTGATGGCCGAAGCACTCGCCAAGGGTGATTTATCCCTAGCCGCGACTATGCTGGTGCCATTGTCCAGCGCCAACTGTATTCACCGCTGGGGCTCGGTCGAGCAGCAGCGGTGCTGGTTGCCACGCTTTCTCGCCAACAATGACCGACCTCGTATGGCGATAGCGTTCAATGAACCTTACCCCTTGTTTGACCCACGCAAGCTGACGACCCGAGCCCGCCGCAAGGGCAAGCATTATGTGCTCAGGGGCGAGAAGTGCTTGGTGGTTGCTGGCCTTGATGCCAGCCACTTGATTGTCGCTGCGCAGGCCGCGCGCGGGCCTGCGCTGTTTATTGTCGAGGCCGCTAGCAAGGGCGTCCAGCGTAAAGCCGAGCCGGCGATGGGCTTGAAGGCAGCCCGTACCTGCAGGGTGCAGTTAAATGCGGTGAAAGTACCGCTTGAGGCACGCTTGAGTGCCCAGGATTTCAATTATGAGGGCTTCCTCGATTATGCCGACCTGGCATGGTCTGCGTTGGCGGTAGGCACCGCCCAGGCGGCCCTGGACTACGTTATTGGCTACTGCAACGAGCGGGTCGCCTTTGCCGAGCCGATCAGCCACCGTCAAGGGGTGGCATTTATGATCGCCGACATGGCAATCGAGATCGACGCCATGCGACTTATGGTGTGGAACGCCTGTTCGAGGGCTGAGCGTGGCAAGCCTTTTCATCAGGCCAGTTACCTGAGCCAGCTCCTGTGCGCCGAAAAATCGATGAAAATTGCTACCGACGCGGTGCAGTTGCTGGGTGGGCACGGGTTTACCAAGGAGCATCCAGTAGAGCGCTGGTATCGAGACATTCGCGCCATCTCCCTGCTCAAGGGTGGATTGCAGATCTAGCCAGTGACAGCCATGTCCCGGCCACTTTGCCTGGAGGAATGACAATGAACCTCGATATCCCGAAGAAATTCAGCGGGCTGGTAAGCCAGGCTCACCAGGTCGCCGAGCGTTACTACCGGCCAATCTCGCGCAAGTACGATAAAGCCGAACACAGTTATCCGCGTGAGCTGGATCTGCTCGCCGGGTTGCTTGATGGAATGAACGCCAGCTCGCCTGAGGCCGTGGGAGCCACCTCGGCCAGCAAGCGTAGCGTTGGCAACCAGGATCATGCCAACCAAAACGGCGGCAATATGGCTGCCCTGCTGGGCATTATGGAGCTGTGCTGGGGGGACGTCGGCTTGTTGCTGGCGATGCCCCGCCAAGGCTTGGGTAACGCCGCGATAGCCGCAGTGGCAAACCCTCAGCAGCTTGAGCGCTTCAAGGGCGTTTGGGCTGCAATGGCGATTACTGAGCCAGGCTGTGGTTCGGATTCCGCTGCCATCCACACAACTGCAACAAAGCTGGGTGACGAATATGTGCTCAATGGTGAAAAGATTTTCGTCACCTCGGGCGAGCGCGCCGATGCGGTAGTGGTTTGGGCCACGCTGGACAAGGCCCTTGGCCGTGCGGCAATCAAGTCCTTCGTGGTTGAAAAGGGTACGCCGGGCATGACTGTGACGCGGCTGGAGAAAAAACTCGGTATCAAGGCTTCGGACACGGCATCCATCAGCTTCAACGATTGTCGGGTGCCAGCCAGCAACATGTTGGGGCGGCCTGAAGTTGATGTCGAGAAGGGTTTTGCCGGGGTCATGGAAACCTTTGACAACACCCGGCCGTTGGTTGCCGGCATGGCCATTGGGGTGGCCAAGGCCTCGCTTGATCGTACTCGGCAGTTACTCGGGAAAAGCTGTCCGCTTGATTACTCCGCGCCGCTACTGAGCGTCAGTCATGCCGAAGCCAGGTTATACGAGCTCGAAGCCAACTGGCAAGCTGCCCGATTGCTGACCCTTAAAGCCGCATGGATGGCAGACAACCGGATTGCCAACTCGAAAGAAGCTTCCATTGCCAAGGCCAAGGCCGGACGAATGGCCAATGAAGTGACCTTGACGTGCGTGGAGTTGGTCGGTGCCCTGGGTTACGGCGAGGATGAGTTGCTGGAAAAATGGGCGCGAGACTCAAAAATCCTGGATATTTTCGAGGGCACCCAACAGATTCAGCTATTGATAATCGCCCGTCGCTTGCTGGGCAAGACTTCGTCAGAACTGAAGTAGCTGCATGCTTGCACGATTCTATGCATGAGCTGCTGCCTTGAGTGGCGGGTTGTTGGGGATGTCGCTGGTTGCGGCTTTAGGCGCGTGTTTGGTTTTTGCTTGCAGCTTTTGCTGCTGCAGCCAGTCCTTCCAGTGAATGTGCGAGTCTCGTACCACCCAGCCGTCCTGGGGGGCAAAGCTCTCGGCCAGCCAAATGCCGCGAGTCGATGCGGCTTTGAGCACCCCTTTGCGCAAGGTGTACAGCTCGCCGGTTGGGCGGCCTTGCTCCAGGGGAATCAGGAACAGGTCGGGCCGGGTGCGCTGCAAGCGTGCAACCAACTTGCCGTCTTCAAGGCATTCATCGACATGGAACAGGCTCAGGTGCTTAGCTTCTCTTGGCAATTCCAGCTTGAGGTCGTAAACCAACTGCAATGAAGCGGTCGGGAGGTGTACGTACGCGCGAGGGCGCTCCAGTAATCTCAGGTTGCCGCACTGCACCGGACGAGCAGCGCCGGAAAGCGGGCTTAAACTAAAGTTGACTGCTTCGCGATAATGCAGGGTGCCCTGATAGGGGGCAGGTAGCCAGGTGTCGCCAAACCGGCCGCTGAGCCAGCCTTCCGGCGTTTCCAGCAGGCATTCCTCCGCGACTTCTTGAATGGCGGTGAGCAGCGGCAGGTTGATTTCGTGAGCCGGAACATAACCCGATATCAGCTTGAGCACGACATCGCCCCGATCGAGGCGGCGTTGGCGGACCAAGACCCAGTACTCCCGGCCTTGCCAGTTCAGTGTCAGGCGCACTGAAACGCCAAGGTTGGCCAGTTCCACCGAAAAACGTTGCGGGTCGGTGATATCTACGTCTTTTCGGCGCTCAAGCATTTCATCGAAGTTGAGCGGCCATCCGTAACCCTGGTAGGTCAGTCCGTCGGGAGTGGCTTCGACACGCAATGGCAGGGTTTTAAAGTTGCCAGGGTCTTTGCTGATCAAGGTGCGCGACATCTCAACTCCTATGCGGTTAGCCCCAATGCAGTGGGTGACGGCTCTAGAGGCTAGAGACTGCCACAACTTCACTGTTACCCAAGCGATAAGCTAGGCAGCATGTGTTTCAGTTGATGTCTCGAATCACTGCTGCTGCGCTTGCGACGTTAGCGGTCAAATGTTGCGGGTTAATGGTCCCGATAATGGCACTGGAAACAGCCTGGTGCGCAAATATCAACTCGAAGCTTGCGCGCACAGGGTCTTCGCCCGGGGCCAGGCATGCATGGCCGCTGGCCAGTGCCTTTTTGATCAGAATGCCCTTGCTGTGTTGCTGGGCGTAATCCAGTACAGGTCGTTCGTCTTGCTGGTTAAGGTTATAGGTCACCATTGCGCAATCGCCATCGGCCAGTGCCAATAGGCCGCCTTCAACGGTTTTTCCGGATAAGCCGAAACCACGAATCTTGCCCTCACGCTTCAACTCTGAAAGTGCGAGGTAAATACCGCTGTCGCGGAGTATCGAGACGTCGTTGCCGTCAGAATGTACCAGCAGCATATCAATATAGTCGGTTTCCAGGCGTTGCAGGCTGCGTTCCACTGACAGGCGCGTGTGCGCCGGGCTGAAGTCAAAATACGACAGGCCGTTTTCAAACTCTTCACCGACCTTGCTGACAATCACCCAATCCTGGCGCTGGCCACGCAATAAGGGACCCAGGCGCGTTTCACTGGTGCCATAAGCGGGGGCCGTGTCGATCAGGTTGATGCCCAGGTCCTGGCTGAGGGCAAGCAGGTTGCGCACACTGGCATCATCGGGAATGGTAAAGCCATTAGGGTATTTCACGCCTTGGTCGCGCCCGATCTTGACGGTGCCCAGGCCCAGCGGGGAAACCATCAGGCCTGTGGCGCCAAGCGGGCGGTGCAGGCCATGTAGCGTTTGAGTCAAAACAAAGTCTCCCATACGGGCTGGGCGATGGCGGGGCGAGGCAGCTCCGGCAGTTCGGGTTGGTAGCCCGGTCGGATGCCATCGCGTTCCAGCGTTGCAAGCACCCGGTCAGCAAAGTCTGGGGCAAGCGCCAGTTTTGTCGGCCAGCCAATAAGCAGGGGGGCTGACTCCGCGAGAAATGCATTGTCGGGGCGTACCAGGCCTGATTGCGCGGGCTCGGCACGATCAACGCGCAAGGTTGACCACTGCGCGTCAGAGAGATCAATCCAGGGCAGTAAGTCGCCAAGCTCCTTTTGCGCTGCTTTTATCTGCGCATCAGCTTCGCGGTTTATCGCGTCGCCTTCGGCAATGTCGCCCCCCAAATACCAGACCCACTGACCGTCCGCTGCCGGATGCGTGGTGACAGTGACGCGAGGTTTGGGGCCGCCGCCGAGGCAGTGAGCGTAGAGTGGTTTCAAGGTCGGACCTTTGACTAGCACCATGTGCAGCGGGCGCAACTGTTGCGCAGGCTGGCTGATATCGAGGGCCTTGAGCAGCGCTTCATTACCGCTGCCTGCGCTGAGGACGATCCGTTGTGCGCGGATTTCGCGACCATCAACTCGCAGCCCAACCAGCTTGCCAGATTCCAGTATCGGCTCGATAGTCTGGCCTGCAAGCAAGCTGTCGCCCGCCAGTTCAGCAAGGCGCGTGATCAAGCTTGGTACGTCCAGCACCAACTCGGCGAGGCGGTAGACCTTGCCCTTGAATTTGGGGTGTTGCAGCGCGGGTGGCAGTTGATCGCCTTTTACCTGGTCGACGCGTCCGCGCACGGCCTTGCTGGCAAAAAAACTGGTGAGGTTGCCGGCAATTGTGCCTGGTGACCATAAATAGTGAGCGTCGGAGAGTAGGCGTACACCGCTGAGGCCCAGCTCGCCAGTGCCTGCCAGCGCTTCGCGCCAGCGTCTAGGCATATCGGCAATCGCCTCGGATGCTCCAGTGAGGGCGCCATGCAGCGCGTATTTGGCCCCGCCATGGATGATGCCTTGTGATTTAACGCTTTGGCCGCCTCCCAAGCTGTCTTTTTCAACCAGGAGGGTGGCGAAACCTTCTTTGCGCAAACGTGCATTCAGCCAGAGGCCAGCGATGCCGCCGCCAATGATTAGAACGTCTGTGCTTAGAGTGTTGGGCATGCTCGCGTCTCATCAAAAATATCAGACGCCCAGTATAACCTGCCTGACGGATTGAGCTTGCCTGGCTACGCCGAAAACCTATGGGCAGCCCAAGGTTCTCGACGTGCTCGTACGTGAGGATCAGTGCCCTGTGGACTGTGAAAACAGTTGAATCACCATGACGCCCGCGATAATCAAGCCCATGCCGAGCATGGCAGGAAGGTCGAGGCGTTGCTGGTAGATAAAGGTCGCGGCAATACTGACCAACACTATTCCCAGCCCTGCCCAAACGGCATAGGCAATGCCTACCGGAATGGTCTTGACCACCAGGCTGAGCATCCAGAAGGAGATTGCATAGCCGACAATCACCAGGATCAGCGGCAGCGGTTTGCTCAGGCCACTAATGGCTTTCATTGATGTTGTCGCTATGACTTCAGCCGTCACTGCAATTGCCAGGTAAAGGTATCCGCTCATATCCAGTCTCCTCTTCAATGCGCGCTATTCTAGTTATTAAGCTGATGGGATAAAGTCATTACCTGCCTGTTATGGAGATAGGTTGTGCAATGGAATCTTGAGCAGATCCGGTTATTTGTGAGTGTTGCCGAGGGCCAGTCGTTCTCTGCCGTGGCTCGGCAAATGAATCGGGTCCAGTCGGCCGTAAGTAGTTCGATCGCGATGCTTGAAGCGGATCTTGGGGTGTTGCTGTTTGAGCGCAGCAGTGGTCGACAACCACGCTTAACCGAAGAGGGCGCGGTGCTCCTGGAGGAGGCGCGCGAGGTGTTGCGCCAATGCCAGCGTCTGGAGGGAAGAGCGCTTGGCCTGGTGCGTGGCGAGGAATTGCGTTTGCGCCTGGCGCAAGACGAGGCCATGCCTTATCAACCCGTGCTTGATAGCCTGGAGGCGCTCTCGCAGGCGTATCCCTTGATCGAGGTTCAGTTGGCGAGTGGTGCGCAAGGCGAGGTTGCGCGCAAATTACTGGAGCGCCGTGCAGACCTGGGCCTGTTGTTTCATCATGAACAAATGCCTGACACCCTTGAACGTCAGCGCTTGGGCACGGTGGAGATGGTCACTGTCTGTGGTGCCGGGCACCCGCTTGCCGGGCTCAAGCGGGTTGACCGGCGTGAACTGGCTCGTCACAGGCAGTTATTGATGGCGCTCCAGGGCAGCCGTTACCCCGGCGGTGAGCAAATCAGTCCAGCCGTATGGCGTGCCGACAGCTTTTACGCCATGGCCGAATTGTTGATACGCAACCTGGGCTGGGCATGGTTGCCGCGTCACGTTGTGCAGTACCCTACCTATCAAAATCATTTGGTTGAATTGAGCAGTGACTGGACTCCGCCGCCGCTGGTGGTTGAGTTGGTCTGGCGGCGAGATGAAACCCTGGGGCCGGCGGCGCGTTGGTTGGCGGATCGCTTCGCCGAGCACCTGCGCGCAATTGGCTGAGCCTCTGATAAGCTGATCGCCGTTCAAAATTGACTAAGCCGAGCGCCAATGAATCGTTTGCTTTATACCTTGTTATTTCACCTCGGACTGCCATTGGTGGCTGTGCGTCTGGCCTTGCGGGCACGCAAGGCTCCTGCCTATGCGTTGCGAATCGGCGAGCGTTTTTCCTTTGCTTTGCCTGCGCTCAAGCCCGGTGGCATCTGGGTGCATGCAGTCTCTGTGGGGGAGAGCATTGCTGCTGCGCCGATGATCCGTGAGCTGCTGGCACGTTACCCCGACTTGCCGATTACCATTACTTGCATGACGCCAACCGGCTCGGAGCGTATCCAGGCGCTGTTCGCTGGTGCCGAATACCAAGGCCGCATTCAGCACTGTTACTTGGGGTACGACTTGCCTTGGGTCGCGGCGCGGTTTCTGGATAGGGTGCAGCCCAAACTTGCAGTGATCATGGAAACCGAGTTGTGGCCCAACCACATCAACCAGTGCGCCAGGCGCGGCATTCCGGTGGCGCTGGCCAACGCGCGCTTGTCCGAGCGCTCGGCACGTGGTTATGCAAGGTTTTCCAGGCTGACAGCGCCAATGCTGGCCCAGATGAGCCTGATTGCCACGCAGACTGCGGTTGAAGCCGAGCGTTTCCGTCAGTTGGGTGCGCGTCCCGACTGTGTCGAGGTGACCGGTTCTATCAAGTTCGACCTGAGCATAGACCCGGCATTGCTGGAGCGGGCCCAGGCATTGCGAGCCGAGTGGGGCGCACTTGAGCGGCCGCTGTGGATTGCCGCCAGTACCCATGAAGGCGAGGATGCGCAGATGATCGCGGCGCATCGGAGCCTGCTCCAGCAGTGGCCTGATGCGTTGTTGATTTTAGTGCCGCGCCACCCCGAGCGTTTCAATTCGGTGTACGAGCAGCTCAAGGCCGCTGGCTTGCAGGTTCAGCGGCGCTCGACTGGTGCGCAGGTTACGGCTGAACATCAGACTTTGCTGGGCGATACCATGGGCGAGTTGCTTTTCCTGTATGCCCTGGCTGATGTTGCATTCGTTGGCGGCAGCCTGGTGGCCAATGGTGGGCATAACCTGCTGGAGCCGGCGGCGTTGGGCAAACCTGTATTAAGTGGGCCGCACCTGTTCAACTTTCTCGATATCGCCAACCAACTGCGTCAGGCAGGCGCACTGGTTGAGGTAAGTGATGCTGCAGGCTTGGCCAGAGAGATTGGCCGGTTGTGGCAAGCGCCGGAGCAGGCGCAGGCGATGCGCGATGCAGGTGTGTCGGTGATGCGGGCGAATCAGGGTGCCCTGCAGCGATTGCTGGCAAGTTTGCAGCGACTTATAAAGGTTCAATGATTGTCTGCAGGTATAAAAAACCCGACTGATGTCGGGTTTTTTATACCTGCAATCCAAGCTTAGTAGTTTGGATTGCCTTGCATCTGAGCTTCTGCTGCTTTGGCCAGATCCGGCGGCAGGAAATCCTTGTCCGGGTTGTAGTCTGGCTTCAGGTAGGTGTCCAGCGCCTCCAGGTCAGCTGGGCTCAAGGTGCCTGCCGCCTGCTTCAGGCGCAGGTTGTTGAGGATGTAGTCGTAACGCGCATCGTTATAGGTGCGAACCGAGCTGTATAGCTGGCGCTGGGCATCGAGCACGTCAACGATGTTGCGGGTACCCACCTGATAACCGATTTCGGTCGCTTCCAACGCGCTCTGGTTGGAGACGATCGACTGTTTGCGTGCCTTGACCGTTTCAACATCGGTGTTCACGGCGCGGTGCAGGTTGCGCGTGTCCTGTACCACCTTGCGACGCAGGCTTTCGCGCTGTTGCTCGGTTTGGTCCAGACGCTGGTAGGCTTCACGCACTTGCGAGCTGGTGAGGCCGCCGCTGTAGATCGGGATATTCAACTGCAAGCCAATCGAACTTTGCTCGACATCACCGCTGTAGGGCGGGATGCCGCTGTTCAAGCCGCTGTTGGTGAAGCCCAGGCTGTCGTTGTCACCTTTTTGATAGCTGGCAACCGCATCGAGCGTTGGGGCGTGGCCCGACTTACGCTGGCTGAGGGTTTCCTTGGCTGCGTCGACGGCATAGTTGCTGGCCAGCAGATTGAGGTTCTGTGCTGATGCAGTATCGACCCAGGCCTTGGCATTGTTTGGCGTTGGCGCCAGGATCGGCAGCGTGTGGCGCATGCCTTCAAGCGCCGGGTATTCGCGGTTGGTCAGGGTGGTCAGCGCTTGAAAGGCGTCGTCAACCTGGCGTTCGGCGATGATCCGGTTGGCTCGTGCGGTGTCGTAGCCTGCTTGTGATTCGAGTACGTCGGTCTTGTCCGAAAGGCCGACATCAAAACGTTTGTTGGACTGGTCCAGCTGACGTTTGAACGCAGCTTCTTCAGCCTTGGTCGAGGCCAGGTTGTCCTGCGCACGAAGCACGTTGAAGTAGCTCTCGGCGCTTTGCAAAATCAGGTTCTGCTCGGTGGCCGAGAGATCAAGTGCAGCTTTTTCGCTTGTTGCTTCGGCGGCTTGCAGCTGGAACCAGCGATCGGCACGGAACAGCGGCTGGCTCAGGTTAGCCTGGTACACGGTACCGCTGCGGTTCGCCGTGTAGGACGGGGAATCAAGCTTGGTGCGGGTGTCGGCGAGCTCGGCGCCAGCAGACAGGTTGGGCAGCAGCCCAGCACGTGCTTGCGGCACGACTTCGCGGCGTGCCTGGTAGTCGGCGCGGGCAGCGGCGATATCAGCGTTGTTCTGTGCAGCTTCGCGGTATACCGATATCAGGTCATTCATTGCGGTGGTCGGAGCTTGTGCAGCCCAAGCTTGACCGGTCATCGCGGACGCAACAGCGACAGCCAGAGAAAGTCTACGCAACATTAGGGGTGTTCCTAGAATTAGCAGTAATCGACAAGGCTAAGCGTCGCTGACGGGAGGGTCAAGGCTGACAATTAGCGTCATGGGTGTAGTTTGCAACAAGCTATGTTGCTTGACCGCAACAATTCACAGCTCAGTGTAGGCACTGTTGTGGATCTTAATACTTCTTTTATTACCGCGTCACGAATCGATCGGCAGGCAATGAAAGATGCAGGCAAATAGATCAGTGGCTTAATAGGGCTGCTGCAAGTGCCAGGGTCGAAAAACGACGCGTGGGTCAGCTTATTTTGACTGGCGGGTTGGATTTCCCGGGCGTGCTGATTAGAATGGCGATGTTCTTGTCGGGGTGCCCTAATCGAGGGGCTGAGATTGGCTGTCGCCGGATCCCGTTGAACCTGATCAGGTTAAGGCCTGCGTAGGGAACAAGATGTCCTCGCCATTGCCTCGGCGAGTCCTCTGTGCACCGTCTCGGTGCCCCGCGCCAGCACTCCCTCGTTCATGTTCGCTCCGACAACTATCTCAGGAGAGAGACGTCGATGAGCGTAAAACAACAAAATAGCCACAAGAACCTCAGTGAGTCCGCCCAGGTTGACCTGCAATCAGTTCAGCCGTTTACCCGCTCGCGCAAAATCTATGTTGAGGGCTCGCGCGCCGATATCCGCGTGCCAATGCGCGAAATCAGCCTGGACGTTACGCCGACTGACTTCGGCGGTGAAGTCAATGCACCGGTATTGGTCTACGACACATCAGGCCCCTATACCGACCCGCAGGTGCAGATTGATGTGCGCAAGGGCTTGGCTGATGTGCGCACGCCGTGGATCCTGGACCGTGACGACACCGTACAACTCGAGGGCTTGAGTTCGCATTTCGGGCAACTTCGCCTGGCTGATGAAGAACTTGGCAAAATGCGTTTTGCCCATGTGCGTAATCCGCGTCGGGCCAAGGAAGGCCGTAATGTCAGCCAAATGCACTACGCGCGCCAGGGCATTATCACGCCTGAGATGGAATACGTGGCCATCCGCGAGAACCTCAAGCTGCAAGAGGCCCGCGCCGCTGGCTTGCTGAAAGAGCAGCATCCGGGGCAGAGCTTTGGCGCGTCGATTCCTCAGCAGATCACCGCCGAGTTCGTGCGCGAGGAAGTCGCTCGTGGCCGGGCAATTATCCCGGCCAATATCAACCACACCGAACTTGAGCCGATGATCATCGGGCGCAACTTCCTGGTGAAGATCAACGGCAACATCGGCAACTCGGCGCTCGGCTCATCCATCGAAGAAGAAGTCGCCAAGCTGACCTGGGGCATTCGCTGGGGCTCGGACACGGTGATGGACTTGTCGACTGGCAAGCATATTCACGAAACCCGCGAGTGGATCATTCGCAACTCGCCAGTGCCAATCGGCACAGTGCCCATCTACCAAGCGTTGGAGAAGGTTAATGGGGTTGCCGAAGACCTGACCTGGGAGTTGTTCCGCGATACCTTGATCGAGCAGGCCGAGCAGGGTGTCGACTATTTCACCATCCATGCCGGGGTCTTGCTGCGTTATGTGCCCCTGACGGCAAAGCGGGTGACCGGGATTGTCTCGCGCGGTGGCTCAATCATGGCCAAGTGGTGCCTGGCGCACCACCAGGAAAACTTCCTCTATACCCATTTCGAAGAAATCTGCGAAATCATGAAGGCCTATGACGTCAGCTTCTCGCTGGGCGATGGTCTGCGCCCCGGCTCGATTGCCGACGCCAACGATGCCGCGCAGTTTGGTGAGCTGGAAACCCTTGGCGAGTTGACCAAGATTGCCTGGAAACATGATGTTCAGTGCATGATCGAAGGTCCGGGGCATGTGCCGATGCACCTGATCAAGGAGAACATGGACAAGCAGCTTGAGTGTTGTGACGAGGCGCCGTTCTATACCCTAGGCCCGCTGACCACGGATATTGCCCCGGGCTACGATCACATCACTTCGGGCATCGGCGCGGCGATGATTGGCTGGTTCGGTTGCGCCATGCTTTGCTACGTGACGCCCAAGGAGCATTTGGGCCTGCCGAACAAGGATGATGTGAAGACCGGGATCATCACCTAAAAGATTGCAGCTCACGCTGCCGATTTGGCCAAGGGCCATCCCGGGGCGCAGATTCGTGACAACGCCTTGTCCAAGGCGCGTTTCGAGTTCCGTTGGGAAGACCAGTTCAATCTCGGTCTTGATCCGGACACCGCGCGCAGCTATCACGATGAGACGCTGCCGAAGGATTCGGCCAAGGTCGCGCACTTCTGCTCCATGTGCGGGCCGAAATTCTGCTCGATGAAAATCACCCAGGAAGTACGTGAGTACGCAAAGGTCAATGGTCTTTCCGAGGAGAGCCAGGCCATCGAGGCGGGTTTCAAGGAGCAGGCGCAGCGCTTCAAAGAGGAAGGCTCGGTGATCTACCGCCAGGTCTGAACAAAAGGCTGAGCAAGGCTGCAAACGCCCGGCTGCCCTCAGTCGGGCGTTTGCGCTTCCAATACCAATTTTAGAGAGTCTTGCGTGTGAACACTCCTAGTACTTATTCACCACATCACGCGGTACCTGCCGATCAGCGGGTTTTTGGCGCGCGCGATTTGTTTTCACTCTGGTTCTCGCTTGGCATCGGCTTGATGGTGCTGCAGCTCGGTGCGTTGCTGGCGCCGGGCCTGGGCATGGCAGAGGCAATGCTGGCAATCGCCTGTGGCACTGCAGTGGGGGTTTTGCTGCTGGGTGCCGTGGCGGTAATAGGTGTCGATACCGGCCTGTCAGCCATGGCTGCGTTAAAGCTCAGCCTGGGCGCTAAAGGCGCTGTGGTGCCTGCCTTGCTGAATATCCTGCAACTGGTCGGTTGGGGTGCGTTTGAAATTATTGTCATGCGCGATGCGGCCAGCCTGCTCTCGGCCCGTGCCTTTGGTGAAGGCAGTGTGCTGACAAATGCCGCGTTGTGGACCCTGTTTTTTGGGGCAATAGCCACCTTGCTCGCGGTAACCGGCCCCTTGACCTTTGTCCGGCGTATTTTGCGCAAGTGGGGGATTTGGTTATTGCTGGGCGCTTGCGTGTGGCTGACCTGGAACCTATTCGACAAGACCGATCTGTCTGTGCTGTGGGCGCGTGCGGGTGACGGTTCCATGCCATTTGCCCTGGGCTTTGACATTGCCATCGCCATGCCGTTGTCCTGGCTGCCACTGATTGCCGACTATTCCCGGTTTGGCAAGCGTGCGCGCAACGTTTTCGGCGGTACCGCAGCGGGGTTCTTCCTGGGTAATTTCTGGCTGATGAGCCTCGGCGTGGCTTACACCCTGGCCTTCGCACCGAGCGGTGAGGCCAATGCGCTGTTGCTGGCATTGGCAGGCGCAGGGCTTGGGATTCCGCTATTGCTGATTCTGCTCGATGAGTCAGAAAACGCCTTTCCCGCCATCCACTCGGCGGCAGTGTCTGGCGGTATCTTGCTCAGGTTCAAAGTCGAGCACCTGGCGCTGGCAATAGGTGCCTTGTGCACCTTGATCGCCTTGTTGGCGCCCTTGGCTGAGTACCAGAACTTCTTGCTGCTGATCGGCTCGGTGTTTGCGCCGGTGTTTGGCGTGGTGCTGGTCGATCACTTCATCTTGCGCAGTCGCCAGGCCGCTCTAGCGCCCAAGGTCGGCCTGCGCTGGGATACCTTGCTGGCCTGGGCGTGCGGGGTGGTGGTCTATCACATGCTGAGCAATTTGCTGCCGGACGTCGGCGCAACCCTGCCAGCGTTGGTGATCGCCGGCGGGTTGCAATGGGTGCTTGGCAGGGCTATTGCGAAGCCGGCATGTACTCCGGCTTGAGTATTGCCCCAAGTTGCGAGTAAGGAATGGTCAAGGGCACGTGGCCGCTGGAGTACGGCGCCAGGGTGTAGACGTCATACTTGAGCAAGACTGACTTTTTCAGCAGGGCTATGTTTTCGGTGCGTGCAAAAGGCCAGGTTTTTACATACTCCGGGTCTTGGTCGAGCTTGTTGGCTTTCAACCAGCGCTGATGGGCCTGCTCTGCCAGATGCCAAAAGGCGTCTTCGGTGCCCGGCTTGAGCATGTCTTTAAGGGTCAGGGCCTTGTGCTGGTCGCGGTCGTAGTTGATGAAACCGCGACCCGGCATGCCATGTGCGCCGCCGGTCGCCAGGTAGCTGGAAAGCTCGATGATCACCATTTGGTCATGTTGCTCGCGCAATTTGGCCTGCAGGTAGGTTTTCCAGCCGGGCTCGGCGCGTACCAGGAAGTCCTTTTCATAGGATTCCAGTGAGGCTGGCAGCGGCGCGTCCGGTGCATCGGTGGTCATGCGTAGCAGGGCGCGTTCGATCAGTGGGTTCAGCTGCGGCTCCTGGGCAAAGCGCAGTGTGTCGATATTGACCAGCGGGCAAGGTTCACCGGTACAACCTGGCGTTACGTGTTCCCAGGCGACACGCTGGGCAACCAAGGGTTTTTCGCCAGTCATCATGCTTTGGCAGGCACCAAGGAAGAGACTGATGCCGACGATTGCGAGCTTTTTGGTCAGTGACATGTAATCCAACATTTGGCTGAAGGCTGTTAAGGGTTGCAGGCTTCGACTACAGGCAGGCGCTTGAGTTCGAGCCTTGGCGACCCCATCTATGCTGCATGATTCCAGCCGCACGTGCATCTGCAAAGTGTTGGCCGAGCCAATGTAAAGAGGCTGCGTCGCGCGAGTTGCAGGGGTAGGATGCGTGAAAGTCAGGTTAACAGCCGAGTGAGGACTCCATGCCAGATACCTTCAAACCGGGGCCGGATGCGGTCGAAATTGTTGAGCGTGAAGCCTGCTTTCGCGGGTTTTACAGCCTTGATCGCCTGCATTTGCGCCATCGTCAGTTCTCCGGCGAAATGGGGCCGGTGCTTAATCGGGAAGTCTTTCTGCGCCATGATGCGGTCTGTGTGCTGCCTTATGATCCGCAGCGCGATAGGGTGGTGTTGATCGAGCAGTTCAGGGTCGGCGCCATGCACAAGAGTGACAACCCGTGGCTGGTGGAGCTGGTTGCCGGGCTGATTGACAAGGACGAGGAGCCCGAAGCGGTGGCACACCGCGAGGCGATGGAAGAAGCAGGGCTGAAGTTGGGGGCGCTGTGGCCGATCACTCAGTACTATCCTTCACCTGGAGGCTCCAACGAACGTGTGCACTTGTTTGTTGGCCGTTGTGACAGCGAAGGGGTCGGCGGAGTCTTTGGTCTCGCCGAGGAAGGCGAAGACATTCAGGTGCATGTCTGGCCTTTTGAGGACGCATTGGATGCGGTAAAAGATGGGCGAATCGATAACGCCGCAAGCATTATTGCCTTGCAATGGCTGGCGCTTAACCGCGCCGAGGTTAGGGGGTTATGGCAGTAAATGTGATCCGTGATCGTTACCGCGTTGACCTGGTCGAGCTGCAAACGGCTTGCGAGGCTAATTACGCGCGGTTGATGCGTTTGCTCCCGGCGATGCGCGAAGAGCCTAGTGCTCGCCGTGTTGCGGTCAGCCAGGGCGAGAAGCTGTTGGGGGTGCTGGCGCTGGATGTATTGGAAAACTGCCCATACACCTCGACGATCCGCGTACGCCAGGAGCACAGCTTGCCCTGGTTGCCGGTCCCGGCGCTGGAGGTGCGCGTGTACCACGATGCGCGCATGGCTGAAGTGGTGGGAGCGAAAAGCCCACGCGGCTTCCGTGGGGTCTATCCCTACCCCAATGCCGACATGCACCAGCCCGATGAGAAAACCCAGCTCAATCTCTTCCTAGGTGAATGGCTAAGTCATTGCCTGGCGTGTGGGCACGAAGCCGAGCTGCAGATCTAGGGAACCTCTTAAATATAAGGGCGTCGAAAGCTGCCCACAGCCATTGGACTGAGCGAGCTGTAGCCTGGGCGCGTGCACGATTCTGCTGAATAATGCCTATTCGGAACAGCTAAAGCCGAGGGCGCTGCTGGCCGCATTTCACACCTTCACCACCCTTTTCAGAGGCCCTGCAACCCGTTTTTCGCAGCCCGGGTGACTTGGCTCCTGTACAACTCCCATCATTTGCTACGCTGGATTTAACAGACTGGCCGGTGCCTTGCGTCGGGACTTGCAAGGCTTGGGCAAGGACGAAGTCGTTGAATAGGGCGGGCAGTGTTTGGGGGGATTGCTGGGTTTGGTTCACTGAAACCGATGGTTTTGCTGCAGTTGTGCACAGGTTCTGTGAACCAGGCCGCGCAAATCGAGTTTCCCCTCGCTATGCAAGCCGCCATAATTAAACTATTCCGCTCAAGGAGACGGCCTTGCCGAGCGCGCAAACTAATACCGCCGACTCATCGATACTGCTGGTTCAGCTATCTGATAGTCATCTTTTTGCCGAGGCTAATGGCAAGCTGCTAGGTATGGATACCGAGGAAAGCTTGCAACGCGTGATCGATCGGGTTCTGGAAGAGCAGCCGCAAATCGACCTCGTGTTGGCCAGTGGCGACTTGTCGCAAGACGGCAGTGAAGCCTCATACACTCGTTTCCGGCAAATGACTTCGGCTATCCGTGCACCGATGCGCTGGTTTCCCGGTAATCACGATGAAATTCAAGCAATGCAGGCGGCCTGTGTCGGCAGTAACTTGCTCGATACCCTGGTTGATGTTGGCAATTGGCGAGTGATCCTGCTCGACTCTGCAATTCCCGGGGCGGTGCCAGGCTTTCTCTGTGATCGCCAATTGGCGTTGCTGGAGCGAGCGCTAAGCGAGGCGCCCGAGCGCCACCATATGATCTGCATGCATCATCATCCAGTTCCCATTGGTAGTCGCTGGATGGACCCGATTGGCTTGCGCAAACCCGATGCGCTGTTTTCGATTGTGGAGCGTTTCCCGCAGGTGCGCTGCCTACTCTGGGGGCATATCCATCAAGAGTTCGATCAAGTGCGCAACGCGGTGCGGCTGCTGGCTTCGCCTTCGACCTGTGTGCAGTTTGCGCCGGGTAGTGAAGAGTTTCAGGTCGATACCAGTGCCCCAGGCTATCGCTGGCTGCGCCTGTTTGCAGATGGGCGGATTGAAACTGGCGTATCGCGAGTGACCGGAATCGATTTCGAAGTCGATTACAGCGTCAAGGGCTATTGACCGCCATCTCGGCCAGGCACTTCGTATTTTGCTACAAGCACCATGAACCAGGCCCTTGCAGCCTGTGGCCGTGAACGAGTAGCCTCCTGCTCCATGACTGAAACTATCCTTTATTTGCATGGACTTAACAGTTCACCAGACTCGCTTAAAGCCAGTCAGTTGCGCCGTGCGATGACAAGCATGGGGCTGGCTGGGCAATTACGGGTTCCGGCATTGCATCATCATCCGCGCCAAGCCATTGTGCAGATTGAGTCCGAAATTGCAGCCTTGGGTCGTCCGTTGCTGGTCGGCAGCTCTCTGGGCGGCTACTATGCGACGCATCTGGCTGAGCGTCATGGCTTTAAAACGCTGCTGATTAACCCCGCTGTTCGCCCGCATACACTGTTTGACGGTTACCTCGGACCGCAAAAGAACTTTTACAGCGATGAAACCTGGGACCTGACCGCCGATCACGTCAGCGCCTTGGCTGAGTTGGAGGTCACGCCGCCTAAAGACCCCGAGCGTTATCAGGTATGGTTGCAAACGGCGGATTAAACCCTGGATTATCGCCAGGCCCAGGCATTTTACCGGGGATGTGCGCTGCGTATTCAAGCAGGTGGCGACCATGGTTTCCAGGGGTTTGCCCAGCGCTTGCCCATGCTCTTTGCTTTTGCCGGTATTGCGCCCAAATTGTGGAGCGATATCGATTTTTCTGGCCTTTGAATGGCTCGGATTCCGCTTGGCCGTCGTTGCCTTTTACTTTCGGCAGCGCAGCCAGCGACTTTGTGAATTTCTCGATTAACTGATGATTAAGAGACCCTATGGCCAGTTATAACGCCGATGCCATCGAAGTCCTTTCCGGTCTTGACCCGGTGCGTAAGCGCCCGGGCATGTATACCGATACCAGTCGCCCCAATCACTTGGCCCAGGAAGTCATCGACAACTCGGTCGATGAGGCGCTCGCCGGGCATGCCCGCAGCATTCAGGTGATCCTGCACGAGGATAATTCCCTCGAAGTCACCGATGACGGCCGCGGCATGCCGGTTGATATCCACCCCGATGAAGGGGTGCCCGGGGTCGAGCTGATTTTTACCAAGCTCCATGCCGGCGGTAAGTTTTCCAACAAGAACTACCAGTTCTCCGGCGGTTTGCACGGAGTTGGTATTTCCGTGGTCAACGCCTTGTCGACCCTGGTCGAGGTGCGGGTCAAGCGCGACGCCAGCGAATACCGCATGACCTTCGAAAACGGCTTCAAGGCCAGTGAACTCGAAGTCGTCGGCACCGTGGGCAAGCGCAATACCGGTACCAGCGTGCACTTCTGGCCCGATGGCAAGTATTTCGATTCCCCCAAGTTTTCCATCAGTCGCCTCAAGCACGTGCTCAAGGCCAAGGCGGTACTGTGCCCGGGCCTGAGCGTCAGCTTCGAAGACAAGGCCAGTGGCGAGCGTGTCGAATGGTTGTTTGAAGATGGCTTGCGCTCCTATTTGGTCGATGCCGTCAGCGAGTATCAACGCCTGCCGGATGAACCATTCTGTGGCAGCTTGTCGGGTAACAAGGAAGCCGTCGACTGGGCGCTGTTGTGGTTGCCCGAGGGCGGCGACAGTGTCCAGGAAAGCTACGTCAACCTGATTCCGACGGCCCAGGGCGGTACGCACGTCAATGGCCTGCGCCAGGGCCTGCTCGATGCCATGCGTGAGTTCTGCGAGTTCCGCAACTTGCTGCCGCGCGGGGTCAAGTTGGCTCCGGAAGATATCTGGGAGCGAATTGCTTTCGTCTTGTCGATGAAGATGCAGGACGCCCAGTTCAGCGGACAGACCAAGGAGCGCCTGTCTTCGCGTGAAGCTGCGGCTTTTGTCTCGGGTGTGGTCAAGGATGCCTTCAGCCTGTGGCTGAACGCGCACCCTGAATTTGGCCAGCAGTTGGCCGAGCTTGCGATCAGCAATGCAAACCGGCGCCTCAAGGCGGGCAAGAAGGTCGAGCGCAAGAAAATCACTCAAGGGCCAGCATTGCCGGGCAAATTGGCCGATTGCGCAGGGCAGGACCCCATGCGCTCCGAACTGTTTCTGGTTGAGGGTGACTCCGCCGGCGGATCGGCCAAGCAAGCACGCGACAAGGAGTTTCAGGCGATCATGCCGTTGCGCGGCAAGATCCTTAACACCTGGGAAGTCGACGGCAGCGAAGTTTTGGCCTCGCAAGAAGTGCACGACATTGCTGTGGCCATTGGTATCGATCCCGGCTCCAGCGATCTGGCGCAACTGCGCTACGGCAAGATCTGCATTCTCGCCGACGCCGACTCCGACGGCCTGCACATCGCAACCTTGCTCTGTGCATTGTTTGTCCAGCATTTCCGTGCCCTGGTCGATGCCGGGCACATCTTCGTCGCAATGCCGCCGTTGTACCGGATCGACTTGGGCAAAGAGATTTTCTACGCCCTTGATGATGCCGAGCGTGACGGTATCCTGGACCGCCTGGTAGCCGAGAAGCGTCGCGGCAAACCTCAGGTCACTCGATTCAAGGGCCTGGGTGAGATGAACCCGCCGCAGTTGCGTGAGACCACCATGGACCCGAATACGCGACGGCTGGTGCAGTTGACGCTGGATGATTACCCCGCGACCCAGGAAATAATGGACATGCTGCTGGCGAAAAAACGCGCGAGCGATCGCAAGGCGTGGCTTGGGTCCAAAGGTGATCTGGCTGAGGTTCTGCTTTGAGGCGTGCGCTTTACGCCCTGCTGTTGCTTGCTGTTTCGCCACTTGTAGCGGCTGCTTCCCAGGCGATGGCTCAGCCTGAAGAGTCGCTCAAGCTCGTCAGTGAACACCCGGTCGATGGTATGTCTGCGGGCAACCTGTCGGGTTTTGCCTGGTGCGGTGATGCCCTGTGGGCGGTTTCGGACCGGGATGATGGTCGCATCTACCGTCTCAGCGGTGGCGAGGGCGTTTGGCAGGCTGAGCCCGAACTGTTTACCGCTCCGCCTGCACCCGATTCAGGCTTGCCCTGGGGGATTCGCATGCGTGCCTGGGCGACAGGTCTGGTGCGCGGCGGCTCGCTCGACTTCGAGGGCATGACCTGCGACTCCAATGGAAACCGTTACCTGGTCAGCGAAGCCAAGGTGGCAGTGCTGCAGTTGCCTGTGGCGGCCGACCCTGAATGGCTCCGGTTGCCTGAATCGCTGGTGCGCCAGGCCCGGGGTAGTGGCATGCTGCTGCACTTCAATGCATTGCTTGAAGGTATTGCAATTGACCCGGCAGGTGAACGCATGTGGCTGGCCGCCGAACGCCAGCGCCGTGGGTTGTTGGTGCTGCACAAGAAAAATTCGGTTTGGGGCTGTACCGGCGGCTGTGTACTGCTCAGCGAGAGCGGCAAGGTACCTGCCCCCGAGAAGCTTGGCGGCAAACCGCAACCCAAGGACTTTTCTGATGTGAGCTATTACGCAGAAAAGCTCTTCACCCTTGAGCGCCAGGCCCATCGCATATGCCGGCGTACCTTGAGTAATGGTGAAGTTGAGCGTTGCTGGTCATTTGCCGATCAAGTGTTGACCGATGCGCGACGCTACCCGAGTACTTTCGGGCGGGTTGAAGCCTTGCAGATTGATGAACAGGGCGCCTGGCTGGGCGTTGATAACGGTGGCCTGGTTCGTGCCGATGGTGAATCACGCCCAATCGTATGGCGCTTTGCCGCGCCGAAAGATGGCTGGGAGCACGGCAAGTGAGTTCGCAGCCAGCCGGCAAGCGCGCGGGGCGGGTGATGCTGTTCCTGGCGTGGGGGGCGGGCATGTTCCTTGCGACACACTTTTTTGGCAACCTTGAAGATAAACAGCGCAACCCGAACCGCGATCCACAATCGATACATGCCAACGGCTATGTCGAAGTTCGCCTGGCCAGCAGCCGACAGGGGCATTATTACGCCAATGGGCAAATCAACGGCGAAAACGTCGAATTTTTACTGGATACCGGGGCCACTGATGTCGCTGTCCCGGCAGATCTGGCCAAACGACTGGGTTTGCCTGCAGGAGCCGAGGTCCGGTTGAGAACCGCAAATGGTCAAACAACCGGGCATCGAACGCGACTCAAACAGCTTAAATTAGGCGATATTGTGCTGCGGGATGTCGCCGCTCTGATTGCTCCCGGCATGGCCGGTGATGAAGTATTGTTGGGCATGAGTGCCCTGAAGAAACTTGAATTTACCCAGCGCGACGGCACGTTGTTGCTGCGCCAATCAACCTTGCAATGAGGCACGCATGAGCGATTCTCTCGATTTGAGTCTGGACGGCGTTGAACGCCGCTCCCTTGCCGATTTTACCGAGCAGGCTTACCTCAATTACTCCATGTACGTAATCATGGACCGTGCATTGCCACACATTGGTGATGGCATGAAGCCGGTTCAGCGCCGCATCATCTACGCCATGAGTGAACTGGGGCTGGATGCGGACTCCAAGCACAAGAAATCGGCGCGTACAGTCGGTGACGTGCTGGGCAAGTTCCACCCGCACGGTGACTCGGCGTGCTACGAGGCGATGGTGCTGATGGCGCAACCGTTCAGCTACCGCTATACCCTGGTTGATGGCCAGGGTAACTGGGGTGCGCCGGATGATCCAAAGTCCTTTGCGGCCATGCGCTATACCGAGGCGCGCCTGTCGCGCTATTCGGAAGTCCTGCTGACCGAATTGGGGCAGGGCACAGTCGATTGGGTGCCAAACTTTGACGGCACCATGAACGAGCCGGCGACCTTGCCTGCACGTCTACCCAACCTGCTGCTCAATGGCACCACCGGCATTGCTGTCGGCATGGCGACTGACGTGCCGCCGCATAACCTGCGGGAGGTCGCGGCAGCGTGTGTGCGCCTGATCGACGAGCCCAATGCCACGGTCGAGCAGCTTTGCGAGCATGTATCCGGTCCGGATTACCCTACCGAAGCCGAGATCGTTACCCCGCGCGCGGATTTGCTGAAAATCTACGAAACCGGCCGTGGCTCGGTGCGCATGCGAGCGGTCTACCGGATCGAAGATGGCGATATCGTCGTCACTTCGCTACCGCATCAGGTTTCGGGTTCCAAAGTGCTGGAGCAGATTGCCGGGCAAATGCAGGCCAAGAAACTACCAATGGTGGCTGACCTGCGTGATGAATCCGACCACGAAAACCCTTGCCGTATCGTGATCATCCCGCGTTCAAACCGGGTTGATGCAGCAGAGCTGATGCAGCACTTGTTTGCCACCACTGATCTGGAGTCGAGTTACCGGGTCAACACCAACGTGATCGGCCTGGACGGCAAGCCCCAGGTGAAAAACCTGCGCCAGATGCTGCGTGAGTGGCTGGAGTACCGGGTCAATACCGTGCGCCGCCGCCTGCAGTTCCGTCTGGACAAGGTCGAGCGCCGCTTGCACCTGTTGGAAGGTTTGTTGGTGGCGTTCCTCAATCTGGATGAAGTCATTCATATCATCCGGACCGAAGACCAGCCAAAGGCGGTGCTCATCGAGCGCTTTGCCCTGACCGATATTCAGGCTGACTACATCCTCGATACGCGTTTGCGTCAGTTGGCCCGTCTTGAGGAAATGAAAATCCGTGGCGAGCAAGACGAACTGGCCAAGGAGCGTGAAAAACTGCTCAAGTTGCTCGGTAGCGAGGCGCGCCTGAAAAAACTGGTGCGTGACGAAATCATCAAGGATGCTGAAACCTACGGCGATGATCGACGCTCGCCGATTGTTGCGCGTGCCGAAGCCAAGGCGTTGTCTGAAAACGAGCTCATGCCTGCCGAGCCGGTCACTGTGGTGATTTCCGAGAAGGGCTGGGTACGTTGCGGTAAAGGCCACGACCTGGATGCCACCGGTTTGTCGTACAAGGCCGGAGATGGCTTCAAGGCCATGGCGCCTGGGCGCTCGAATCAATTTGCCGTGTTTATCGACTCGACCGGGCGCAGTTATTCATTGGCCGCCCACTCTCTGCCTTCGGCGCGCGGGCAGGGTGAGCCTCTAACCGGGCGCTTGACGCCGCCACCTGGCGCTACGTTTGAGTGCGTGATGCTGCCGGACGATGAGGCGCTGTATGTGATCGCATCCGATGCGGGGTATGGTTTCGTGGTTAAAGGCGAGGACCTGCAAGCCAAGAACAAGGCGGGTAAAGCCTTGTTGAGCCTGCCCAATGGGGCGAAAGTGATACCGCCGAAGCCTTTGGTCAGTCGCGAAGATGATTGGCTGGCTGTGGTGACAACCGAGGGTCGGTTGCTGTTGTTCAATGTGGCAGACTTGCCGCAATTGGGTAAAGGCAAGGGCAATAAGATTATTGGTATCCCTGGTGACCGAGTCGCTTCGCGCGAAGAATACCTGACAGATCTCGCTGTTCTTCCAGTCGGAGCGACCCTGGTGTTGCAAGCAGGCAAGCGCACTTTGTCACTCAAGGCCGAAGACCTTGAACATTACAAGGGTGAGCGAGGCCGGCGTGGTAACAAGCTGCCACGGGGCTTCCAGCGAGTTGATAGTCTATTGGTTGAGTAGCGCGGTAACACCTGAAATACTGATTGGCAGATCAGCGCTGGAGTCTGGCGCAGCTTTCTAGGATGATATGACCGCTGGAAGCTTCTGGCGGTTTCATTTTCAAGGCGTTGCCGTGGGCGCTGTAATGGCTAATTACTATTGCAAATACTTCCACAGCATATCTGATCTTAGGGCTGGTATTTGTATTTCAGGTAAGCCCTATTCGGGGTTATAAACTCGCTAAGAATGGATAGTTGTAACCTCCGCCATATTTTGAATTTTATGGATATATAGACCGGTCTCGTGACTGGCTGGATGATATTGATGATTGCAATGCGACTCCCCTCGATTCTGTTGGTGGCTCTACTCGGGTTGGCTGGATGTGCACGTTACCAGCCAGTGCCTTTGTACCAGCTCGATAGTGGCGACGCTGAAGTCCCGTCCGCTAAAGAGGGTCTGGCGGTATTGCTGGGCCCGGTATCCATTGCCGACTACTTGCAGCGCGAAGCCTTGCTGCAGCGCCAGGAAGACGGCAGCTTGATCGCCTCGAGAGATGCGCGTTGGGCTGGTAGCCTGGCAGCTGACATTGACCAGCAGTTGCTCCTGCAACTGTCTTCGCAGCTCAATAGCCAGCGTCTGGCGCTGGCGCCTGCAGCACCTGGCTTTACGCCGCAGGTGCAAATCCTGATGTCGATTGCCCGGCTTGATTCAGGCCCGCACCGGCCTGCCGTGCTTGAAGCGCAATGGCGCTTGATGGGCAAGAATGGTGAATTGCTCGATGGTCGATTGGTGCGCCTGGAGCAGGCCCACAGTGGCACTATTGCTGATCAGGTGCATGCCCAGAGTACGCTGATGCGGCAACTGGTCGAGCAAGTCGCCTCGGCGGTCAAGGCGCATGATGGCGAAATTCCGGCAATTGCCGAGCGCGCACCTAAAAAGGCGCCGGTGACCATGCCCAAGAAGGAAGATCCGCCGAAGATCCCAATGGCTCAGCCAGTACGGATTGATTCTGAAGTGTTCCGTTTCTAGAGCGACTGAGCAACACACTAAAAAACCCGCTATTGCGGGTTTTTTAGTGTCTGCAAGGGTGCATTAGCGGCAGTTGTACACAGCAGGCCTTGAGCGCGAGCCGCAGCGCATTAAACGCTGCGAAGAAGCAGCCTTAGTGGTCGCGCAGCTTGCCTAGCTGACGCTCCAGCAGGGCTGGGTACGGGTCAAGCAGCCTTTCGACGCAATAGGCACCCTCTGGACTGGCAATCGCGCGCGTGCGGGCGCGTTGGCGAACCAGTTCGTCGTCGGCGACGCCACGTTCAACCAGCAGTAAATTACGGCTGTGTTGTGATAATGCCAGCGCATCCTGGGAGGTTTCGTTGAGGAGCAACTCACCCTGGCTAAGGTCCATCAGGTCTTCGCCCAGGGTCATGCCCAGCTGCAACTGCAAGGTGATGCCGCTGTCGGCGACCTCGATTTGCAAGGCGTGGCCGAGGGCGCGCATCAGTTCGCCGCAGCAAATGGCGTGGATCAGGAACTCTTCGCCGCTATCCTGGTGGTGGAACAGCATCAGGCTGCTGCCGTCCTTGAGTGTGTGCAACTCGGCCTGGTAGAGGTTTGCCGCACGCTCCAGGCAGTCGCGATAACGCTTCAATAAATCCATCAGGCGCGCGCGTGGCAGGCGACGCAGCTGTTCCTGTGCCCCTAGCTGAATTGCCAGCACGGCGCTTGGCTGGGATGCCTTGGCGGCTTTAGCGGCAAAGGGCGCAGATTCTGGGAGCGGGTTGTCTTCTGGCTCGTCGATATCGTGCAAGTCTGCAAAGGGGTCTGGCTTGGCCTGCTGCGCCGCATGTGGCGACGGGTTCGCTACTGGGCGTGGTGCAGGCTCGTCAAAGTCGTGCAGGTCATCGTCCCTGGCGCTGAGGTTGGGCATCGAAAAACCTGGTTCATCGGCGTCGTCATCATAGGCCTGGTCATCGGCGTCATGCTCATCGTCGTAGTCCGTATCCTCGTACAGGTCTTCGGGTTCCAACTCGTGTTCCGGCTCAGGTTTTTCTGGAACCAGCCGGGCTTGCAACTGGCGAGCGAGATCGCCAATTTCATCCTGGCGGCCGGCGCCGGGGGCTGGGTCATCAGGTTCACGTAGCCACACGCGCAGTTGCAACAGCGGCGTCGAAATATAGCGGCCCAGGCGCAGGCTCAGGGTCAGGGCCAGCGCCAGCAAAATAAGGCTGAGAATACCCATGCTTTGCAGGCTGATGGTCATTGGTTGTTCAAACTGGCGCATGTCCAGGCTGATGCGCAGTTGTCCAGCGATCACTTCTTGGAAGGTAATGGGGGTCGAGTACAGGCCTTCTGTCTCGCCCAGCATGCCTTGGCTTGGGCGTGACCCGGCCTCGGCCAGAATTCGGTTGTCGACGCTGTAGATGGCTGCATGGGCGACCAGCGGGTTTTTCACCAGGTTATTGAGCAGCACGTTGAGGCTGAGAATATCGTTGGAGACCAGCAGTTCAGTGGCCGAGGATGCGGTCTGCGTAATCAGGCTGGTTCCCAGGGCTTCAGCCTGTTGCTGCATGGCCTGCTTGAATTGCATGCCGATCACCCAGGCATAGATCACCAACGCCATGGCGACGAGCAATAAGCTGTGGCTAGCGATGCGCAATACCAGCGGCACGCGACGTTGGCGCAGTGCCTGGAAAAGCAAGATAAAGAAGTTATCGGATTTCACGGGGGGGGGCCGGTTCACAGCGCTCGGTTCTTGTCGACTGAAGATGCCGCGCAGTATAGCGAGCGGCCCGCGTACGGCAAAGCACTGCGCATGTCCGAATTGCTGGGAAAGTGGGTAGAATGTGAGCGCTTCACCGGCCCTGCTGGGTATAACCTCCTGTTGAAAAACTATTTTCCAGGCTGGGTAGGTGTCGAAATAGGCTGGAAAAATGCTTTTTCCGTCTAGCTATTATCTTTTGGCGTCCTATTTGGCACGTCACTAATTGCCTTAACGGTCATTTTCGACTGTTTATAACTTCCTGAGCCTCGGAGGGTGCGCCTTGCGCGAAATCGTCCTGATCAACATTACCGGTGAAGATCGTCCCGGTCTTACAGCCGCCATCACAGGGGTATTGGCCCAGGGTGGCGTCAATATTCTTGATATTGGCCAGGCGGTCATTCACGACACCCTGTCGTTTGGCATTCTGGTCGAGATTCCTGATACCGAGCGCGGCTCTTCAGTGCTCAAGGATGTATTGTTCAGTGCCTATGAGTTGGACCAGCAGGTGCGCTTCACCCCAGTTTCCGAAGCCGACTACCAGCTCTGGGTCGACGGCCAGGGCAAGGCTCGCCACATAGTGACCTTGCTTAAACGAAAGGTCACGGCCGAACAGCTGCAGCGAGTCAGTGCAATCACAGCCAAGTACGGCTTGAATATCGATCATATCGACCCCCTTTCCGGGCGTATGCCGCTGGACATGCCTGCTGAGCAAGGCAAGGGTTGCATCGAGTTTTCCGTACGAGGCGAGCCTGCTGACCCGGCGGCATTGCGCGCGGAGTTCCTCAGTGTGGCGCAGGAGCTGAATGTCGACATCGCCTTCCAGAGCGACTCGCTGTTTCGCCGTAACCGTCGCCTGGCCGTGTTCGACATGGACTCGACACTGATCGAGGCCGAGGTCATCGATGAGCTGGCAAAGGCGGCGGGTGTTGGTGACCAGGTTTCTGAAATCACCGAGCGGGCCATGCGTGGCGAGCTGGATTTTGCTGCCAGTTTCAAGGAGCGCCTGGCCTTGCTTAAAGGCTTGCCGGAGTCGGTGTTAAGCGAAATTGGTGCTTCATTGCGCCTGACCGAAGGCGCCGAAACCCTGTTCAGCGAACTGCGTCGCCTGGGTTACAAAACGGCGATCCTGTCTGGTGGCTTCAGCTATTTTGCCAAGCAATTGCAGGCCAAGCTGGGCATCGACTACGTCTACGCCAATGAGCTGGAAATTGTCGACGGCCTGGTCACCGGCGTTGCGGTCGAGCCCATTGTCGATGCCCAGCGCAAAGCTGATCTGTTGCGTTTGCTTGCCGACAAGGAAGGCTTGCGTCTGGAACAGACCATTGCCGTGGGTGATGGTGCCAATGACCTGCCAATGCTGGCGATTGCCCGGCTTGGCGTAGCGTTTCGTGCCAAGCCGCTGGTGAAGCAGTCAGCCAAGCAGGCGATCTCGACCTTGGGACTCGACGGGATCTTGTACCTGCTCGGTTTCCGTGACCGCGACGGCCTGGACTAAAAGGTGCTGGCGCGGTTACGGGATTGGAGGCGCGATGCCCTTGTTGAATGCTGAACCCAGCAAGCGCCTGTTCTTCGCCTTGCCATGCTCGGCCGTGCAGCGTAGCGCCATTTCACAGTGGCGCCGGCATTTGCAGTTGCGTTCTGGTCGACCGGTTGTCGCTGAGAATTTCCATCTGACCCTGGCGTTTCTTGGCTCGGTTCCGGTCAGCATGATTGGCGCAATCTGCGCTGCAATCGATCATATGCCGGTGAGCAATAAATCCATGAGTCTTTGCCTGGACACCCTGGATGTCTGGCGCCAATCCAATATTTTATTGTTGGCGCCACAAGACCCTCCGCCAGCACTGGGACGCTTGGTCTACGCGCTGGAGCAGGCGCTGTTGCCTTTTGGCCTGGTGCTGGACAAGCGTGAGTTTCGTGCACACCTGACCCTGTCCCGGGATTACAGAATGGCGGTACCAGAGGCTGTTACGCCTCCAGAATTCTGGCTCAAGACCGATCACTTTGTTTTGTATGAGTCGCACAAGGGCCGTTATCGAGCACTTGCGCAATGGCCACTCTAGCCCTGGAGCGCGGAGGCCCAGGGCGTTATATCAGCTACTCGTCGTCTGATGCGAAGTCGTAGTTCATTGACTGGGTCGGCCCTTGTAGATAGTAGCCTTGAATGTAATTGACGCCGGCTTGCCAGAGGGTCGAGGGCATGGTGGCCGACTCCACAAAGGGGACGATGGTCAGCCTGGCTTGTGAGTGCAAGCTGTCCAGCAGGGTTTTCAATGCCTCCTGGTTCTCAGGGCGATTGAGATCCTGGCTGAACGAACCGTCGATCTTGACGAAGTCGATATGCAGGTGCTTGAGCGAATTGAATGGATTGAGCGCGCAGCCAAATTGACTGAGCGCCACTTTACAGTGCAGTTCGTTAAGGCCCTGGGTCAGGGCTTTGGCCTGCTTGAGGTAGGTCACTGCATCGGTTTCGCTAAGCTGGAAGGCCAGTGCGTCCGAAGGCAGGCGCGCGGCCTTGAGGGCAACGCTAAGCCATGGCAGCAGTGTCTGGTCTTGCAGGCTGGCGCTCGATAAATGCACAAACAAGCGCGTGTTGTGGCCGTTGCTACGATGCTCAGTGAGTTGCTTGATCGCATTGAGAATTACCCAGCGATCAAGCTTCTCGCCCAGTCCAGCCGAAACCGCATCGGCGAGGAAGTCGGTCGGCTGGATTTCCTCACCTTTGGAGTTGAGCATGCGCAGTAGCACTTCATAGTGCTCCTGGTTATCTCCGCGCAGGCTGATAATGGGTTGGAACAATAAGCGCAGGCCGTTGTTGTCCGGGGCCTTTTTAATCATGGCCACCACATCGCCACGATTGGCTGCCGCGGCTATGACATCGGCTGGGTTGAACAGCTTGAGGTTGTTGCCCTGTTCTTGTTCATCGGCGCAGCGGTGGGCACGATCAACAACGATTTGCGCTTTGGGCGTGGTCTCATTGAGTCCGGCAACACCAATGGACAAGGTGGTCTGTGCGGTACGGCCGTTAACGTCGAACAGGTGGCCTTCAACTTTTTTCAACAGAACCTTGAGGCCGGGCTCTGCTTGTTCGGGGGTTAAGCCCAGTTGCAAGGCTGCAAATACATCGTCGCCAAAGCGCGCCAGTTGCGCTTCACCGGCAAAATGGGTGCGTAGCAGGCTGGCAAGGTCGGCCAGCAGCATATCGATACCAGCAATGCCGATATCGGCCAGCAGTGTCGCGTACTGATCCAGCCGGATATAGGCCAGGCTGGAGGGTTGCCCTGCATTCACCGCACGATCAGCGGCGGCATCAATCAGTTCCAGGAAGTGGGTGCGGTTAAACAGGCCGGTGACCAGGTCCTGGCTGCTGATTTCACGCAGCTTTTCTTCCAGTTCGCTGTTGTCGGCATCCGAGCGAATGACCACCTGGGTGCAAGGTTCGCCATCATAGGTGGCAGGCAGAAAGCTCATGCGCGCCTTGAACCGCTTGCCGCCGGCTTTTACCCCTGAGAACCTGAGTTCGGTCGTGCTTTCGCTATCTGCGTAGTTCTTCAGGAAATTCTTGAATTCACCCTGGTCGCCGCTGTCGATCAAGTCGATCATGGGCATGCCTTCAAGTTCATCGGCATCTTCGTAGTCGAAGAGCTCCAGGTAAGCGCGGTTGGCGTAGATATGCATGCCGTCGTGGACGTAGGTAATGGCGTCGACGGAGCTTTCGAGTAGCAGTTGGCAGCGCTTTTCGGCTTCACGCAGGGCAACTTCCGCGCGTCTGCGGGCCCGGCGCTCTTCAAGGTTGTGCAGCTCCCGTTTGGCAACCAGGATCAGGCGTTCGTCATCACTTTGCGGCAAGGCATCCTGCGCGCCCATGGCCAGGGCCTCGGTGATGCTGTCCGAATCATTATCGGCGAGTAACTGTATGGCCGGGACATCCTTGGCAAGTCGCCGAATGGTACTGATGGCCTCGGTTGGCGACAGCTGTTCGCTGCTGGGGGCGCAAATCAACAGGTCCCAGGTTTGTTGCAGCACTTCATTGAGATCATCGCTGGAGGTCAGGCGGTGGACGCGTGTGGCGCTGCCGGAGTTGCGAAACAGGCTGACCAGGCGTTCGGCCTCATTTTGCGAGTCTTCGAGTATCAGTAGGCGGATTGTCTTTTTTTCGATGGCCATTGTTTAGTTCGATCTGCGCCAAGGTATTCGAGCTCTCGGCCAAGGGTTAATCGTCAGTGGGGTTGTTGCTGCCTGCCGCTTTGGCTCTTGTGCTGTGCGCACTGGGGGTGCGTTGGGCCAGGGGATGCAAAACAAAGCTGCCACACTGGATTAGTTACGCTGGCGGCTCACTGAATGAGTGAAGATGCACGGAATCTACAGCGACTTCCAGAGTGAGTCAAAGTCTTCCTCCGAACCGGCGCGTTGGCTTCCCGCGGGTGTGACGGGCTTCCCGGGGTCTTCAGTTGCAAGGCTGCTGAGGCGTTATTCAAACTGTTTGAACCTGCCGGTCGAGGCGTGCTTCTGACCCAGCACGGCGCGGTGTTCCACGCCCGCTATATTGACCATCACTTTATTGCCTTCCTGGAACGGAAGACGTGGCACCAGGACCGATGCCGGGCGCGATATCGCACTGATTTCCGGTAGCAATAATCCGCGTAGATAGCTGCTGTTTTGCTCGCTTTTACGGGTCAGCTGCAAGCCACAAGGCTGTGCGTGAGGGGCCATCAGTTCAATCCCCATCTGGGTGCCGCCACCGCGCGCCTGGCGTATCCAGCGAACCACCGCCACGCTCCAGGCCTGGCCCGGGGTGTCCTGGATGCCGAGCAGTTCCCCTGCTTGCAACTGGCTGGGGACGTCCTTTGGCCAGGTCAGGCAATAACCGCCGGGGCTGAGATTGATAATGGGCAGCTCGAACGTCGGGAAAACTTGCGAGCTGTCGGCGTCTTGCCGGGCAGGCTCATTTGGCGCGCTGGCATGGGCTGGCGCTTGCGGTTTTTCGTATTCGATCTCTTCTAAAGGCAGGCCATGATCCCAGGATGGATTTTTCTGGGCGTCGAAGGCGTTTGACCAGATGTCCGGCCTGCCCGTTGATTCTTTGAACTCAACTTTGCTGACCTCAACGGGTAGCTTGAGGATGTCGGCAAATGTGGGCTTGTTGGCGATGAAATAGTGCAGTGCACTCATGCCAATGCACAGGTTTAGCGAGCCCTGGCCTGTGCTGCGCTGGAAAGTGCGCTCGGAAATATCGCCCCAGGCGGCGCTCAGGTGCTGCAAAAGGTCGATGCTCAAGCCTTCCGGCACCACCAGGCGTGACTTGCCTGCCGCCTCGGGTGCAAGGAGCAGGTGTTCCTTGAGTGCATCGACAAGCGGATGGGTGTCGATACCGATCGCAATCTGCAGGTCTTTGCTCTGAAACAACGAGGTGTAGCGTGGCGGGCCATCGAGCTGGGTGGCAATTGCGAAAAAGCTTTCGGGGTCGTTACCGTCCTCGATATTGACCAGCGTGCTCCATTGCTCAAGCGCTTCGGCGACACGGGCAATCGAACTCTGGCGCATCTGGTTACAGCGCGAGCAGCCGATCAATGCCGCGAAGATATAGTTTTGCTCGACGCTCAAGCCTTGGCTGCGGCGGGCCAAAGGATCACGCACCACGATGTTTTTCAAGCCGCGCTGCTTGGCTATCAAATACAGCTGATGCAACTCAAACCACAACCCTTCTGGAACGGGGCAATACAACTGGCTGGCTCGCACCAGTGGACCGCAAAGACTGTGGATCGCACGTTGCAGGGCGATTGTCAGCAGTTGCTTCGACTCTTTGGTGGTTTTGATGACGTTACGCGAGATAACCAGCTTGTAGCCGTTTGCCAGATGGTTCTGCAGGGCCTGGCAAAGGTTGGCAACCTTGCGCGGGCGCTCGTCAAGGACGATGGCCTGATTGAGGAAGTGCTTTTCCAGATGCTGACAGACATAGTGCACTTCCGGGCGCAACAACTCCAAAAGCTGCAAGCGATTGTCGGAAGGGGTCAGTAGTTGGTTGATCTCGACCAGAGCCTGGTAAAGCTGGCGAGCTGTCTCGCCAATATTGGCTTTGGGCAGGTGGGCTATCCAGCGTTTGAGGTCACGCGGCGTAGAGTCACAGAACGACAGGCTCTGGTTTTTCGGCGTCGAAACGCGAAGCAAGAGGTGAGGTGCTTGTGTCTCAGTCAAACCTGAATACTCCATGCCGGCAAAGGGCCAACATTCTAGTGGTCATACTAGAAACTCTAGCATCATCCCTGTGTGACACTGGATAAAAAGCTCGCCGTAGGTAGCTGAGTCACAAAGCTATTGCTCCAGTTCATTATGACTCAGTCCTGCCCGGAATCCCTGATCGAGCGATTTTGCAACTCTACACTATTGGGTGTCGTGCGGTGTCTATGCGTCAGCCTTCAGCGCTTTGGAACCCATGAGTTGACCCATCTGGACGCTGCTGCCTGCGGTCAGGGCCTCGCTCCATTTAACCTGCTCGGGGCCAAACAATACAACGGCGGTCGAACCTAGTTTGAAGCGGCCCATTTCGGCGCCTTTTTCAAGATGGATTGGCGCGCGTGCAGCTTCATCGTAGGCAAAGGTTTTCAGCTCGCGCTTAGGCGGTGTGACCAGGCCAGCCCAGACGGTTTCGACCGAGGCAACTATCATTGCACCAACCAGCACCACGGCCATCGGGCCACGCTCGGTGTCGAACAGGCAAACCACGCGTTCGTTACGGGCGAATAACTCAGGCACGTTCTCAGCTGTGGCCTGGTTGACCGAGAACAGGCGACCTGGCACATAGATCATCTGTTTGAGTGTGCCGGACAGCGGCATGTGCACGCGATGATAGTCTTTGGGCGAGAGATAAACCGTTGCAAACTCACCGCCCATGAACGGGCTTGCCAGCTGGGTATCGCCGCCCAGCAATTCGACCACGCTGAAATTGTGCCCCTTGGCCTGGAATATCCGGCCGTGCTCGATTTTGCCAAGTTGGCTGATGGCGCCGTCTGCCGGGCAGAGCACTGCGTCATCGCTGAGGTCGAGTGGGCGTGCGTCGTTTTTGAGGGCACGGGTGAAGAATGCATTGAAATGCTCGAAAGCTGTTGGGTCTTCGACCTGCGCCTGGCTCATGTCGACGTTGTAGCGCTTGATGAACCAGTTGATCAGGCGATTTTTGAACCAGGCCGTGCGGCACTCAGCAGCGTAGCCGATCAGCCGCGACAACAAATGATGTGGCAGCAAATATTGGCTGATGATGAATAGGCGTTGTTTCATTGCAATTCCTTAGAGGCTTTCTTGATTGTGCAGTGCGGCGATGTTGCAGGCACTGCACTGGCTAATGCGTGTGCAAGCGATTGCTCAGCATTCTACCGGGGTATCGGGGTGGTTGCCCCATTCGCCCCAGGAACCGGCGTAGGCTTTGACATTGGGATAGCCCAGGGCTTTTGCCGCCAGGTAGGTAAACCCCGAACGATGGTGCGTCTGGCAATGGGTAATCACTTCTTTGTCGGGCGTGATACCGAGATTGTGCAGCACCTCGGCCATATCCTGGCGAATGCGCAGCGAGCGGGCCGGGTCCATGCCTGCGGTCCACTCAAAGTTAATGGCCCCAGGAATATGGCCGCCTTTGGCTGCCAGCACTTTCTCGCCACTGTATTCACTCGGGCCGCGCGCATCCCAAATTGCCAGGTCGCTGGCGCGGAGCCGGCTTTGCAGGTATTCGCGGCTGGCGACCGGGCTGTCATCGAGCTGCAGTTCGACCTTGGCGCTGTGCAGGGCTGGCTGGGCGACGCTGACTTCGCGGTGTTCCGCGAGCCAGGCGAGCAAGCCGCCATCAAGGTAGTGATAGTTTTTGTGTCCAATGATGTCGAGTAACCAGATGAAGCGTCCGGCCCAGCCACCGCCCTCGTCGTCATACACCACATAAACGGCATTGGGATTATGCCCAAGCTCGGTAAACATCTGCTCCAGGTTTTCATGGGTGGGCAGTAGGCCGGGCGCTGGTGGCAGGCCCAGTTGTGTACGCTTCGGATCGACAAAGTAGGCGCCTGGAATGTGCCCGGATGCGTAGCGCGCGGCACTGGTGAGATCGACCAGTATCAGTTCGGGGGCATCAAGGCGGCTGGCCAGCTCGGCAGGCTCAATAACCAGTGGGAGTTCAGCGAAGGCGGACATGCCGGACCTCAGTAAATAGGTTGCTGATGGGTTGATGGGCGCCATTGTAGCGGAAAGGCTGGATAAGCTTCGAACAACTGCTGTACGAGAGACGGCCTGTCGCGGTACGAGCATGATCTCAAGGGCTTGTCAGATTGTGTCCTCGGCATTTTGCTGTTCGCTCAGCGTCCGCGATTGGCAAAGTTGCTGATTGCACGCTCAATGCATTGGCTGGTTTTGGCGAAGAGCTGCAGGCGGCTTTCATCAAAGGCTGCGCCGCCGCAATCAGTGATCGCAATCATCACCACACGGCCATTGGCGCCCAGTGACCTGAGCAACAAATGTTCGCCAGTAAACAGCTCCTTGAGCGCACCGGGCAGGCGGGCAGAGAATTGCGCCATGTTTTCAGGCGTCAGGCGAAGCTGTCCGGGTTTGCTCAGCAGGGTACGAATCACCTGGCTGTGTTGTGGGTCAAGACTCAGACCGTTGGCTGCTTGATTGAGGCCGATGGGGTGTTGCGCGACCAGCTTGCTTTGCGTGCGATCCGCCAGGAGCAACAAGACGCGCTGCATGCCGCAGGCATGCAAGGCGCGGCTGGCGCAGGAAGTGAGTTGCAACACATTGTTAAACGCGCTTGGCTCGCTCAGCAGTTGCTGGCAAAGCTGGCGCCAGTCGTCCTTGTCGATGATCCCGGCTGGTGGCGGCTTGGCTGGCTGCAGGTGGCTGACATGCCAAGGCCAGAGCATTGCTTGCGCGGGATGCCAAAGGCCGTTGGTCACCAGTTTGCGCGCACTGATTGCGGCTTGTTGGTGGACCCACTGTTGCAGGTCTGCAACCGGAACTTGCAGGTACAAACCGGTAAGCTGCTGCCAGCGCAGGCTGTGCGGGCCATCCCAGGCGTGGTGCGCTGAAAGTGCCAGGCCGTTGGCCAGGAGAATGCAGTTGGCAGGCTGGCCAAACCAGCGCTGCAGGTCGGGGTCGGCATCCAGGCATTGCTGTTGGTGCAACGGGTGCTCATTGTCACGAGCAATCAGCAGGGCTTTGGCCAGAAAGCGACGGTCATTGAGCAGCAGCCGGTAGCTGTAGCAGATCCATTCGGGCAGCTTCCAGCGTTCGGCCAGGGCCAGGCAAAGCTGGAGTAGGGGCACGCCGAGCATGTCGATTTCGACCTTTTGCGCGGGTTCGGCCTTGACCAGCACGCGTTGCTCCCAGGTATCGAGCAAGTCGGGGTAGGCCGATACCAGTGCCCAGGCTGGGGCAAGAAACAACAGGCTGCCCCAGTGAATTTCCTGCCACAGCCGGGCCAGGCGGCTGGAGAACAGGCCATTTGCCTGCTGCGATGCATGTTGGCTAATCAATTGAATCTGGCGCAATGCGAGCGGTATTTCTTCGCTACTCAGGGCCGGTAGGCGTTCAAGCAGGGTTTGCGTGCGCTGCAGTCCAAGCCTGTTGAGTGCGTTTTCGAGGCTTTCAGCCGGTTCGCCCAGGCTGTTTTCCGAGGCATTGGCTTCGCGCAGTACGCTGATTGCCAAGGCGGGGCTGCTTTGAATTAATTCTGCTATCTCGCGCAGGGAGCGGCGACTGTCAGTCAGCGCTGCCAGGACTTTTTGTCGGCTTTCGATCTGTACGGGCAGTGGCTGTTTATCCAACAGCTCCAGCCATGCTTTCAATGTGCGCGGTCTAGCAATTTGATTGGGCATCGGGTGGGCCAAACTGGCTTTTATTATTAACTGACTATAGTCTCGCGCAAATCTTCCGATATAGAGAAGGGCTGTTTTAATTATTCCGGGTAACAGGCTGAAAAAACCAGGCGCGCCAAGGGTTGCGTTATCGGTTGAGCCTGGCACCGTGTTTGCTCGTGGCAGGTTGGCTCTTTCGGTCGTTCCCTTACTTCAAGGTCAGATAAGTTTTTAAATTATGGCAAAAATCATCGGCATCATAGTGGTGTTCGCCAGCGTCCTGGGTGGTTTCATCATGTCTGGCGGCCATGTCATGGCATTGGTGCATCCTTTCGAGGTGCTGATTATCGGGGGCGCGGCTTTGGGGGCATTCCTCCAGGCGAACCCTGGCAGCACCTTTATGCATGTGTTCAAGAAATCGTTGAAGATGTTCAGCTCGCGCTTCACTCACGCCTACTACCTGGATGTGCTGAAGCTGATCTACGAAATTCTTAACAAGAGCCGGCGTGAAGGCATGATGGCCATTGAGGCCGATCTTGAAGACCCGGCGGCGAGTCCCATCTTCAGCAAGTACCCGGCGATCCTCAAGGACGAACGGATGACTTCGTACATCTGTGACTACCTGCGCATCATGTCGTCCGGCAACATGGCCCCCCATGAGCTTGAAGGCCTGTTCGACATGGAAATCGCCAGTCTCAAGGAAGAGCTTGAGCATCCCAGCCATGCTGTTGCGAAGATTGCCGATGGCTTGCCGGCAATGGGTATCGTCGCCGCCGTATTGGGGATCGTGATTACCATGTCGGTTCTGGCCGAAGCCAATAATGCCGAGATTGGTGAAAAGGTCGGTACCGCACTGGCAGGTACCTTCATGGGGATCTTGGCCTCCTATGGTTTTTTTGGCCCCTTGGCCAGTTCCCTTGAGCATGACGCCAAGGAAGAGGTCAATGTCTACGAGGCGATCAAGGCGGGTTTGGTCGCATCTTCCTCGGGGATGCCACCGTCACTGGCTGTCGAGTTCGCACGTAAAGTCTTGTATCCGGCGCACCGCCCAAGCTTTATCGAGCTTGAACAGGCAATGCGCGGGAACTAAAGGCTGAATCATGGAGAATAATCAGCCAATCATTGTAAAACGCGTCAAGAAAGTCGTTGGCGGCGGGCATGGTGGTGCCTGGAAAATTGCCTTTGCCGACTTCGCAATCGCGATGATGGCGTTCTTTATGGTCATGTGGCTGATGTCGTCGGCCACGCCTGAACAGAAAAAATTGATTTCCGGCTACTTTCAGGACCCGATCGGCTTTACTGAAAGCGCCAGCCCTTATGTGATTGATCTGGGCGGTTCGCCAACCCCTTCACCCGACCGAACATTGAATCCCGAGATTCAGCCCCAGGAGTCGGAAAGTGCCACCGATGTGCAGCCGGGAGATGCCGACTCCAGCTCGGTTGATCCGCAAAAGGCCGAAAGCATTGCCGAGCAAATGGAGCGCGAGCGCCTGGAGCTTTTGCTGCAGGAACTGCAGAACAAGGTCAACGAAGATCCGCAATTGCGTAATTTCAAGGATCAGATTCTCTTTGAAATCACCCAGGATGGCTTGCGTATCCAGATCATGGATGCTGAAAATCGGCCCATGTTCGCCATCGGTAGTGCACGCCTGCAGCCTTATTTCGAGGATATCCTGCTGGCGCTGACCGACACCATCAACGCGGTGCCGAAAAAAATCAGCATCAGCGGCCATACCGATGCCAAGCCCTTTGCTGGCACTGGCGGTTTTGGCAACTGGGAGTTGTCGGCCAATCGCGCCAACGCGGCGCGTCGGGTGTTGGTCGAGGGTGGTTATGACGCCGATAAAGTGGCGCGGGTGGTGGGCTATGCGTCTTCGGCGTTGTTCGACCGGGAGGACCCCTTTAATCCGGTCAACCGGCGTATCGACATAGTCGTATTGACCAAGCGGGCGCAGCGCGCCATCGATGGCGCCCAGGGTTCGGGGGAAGCGGCTGAGCCTGGGGCTTCAGCCAAGCCGGACGCCCCGGCCCCGGCGGCGCCAGATATCTTGCCATCTGAAGAGATCAAGCAGCGCTTGAATATCTTTGAAGACGGAACGCTCAAGGTCGATAAGCCCGAGCTCTAGGCATAGGCATCAGCGCTGCCGGCCCTTTTCCTTAATACTCGTCTTCAGGCAGGCTGGCCAGGATATGCCGGTAGCTGGCCATGCGTTGTGGCTGGATACGGCCTTCTTCAAGGGCCTTGAGTAGTGCGCAGCCTGGCTCGCGATCATGCTTGCAGTCGCGAAAGCGGCAGTGGCCGAGCAGTTCGTGGAACTCGATAAACCCGGCTTCAACGTCATCACGGCTGACATGGACCAGGCCAAATTCGCGAATTCCGGGCGAGTCGATCAATTCGCCGCCACCCGGGAAGTGGAACAGGCGCGCCGTGGTTGTGGTGTGAGTGCCTTTTCCGGTCAGCTCGGACAAAGGGCCGACGCGGGTTTCCACCTCGGGCAGCAAGCTGTTGACCAGCGACGACTTGCCAACCCCTGATTGGCCAACGAACACACTGACATGGCCGTCAAGCTGCTGCATGAGCTGCTCCATGCCGTCGCCCTGATGGGCCGAGACCTCAAGCAGTGGATAACCTAGCTGGCGATAGACCGCGAGCATGGCATTGAGTGCGACAGCGTTTTGCTCATCGATCAGGTCTGCCTTGTTGAGCAATAGCAAGGGGCGGATGCCTGCATGCTCGGCGGCGACCAGGTAGCGGTCGATCAGGTTGGCATGGGGTTCCGGCAGCGGCGCAAAGACAATGACGATCAGGTCAACGTTTGCTGCCACCGGTTTAAGTTGGCCACGGGGGTCAGGGCGGCACAGCTCTGTGTTGCGCGGCAGTTGCGCAACAATTACGCCAATCCCCTGATTGCCTGGGCGCCAGACTACACGATCACCAGTGACCATGGTTGGCAGGTTGGCGCGCAGGTGGCAGCGGAAGAACTGCCCAGCCATTTCCCCTTCGAGCGCTTCGACCTCGACTTGAACGCCAAAGTGGGCGATCACCAGCCCGGTTTGCTCTGGGCCAAGGTCGCCGCCTTCCAGCGTTTGCAGTGCTTGTGATTCGCGCTTGGCGGCGCGGGCAGCACGCTCGCCCTGGATTTTTTCGATGCGCCAGTTTTGCCGGCGATTGAGTTGGCGTTTGGCCATGGAGTTTCCGAAGGTTTGGTACTTAAGGGTGGCAGAGTTACAGCCGTTTATTTTGCTTGCGATTCTACCACGCGCGGCGCCAAAGACTGCGGCTGCGACTAAACTGCGAAGCGCATCGGCCTGGACAGGCAGGCAATGAAATCCTGATGCTGCACTATTGAGGGGGCGTTTTGATGGGGTGGGTTGAGGGGCTGCGCGGATTGGCTCAGCGTTATCCGGCATTGGTGGCGCTGCTTGCACAGTTGACGGCGACCGCATTGCTGACGGTCATTGTGCTGTTTGCCAATTACATTGCGCACTGGCGCTTTGCCTGGCTGACAGCGGGCCTGCTGCAAGGTTTGATGGCGGCAAGCATTGGCCGCTGGCTGGGCTTGTCGCGTTGGTGGTGGTGGCTGAACCTGGCGTTCGTACCTGCGTTGTTGGCCTTTGGCGGCGCGCCGTTGCCGTCCTGGCTGTTCCTGCTGGTGTTTTTTATTTTGCTGTTGCTCAACTGGAACAGTTTCAGTGAACGGGTGCCGCTGTACCTCACGGGTGCGCAGGGCACGCAGTTGCTGGCCGATATCCTCGCCCGGCAACCTGCGCCGCTGCGTTTTGTCGATTTGGGATGCGGTCCCGCAGGGCCATTGCTGGCGCTCGCCCGGCAGTTTCCTGAAGGGCGCTTTGTGGGCGTCGAAACCGCGCCATTATCCTATTTGCTGGCCTGGCTTCGGTCATTGTTTCAGCGCAATTGCAGCATTCGCTACCAGAGCCTTTGGCGCACAGATTTGACTGAGTTCAATGTGGTGTACTGTTTCTTATCACCAGCGCCCATGCCGCAGCTCTGGCAAAAGGTATGTGCCGAGATGCAGCCCGGTGCATTGTTTGTGAGCAATACCTTCGCCGTGCCTGGCGTGCCGGCGGACCGAGAGCTGGATTTACATGACTGGCGCGACTCGAGCCTGCTGCTTTGGCGTATCCCCGGCTGATTTATTGGTTAAACTTGCGGCGCCAGGGTTTATTGATGTTTCGTCGCGAGCATCCTTAGCCATAGGGCCGGCAGCGTCAACAGACCCGCAGAGGAGCGATACATGCAAAACGCAAACAACTTGATTTGGATCGACCTGGAAATGACCGGGCTTGATCCTGAGCGTGATGTCATCATCGAGATGGCCACAATTGTCACCGACAGCGACCTGAAGATCCTGGCCGAAGGGCCGGTCATCGCTGTGCACCAGAGCGATGAAGCGTTGGCAGGCATGGATGAATGGAACACCCGCACCCATGGTGACAGCGGGCTGACTCAGCGGGTGCGCGAGAGCAAGATCAGCCAGGCTGAGGCCGAAGCACAAACCATCGCCTTCCTTGAGCAATGGGTACCGAAAGGCAAGTCGCCGATTTGCGGCAACAGCATTGGCCAGGATCGTCGTTTCCTGTATCGCTACATGCCTGCGCTGGAGGCGTACTTCCACTACCGTTACCTGGATGTCTCGACCCTGAAGATCCTGGCGGACCGTTGGGCGCCGCAAATCAAGGAAGGCTTTGTCAAGAAAGGCACCCATCAGGCGCTGGATGATATTCGCGAGTCCATCGCTGAGCTGCAGTACTACCGCGAGCACTTCCTCAAGGTCTGATCAGGCTTGATTGTGGCGCTTGAGCGCCCATTCGACATGCTCGCGTACCAATGCCGAGGAATGTTCGCGGCGTGCCTTGAGCGCCTCGATCACCGGGATGCTCGAGGGGGCGTTGCCCAGGCCCACGGCCAGGTTGCGTAGCCAGCGTTCGTAACCGGCCCTGCGCAGTGGCGACCCTTCGGTGCGGCTCAGGAATTGTTCCTCGCTCCAGCCAAACAACTCGGCAAGCTCGGCATTGTCGAGTTGGTGGCGCGGCTTGAAATCTGTTTGCTCTGTGGGGCTGGCAAAACGGTTCCAGGGGCAGACCATCTGGCAGTCATCACAACCGAATACGCGGTTGCCGATGGGCGCGCGCAGCTCTTCGGGGATTGCGCCCTTGAGTTCAATCGTCAGATAGGAAATGCAGCGCCTTGCGTCCAACTCATAGGGGCCGACAAAGGCCTGGGTCGGGCAGATATCCATGCAAGCGGTGCAGCGTCCGCAGTGCTCGCTGCCGTGCGGGGGATCCACTGGCAGTTCGATATCGACAAAGAGTTCGCCCAAAAAGAAATAGCTGCCAGCCTTGCGGTTGAGCACCAGGGTGTTTTTGCCAATCCAGCCCAGGCCTGATTTTTCGGCGATTGCCTTTTCGAGCACTGGCGCGCTGTCGACAAAGGCGCGAAAGCCAAAGGGTCCGATTTTTTTCTGGATGCGTTCTGCCAGATGCTGCAGGCGCTTGCGAATCAGCTTTTGATAGTCGCGCCCCAGTGCATAGCGGGAGACATAGGCTTTTTCCGGCTGGGCCAGGCGCTTGGCCATTTGTGTGTCGCCGGGCAGGTAGTCCATGCGCAGCGAAATCACCCGCAGCGTACCGGGAACCAACTGTTCGGGGTGCGAGCGCTTGCTGCCGTGCGCGGCCATGTAATCCATCTCGCCGTGGTATCCGGCATCCAGCCAGCGTTGCAGGTGGGTTTCGTGTTCGCCCAGGTCGAGCCCGCTGATTCCAACCTGCTGGAAGCCCAGCTCTCGGCCCCAGTCCTTTATCGACTGTGCGAGTTGGTTGAGGTCAAGGGGTTCGATAGACATGTTCAGCGGCAAACCATGAGGTGAGGTGCGTATAATTGTGCCAGACAACGGAGGACGCGCATGCCGGATTCTACAGGCTATTTTCCTTTAGCCCTCTATAGCGCTGCCCAGGTGCGGCAGCTTGACGCCAGCTTGATTGCCGCGGGAACTCCAGGCTTCGAGCTTATGGGGCGGGCCGCGCATGCAATCTGGCGCGCCTTGCGCCGGCGCTGGGATGCTGTCGGTGAGCTAAGTGTCTTGGCCGGCTGCGGCAACAATGCCGGTGATGGTTATTTGATTGCTGAGTTGGCATTGCGCGCAGGCTGGCAGGTCAAGGTGCTTGCCGTTGGCGATCCGGCAAAGCTGGCTGGCGATGCAGCACTGGCGTTCAGGCAGGCGCAGGCGGCAGGCGTGTCGATTGAGCCTTGGTCCGACCAGGCGTCGCTGCGGGGCGTGCTGGTTGATGCAATGCTCGGTACCGGTCTCAAGGGGGCAGTGCGGTCGCCGTACAGCGCGGCCATCGCCCAGATCAATGACAGTGGTCTGCCGGTGCTGGCAGTGGATATTCCTTCGGGCTTGAGTGCCGATACTGGACAGGTCCTTGGTTGCGCCGTGCGGGCCGATATTACCCTGAGCCTGATTGGCCTGAAGCTCGGCTTGTTCACCGGGCCGGCACCCGACTACGTGGGACAGTTGCAGTTCGATGCCTTGCAGCCCGACCCCGCTATTGTCGCGGCACAGGCCGCCACGGCTGAGCGTCTGGCGGCGGGTAACCTGCCACTGTTGCCTGTACGCCTGCCGACTGTGCATAAAGGCCAGTTGGGGCATGTGCTGGTTGTGGGAGGTGATCGCAATTTTGCCGGTGCCGCCTTGCTTGCTGCGCAAAGTGCGCAGCGTAGCGGTGCCGGGCTGGTTTCCCTGGCGACCCGGGCGGAGCACGTGGCAGCTGCTCAGGCGCGAATTCCAGAGGTGATGGCAGCCCCGGTGGCGTCAGCCAATCAACTGCTGGCGCTTGGGAAAGCTGCCTCGGTCTGGGTGGTTGGTCCAGGCTTGGGGCTGGGTGCATGGGGGCGCAGCCTGTTATCGGCGGGGGGGGCGAGGGAGGG
>NZ_AFFX01000009.1:0-262976 GCF_000222125.1 Pseudomonas sp. S9 | reverse complement strand
TTATTTAATCGGCTCGATCCATCATCGGCGCCACGCTGAAGCAGCGTGACAGGGCAGGTCGTAGTCGCCATGAGCAGTCGCATAGCAAGCGTGGTTTTCACGGCTCACTGGTTGGGGCAGTCCGGCTCTCCGGGGCGGTGATTGAGTCTTGTGTTGCTTCAGCTGCAAGTTTGAGTCGGTCCGCCTTGCTGACGTAGGTAGACTTTTTTCGTGGTGCTTTTTTAGCGCTGGCCTTCTTGGCGTGAGCTTCTAGTAGCTGCTTGATTTTTTTCCGACGATTCATGGTTTTCTACTTGATGTGTAAGTTCTTGGTTGGTCGTTGGGCAATCAGTATCTGCTTCTGGCCGTGCCGCGCAATCAATGTGATCGTCTAATTGCCTGCACCCACGATGCTGAGCAGCTTATAAGCCGTTTTAACCCGGCTTGGGATGGGGTAGTTCTTGTTCGCCAGCAGAACAATGCCGATTTGCTTGGCTGGTATATAGGCAACGTAGGCACCGAAGCCATTGGTCGAGCCGGTTTTGTTTATCCAGCTACTGGCTTGTGGTGGCTGCGGCGTTTCAAACCAATTGGCCTTATGTGGCTCAAGTGCCATCTGGGTTGAGTTCCCCTCCAGCAGTGTTTTCAGCGTAACTGGATAGGCGTAAAGCTCCCAGCCCAGGCCTTGGGTCAGTGGTCCAGCTTGGTAGTAGCCGGTTTGGGTTAGGTTGATGGCTTGTTGCAGCGCAGGCTCAAGTCCCTGGGCTTGCAGGTTCATGCGGACAAAATGCAGCATGTCCTCTGCCGTGGTTTTCACGCCATAGGCTTGCGATGCCATAGCCCCCGGGCCGACTCTGGCTGGACTGTCATCCTTTGTATAGCCTTGGGCGTAGTGGCTCATTTGCACCTGTGGAACCTGGATGTAGCTGCTCTTCAGGCCCAGTTTGGGAAACAGGGTTTTTTCCATCAGGTCGTCAAAAGGTTGTCCGAGACTCTCGGCTGCCGCATAGCCAAACAGGCCCAGGCTTGGGTTTGAATACAGCCGTTGCTCGGCGGCTGCGAAGCTGGGTTGCCACTGTTGGTAATAGCCCATCATCTTGTCTGCGGCATCTGCTTTAGCTGGAAACTGCAATGGCAAGCCGCCAGCGGTATAGGTTCCCAGGTTAAGCACGCTGATGTGGTCAAAGGCGCTGCCGTGTAATTGCGGCACATAATCACTGGCGTTGGCTGGCAGGGCCAATCGACCTTTGGCGACCGCGTAGCCAGCGAGTGCGGCGGTGAAGGTCTTGCTGATCGAACCGATTTCAAAGAGGGTGTTCGGTGTCACCGGCTGCCTATCAGCTTTGGATGCAATACCGTAGCTGAAGTAATGCGCCTGGCCATCGACCAGCAGTGCCACGGCCATTCCGGGAATGCCCTGGTTTTGCATCAGTGGTTCAATGACTGCATCCACGGAGGCTTTCAACGCGCTCTCAGAGGTGTTCGCGGCAAGGCAATCAGCGGCACCAAAGATCCATAAGGTGCTGGTGAACAGCGCAACTGCAAAGTGGTGTTTATCAAGCATGTTTTCGCAAGTCTCCATTGATTCACCAAGGCGTTCAACCTAGCCACATAGGCTCTTGCCAGCAGGGCGGGCAGGCAAATCATCGCCCATCCGGCCCCTTAACCCAAGCCTTCAGGTAGATTGTGTGGCACTGGAACCTGAACAAACCCGCGATGGAGGTTGCATGCACGCTATTGGGATCTTGGGGGTGGGCGAACTCACGGAGAAGGTTGTTCGCGGCTTGCGGCGCAGCGGTTACCCTGGCGCGATAAGGCTGTCTCCGCGTAATCAGGCCCGTGCCCAGGTTTTATCGGACGCTTTCGACTGCCAGATCATGGCAGGCAATCAGGCGGTCATTGATAGTTCAGATCTTCTTATCCTCGGGGTTCGTCCTGACGCCGTTGCTCAGTTGGCCGAAGAGGTGACAATTACGCCTGGTAAAACCCTGGTTTCGCTGGTGGCCGGCATGAAGCTCGATGCGTTAGCGCGTTATTTTCCAGGTGCGCAGGTGGTTCGGGCGATGCTTTCCTACGCGGCCCAGATCAACAGCACCACGGTTGTGATCTACCCGCGCAATGACCTTGTTCAGCAGTACCTGGCGCCATTGGGTACAGCTGTTTTGCTGGACGAGGAAGAGGCTTTTGAACTGGCGACCGTTGCTGCGTGCATGAATGGCTGGTTTTATTTCTGGCTGCAGGATCTTCAGCAATGGTTCGTCGCGCAAGGGATGCCAGAGGCTCAAGCCAGGCAACTGGTGCTGAGCAATATGCAGGACTGCCTTGCCAGCGCTTATCACAATCCCGATGCAGACCTGGCAGCCATGGGCAATGCTATTGCGTCCCCGGGTACGTTCACCGCCAGGGGTGTTGAGCTGCTGCGAAGGCATCAGATGAGCAGGCCTTGGTTCGCTGTGTGCGACGCTACGCTGCAATGGCTTACGGCAGATACGGCAAGCAACGAAGATGAGGCGGGTAGTGACTGAATTCTTGCTTGATAGCGGCTGTATCCGGTTATGACGAGGCCCTGAATCGCAGGGCCTCGCTAAAGCCAATCCGGATCTACATCCAGCCTTGTTCTTTGTAGTAGCGCACCGCGCCTTCATGCAGGGGCGCAGTGAGGCCGACCTTGATCATGTCTTGTGCCTTGAGGTCTTTGAAGGCTGGGTGCAAGCGCTTGAAGCGTTCAAGGTTGTCGAACACGGACTTGACCAACTGGTAGACCAGCTCAGGATCGGTACTCGACATGGTAGCCAGTACCGCTTTGCCGCCAATCGAGGGTACCGGGGCATCGACGCCTGGGTAAATGCCGCCCGGGATGCTTTCCTTGCTGAAGTAGGGGGCCTTGCTCAACAGCTTGTCGATTGCCGGGCCTGTGACCGGGATAAGCTGCGCATCGACATTGACCAGGGCTTCCTGGATCGCCCCGCTTGGATGGCCAACCACATAGGTGATGGCGTCCAGGTTATTGTCGCCGAGAGCCGCCGCCATTTCCGCAGGCTTGAGTTCAGCCGCCAGGGAGAAACTGGCATTTGTCCAGCTCTCGGCAGCCATGACTTCATCAACCGTATCCCGGCTGCCCGAGCCAGGCACACCAATATTTACGCGTTTGCCCTTGAGGTCTTCGATTGTGTCGATGCCGCTGTCTTTGCGGGCAACGATGGTCAGGATTTCGCTTTGCAGCGAGAAGAGGGTGCGCAGCTTGGTTTGTGGGCCGAGCTTATCGAAAGGCGCGAGGCCCTTTTGGGCCTTGTACTGGTGGTCTGACTGAATAAAGCCAAAGTCATATTCGCCGCCATTGAGCGCGACAATATTGCTCACGCTGCCTGCCGTTGAGGTGGCGTTGCATTTGATTGGCGGTTGCACCTGTGCACGATTGAGAAACCGGCAAATTGATTGGCCGCCAGTGTAATAGACACCTGTTTGACCACCGGTGCCAATGGTTACATAGCGTTCTGCTGCCAGTGTTGGAGTGGCCAGGCAGAGACCGGCCAGTGCGCTGATAAGAAACCGGGTTTTGTTATTTTTCATCGGTAGGTCCCCTGATTTTAATTGTTTGAACAGACTATCTTTTATGCTCGATCACCACTATTTGAATGCACCCGGGCCCAGCAACGAGCATTGATTTTTGTGGGCCCGGGCTTGAAAAGGGCCTTAGCTATTGCGTGCTGCAATAACCATGATCTCAACCAGCACATCGCCTGATGCCAGGCGCGCTTCAACGGTTGCACGGGCTGGGGCGCAACCTTGTGGCAGCCATTTGATCCATTCCTGGTTCATGGCTGCAAAGTCGTGCTCAATGTCTTTGAGCCATATTTGGGCGCTTAACAACCGGCTCCGATCCGAGCCTGCTTCAGCCAGCAAAGTGTCGATCTTGGCCAGGACCTCAACGGTTTGACCTGCCACATCGAGCGAGCGGTTGGTGGGAACCTGGCCTGACAAAAACACCAGTTCGCCGAAGTTCACGGCGCCTGACAGGCGATCATTGGTTTGCATGCGTTGGATATTCATAAAACTCCCTATTGAATGATGGTGAATGCCTTATGTACGCGTGAGGCCGTCCAGGGCGATCGGGGCGGGTGAGCCGGCAATCAGTTGTGCCAGTACATCGGCACTGCCGCAGGCAAGGGTAAAGCCCAGGCTGCCATGGCCCAGGTTCAGCCAGAGATTATTGATGCCACTCGCACCCAGCCAGGGTGTGCCTTGTGGGGTGGCCGGGCGCAGTCCCGCCCAAGGCGTCGCCGCAGCAAAGTCTCCGGCCTCGGGAAAGCTACGGGCGGCAAGATCGCGTAACTGTTTGATTCGAAGAGCATCTAGCTGGCTATCCCAGCCGCCAACATCAACCATGGCCGCAACTCGAAGTTGGTCGTCCAGGCGGGCGTAAACGACTTTGTTGTCGTAGTCGGTAACGTTGGTTTCAGGCACCGCTTGCGGGTTATCGAGTTGCAGGCTGAGGCTATAGCCCTTGAGCGGGTAGAGCGGCACATCGATACCCAGGGGCTTGAGCAGCGCGATGCTGTGGACGCCTGCTGCGACCACGAGATGATCCACCAGATGCTCATCACCGCAATTCAATTGCAGCGCCTTGACCTTGCCATTGCTGACGCGCAAGCCTTTGACATCGTAGTTGGCGTGCAGCTTGAATGCGCTGTTGGCTTGAAGTCGCTGGAGCAATTGCCGACAGAATAGATAGCAGTCGCCGACTTCATCTCCGGGTGCGTAAACGCCGCCGAGCAGTTCATTGGCGATCCCGGCGAGGGCGGGCTCGGTATCCAGGCACTGCTCTGCGCTCAGTAGTTGGCGGTTGTCATCGCCAGGCGTCTTGCTCGCCTTGGCCCAGCTTGCCGGGGTGCGATAAACCACCAGCTTGCCGTTTGAGCGCCAGGCGAAGTTATCGAGCGTGTCTTGCTCGCGCCAGGTGCTCAGTATTTTTTGGCTATGCAGGGCCAGGCGCAACAAGTGAGCCGTGTTGCGTTGGTTGACCGAGCGTCGGCATGCAGCCAGAAACTGCAGGCACCAGCGCCATTGCTGCAGATTGAATTGCGGCTTGAAGCGCAGGGGCGCGTCGCTGCGCAGCATCCAGCCCAGTGCTTCCAGCGGCACTCCCGCATCGGCCAGTGGCGACACATAACGATAGCTAAGCTGGCCGCCGTTGGCGAAGCTGGTCTCCAGCCCGACCTCGTCGCGTCGCTCAATCAGATCGACCTCATGACCTTCGCGTATTAGGGCATAGGCTGTCGTTAAGCCAATGACGCCTCCTCCGATCACCGCAACTCGCATGCATACACCTCATACCAAATTGGCTTTCAGGGTATGTAAATGCATGAGTTGGAAACCAATGAAAGATTGCAGCTAGGCCATAACCAAAAGCTATGCTATTGCTCTGCACCCGGAGGAACAAAGCATGCACCTGCGTCATATCGAAGTGTTTCAGGCAATCTTGCAAACCGGCAGCGTCACTGCCGCGGCGGATCTGTTGAATATTTCCCAGCCGGCAGCGAGCAAAGCATTGAAGCATGCCGAGCAACAGCTGGGCTTCAGGTTATTCAACCGCGTGCGTGGCAAACTGGAGCCGACTGTTGAGGCGAGAATCCTGCGCAACAAGACCGAAAGCCTGTCCGCGGATTTGCAAAGCCTGCGGCGCCTGGCTGGCAGTCTCAGGCGAGGTGCGGAAGAGAACCTGCGGTTAGTCTCCACCCCGGCCCTGGCGCAACAGCTTTTACCTTTGGCGTTGAGCCAATGGCGAGATAGGCATGCAGGTGTCAATTGTGAGTTGGCGACCCAGCATTCGGCCGAAATGATCCAGCGCTTGTTATTGCGCGAGGCGGATATTGGCTTGACCTTGCAGCTCGTTGAGCACCCAGGCTTGCAGTGCCAGTTACTTGCCCAGGGCTGCATGCAGTTAATAGCCCCCGCAGGTTGCTGGAGTCAATCGCAGTGCATGGAGCCGGTTTACCTGCAGGACCTTGCTGGCGCGGTGTTGATTGGCTTGGATACGCGCGATGCCCTGGGCAGCTTGATAGGCGAGCACCTTCGTGGGCTGCAACCTGCGCCGCTGATCGATACCTGGGTTCAGACCTATCAACTCGCTGGCGCCTTGGTCACGGCGGGGCAGGGCATGGCCTTGGTGGATCCGCTGACGGCAAGGGTTGCAGTCATGGGCGGCGCTCAGATGCGTGTGCTGGAGCCGAACCTGATGGTTGGTTTGTATCTCTTGCGTCGCGCGGGCGAAGAGTACCCCAAGGCTCAGCAGGCGTTGATCGAGCAGATCAGCCAGGTCGCGGACCGGCTGATGAATGAGCCAAAAACTGGCTAGACTCTTTGTTGTGTGAGTCAGTTTTTGGCGACTACATTGACGGCTGGGGCGAGCCAGATGCCCGCTGGTAGGAGATTTTTCAGGCCTAGGCTTAATTTAAATTATCGTCGCCGCCCGGCGTCGATGAACCCTTGCTTGTTGATTTAGTCATAACGTGAAATAAATCGAGAGGTAAGTGTCATGAGTAAAGGTTCAGTATTTCGTCGACTAGCAGCAAGCCTGGCAGTATTTCATCTGCTGATGGTGGCCCAGGTGCCGCTGGCAAATGCATCGATGATCGGCACTTCTGAAGTCTTGGCTGAACATCAGCAACAAGTAGATCGCCAGCAGTTACTGAGCATGCTCGATGAGCAAGGTGTGCAGGACAAACTGCACAGCCTCGGAGTTGATCGGAACACGGTCGAGAAGCGTATCAACAGCCTGACCAATGCCGAGCTTGCCCAGTTCAACCAGCAACTGGATCAGGCGCCTGCAGGTAGTGGTGTTATCGGTATTATCGTGTTGTTCTTTGTGATCTTCATCGTTACCGATATGCTCTGCGCTACCGACATCTTCAGTTTTGTGAAATGTATAAATCGATAATCAGGCTATTGGTCCCGACCGTACTCACTATCATGCTTTCAGCTTGTGCGCAGTCTCCGGTGTTATCACCGCAGACTGCGCAGTTGCCTGAACGGGTTGAACTCAGTGACGTCCCTTTTTTCCCTCAAACCGAGTATCAGTGCGGCCCGGCGGCACTGTCGACCATGTTGACCCAGCGGGGCGTGGCAACCAGCCCAGGTTTGCTCAAGGATCAGGTCTACATTCCTGGTCGTGAAGGCAGCTTGCAGATAGAAATGGTGGCAGCTGCGCGGGCGCATGACATGCTGGTGTATCCGCTGCAGCCAAAATTGGAGTCAATACTGAACCAGGTTGCCGCCGGTAACCCGGTGCTGGTATTGCAGAATCAGGCGTTCGACTGGTATCCGCAGTGGCACTTTGCGGTGGTTGTCGGTTTTGATTTGCGTGCCAAAACCCTGATTTTACGCTCCGGCACGACGCGTCGCTGGACGACCGACTTCGCCGGTTTTGATGAAAGCTGGGCGCGGGCCAAACGCTGGGCCGTGGTGACGATGCCACCCAACAAGTTGCCTGCCAACCCGGAGATGCAAACATGGTTGAAGGCGGCGAGTGACCTTGAGGAGACCGACCACAAACAGGCGGCCTTGAGCGCTTATCGCACCGCGACGCGGCAATGGCCAAATGAGGCGCTGACCTGGTTTGCCATGGCCAACAGTCGTCATGCCGGCGGGGATGCTGCGGGTGCCGAGGCGGACCTGCGCAAAAGCGTTCAGCATAAACCGGACTTTGCTGCCGGTTGGTTCAACTTGTCCCAGGTCTTGGCTGAGCGCGGTTGTGGCCAGCAGGCTGCGCAGGCACAGGCGTGCGCAAAACAACTGGCACCTAAAGACGAGCGGTTTGGTTCGCCATTGAAGGTGGCCACTCAGGCGGCCGGGCAGTGCTCGGTTTTGCAGGCCTGCTCAACCATGCAGTAGTGTTTTGACGGCTATAAAAAAACGGCGCCAATTGGCGCCGTTTTTAGTAGGTAGTGCCTAGAAGCCAAGTCTGTCACGCAGGCTGTAATACCAGGCGCCCATTGCCGTGAAAGGTACGCGCAGCAAGCGTCCACCCGGGAATGGGTAATGTGGCAGGCCAGCAAAGGCATCGAAGCGTTCGGCTTGGCCGCGCAGCGCTTCGCCAAGCACCTTGCCCGCGAGGTGGGTGTAGGTTACGCCGTGCCCGCTGCAGCCTTGTGAGTAGTAGATGTTATCGCCAATACGACCGACTTGCGGCAAGCGCGAAAGCGTCAGGAGGAAGTTGCCGGTCCAGGCATAATCAATCTTCACATCCTTGAGCTGCGGGAAGGTCTTGATCATGTTGGGACGAATGATGGCCTCGATATTGGCCGGGTCACGAGCGCCGTAAACCACGCCACCACCGAAAACCAGGCGCTTGTCGCCAGTAAGGCGGTAGTAGTCGAGCAGGTAATTGCAGTCTTCTACGCAATAATCTTGTGGCAGGATGCTTTTGGCCATTTCATCGGACAGCGGCTCGGTGGCAATCACCTGGGTGCCGCACGGCATTGATTTTGCGCTCAGCTCAGGCATCAGGTCGCCCAGGTATGCGTTGCCGGCGACAACCACGAACTTTGCCTTGATTCGACCTTTTGGCGTGTGCACAACCGGGTTCGCGCCGCGCTCAATGCGTGTTGCGGGTGACTGTTCGTAGATAACTCCGCCCAATGACTCGACAGCCGCAGCCTCGCCCAGCGCCAGGTTAAGAGGGTGGATGTGGCCGCCACTCATGTCGAGCATGCCACCGACGTAGTTATCCGTGGCCACTACTTCACGGATGCGCTTGGCATCCATCAGCTCGAGTTGAGTATGGCCGTAGCGCTCCCAGAGTTTCTTTTGCGACTCCAGGTGGGCCATGTGCTTGCTGGTATTGGCCGCGAAAACACCGCCGTCCTTGAGGTCGCACTGAATGTTGTACTTGGCGACTCCCTCACGAATGATGCGACCGCCCTCCAACGCCATCTGGCCCAACAGCTGTGCCTGCTTGGGACCAACGCTACGTTCAATCACGTCGATATCGCGGCTATAGCTGTTAACAATCTGGCCGCCGTTACGTCCGGATGCGCCGAAACCGACTTTCGCCGCCTCGACAATACTCACCTTGAAGCCATTTTCGAGTAGCGAGATTGCAGTTGATAACCCCGTGTAGCCAGCGCCAACAATGCACACATCAGTTTCGACGTCACCATTGAGTTCAGGGCGGGCAGGGACGGGGTTCGCGGAAGCCGCGTAATAGGATTGTGGGTATTCCGTGTGCGCCATTTTGCAACCTCTGTTGTTTATTTTTTACGAATATCCTGATGCTACCCGAGTTGAAAATGCCCGGCTAGTGGTCTTTTAGAAATCTTCAGCAGCCTCTTGATGCCTAAAAAATGCATTTATTCAGTCGGTTAGCGAAAAAAACTATTGACAGTTTTGCGCTCGGACGTAGAATGCGCACCCATTGCAGGCACATAGCTCAGTTGGTTAGAGCACCACCTTGACATGGTGGGGGTCGTTGGTTCGAATCCAATTGTGCCTACCAAACAAACCGCTCTTGGGCGGTACTTAGAAGGCGATCCCTAGGGGTCGCCTTTTTTGTTTCTGGAATATTTTGGGCAAGCGATTTGCCTGCCCAGGCCGCCCGGCAGATGCATTCTGGGGGCTACTGATTTGCTGGTCTGCCTGTCTGTCTGTCCTGATATGCGTCCCGTCACCTCTGGAGTGTTGCAGGTGGGGTGTTGGCTGGGGCGGGGATTTGTTCGAGTCGTGCGGATGCGGCGCAGCCAGGGCGTGCACATGTCACGATTAGGTGGGCGGTTGAGGCGGCGGCCAGACCCCTTGGATGCGTCGAGGCATCGGCGATCTGGCCTTGGAAGTATTACTTGGCGTCGATAAACGGCAGGGTTCCGTTGGGTAGAACTGTGGTCGGAAGTACGCCGTTCCAGCGTTCTGCCTTGGTCAGCTCCACGAGATTTTGATTGCTTGCCAGTGCCTGGGCGCGCGCCTTGATCGCATCGGCTTCAGCTTCACCGCGCAAGCGAGTGGCTTCCGCATCGGCTTTGGCCTGGGCAACCTTGGAGTCGGCTTCAGCTTGGGCCTGGGTCACGCGGATCTGCGCCTGAACCTGCTCGGTGGCCAGCATCTGCTCGCGGGTCTTGACCTCCACTTCGGCTTTCATGCGCTGGGCAATCGAGCGTTCGTAGTCATCGCTGAAGTCGATGTTCTCGACCTGCACGCTGTCGATGATCACCGGACCCTTGATCGAGTCGGTAATCGCCTTGGAAACATCAGCACCAAACCGCCCGCGCTGTTGCACTGCGGTTACTGCGTTGTACTGGCCGAATACATTCTCGATTTGAGTGCCCACTTGGCGAGAGATCAGTCGGGTCAATAGCCCGTCGAGATCCTTGTATTGGGTGTAGACCTTCGCCACCTCGCTGGCGGGGACGTGCCAGGAGATCGATACAGTCAGTTCGGCGGTTTGCTGGTCCTTGCTGTAGGCCTGGACCTTGTTGTAGCTCGTGGCTTGGCTTTGGATGGAGATGAAGCTTACGGACTCGATAAATGGCATCTTGAACGAGAGGCCGGGGTCAACTATCCCCACCAGTGCACCGTTGCGAAGTAAAACGCCGCGCTCGGTTTCATCGACGGTGTACCAGCTTCCAAAAAGCACGCCGAGTACCAGGATGCCTACAACAAAGGCGACTACGTAGCCAATGATGGATTTAGGCTTTAGTTCAATGGGGTTCATCTAAATTCCCTTTATGAGTGGTTTTGGCAGGGCAGGCAGGTTCTGGTCTGCCAGGTCGATCAATACAAGTGTGTCGATCAGTCTCGTTGCGCGATCGCCCGGCTGTGCATCCGTTGCCTATGCCTGCGGCGGCGCAGGGTACTTAAGTTTACTTTTGTAGTCGATGCACCTTTGATTTGAGTTGTGAGGCAGCTCACTGCAACTTGGAAGTCGTAGTCAGGTTGTGCAGACCTGTGCATCCAAAGCTGTGTCGCACCCGAGGCGGTTTGAGGTGGTTGATTGCCGTCCAGATAATCTGAAAACTGCCATAAGCCCTTGGTTTTAATGTTATAGTGCGCTCTTGGCTGCAAAGGCATATCTTTTTTCTTTGCGTTTCAGTCGCTTGGGTGTGCCCCGTGTGCGTTTTTAATCGCGCTGGTGGAGCATGCTTAAATGTAATTACTAAAAATGGTCGCTTAGGCGGCCGTTTTTTGTGTTGTATGCATCAAGTTTTCGCTACGTAAACCTCCAGTGACTGCGGTTCGGTCAGGTCGGCTCAATGCCGCTGCCATAGTAAGGCAGGAATTCCGCCGAATCGCTTACTGGCTCATCCCAACCCATGTGGCCTTTGGTAGAGGTCACCACTAGGAGAGGAGGCGCCATGCCCATCATTACTCTTCCCGACGGCAGTCAACGTTCATTCGATCACCCGGTATCCGTACTTGAGGTGGCTCAATCCATCGGTGCAGGCCTGGCTAAAGCCACTGTTGCCGGCAAGGTCGACGGCAAGCTGGTTGACGCCTGTGATCTGATCGATCACGACGCAACGCTGCAGATCATTACGCCCAAAGATCAGGAAGGCGTTGAGATAATCCGCCACTCGTGCGCGCATTTGGTCGGCCATGCGGTCAAGCAGCTGTTCCCTGAAGCCAAGATGGTGATCGGTCCGGTCATCGATGATGGCTTTTACTACGATATTGCTTCGCCACGTCCCTTTACTCTGGAAGACGTAGCGGCGATCGAAAAGCGCATGCAGCAGTTGATCGAGAAAGATTACGACGTGATCAAAAAGGTTACGCCGCGCGCCGAGGTTATCGAGCTGTTCAAGTCCCGTGGCGAAGACTACAAGCTGCGTCTGGTCGAGGATATGCCTGACGAGCAATCGATGGGTCTGTACTTCCACGAAGAATATGTCGACATGTGCCGTGGCCCGCATGTGCCGAATACACGTTTTCTCAAAGCCTTCAAACTGACCAAGTTGTCGGGCGCATACTGGCGCGGCGATGCCAAGAACGAGCAATTGCAGCGCGTTTATGGCACTGCCTGGGCAGATAAAAAGCAGTTGGCTGCTTATATCCAGCGTATTGAAGAAGCCGAAAAGCGCGACCATCGCCGTATTGGCAAGCAGCTGGATCTGTTCCACCTGCAGGAAGAAGCGCCGGGCATGGTGTTTTGGCATGCCAATGGCTGGACCCTGTATCAGGTGATCGAGCAATACATGCGCCAGGTCCAGCGTGAGCATGGCTACCAGGAGATCAAGACGCCACAAGTGGTTGACCGTATCCTGTGGGAGAAGTCCGGGCACTGGACCAACTACGCGGAAAACATGTTTGCCACCGAGTCGGAAAGCCGCGATTACGCGATCAAACCGATGAACTGCCCGTGCCATGTGCAGGTATTCAATCAGGGCTTGAAGTCTTACCGTGATCTGCCGCTGCGCCTGGCTGAATTTGGTGCCTGCCACCGTAATGAACCCTCAGGTGCGCTGCATGGCATCATGCGTGTGCGCGGTTTTACCCAGGACGATGCGCACATTTTCTGTACTGAGGAGCAGGTCAAGCAGGAAGCGGCTGACTTCATCAAGCTGACACTGCAGGTTTATGCCGACTTTGGTTTCACTGATATCGCCATGAAGCTGTCGACGCGTCCGGCCAAGCGTGTGGGTGCCGAAGAGTTGTGGGACCGTGCCGAAGGTGCGCTGGCCGACGCCCTGAATGAGTCGGGTCTTGAGTGGGAATATCAACCAGGCGAGGGCGCTTTCTACGGACCGAAGATCGAGTTCACCCTGAAAGACTGCCTGGGTCGTAACTGGCAGTGTGGTACTTTGCAGTACGATCCAAACTTGCCAGAGCGTCTGGATGCCAGCTATATCGCCGAAGACAACAGTCGTCATCGTCCGGTCATGCTGCACCGCGCAATCCTGGGTTCGTTTGAGCGGTTTGTCGGAATGTTGATCGAGCAATATGCGGGTGCGTTTCCTGCCTGGCTTGCTCCGATTCAGGCCGTGGTGATGAATATCACCGATAAACAGGCTGATTTTGCCCTTGAAGTGGAAAAAACACTCAATCAAAGCGGCTTTCGTGCCAAGTCTGACTTGAGAAATGAAAAAATAGGCTTTAAAATCCGCGAGCATACTTTGCTCAAGGTTCCTTATCTCTTGGTTATTGGAGATAGGGAAGTTGAAACGCAAACTGTCGCCGTGCGTACCCGTGAAGGCACTGATCTGGGCTCAATGTCCCTATCCCAATTCGCTGATTTCGTTACGCAGGCGGTTTCCCGGCGTGGTCGCCAAGATTTGGAGTAATCATTATTAAGCGTGAAATGAGACAAGATAAACGAACTGCACCCAAGGCGCCGATCAATGAGAATATCTCGGCACGCGAGGTTCGGTTAATTGGCGCTGAAGGCGAGCAGATTGGCATCGTCTCTATTGATGAAGCGCTACGCATAGCTGAAGAAGCTAAGCTGGATCTGGTTGAGATTTCTGCTGACGCTTTGCCCCCCGTATGTCGCATCATGGACTACGGCAAGCACCTGTTTGAAAAGAAGAAGCAGGTAGCAGCGGCGAAGAAGAACCAGAAACAAGTACAGATCAAAGAAATCAAGTTTCGCCCAGGGACGGAGGAAGGGGATTACCAGGTAAAACTACGCAACCTGGTACGTTTCCTTAGTGAGGGGGACAGGGCCAAGGTTTCATTACGATTCCGTGGTCGTGAGATGGCGCATCAGGAGTTGGGCATGGAGTTGTTGAAGCGAGTTGAAGGTGACTTGCTTGAATACGGCACCGTTGAACAGCACCCGAAGATGGAAGGACGCCAGCTTATTATGGTCATCGCCCCCAAAAAGAAGAAGTAATCAACAGGGCACGGCAGGCCTTGCGATTATATTTATTAACTGAATGCGGAGTATCCGAACATGCCAAAAATGAAAACCAAGAGCGGTGCAGCGAAGCGCTTTCTGAAGACAGCTTCAGGCTTCAAGCACAAGCACGCTTTCAAGAGCCACATCCTGACCAAAATGTCCACTAAGCGTAAGCGTCAACTGCGCGGCAGCACCATGGTGCATCCGTCTGACGTGGCAAAAGTGGCGCGCATGCTGCGCGTTCGTTAATTCGGTTAGGTAAGAGGAAATAACTCATGGCTCGTGTTAAGCGCGGCGTAATTGCTCGTAAGCGTCACAAAAAAATTCTGAAACTGGCTAAAGGCTACTACGGCGCACGCTCTCGCGTATTCCGTGTTGCCAAGCAGGCTGTGATCAAGGCAGGCCAATACGCCTACCGTGACCGCCGTCAGCGGAAGCGTCAGTTCCGTGCCCTTTGGATCGCTCGTATCAATGCTGGCGCACGTGTAAACGGTCTGTCTTACAGCCGTTTCATTGCTGGCCTGAAAAAAGCGTCCATCGAGATCGACCGTAAGGTATTGGCTGATCTGGCAGTGAACGAAAAAGCGGCGTTTGCTGCGATTGTCGAGAAAGCGAAAGCCGAACTGGCTTAAGTCCCCGACAATCACCGGGCTCGCCCGGTGCAAGAGCGGGGTCAAGGGCAGTCGTCCTTGAGTGCGTTCGAAACGTCACCGATAGGGGAAGAGCTTGAGCTCTTCCCCTATTTCGTATCTGGAGTCTGTAAATGGAAAATCTGGATGTGCTGGTCTCGCAAGCGCTTGAGGCCGTGCGCAACACCGATGATGTGAACGCCCTGGAACAACTGCGTGTTCACTATTTGGGCAAAAAGGGCGAGTTGACTCAGGTGATGAAGACCCTGGGCAGCCTGTCTGCAGAAGAGCGCCCGCAAGCCGGTGCTCTGATCAATGCGGCCAAAGAGCGTGTTCAGGAAGCCCTGAGCAGCCGTAAGGATCTTCTGGAAAACGCCGCGCTGAGCGCCAAGCTTGCAGCGGAGCGTATCGATGTAACCCTGCCAGGCCGTGGCCAGACCTCTGGCGGCTTGCATCCGGTTACACGTACCTTGGAGCGTGTTGAGCAGTTCTTTACTCGGATAGGCTACGGCATTGCCGAAGGCCCCGAGGTCGAGAACGACTATCACAACTTCGAGGCGCTCAATATTCCCGGCCATCACCCGGCGCGGGCCATGCATGACACTTTCTACTTCAACGCGAATATGTTGTTGCGCACCCATACCTCGCCGGTACAGGTCCGCACCATGGAGTCGCAGCAGCCACCTATCCGTATCGTTTGCCCGGGGCGTGTGTACCGCTGTGACTCGGATATCACCCATTCACCGATGTTCCATCAGGTTGAAGGGTTGCTGGTCGACGAGGGCATTAGCTTTGCCGACCTAAAGGGCACCATTGAAGAGTTCCTCCGTGTGTTCTTCGAGAAACCGCTGGGTGTACGTTTCCGCCCATCGTTCTTCCCCTTCACCGAGCCATCGGCTGAAGTCGACATGCAGTGTGTGATGTGCAGCGGCAAAGGTTGCCGGGTGTGCAAGCAGACGGGTTGGCTGGAAGTGATGGGCTGCGGCATGGTTCATCCGAACGTTCTGCGCATGAGCGGCATCGATCCGGAAAAATATTCCGGCTTTGCGTTTGGCATGGGTGTTGAGCGTCTGGCCATGCTGCGTTACGGCGTTAATGACTTGCGCCTGTTCTTCGATAACGACCTGCGATTCCTAGCGCAATTTCGCTAGTTGTAACGCTGTAAGTAGTTAATCGAATTGATGAGGAAGGCAGGATGAAATTCAGTGAACAGTGGCTGCGCAGCTGGGTTAACCCTCAGGTCAGCCGTGAAGATTTAGTCGCTCGCCTGTCGATGGCGGGCTTGGAAGTCGACAGCGTCAGTGCCGCGGCAGGCGAGTTCAGCGGTATCGTTGTCGGTGAAGTATTGAGCACCGAGCAACATCCGGATGCCGACAAGCTGCGTGTGTGCCAGGTCAGCAATGGCGCTGAGACATTCCAGATCGTCTGCGGCGCGCCGAATGTGCGCCCAGGCCTGAAGATCCCTTTCGCCATGATAGGGGCGGTATTGCCTGGCGACTTCAAGATCAAGAAAGCCAAGCTGCGCGGCGTCGAGTCGAACGGCATGCTGTGCTCGGCTGCCGAACTGCAGATCAGCGAGGAAAATGACGGCCTGCTTGAGTTGCCAGCCGATGCGCCGGTTGGCCAGGATGTTCGCGAATACCTCAATCTCAACGACGCCAGCATTGAAGTTGATCTCACGCCTAATCGCGGGGACTGTTTGTCCCTCGCTGGTTTGGCGCGGGAAGTGGGTGCGCTCTATGCCGCGCCTGTTACAACTCCTGAAGTCGTTGCAGTCAGCGCCGTCCATGATCAGGTGCGTCCAGTTGAAGTATTTGCCGCGCAAGCTTGCCCGCGTTATCTGGGCCGTGTGGTGCGTAATGTCGACCTGTCCAGGCCCACACCGCTGTGGATGGTGGAGCGCCTGCGTCGTTCGGATATCCGCAGTATCGATGCCGTGGTTGATGTCACCAACTATGTGATGATCGAGCTCGGCCAGCCGATGCATGCGTTCGACCTTGAGCAGATCCAGGGTGGTATCCGTGTGCGAATGGCTCAAGAGGGCGAAAAGCTTGTCCTTCTCGACGGCCAGGAAGTAACCCTGCGCAGCGATACCCTCGTTATTGCCGACCACCAGCGCGCCCTGGCTATCGCCGGTGTGATGGGGGGCGAGCACAGTGGTGTCGCCGACACCACCCGTGACCTGTTTCTTGAGGCGGCTTTCTTCGACACCATCGCGATTGCTGGCAAGGCGCGTTCCTATGGCCTGCATACCGATTCCTCGCATCGCTTCGAGCGTGGCGTTGACTCGCAACTGGCTCGCAAGGCCATGGAGCGTGCGACCGCTCTGTTGCTCGAGATCGTCGGGGGGGAGCCTGGTCCAATCATTGAAGTGGCCAGCGAAGCTGACCTGCCCAAGATTGCTCCTGTAACGCTGCGCGCCGAACGTATTGAGCAGATGCTCGGCTTGAGGATGGATGATGCCGAAGTGGCGCGCTTGCTGACGGGGCTTGGCCTCGATGTCAGCGCTGCCGGTGCAGGGCAATGGCAGGTTGCCGTGCCAAGCCATCGTTTCGATATCAGCCTTGAGGTTGACTTGATCGAAGAGCTGGCGCGCCTGTATGGCTATAACCGTTTGCCGGTGCGTTACCCGCAAGCGCGCCTGGCCCCACAAACCAAGGCCGAGGCTGCTGTCGAGCTGCCTGCATTGCGTCGCTTGCTGGTTGCCCGTGGTTATCAGGAAGCGATTACCTACAGCTTCATTGATCCGAAAATGTTCGAGCTGTTCACGCCAGGTGTCGAACCATTGATGCTGGCCAACCCGATTTCGGCTGATATGGCGGCGATGCGTTCATCCTTGTGGCCTGGCCTGATCAAGGCGCTTGAACACAACCTCAATCGCCAGCAGCCGCGCGTGCGCTTGTTCGAAAGTGGGCTACGCTTTGTTGGCCAGCTCGAAGGGCTCAAGCAGGAAGCCATGTTGGCAGGTGTTATCACCGGTCGTCGTTTGCCTGAAGGCTGGGCGCATGCCCGCGATGACGTCGATTTCTATGACATCAAGGCCGATGTGGAGGCGTTGTTGGCGAGCGCCGGCGCAGCTGATGCATTCAGTTTTGTCTCAGGCGAGCATCCAGCGCTGCATCCGGGGCAAACCGCACGTATCGAGCGTGATGGCAATCTGGTCGGTTATGTGGGTGCCATCCACCCTGAGCTGGCTAAAAAGCTTGATCTCGACCAAAGCGTGTTCATGTTTGAGCTGGTCTTGAGTCAGGTTGTGCAGGGGCGTATGCCGGCATTTGCCGAGTTGTCGCGTTTCCCTGAGGTGCGTCGTGACTTTGCCCTGGTTGTTGATCGTGAGGTTCCAGCGGCTTCATTGCTGGCATTAATCCGTGAAACAGCGGGGGAATGGCTAACAGACCTCAAGCTATTTGACGTGTATCACGGTAAAGGCATTGATCCTCATAGAAAAAGTCTTGCAGTTGGCTTGACCTGGCAGCATCCATCGCGCACTCTTAATGACGATGAGGTGAGTACCACTACGCAGAATATCCTCACCTCCCTGGAACAAAGGTTCAACGCCACGTTAAGGAAGTAGCGTATGGGGGCTCTGACGAAAGCTGAAATGGCCGAACGTCTGTATGAGGAGCTAGGCCTGAATAAACGGGAAGCCAAGGAGTTGGTTGAACTGTTTTTCGAAGAGATCCGGCAAGCGTTGGAGCTCAACGAGCAGGTCAAGCTTTCAGGGTTCGGTAACTTTGACCTGCGCGATAAGCGTCAGCGTCCCGGTCGTAACCCAAAAACGGGGGAGGAAATCCCTATCACGGCTCGCCGTGTAGTGACTTTCCGTCCCGGCCAAAAACTTAAAGCCAGGGTTGAGGCTTATGCTGGAACCAAGTCATAACGACGAATTACCTGTCATACCAGGCAAAAGGTATTTCACGATCGGCGAGGTTAGCGAACTCTGTGCTGTCAAACCGCATGTGTTGCGGTATTGGGAGCAGGAGTTTCCCCAACTTAACCGGGTAAAAAGACGCGGCAATCGCCGGTATTATCAGCGTCAAGACGTGCTGATGATCCGCCAGATTCGCGCGCTTCTTTACGACCAGGGCTTTACCATAGGCGGTGCGCGACAGCGCTTGTCAGGCGATGAAGCCAAAGACGACACCACTCAGTATAAGCAGCTTATCAAGCAGACCATTACCGAGTTGGAAGACGTCTTGCATGTGCTTCGTCATTAGAGAATCGAAAGCAAAAGGTTCCATAATTCAGGACCTTATTGTATGATTCTCGACGTTTTCGAGGTCAAGGTAAAAGCTGACCTCACCTAGTCGGGGCGTAGCGCAGCCTGGTAGCGCACTTGCATGGGGTGCAAGGGGTCGAGTGTTCGAATCACTCCGTCCCGACCATATTTTTCAATGACTTAGCCCAATGTTCGCGCATTAGGCTTTTCATTTTGGGTATTTTGTTGAGCCCTACACCGCCTCCCCCCAGAACATGCCTGCTCTGGTAGTTTTTTCGCCAAGGTAGCGGGCGATTGTATGCTTGCGCTCGTGTGCATCTTAGCCCCGGATGGCTTCAACAAGTCGGCCAGGCTCTAATACAGCTGCATGACCTGACGTATAGGTGATCGTATTCAAGCAACCTCTAGGCTTCCTTCAAACAGGCCGGCAGCCAAGTTGCAGCTCCACGCACAGCCCGCCTCCTTGCCGGTTGCATAGGCTAATTGAGCCGCCCATGGTGTTCATTAGTTGCTGCGCGATCGCCAAGCCCAAGCCATTCCCTCGAATGCAGGTGTTTTTCTTTTCATCTGCTCGGTAGAAAGGTTTGAGTACGTCAGCCAACAGCTGCTCTGCAATGCCAGGACCGCGGTCTTGTACCTTGATTGATAGCCTGGCGTCTGTAACCGCTACCGTCACGGCTGCTGCCCCAGCGTATTTCAGGGCGTTATCTACAAGATTGGTCAAAACTCTGCGTAGCGCTATGGGTTTTGCATCAATCAAGGCATTACTCTTTCCAGCGCAATACACCCGTTGCCTGGTGTCTTGGTAGTCGAAGATCAGACTCTCAATAAAGGCATCAACATCAATGGTGCAGCTGCTTTCCTCGATAAGATGAACACTGCGCGCATAGTCGATGCCTTCACGCACCAGATGCTCTACCTCCTGTAAATCCTTGAAAAGCTTTTCACGGTAGAAGGAGTCGCCCATGCATTCAGCTCGAAGCCGCATACGTGTAATGGGGGCCTGTAAATCATGAGAAATAGAACCGAGAACCTGCACCCGCTGTTGTAAATACTCAGTAACCCTTCTTTGCATGCCATTGAATGCGGCAACGACTTTGACAACCTCAGTCGGACCTTCCTCCTCTAAGTATTCGGGGCTTGCAGGGTCTAGCGTATTCAAGACTTGCTCAAAACTGTGCAGAGGTTGGGTTATGAGTCGTGCCGTTAGCCAAGTAGCTGCAAGTATCAATACGATGCCGAGTAGAGCGCCGATGAGAAAGGAGGGGCTAGTGCTGCTGAGTTCGAGCTGATCGAAGTTCTTATGCACTTCCCACAGGAGGCTGTGAGTCAGGACCAGGCCCAATATGAACAGGCTAAACAGCCGAAAACTCAAAGACCGAACCCCAGATAGCGCGAGAGACTTATCGCCTTCTGAAGATTTGCTGTGCGCTGGTAGAGTGTGTTCAAAGCGGTTCATGGTGTTGCTCCTGTTCACCCTCACCGCAGGCATCCATCTGTCTTATCTGGTTGGCGGTGCTTGTCGGTTCGTGATGCTTCAATTTCGCGAGCCGCTGAACGCTTGTATAGCGCTGCCCGCTTGCGGTATTCCCACGCAGCTTCATATCACCAGATAGCCCCTGTCGAAACCATTGCACGATGGTGTCGGTTCGTGGGCGATGGTCGGATTTATGAGTCGAATATCTGTGATTGAGATGTGGCCGTGCTTGATGCAACGCCAAGTTGGTTCTACTCGGCCAGAGTTGAACGGTTAGCGTTGGTCAGTATTTTTCACTGCGTCATATGGCCTCAATGTAACGCCCTGTATCCGAGTGGGTGCAGGATACGTGGCGATGCCAATACCGGGCTCACCAGACACATACGAGATACCTCGCGGGCATTAAATGGGTACCACTGAGACGACAACGACGGCTCGGCTAACCCCCATCGACCCAGAGGAAATGACCATGAACCTTAAATCCATCACCGCAGCGTGCATTTTCACCTCCCTGAGCCTGGGAGTGCTGCCGGCAATGGCTCAAGCTGCTCAAGACCATGAACGCTACACCTACGGCGCCCAGCTCGATGTCGCACAAGTGGTTTCGCTTACAGAAGCTCCAGCCCAGACCTGTGGTGTAGTCAGCGCGCACATGACCTACCTGGATTCAAAGGGGCATACCCAGGTACTCGACTACAGCAAGCTCGCCCAAGTGTGCAGCCAGGGCGGTTGAGCATTCTGCAACCTCAAGGCATGCCTTTAGACTTGAATAGGAAAACGTCATGAAAACTGCCAAGAAGCTGCTGGTTGCGATTGTTTTTTCTCTTGCGGGCGCTGCCGTTCATGCCAATGCTGCCCAGGGCCAGCATTGCGATATGGGAGTGGCTCTTCAGTTGACATCCCTTGCTGCCAAAAGTGAACTTGATGGCCTGGCTGAGAATGGCTTCAGCCGTACGCCACAAGGTCGAAACCTGCAAATGATTGCGGAGGATGGCGCCAGCCACACCTTGCAGAACTATTGGCTGCATGGGCATCGCTCGGCGTACCCGGTTTGAGCATCGAAGCAAGGCAGCGGCTATATTTAGCCAGCTGCCTGCGTCGCCTTCCAGGGCAAACACCTGGGTTCTAGCGACTTGACCTTGGCTAGGGTCAAGTCGTGATGATCGTCAGTTAAAAACGTTCGCAAGAGCTGGGGTACTGAAGACTGGCCCGGCATTTCTGGCTGAGAAACGGGCTTAGCGCCTCCAGTTTCCAACCGCCAGATCCACGATTTCATCCGCGCGTCCGTTCATCACTGCCCGCAGCATATACAGGGAAAACCCCTTGGCCATCTGCGCAGTAATGCTCGGGGGCATTGCCAGTTCGGTGCGGCTGACGACGGCGTCAATCAGGACAGGGCCTTTGTGGGCGAGTGCTTCGGCGATGCCGTCGCGGATTTGTCCGGGGTGCTCCAGGCGAATGCCATGGATACCGATGGCGCGGGCCATGGAGGCAAAGTCAGGGTTGGTGAGATCGGTTCCGACGCTGAGGATGCCCGAGGATTTTTGTTCCAATTCGACGAATCCGAGCGCTCCGTTGTTGAACACCACCACTTTCACAGGCAACTTAAGTTGGGCCAGGGTCAGGAAATCCCCCATGAGCATGGTGAAGCCGCCATCGCCGGACAACGAAATAACCTGTCGATCACGATAGGTTGCCTGAGCACCAATAGCCTGGGCCAGGGCGTTGGCCATGGAGCCGTGTACGAACGACCCCAATAATCGGCGCTGGCCATTCATTGCCAGATGACGCGCTGCCCATACCGTTGGGAGGCCAACGTCGCTACTAAACACAGCATCGGCGCTTGCCAGCTCACTAAGGGTATCGACGATCTGCTGCGGATGGATGTGCCTACTACGCTGGGTTATCGCGGCTTGATCTGCGAGCGCGTGTTGGTTACGGCCATGATGTTCACGGGCACGTCGCAGGTGGTCGCTGTCGGTGTTACACCTGAGGCGTGGCAACAGGGCTTCAAGCGTTGCACGCACGTCGCCGACCAGACCAAGCTCTAGGTTGGCACGGCGACCAAGGTTCTCGATGCGTATATCAACCTGTGCGATGCGCACGTTCTTACCACGGGGGTAGAACTGGCGATAGGGGAAGTCGGTGCCCAGCATTAGTAGCACATCGCAATCAAGCATCGCATAGTAACCGGAGGAGATGCCGATCAAGCCGGTCATTCCGACACTGTACTCGTTGTCGTAAGCCACATGCTCCTTGCCGCGCAGTGTATGTACAACCGGCGCCTGCAGGCGTTCGGCCAAGGCGATAACCTGCTTGTGCGCTCCGGCGCAGCCCGCACCGCAGAGCAAGGTGATACGCCGATCGCTATTGAGCAGGTCGGCCAGTTGCTGCAGTGACTTTATAGCTGGAGTCACCACGGGCATTGCCGGAAGCAGGTTGTCGATGCCCGGCAGCGGCGCATTTTCTGCCTTTTGCATGGCGACGTCGCCGGGTATGACTACAACCGATACTCCGCGCTTGCCGACCGCTTCACGTATGGCGATCTCAAGAGTTCGTGGCATTTGCACATTGCTGGATATCAGTTCGCAGTAGTGACTGCACTCACTGAAATAGCTATGCGGATGTGTTTCTTGAAAGTAGCCCGAGCCGATCTCCGCCGATGGAATCTGCGCGGCAATCGCCAGCACCGGTACGCGTGAGCGATGTGCATCGAAAAGACCGTTGATCAGATGCAGGTTACCTGGGCCACAACTGCCTGCGCAGACAGCCAGTGAGCCCGTCAGGTGCGCTTCTGCCCCCGCTGCAAATGCCGCCACTTCTTCGTGACGAACATGGACCCACTGTATATCTCCACGACGCTGCACAACGTCGATGAGCCCATTGAGACTGTCTCCGACCACACCATAGATGCGCTTGATACCGGCGGCGACCAGTGTTTCGACGAATTGTTCGGCAACTGTCTTGGGCATGGCGAGGTTCCTCAAACTTGGTATGGAGCTCAAAGCCTTGGGGCGGAGGCAGATATTGGTGATTCAATCGAGCACCCTGATCGCCTCGGCTTCGATGCAGAAATTTTGCGGCATACTGGCAACACCCACAGCAGCACGGGCCGGGTAGGGCTTGCTGAAGTATCCAGCCATGATCTGATTGGCCTTCGGTGCGTTGGTCAGGTCGGTGAGGTAGAGGTTGAGCTTGACCACCTTCGCAAGATCGCCACCGCTGGACTTGGAGACTGCACGCAGGTTGGCAAATCCATGGTGGAGTTGATGTCCAACCTTGGCGTTGCATGGTTGCAGAGTCAGCGGGTTGATTGGCAACTGGCCGGACAAGTACAGGGCATTGCCGCACTTGATTGCTTGGCTGTAGGTGCCGAGCGCAGCAGGAGCGTGCTCGGCTTGAATGGCTTGCAAGAGCATGTCGTTGCTCCGGTAGATGGACGGGTTATTCAGCGAGGGTTGGATAACCCTGGACATAGACCAAATCGCTCGAACGCGCAGGCTGGTGACATCCCAGGCACTCGTTGTGATCCTTGGTGGTTGTGACATTGGGCTGATTCGCGTCAAACCATGACCAGCCCCATCCATCGCCCCATAACTTTGACTGCGGATAAGCATGCTTGCTGTCTTTGACCATTACGAACCAGCCTTTGAGCGTGGTGGCGTGGCTTACGGTTCCGGTGGTCATGCCCGCTGTACTGGTATCGAAAACTTCCTTTACCAGCACTGTCCCGTCGGGGAAATGTCCCAGTTTTTTGTAGCTTTTCCCAGTGTTGGGGGAGGCATACACCACATGCAGTTGTTTCGCGCCCTGGCCCTTGTCCGCAGCAACCGCCCAACTGCCAAGGAATTGGTATGTGTTGCGGTAATTGGCTGGTACGTGCAGGTTTCCGGCTGCATCACTGATAGCGGCGTAAGGGTGGTCAGGCTCGGCGGCCGTAGCCAATCCAGCACTTAATAGACAAGCCGCAAGCAGGATCGAATAAGGCAAGCAGTTCTTTAATGCCGGGCTTCTTGGGGGGATGGCTTGGCGTTTGGTTGGCGATGGCGGGCTGTACGAAGCAGCGGTGTTCGTGCGTTCCGGAGATTTCTGGACAAGCATGGCGAAGCCCTCGGTTGATCGAACAAAGCACATCTGACGTGGGTCTGTGCGCTAGCGGTGTTCGATCAAAACATGAGGGGCAAGAGGGTTCGATTGCACGAAAGTGTTGGGCGATACCAAAGCATCATGCCGAGCGCAGGCTGTATCTGATTTGATGTCGAGGCTTGAAGCACTATGTCTCGGAAAGATTTTTGAGCCTCACGCCTCTGGTTTCAGGTAGTAAGAGGGCAACGATCATTACCAGAATATAGGCGCATACCACATAGGTCGCGATCGCACCTGTGATGCCCATGGTTTCGGAGGTGACACCAATTACCGCTGGAGCAAGCCCGGCGATACCTCTGCCAAAGTTGTAGCAGAACCCCAACCCAGAGGCCCGCAGCTCTGTGGGGAATAGCTCGGTAAGTACCGATCCGATGACACCAAACATGCCGGTGGCCACAAAACCCAATGGAAAGCTGAGCAGCAGCATGGCTGTCGGGTACAGGCTCAAGTTGGAGTACGTCAGTGCAATGCAGATCCCTCCCAGCGCGAACATGAGCAGGGTTGCCTTTCGTCCAGCTATGTCGCCAAGCCAGGAACCGGCGACATAACCCAAAAAGGAACCAGTCACCAGCACTGCCAGGTAAAGTCTGCTCTCAATAGTTGCAAGACCATGCTCGGCTTCAAGCATAGCGGGCCACCATATTGCGATAGCCCAATAACCGCTATGCATCCCTGCAGCGAGTAAGCTGCCCAATATCGTTGATTTCAGATAGGGACCAGACAGTATTGCCCGCCATGAAAACTGTCGGCTTGAGCGCATAAATGCCTGAGGCTCTTTAAGCTTGAGGCGATAGATAAATATGGCAATCGCTGGCAACACACCCAGGATGAAGGTCACTCGCCATCCCAGCTCAGGCGGCAGCAGGGTCAGGCTGATCGCGGAGATAATTGCCGCAAGCCCCCAGCCAACTGCCCAACCACTTTGGGCCATGCCTACCATTCTGCTGCGGACATTTGGCCCTGCTATCTCAGCGATAAATACCGCCCCGACCGCCAGCTCACCTCCGAAGCCTATGCCTTGAAGAGTCCGGGCTATAAGCAACTGATCAAAGTCAGCTGCGAGGCCACAAAGGCAAGTGGAAATCGCAAACCATAAAATGGTGAGCTTCAGCACCCGCAAACGGCCGAAGCGGTCAGCCATCATTCCGGCAACCCAACCACCTAAAGCAGACGAGGTCAGTGTCGCGGCGCCAAGCAATCCGGCTTCAGAATGGCTCAGCCCCCAAGCAGCGAGCAGTACTGGAAGAATAAAGGCATACAACTGAACGTCCAGTGAGTCGACGCTAAAACCACAGAACACAGTCCAGAATGAACGGCGAGCGTCTTTGTTTAATGAGCGGTACCAAAAGGGTTGCATGTTAATAGGTTGGGTTCCGTGTGGAAGTGGCAAATACAACAGTGCATTTTGGTGGTTTTCAATAGAACCAACCCTGCGTTTGAGCACATTTTGCTGGCTCGCAATGCTCCCTGCATGACTGTTTTCCAAGTCAGGTCTGCTTGCTGAAGATGAGCCCAGGAACAGAACAGCAATCCCTTGCATATCTACATGGCTTCAGTTGGCTGAAAGCACGGCTGTTTTGCTTGCATCGGGTTTAAGTAAGGGGGGCAGACATAACAGCGCCAGGCTAACTCCGGTTAACAACGCAAAGGATAGGCGATAGTCGTGTGAGTGCTCACGCAGATACCCGAAGACTATAGGGCCAGCAGCGGCGATTAAATAACCGATAAAGAGCATGAACACAGTCCAGGCATTGGCATCTGCGGCTGTGTGAACCTTATCCAGGGGCAGCGTCATTGCCAGGGTGAATGCCATGCCCAGGCCGATAGCTATCATAACGACCGCGAAAATGGCCGGTGATCGAGGTGCGTTCCAGAGCCCAGCCGCGCCTAAAACTACAATGGTGGTCGCGGTGATCAACCATCCCCCCCTGTTCTTTGCAGGGCCTGCCATGACCCCCATGGCAAAGCTGGCAATGGCAAAAACCAAGGTGAATACGCCAAGCAAAGCGCCAGGTGTCAGCGAGCCGGTATCCCAATCTGCTGCCGCTGGGGCAAGCCAGGCAAACAGGGCATAGACAATAAACTGGCTACCGCCAAAATACAGCGCCACCAGCCAAGCCTGAAGATCCAACCATGGCAGGCCAACCGGTCGCGGATGAGTCAGTGCCGGTGCCTGTTTGGCAAAGCTGCGTGCCAGTAGCCACCAACTGATCACAGCACCCACACATAATATTGACCAGGCGCCAGCACCGACGCGCCATGTACCGCTGTGCAAGGAGATGGACTCTGTACTGATTGCCGCCACGGTTGCTCCGACACTTAGCCCGGCGGCGTATATCCCCATGTAAAACGGTGCGCGATCGGCAAAGTGGGTTTTGATCCAACCGCTAATCAAGGCGCCTCCTACGGCGATACCCACGCCAACCAATAGGGTACTGAACAGTAGTGAGAGGCTCGATTGCGATAGCGCGCGCAATACGATAGCCACGGCTAACAGCAGCAGTGCAGCAATAACCGTTTGATCTACACCTAAACGCCTGGCCATTTTCGGTGCAATCAGAGCAAACACGGCCATGCACAGATCTGGGATCGAGGTCAGCAATGCTGCCTGTGCATAGCTGAGGCGAAACTGTTGTTGAATCTGCAACAAGACAGGACCGATTGAAACGATCGCCGGGCGCAGAGACATGGAAAGAATCAAGAGCCCGAGAATAGCGGCAACACTGTGGCCAGTTGAGCGATGAGGTTGAACAATCATCACGCACCTATTGTTAAGACTGAAATGAAGCAAGACGGATGGTTAAACGGCGTCTAGCGATTGAGTTTGCCCCGCTAGTTGAACGCAGTTTCGTATCCGGGCTGTTTTCAGTTTCCACTCGGGCTAAAGCCCATGTATCTCAATGGTCGGCAGATACAAACTGATACTTAATGCAGTCGGGTTCCAGCTAACAATAACTAACACCCCATAACTGGCTAACGGCATCAATCAGCGCGACGCTTTACTCTCGTCACCAGAATAACAATGAGAACTGCACGGCGGACTCCACAAATCCAGTGGATCAAAGGCTGCAAGGAGCTTGATCATGACTGACAGTTATCGCAGTAATTGCGTTCTCGGGGTCGATCGACCTAGCAATGAACAACTCGGCATGTTGGTCGCCGAGGTTGTTGCTCGCGGGGAAGAGGCTGCAGATCCGCTGTACGTCGCGGTATCACCTTTGTTGAGTGCGTATTACGAAGGCCAGGTGCAAGCGGGTAGAGCGCTCGACGAGCACTTGGATGAGCTAGTCCAGTCAGCATTCGTGGCGATTTGCTGGAACTGCACAAGTTACGACCCAGTACGCCCTGTTCGGGCATGGCTGGTGGATATAGCGCGCAGCCAGTTTGTTGAGTACCTGCGCAACCGGCGCGGCAGGGCCAAGGTCAGGTTGGTGGCTGGAGCTTCCTCGGCCAGGCGGCCAGAAATTGCACGGGCAAATTGAGCCTGCATGTCCTATCGCTTTTGAATAAGGATTTACCATGATCAGCATCGCTCAGACACTCTACACCGGTCATACCCATACGACTGGTGGCCGTGAGGGAGAGGGGCGAAGTTTGGACGGACGACTGAACGTGAAACTTTCTCCTCCTGGTGCTCCGGGGAGTGGTTGCAATCCAGAGCAGTTGTTTGCGATCGCATGGTCGGCGAGTTTCATTGGCGCTTTGCGACACGCTTGCAATGCGCGCAAGATCGGCTTGCCGCAGGATACCTCGGTTGATGCCCAGATCGACTTTGTTTGCGCCGAGCAAGGGTTTTTCCTGCAGGCGCGACTGGCCGTGTATTTACCCGAGTTCGAAGCAGATGTGGCTCAGGAACTGATGGACGCGGCCTATCATAATTGCCCCTACACAAAGGCAACCCAAGGCAATATCGACGTTTCTATCCTGCGCGTCTGATCCTCGCCCGCCACCAGCCTATCTGCAAGGCCTCTTCTGTCGAAGGATCTTGTGCTCGCGTTGTATTTGACCAATCATGTATAGCATCTATGGTGCTAAAGGACTGCGCGCATAGTTCTCACCAGCGACTATTGATTTCAAGAGTATGGCCCTTATGGAGCCTTCCCCAGCAGAGATGCATGATTCGGTTATCACCCAGCTTGGGTTCGGTCCATTTTGCGTTGTGGCGTCAAAGCGATTGCTCACCAAGCATGGTCTCCCTGTCGAGATCGGTGGGCGCGCACTGGACTTGTTGATTGCACTTCTTGAACGGCCCGGCGTAGTTCTATCCAAGCGTGAATTGATCAGCCAGGTCTGGCCCGACACCATTGTCGAGGAAGGTAGCCTGCGTTTTCACATGACCGGCCTGCGCAAGATTCTCGGGGACGGCGAAGACGGTGCGAGGTATATCGCGACTCAAGTGGGCGTGGGCTATGCATTTGTTGCTCCACTGGAAAAAATCAAACTACCTGTAGCTGAACCGACAGTTGCCGAGCCTCCTCCCAGGGTCAATAGCCAAAAGCGCTATGTCAGTGGCGTCGGCAGCTTGCCGCCACGGATAAAACTGATCGGCCGCGAGGCAGATGTTGAGTTGGTTGTCGGTCATCTATCCCATCCCAAATTGTTCACCATCGTTGGCGCGGGTGGAGTGGGCAAGACCAGCCTCGCGGTCGAGGTAGCGCACCAGATTTGCGCTCAAGTCTATGAGCGTGTTCGTTTCGTTGACCTGGCCCAGGTTGAGGATGCCGATCTGGTACTTTCTGCTTTGGCTGGCGCATTGGATATTCCGGCACAAGCCGAGGACCCGATGGCTGTGCTGCTCGCACATCTGCGCTCGCATAAGTTGCTCATGGTGCTTGATAACTGCGAACACCTGATAGACGCAGTCTCGGACGTCGTCGAGCAGATCAGGTATGCCGCGCCAAACGTGGGTTTGTTGGCGACTAGCCGTGAACCTCTGCGGGTGCGCGATGAATATGTGCACTGGCTCAACCCGCTGGCTTTCCCTCGGGAGCCACAGGACCTGTCAGTCGAGCAGCTGCTGGCATATCCGGCGGTCAAGCTATTTGTCGAACGGGCATCATCGGGCAATACAGCGCTGGTGCTGGAAGCTAACGCTGCACATTTGATTGCCGATATGTGCCGGCGGCTTGAGGGCATGGCCTTACCTATTGAGCTGGCTGCGGTGCGCGTTGCTACCCATGGCTTAAGCGCAACGCATGCATTGATGGGCGAACTCTTTTCCTTGGGTTGGACTGGCCGGCGAACGGCATTGCCTCGTCATCAAACGCTGCGCGCCATGCTGGACTGGAGTTACGAGTTGCTTACACCGCTTGAGCAGCTGGTGTTCGAGCGCCTATCAATTTTCGTTGGCCCATTTTCTCAAGATGCAGCGGCGCAAATCATTGCCGACAGCCAGGTTGAGTCAATCAGGGTAGTTGCAGTTTTGGACGAGCTAACCAGCAAAGGGCTGGTCAGCGTCGATCATTCAAATATGCACGCAGCCTATCGTTTGTTGGAAATGACCCGCGCCTTTACCAGGGAAAAACTGGCGGCAAGGGGCGAGACGGAGACTCATGGCCTGGCGTTTCGCCATGCACTGTTTTATACCAATTTACTGGCGAACCTGGGGACCACGCCGAGCGCGATCTTCGCCAGCGCGGCACGTCTCTCCAATCAACTCGGCAATATTCGAAGTTCGTTGGAATGGAGTTTTGGCCCCCATGGCAGCCCGGGGCTGGCGTTGCCTCTGGCAGCGGCAAGCGCGCAGGTATTCCTGCATTATTCGCTGCTGGTGGAATGTCGAGCCTGGTGCTCACGTGCGACCGAACTGCTTGAACTGGGCTTTTATGGTACCCCCGTGGAGATGGAGTTGCAGGCAGCACTGGGATTGGTACTGATGTTCACCCGGGGCAATAGTGCGGCAGCAGAAAAAGCATTGCTCAGGGCACTGGATATTGCCGTGTCGCTAAGCGATTACTGGTCACAACTTCGGTTGCATGGTCGGCTGCAGATTTTTTACGAGCGCACCGGCGACTTTGCCTCGTCGCTGGCCTGGGCCGAGCAGGCGGTAGAGGTCGGTAATATCATTGGAAAACCCGAGGCATTTGCCATTGCTGCATCGCTGGCAGGCGTTTCTCATCATTTGTTAGGCAATCAAGTGCTGGCGCGACAAGAGTTGGAAAGCTCATTGCGTAATAGTCAGCCTTCGCAGCGCAGTAGCACGATCCACTACGGCTTCGACCACCATAACCGTACTGGTCTGGCACTAGCACGTACGCTCTGGCTGCAGGGTTTTCCTGATCAGGCGCGGCACTGGGCGGCAAAGGTCGAAGCTGAAGCAGCTGCGCTGGAGCATTCGGTTACCTATTGCATCGCGTTGATCTGGACGATGTGTATTTATATCTGGACCGGCGATCTCGACAAAGCTACAGCCAGCCTCGAAGGCTTCAGTAAAATCGCCCAGGAAAATGCATTCGGCCCCTATATGGCTGCCTCCAGAGGGTTCAAGGCCGCAATAGCCATACGTGCGCAGCAGCCCGCCGATTCGGTCGAGATACTGGAGGAGAGCCTCGCCCGGTTGCACAGCATGCGTTACGAGTTACTCACCACCTCATTTGAAATCGCCCTGGTTGAAGGTTTGATATTGCGCGACCAGCACACCAAGGCATTGCCTATCGTGGAGCGCACCATCAACCATTGTCGCCAGAGTGGTGATGCCTTCGCATTGCCTGAATTGCTGCGGCTCAAGGCGGGCATTGTTAAATCCATCGAGCCTCGCAATAGCACTGCAGCCGAGGTCATCCTGCAAGAGTCATTGGTCTTGAGCCAGCAACAAGGCGCCCGTGCCTGGACATTGCGTAGTTCGATGGATCTTGCATTGCTACAGATGGAAAGCGGTGATAAAGCGCAGGCAATTAAATGGCTGGAAAGTTGCCGGAACTGGGTTTGTGAAGGTCATGACACCCTTGATGTACGTCGCCTGGAGCAGCTCTGGCAGCAGGTCAATGACATGGCCTGAAGCCCTTTGCTCGTTGCTACCGGTCGTGGTATCCGGCGGTTTGCTTTTGATTGAGAGCCTGGGCCATTTTTGTCACGTTATGGCAAGCGGCGGATAGTCAGGCAAGGGCGCGTCAGGCTTGTCGATACCTATGTGTAATCGATCGCGGGCAGTCGTTCTGTTCTGATTCAGCAAGCGCTTATCGCAGGCGCTTTCAAGTAATCAGGAGCTCTGAAATGACTGCAAAAACAATCCTGTACACCGCCAAGGTACTCACCACAGGCGCACGCGACGGTGGCACTTCGCGTAGTGACGACGGGCACCTCGATATCCATCATTCCTTGCCTGGAAGCAATGGCGGGGGGACCAACCCCGAACAGCTGTTTGCGGCAGGTTGGTCGGCATGCTTTGTTGGCGCATTAGGTCTCGCCGCACGCAGCTGTAAAGTAAAGCTCCCCGCAGAAGTTGCCATTGATGCAGAAGTCGATCTGTGTCAGGGAAATGATGCCTACTTCCTACAGGCTCGGCTCAACGTCAGCCTGCCGGGCATCGAACGGGATATCGCCCAGCGTTTGATTGAGACAGCGCATTCAACTTGCCCTTATTCAAAAGCGGTACGCGGCAATATCGATGTTGTGCTCAATTTGGTCTGAAGGCACAGCACAAGAAAGCCTTCAGCAGTACATGGCTGCCGGGACCTTGCCTATGGCTAGCCGGCAGCCTCAGGTGGGCATCGGTATCGAGTGTGCAAGCCACTGTAACGCGAGTTGCTCAAGATACAGCGTCCTGCACGCAGCCGCGCGGCGACTTCAAACTGAGTCCAGCATCAACCTGGCGCCATCCTGGGGCGCATTGTCCCAGTCAACAGTCTCCAGGCTCATTGTTTTTCATTGAGTGATTAGGGGGCCTGAGTTTGCGCTCAAGTCGGGCTTTGTCCAACGCAATCAACCCAGCACTCCTGATCAGTCAGCATTTACGGGTAGCAATATGAGAATTTTGATAGTGGGCGGGGGTATTGCCGGCTTTGCCATGGCGCGGGCGCTTGAACTAAAAGGCTTTGAGCCTGACCTGGTCGAGCGTCGGCTTGAGGACTCCTCCGCTGGCATGGGCTTGTATATGCCAGGGAATGTTGCCAGGGCGCTGGCACAACTGGGGGTATTGGATGCGGTGTGCGAGACTGCTATTCCCATCTTGACCCAGCGTATTCTCGATCATCGTGGTCGCACATTGAGTATCACTAAAACCCTGGAATTCTGGGATGGGTGCGGGCCTTGCCTTTCTCTACCTCGCCATAGCCTGCAAGCAATTCTTCGGGGCGCCCTGGTACGCACAAACACTCGGTTTGGTCTCTCGTTGACTGATATTCAGCCGTTCACCAAGGGCTGTAAAGTGGAGTTCTCTGACGGTAGTACGGACGTCTATGACCTGGTCATAGGCGCTGATGGGATTGACTCGACTGTGCGCAGCCTGGTGTTTCCAACGGTGATGCCTTTTAGTGTTGGCAATATTTGCTGGCGCTTCATCACACCAAATACCTGCGCAATAGATGACTGGACGGCCATGCTGGGCAAGGGGCGGACTTTGCTTGCGATACCCGTAAGCAATGAGGACGTTTATGTCTATGCCGACATGGCAGTGAATCATGGCGATGCAGGAGAGGGCGCTAAACCGCAAGCCTTTGCGAGCTTGTTCGAGGATTTTGCTGCGCCACTATTGCCACTGATAACCAATATGCCAAAACACACAGGAGTGCATACTGGCAGTATTCAGCAAGTGGTGATGGATGCCTGGCACCTGGACCGTGTGGTGTTGATCGGTGATGCCGCCCACGCCTCGTCTCCGAGCATGGCCGAGGGTGCCGGGATGGCAATTGAGGATGCTCTGGTGTTGGCAGATGCCATCGCAGCCGGTGAGCGCATTGAACTGGCGCTGCCTGCTTACGTGGCCAGACGAAAACCGCGAGTGGACTGGGTTCAACAGCAATGTGTCGCACGTGACAAGATGCGAGCCTTACCGCCCATGGCACGTAATGTCGTTCTCAAGCTGCTTGGCGACAAGCTTTACAGGCGCAGCTACACGCCGCTGTTAGCCCCACTGTGATGCGTGATACAAACGAACAGCTCAGTTCTGCACCGAACTGAGCTGTTCAGCCATTCGCACCAGGTCTGCCAGCGAGCGTGCTTTCATCTTGCGCATGGCTTTGCCACGGTGCGCCTTGACCGTGATTTCACTGATGTCGAGGTCAGCGGCGATGACTTTGTTCATATGCCCGGCCACCACCATCGCCATGATTTGCTGCTCTCGCGGTGTAAGGCTGGCGTATCTCTTACGCAGCGAACGCAGGCACTGTTCACGCTCCATGGCGATGCGACTGCTCTCATGTGCATCTGCGATGGCCTTGAGCAGCACGCTGTCGTCGAAAGGTTTGGTCAGGAATTCGACCGCCCCGGCTTTCATTGCGCGAACCGTACGCGGGATGTCACCGTAGCCGGTAATGAATATGATCGGCATATCCGGACGCTCGTTAGCAATGGCGGTTTGAAGATCCAGACCATTGAGCCCAGGCAGATTGATATCCAGCACCAGGCAGCTCGGTACCTCTGGGGCAGGATAACTGAGAAAGTCCTGGGCAGATTCGAACAGCTCCGGCTGGCAGTTGGCGAAGCGGATCAACAATTCCAGCGACTCGCGAACGGAAATATCGTCATCCACCACGAAGACGATAGGCATGGCATCCCTCATTGCAACTCCTCGCCTAGGGGTTGGCACACAGTTTAGGTCCACCTTGTCATCTCCTGTTGAATTGTGCCGCACATTTAACTGATGGGCAGGGCTGCGCTAAGAGCCTTGAGCAATTGCGCCTCACTGAAGGGCTTGAGCAGGCAATCAACCGCCCCCAGGCTTATCAACCTGGGCCGTTGCGCTTCGTCATCATGGGCGGTGATGAAGATCGTTGGAATATTGTAGCCGCGCTGCTTGAGTGTTTTAGCCAGCTCCGGCCCCGATATGCCGGGCATTGCGACATCAAGAATCAGGCAGCGCGTCAGGTCGAGGTAAATGGATTGCAGAAAGTCCTGTGCCGAAGGGAAGGCCTGGACCTCGAAACCAAATTCTTTGAGCAGGTCGGGGAGTGATTCACGAACAGACTCGTCGTCATCGACTACGCAAACAAGTAAAGGCCTTACCATCACAAATCCTCCTTGGTGTGATCAGGGTTGGCATCCAGGTCCGGGGTGCTGCTATCGGCTTGCTGCGTAATCGAGAAGCGCAATGTTGCCCCTGGGCCATCATTGAGTGTTGCCCAAAGCTGTCCTCCATGTTGCTCGATGATAGAGCGGCTGATCGCAAGACCTATACCCATGCCGGAGCTTTTAGTCGTGTAGAACGCATCGAAAATACGCTCCGCATCCGCTGATTCGAAACCACTGCCATTGTCCTGCACAGCGAAGTGGACGCTCCTGTCCTCATCCGTTGTGGTACTGACCACTACATGCCGAGGGCGGCTAGTGATCTTGCTCAGTACTTCAATGGCATTCATTATCAGGTTGAGGATAACTTGCTGCAGCTGCACTCGATCCCCCTTGATTATCGGCACAGGCTCCGCAAACCTGGTTTGCAGCACTACACCGTTGCGTTTCAACTCGCCGGTTAACATCGCAACCACTTCTCGCGCTGCCTCACTGAGATTGACGTTCTCGAGAGTGATATTTCGGTTTGTGAACAAGGCGCGCAATCGCTTGATAACGTCGGAGGCACGGTTGCCATCACGAATCGTGCGCCGTGCCGTTTCCAGGGCGCCCGCAACATTCGGTGGGGTTGCGCTAAGCATGCGTAGGCAGGTGCTCGCATTAGTGATGATTCCCGCAAGCGGTTGATTGACTTCGTGAGCAATCGAAGCCGTCACAGTACCCAGGCTCGCTACTCGGGCCAGATGCGCTAGTTCCGAGCGGACTTTGCCCAGGGCTTCCTCATAAAGCTTGCGTCGGGTGATATCTTGAAGCGCGCCGATATACTCAAGTTCACCATCCTCGTCCTTGATGGCGTGTGCGACCAGGTGCAGGTGTTTCACCATGCCGCTAGGCAGTAGCAAGCGTTGCTCAAGCTCGAAGTCTCGGTCGTGCTCACGCTGGCGCCTGACCACATCCTTGAGCATTGAAATATCGTCCGGGTGGGTCCGGCTGTAGATCAAGTCGAAGCTTGGTATCACGCCTTGATCGACCTCGAGTATGCGGTAAATCTCGTCCGACCAGGTGATAGTGTCAGTGCTGACACGCCAGGCAAAAGTCCCTGTTGCACTCAGCTGCTGACCCTTGGCCAGAAACGCTTCGCTTTGCTTGAGCGCAGCGTCGCTCCATGCGCGATTGATTGCGATGCTGGCAAGATGGGTAAACTGAGAGAGCAGGTTTGCCTGCTCGCTGGAAGGCTGTTTCGGCTCGGGGTACAGCACCGAGAGCACCCCGATTACCTTGGTGGCAGTTGAATATATCGGTATCGACCAGTTTGCTTTCAGGTCATGCTGGAGTGCGGTATTGCACCATTCAGGCCAACGATTTTCCTGGTTCAGGTCGGCTGAGATGACCGGTTCAATAGCCGCAATCGCCCAGGCAATCGGGCAGCTATCCGGACTCGCCAGTGAGCCTTCGGCACTGGGCATTAGGCTTGCGGGTACCTTGGGACCTGCTCCCGGCTGTAGCCGGATTGGCTCTTCATGGGAGGGCGAGGGACGTTTCGGGTCGGTCAATACAATGCTACACACACTGCCTGCAAACATGCTCTCAACCAACTCACAAAGCGCGTCGAGAATAGGGGCCAGCGGTGAATTGGCGGCCATCATCGCGAGCAGGTGCTTTTCTCCGGCCAGCAGCATCTCGGCCTGTTTACGGTCCTCAATATCGGTATTCTCACCGTACCAGCGCAGCAAGGTTCCGGCTTCGTCATATTGCGGCATTGCCCTGATGAGAAACCAGCGGTACACCCCGTCGAAACGTCTCAGGCGGGCCTCGAACTCACCTTGCTGGCCCGATTGCAGAAGCCCGTGCCAATAGGTGCCAAGCGTTTCGGCATCATCCGGATGGATCGATGCGGTCCAGCCGATGCCGCGTGCATTCTCAAGGGAAATTCCGGTGTAATCGCACCAGCGTTGATTGATAAAGATGACACCACCATCCGGTGCTGCGCTCCAGAGAAAACCGGGCACGGCATTGATGGTCTTGCTCAGGTTGTTTTCGGAGGCCCTGACGTCGGCCAGGGCGTTGGCGATCAATATCTTGTCGCGTTTCCGTTCATCGATGTTGACCTGTAGTACGCACCAGCGGGTGATTCGGCCTTCAGGATCGCGAATGGGCAAGCCGCGAACGTGGAACCATTGGTACACACCGTCTGCGCGACGAATGCGGTGCTCAATGTCATAGGGTTCACCCGTTTGGACCGAGTGAGTCCAGGCGGCGATCACCATGGGTAGGTCGTCGCAATGGACGCTGTCGGTTGCTGCCCAGTGCCGCAGCTCCTCGTAAGTTGAGCCGAGGTAGTCCTCGATCTGGCGGTTGACTCGCTCCAACTCGCCGTCGGCTGTCATAAACGACACCATCGCAGGAATGCTGTCGATGATCGAGGTGGCATCGACCTGATGCTCGGGCCTGGCATCGAGATAATCTTCGATATCGGTACCGACTGCGCACCAGTTGTTTGCACCGTCGCGATTAGCGTCCAGTCGTTTTATTTGCAGGACAAACCGGCGGTAATGGCCATCGAATCGTTGCAGGCGGGCCTGCATGCTGCATGGTTCGCCGGTGCTTAGAATAACCTGCCAGTTCTCGAGTAATTGATTAAGGTCATCAGGGTGCAAGCATTTGTGCCAACCTGAATTCAAAGCAGCTTGGCGGCTTATGCCGGTGTAGGCGCACCACTCGGAATTAACAAAGTCGACGCCGCCATCAGCTCGTGCGGTGAATGCCACACCCGGCAACGCATCTAGGATGCGATCGAGTTCATCGGACATGTCGGTTCTCGTTTTTCGGCAGGCGTCTCTCTATGAGAATGCACCTTTTTGGCTGCGTTCGCCCATCATACTTTGGTGTCGCTTGGGCGCAAAAAAACGCGGCACTGTCGAGTAGCCAAGGGCTGCCGGTTAACGGAATCCTTGAGTTTGGCTGGCATTTCCCCAGGCTTTGTAAGCCAGTGTATCCAGCCCAACTCGAGCTACACAAAGATTCAATCACCCCCCTAAACGACACAATGCAGATACAGGCCTTGGCCAGTATCAGTGCGACCTTGGCTTGGCTGCAAATCACCTGAGCAAAGCCGCTAATACCTAGGTATCGACCGACACCATCGTGTAATCGCCGGTGCAAAAGTCACATGGTTTGATCATCGGGTGTCGCCAAAAAGCCGTAACCGCGTATTCACACCAACAGTCAGTGGCCAGCCCGATAACAAAGGTCGTGCATGCCAGCAATCATGTTCAAGGAGATGCACAATGTTTGCAGTTTTGTCCGCCACCACGTGGCAGCGCTGGCTGACTTCAACCGTCAGGATTAGTACCGTCAGTTGTGTATTGCTGGGTGCCAGTGGTGGGGCATGGGCCGTAACCGGTACCGCAAGTGACCCAGGGGTAAGCGACCAGGGAGCAGGCTCGGAAGCAATACGTCCGTATCAGGTGCATGTTGATGAAGCACAGCTGATTGATCTTCGCCAGCGACTGGCGGCGACTCGCTGGCCAGATAAGGAAACCGTAAGTGATAACACCCAAGGTGTGCAGCTGAAGTCGATTCAGGCATTGGTCGAGTATTGGGGCAAGGGTTATGACTGGCGCAAGGCAGAGGCAAGGCTGAATGCGCTACCGGAATTTGTAACCACCATTGACGGTGTCGACATCCAGTTCATTCATGTCCGCTCCCCCAACCCAAATGCCATGCCCTTGATCCTCACGCACGGCTGGCCAGGTTCGCAGTTTGAATTTCTCAAGACGATTGGCCCGCTCACCAATCCCACTGCATTCGGTGGGCGTGCTGAAGACGCCTTTGACCTGGTGATTCCGTCGATTCCTGGCCACGGATTCTCTGGCAAGCCGACGGAGCTGGGCTGGGGCCCTGAGCGTGTTGCCAAAGCCTGGGACGTCTTGATGAAGCGTCTGGGCTATGACCATTACGTGTCACAGGGCGGGGATCATGGCTCGGTGATCTCCGATGCCCTTGGTCGTTTGGCACCTGCAGGCTTGCTGGGCATCCACCTGAACATGCCAGCCACTGTGCCACCGGAGTTGGTTGCCTCGATCAATGGCGCTAAGCCCGCGCCTGCCGGGCTTACAGCATCGGAACGAGTAGCATATGACTCACTGAGCACCTTTTTTGCGCGTAACGCAGCCTACGGCGCAATGATGGTCACCCGGCCGCAAACAATTGGCTATTTGCTGGCCGACTCACCTGCTGGAACAGCCGCTTGGATGTACGAGAAGTTCGCTGCCTGGACAGACAGCAACGGCAAGCCCGAGCGTGTATTGACGCGTGATGAAATGCTCGACGACATCAGTCTTTACTGGCTGACCAATTCGGGGGCGTCTTCGTCCCGCTTCTATTGGGAAAATAACAACAACAACTTCAGTGCGGCTGCGCAACGGACCTCGGAGATCAAGGTTCCGGTGGCAATCACGGTGTTCCCTCATGAAATTTACCGTGCACCCAAAAGCTGGGCGCAACGCGCCTATCCGACGCTTAGTTATTTCAGTGAAGTCAGCAAGGGTGGCCACTTTGCCGCCTGGGAGCAGCCTCAACTGTTCTCTGAAGAGCTGCGCAAGGCATTCCGACCGTTACGCGCGGCTGCAAATGTCGCCAGCCACAAGAGCAGCCAATAGGTCGTCCGCGACGGCTCGCGATAACCATAACTCAACCTGTACATTGGAGAATTGCCATGAAGATGACTTTGCTCAACCAGCAAACCAGGCCGCATCGGCGCCTACTCGCGCCTTCGCTGCTGGCTCTTGCCCTCTTGCAGTTCGGTGCCTTAACCCATGGCTGGAACCAGGCCACGGCCGCGACGCCGGAAACAACGGTTGGCCCAATCACTGTAGGGAGCCACACCTCCCTGGGTGAGCTCAAACATATCAAGGCGGGCCTGCTGGATGTTTCCTATGCCGAAGTGGGGCCAGCCGACGGTCCAGTGGTGATTTTGCTGCACGGCTGGCCATACGATATTCATAGCTATGCCGATGTGGCCCCGGCACTGGCAGAAAAAGGCTACCGGGTGTTGATTCCTGAAGCTCGTGGTTATGGCAAGACCCGCTTCCTGTCCGATAAGACTTTGCGCAATGGTCAACCAGCGGCGCTTGCCACTGACGTAATTGATTTCATGGATGCGCTGAAGGTTAAACGGGCAGTGCTTGGCGGCTATGACTGGGGCGCACGCACCGCTGATATTGTCGCGGCGCTATGGCCGGAGCGGGTCAAGGCGCTTGTGGCTGTGAGTGGTTACCTGATTGGTAGTCAAGAAGCAGGTAAGGTGCCATTACCGCCTGCTGCCGAGCTGCAGTGGTGGTACCAGTTCTATTTTGCCACCGAACGCGGCCGTGCGGGCTATCAAAAAAATACCCACGACTTCGCCAAGCTGATCTGGAAATTGGCTTCGCCAAAATGGGCGTTCGACGATGCCACCTTCGAACGCAGCGCCGCGGCCCTGGATAATCCAGACCATGTGGCCATCACGATTTTCAACTACCGCTGGCGTCAAGGGTTGGTCAAGGGCGAAGCCAAGTATGACCCTATCGAGAAGAAACTGGCGACTTTCCCTTCGATAAAGGTGCCGACCATCACCATGGAAGGTGACGCAAATGGCGCGCCCCATCCACCTGCCGAAGCCTATGCCAAGCGCTATACGGGCAAGTATGAGTACCGCCTGATAACGGATGGTGTTGGCCACAATTTGCCGCAGGAAGCACCACAAGCTTTCGCCCAAGCGGTTATAGACGCTGATCATCTTTGATCAGGTCGCCCGTACAGGAGGCAGGTTATGAAACTCAAGCATCTGGCGATTTTGCTTTCTGGTGCAGCCGCCGCTGCACTTGGCCAGGCTGGTTTTGCCGATGGCCAGTCGGCGAAGAGTCAGGCATCACCGATTTACGGTGTGACCCTGCCTGATGGTTATCGTCAATGGCCGCTGATTGCCCCTGCTCAGGAAGCTGCACCGCTTAACGAGTTGCGCGCGGTGCTTGGTAATGAGCAGGCAATCAAGGCTTATGAAAAAAATACCTTGCCGTTTCCAGACGGCACCGTGCTGGTCAAGTTGGCTTGGAAGCACGTTCAGTCCCCGGAGTTCGAACCCGCTTCGATTCCAGGTGCAGCCACCACCGTTCAAGTGATGGTCAAGGACGCCAAGAAATATGCATCTTCAGGCGGATGGGGCTTTGGCCGGTTTATCAACGGCCAGCCCGCTGATGAGGCACAGCACAAGACTTGCTTCGCCTGTCATCAGGCGTTGGTCCGTGATCACGACTTTGTATTCACCCGTTTTGCTCCGTAACTCCACTATCGAAGGACACTGAAATGAAAAAACTATCTGTTGCGCTGGCCCTGGCTGCCAGCTTGGTATTGTCGGCCAGTGCATTTGCCCAAACTGGCAAGCCAACCGTGGTGCTGGTGCATGGCGCATTCGCCGACTCGTCCAGTTGGAACGGCGTGGTGAAAATACTTGAGAAAGATGGTTACCCGGTCATCGCCGCGGCTAACCCATTGCGCAGCGTGAAAAGTGACGGTGCCTCGGTTTCGGCGCTGCTGACGAGCATCAAGTCGCCGGTGGTTCTCGTTGGGCATTCCTATGGCGGTAATGTCATCACTGAAGCGGCCAACGACCACGCGAATGTCAAGGCGCTGGTCTATGTCAGTGCATTTGCTCCAGACAAGGGTGAGAGCGCCGCAGAACTGGCCGGAAAATTTCCGGGCAGCACGCTTGGGCCAACCTTGGCAGAGCCTGTTGCGCTGGCCAGTGGCGGTAAGGACTTGTACATAAAGCAGGCCAAATTCCGTGATCAGTTCGCCGCCGATGTTCCCGCCGCGCAGGCAGCACTGATGGCGGCGGAGCAGCGGCCAGTCACTGAAGCGGCGCTTAACGAAAAGTCTGGTGAAGCGGCCTGGAAGCATATTCCGTCCTGGTTTATCTACGGAGACAAGGACAAGAACATTCCTCCACAAGCCATGGTGTTTATGGCCAAGCGCGCCAAGGCCAAAGGAGAAGTGGTGGTCAAGGGCGCTTCCCATGTGGTGATGGTTTCCAATCCTGGACCGGTCGCTCGCCTGATTGAAAAGGCTGCACAAGCCAAGTGATTTTCACTGCCTGGTAACGGGCTTAGTTGAGACGCAAATCAACAGAGGGTTGAAGTTATGTCAATTCATGATCAGCGGTTCGCCGGTAAAGTTGCATTGGTCACCGGCGGATCACGCGGCATCGGTGCCGCCATTGTCCGTCGACTGGCCAAGGAGGGCGCTGCGGTAGCCTTTACCTATTCTGCCTCCAGCGCAAAAGCCGAGGCGCTTGCAAGCTACATCCAGTCAGCGGGTGGCAGGGCACTGGTGATCAAGGCCGATAGCCGTCTTGCCTCGGATATAGAGCACGCCGTGGCCGCAACCATAGAGCAGTTTGGTGGCTTGAATATCCTGGTCAACAATGCCGGTATTCTCGGGCTTGGCTCGGTCGATGATTTCAGTGTCGAGCAGTTTGACGATATGTACGCAGTCAATGTGCGTGCCGCTTACATCGTCGCTCAGGTGGCCTCGAAGGTGATGAGTCGCGGAGATCGGATCATCATGATCGGCAGTGTTGCGGGCGAGCGCTCCGGCTTCCCGGGGTCAAGCGCATATTCAATGAGCAAGGCTGCTCTGATTGGTCTGGTCCGTGGACTTGCCCTGGATTTCGCCCCTCGCGGAATCACAGTCAACAATGTCCAACCTGGCCCAACGGCTACCGATATGAACCCACCTGACGCGCCCCATCTGGACAAGGCTGTTGCTCAGGTACCACTGGGTAGGCTCGGCACACCAGATGAGATCGCGGGCATGGCGGTTTATCTTGCCAGCGATGACGCATCATTTGTGACCGGAGCGAGCCTGACTGTCGATGGCGGCTATTTGGCCTGAAGCTTGCTGCTCGCCAAAGCGCAGGCGCTGGGTGAGTGGTGCGTTATTGGCCCATGCAATATGGGCCAAGTGTATCGACCGTTATTGAAGCTATTGGCTTTTCCAGCTGGGGCTTGTGCTCCTCGAAACCGGCTGGAAAGCCCTACTCGTAGGAGTGAGCCAGGCATTTCGCTGTTGGCTTTTGTGGTGCGCTGCGTTCGTAGGCATCCGTATTTAGCCTAATTATCCAGACTTCCAGCCATTTTGCTCCAGATGGAGCCCTGTAAAGAGAGAACTCACATGCTATTGCATCTATCAACCTGGGCGGAAATCGAACAATTTCTACAACGCAGCCGGAGCATTGTGGTGCCCATCGGCTCGAACGAACAACATGGGCCTACCGGGCTTCTCGGAACGGACTGGATGTGCCCGGAAATCATTGCATACCAAGCACATAAGGCAGGAGATATTCTGATCGCTCCGACCTTCAATATCGGAATGGCTCAACACCACCTCGGATTTCCCGGCACTATTTCACTACGTCCTTCAACCTTTATCGCGGCGATCGGCGACTGGACGCGCTCACTGGCAGCCCATGGCTTTGAGAAGATCTTTTTTCTCAATGGTCATGGAGGCAATATCGCATCGATCGAAGCGGCTTTCTCTGAACTTTATGCCGAAGCCAGTTTTGCTCGGCGCAAAGCTGGCTTTGCCTTGAAGCTGTGTAACTGGTGGGATCTGCAAGGTGTGGCCGAGCTGGCTAATGAGCAATTTCCTGTTGGCCATGGAATTCACGCAACGCCGTCCGAGATCGCTGTTACCCAGTGGGCGTACCCGGATGCAATCAAGCACGCGGAGTACTCGCCAAAGATCGCTAATTGGGGGCCGATTCGTGAAGCCGCTGATTTTCGTGCCCGCCATCCAGATGGCCGCATGGGCTCGGATCCATCGCTGGCCACTCCGGAAAAAGGTGGGCAGTTAGTGATGATGGCAGCCCGCAGTCTGGTTCGGGAACTACAGGCTTTTAGCGAGGAGCCGGCGCCGGGTTTATAGGGCATCGGGGCAAGTCCGAATGTTCAACGCCCGGCTTATCCGGGCGTTGTTGTTCTAACCAGGGAAAACAATATGGGCGCAAAGCAAACGTCCTGTGTTGTAGCTTTGGCTTGCGGCCTGTCGGGGGAGGACGCTTGTCTGAATCACGCCGCAGGTGTTGCCTTGGCCTCCTTGAGCAGTTGCTGGATCATTTTTTCCTGGGTGTCGTAGCTGCCTTCACCAAAATGGGTGTAACGCACCTGGCCATTTGCATCGATGAGGTAATGTGCAGGCCAGTACTGGTTATCGAAGTTGCGCCAAATCGCATAGTTGTTGTCAATGGCGACCGGATAGGTGATGCCGTACTCCTTGACCTTGGCCTTGACGTTATCGATGATGCGCTCAAAGCCGTATTCCGGGGTGTGTACGCCAATTACCACCAGCCCGTCCTTGCTGTATTTCTGTGCCCAGTCCTTCACATAGGGCAAGGTGTGACGGCAGTTGATACAGTCGAAAGTCCAGAAGTCCACCAGCACCACTTTGCCTTTTAATTGATCCTTGCTCAGTGGTGGGGAATTGAGCCATTGCACCGCGCCATCCAGTGACGGCATGGCACCTTTGGGTTGATCGCTGAGACCATCTGCTCTGACTTTGCTCACCAGGTAATCGACAATCTTTGGCACGTTCTGCAGCACACTGGTTTCAACTTTACCTATTCCTGCCGAAGAAGTGCCCGCCAGTAGGTTGTCATCGGTGCCAGTAGCGATCGCTGCAGCGCTGGCCAGTACGACGCCGCCGACGCCTCTGCGCAACCAGGCGGTAACCGGAATCGAGGGTTTGAGGCGATTGATCAAACCACGGCCGGCGAAAATCAAAATGCCGAGAGAAAAGGCGCTGCCCAAACCATAAGCCAGCAGTAACAAACTGGTGTTTGCGTTGGCACCTTGCAGCATGGCGCTGCTGAGTATCACCCCGAGTATCGGCCCGGCGCAGGGTGCCCAAAGTAGCCCTGTGGCCACGCCGAGCATGATTGATGGCAGCGGGCCGGATATTTGGCGAGTTGCCGGGTCGAGACGGTTGCCCAGTCTTACGAATGGTCGCGTCAGCCACTCACCGACCCGTGATGAAATCAGTGAAACGGCGAACAATGCCATTACCACAAGTGCGATATAACGCCCGCTATTGCTGGCCTGAATGACCCAGGCACTGCTGACCACGGCCAGGCTGGAAATCAGGGCAAATGTAAAAGCCATGCCAGCGAGGCTTAACAGGATTGATGAGCGCTTGCGATCGGCCCCGGCAAACATGAAGGGTACGACAGGCAGGATGCATGGACTCAGGACGGTCAATATGCCGCCCAAGAAAGCGATAAGTATCATGGGATCACCTTGAATATGCACGTTTGTACTGCCCCGGCTTGGCGCTGTGGCCAAGCCGGCAGGCTTACTTCAGGCCGTCTCGGCTTTCAGTAGCTTTCCTTGAGGGGTGCGGCTAGCGCCATTCTCGGCAAGCATCCTGCCCTGTGGCGTGAGGCTTGCCCCATCTTCGACTAGCAAGTTGTGAGTGGGCTGCTTGGTTACAGGCGTCAATTGAAAGCAACTGGCGCTGCCACATACATTTTGCTCGACAGCGGCATTGGCATGGCTTGCAAAACCTGCCACGGCAAAGGCAACAACGGCGATATAACGGCTTAACTTGTTCATGAGTTTGTCCTGTTTCAATTTAATGAAGGGTTACGGGCTCAGTTTTCCGAGCTGCAGTTTTCGGCAACCTTGCGGTAGTCCAGAACATGGATTTGGTTGTGCGAATCGAGATAGGTCATCTGGGCATTGACGATGCCGCACTGCGGAGCATTGTCCTCGGTCAGCGATAGCACCTTGCTGATATCTAGCTGTGTGCCGTAGCTGTATGTTTGCGGCGTGACTTTGGCCTCTGCATGCGCGGACAAGGTACAGATGTTCAGGGCTGCAAACAGACCGGCGGTAGCGATGGCTTTAGGGTTCATGACTGCTCCTTGAATCAATGGTTGATTAACTCGGGGCGCTGGGCTTGGCCTCGATGGAGCCTATTTAAAACGCTGGGTTTATCGCTTATGTGTCGTAAAACAGCGCGGATAAATCTTCAGGTATCCAAGACCGGGCTAGATACACAGCGATACAAGAAAGCTGAGAAATACAGGGTTTTGCTTCTGCATGTATCCAGCACGAGGCCAGATACACTGCAATACAAAGAGATAAGGGCAGGGGCCGCAACGGCCCGATAAACTGAACCACATCTGCATATTCTTGAGGCAAGCGCAATGGAACACGTCGATCACATCCTTATCGTTGACGATGATCGCGAGATCCGTGAGCTGGTGGGCAATTACTTGAAGAAGAATGGCCTGCGCACCACTGTTGTGGCTGAGGGGCGGCAGATGAGGGCCTTTCTGGAAACCACCAAGGTGGATTTGATCGTGCTCGACATCATGATGCCGGGAGATGATGGCTTGATGCTTTGTCGTGAGCTGCGTGCTGGCAAGCATAAAGCTACGCCGGTGCTGATGCTGACCGCACGCAATGATGAAACCGATCGTATCATCGGCCTGGAAATGGGCGCTGATGATTACCTGGTCAAACCCTTCGCTGCTCGTGAATTACTGGCGCGTATCAATGCTGTGTTGCGTCGTACGCGAATGCTGCCGCCAAACCTGATTGTCACCGAGAGTGGACGCCTGCTCGGGTTTGGGCGCTGGCGCCTGGACACTTCAGCCCGGCACCTGCTTGACGAAGACGGCACAATGGTTGCTTTGAGCGGTGCTGAGTACCGTCTGCTGCGAGTGTTTGTGGATCATCCACAGCGGGTACTAAGCCGCGATCAGTTGCTCAACCTGACCCAGGGCCGAGATGCTGATCTGTTCGATCGTTCCATCGATTTACTGGTCAGCCGTCTGCGCCAGCGCCTTTTGGACGATGCTCGCGAGCCGGCCTATATCAAAACCGTGCGCAGTGAGGGCTATGTGTTTTCCCTGCCAGTGGAAATATTGGGTGACTCGGTATGAGCTTCGCCCTGCGCTGGCCCCGTACCCTGGCGTCGCGATTGTCGCTGATATTTATTGTCGGCTTTTTGTTTGCCCATGCGTTTTCATTCGGTGCTCAGTATTACGAGCGCTACCAGTCGGCCAAAGACACCATGCTCGGCAATCTGCAAACCGATGTCTCGACTTCGGTTGCCATTCTTGATCGCCTGCCTGCAAACGAGCGGGCCGGTTGGCTCAGGCAGCTTGAGCGGCGAAACTACAGGTACCTGCTCGATGAGGGAACAGCAGGGGTTCCAATAGATGTAAGCAGGGCTGATGCACCCATTGCCATTGCTTCAATCAAGGAAGCTATTGGGAGGGATTACCCGCTGAGCTTTAGTGACATTCCAGGACTGGTAAAGCATTTTCAGGTGCACCTCAAACTGGCCGATGGCAGTCCCTTGACCATTGACGTCAGGCCATCGATGGTGCCGTTGTCGCCCTGGTTGCCAGCGGTGCTGTTGGGGCAATTGGCGTTGACGCTTGTATGCACCTTGCTGGCCGTGCGAGTGGCTGTTGGTCCACTTACGCGCTTGGCCAATGCTGTCGCTGATCTTGACCCCAACAACCATCCGGTATTACTGAGCGAGAAAGGGCCGACCGAAGTCGCCCATGCGGCCAGGGCGTTCAATGCGATGCAAGCCCGCATCGCTGCCTACCTCAAGGAACGCATGCATCTGCTGGCTGCTATTTCCCACGATTTGCAAACACCTATTACCCGGATGAAATTGCGCGCCGAGTTTATGCATGATTCCAGTGAAAGAGAAAAACTCTGCAATGACTTAGGCGAAATGGAGCATTTGGTACGTGAAGGGGTGGCTTATGCCAGAAGCGTCCACGGTGCGACTGAAGAAAGCCGACGCATTGATCTCGATTCATTTCTCGACAGCCTGGTGTTCGATTATCAAGACATGGGCAAGAGCGTAGCCCTGAACGGCAAGTGCGGTGTCGTCATCAATACCCGTCCCCAGGCTTTGCGGCGGGTTGTGGTTAATCTGACCGATAACGCTTTGAAGTTTGCCGGCGCCGCTGAGCTATGGGTGGGAAAAGATACCCATGGTGGGCTGTCTATAAAAGTCATGGATCGCGGCCCGGGCATCTCTGAGCAAGAGCTGGAACGGGTAATGCAGCCTTTCTACCGGGTAGAGAATTCACGCAATCGCAGCACAGGCGGTACTGGCCTGGGGTTGGCGATCGCCCAGCAATTGGCAATGGCTCTTGGCGGTCAGTTGATTCTAAGCAATCGTGAAGGCGGTGGTTTGTGTGCCGAGTTGAAGCTTAATGCCTGAGGCTGTTTTGTACTCGAGCATCGTTTGATCGGGCAAACCCAATTGTAAATAGCACTTGCCTGATTGCGCGGGGCTGTTTTCGTGCGGTTGCAGGTCAGGAGTTTGGTCTGAAAGCAAAGGCATATCCAACTCAGTCAGACCTATTGCAGCAAGCAGCGTTTCCCGAAATAACGCGTCCATATTTCAACACATCCAAGCCTCGGTGGTGCTGAAGTGGATCAGTGTTTATCCCCCGACAAGCATAGGTAACCCGTATGTCCAAGATCAATCAGGCTTACATAGACGGTCGCTTTGTCACTGTGCAGGGATCTGAAGTGGTGGAGTGCATCAATCCGGCAACCGAGTCGAATATCGCTACAGCCACGCTCGCCAATCGTGACGATGCAATTGAGGCCATCGCTGCGGCTAAGCGTGCTCAAGGGGCTTTGGCCTGTACCACGAAGGCACAGCGTATCGACATGCTCAAGTCTCTCCAGGCATCTGTATTGGCCAGCACCGATGAGTTGCGAGACAGTGCGATCGAAGAGTACGGCGCACCTTTGGCTCGGGCCCAATGGGTGAGTCAATATGCTTCGCAGTCCTTCGCCAATGCTGCGCAAACCCTTGAGGAGTACGAGTTGGTGCGTTCAATCGGTGGGGCGAGGGTCTTCATGGAACCTGTTGGCGTGGTGGGTTTGATTGCTCCCTGGAACAGCGCCGCCGGCACCATTTGCAGCAAATTGGCATCTGCCATCGCAGCTGGCTGCGCATCGGTGATCAAGCCCAGTGAGTTGAGCGCGGTCCAGACGCAAGTGCTGGCTCATGCCCTTGATCGTGCGGGGCTGTCTGACGGGGTCTTTAATATCGTGCTTGGGCGTGGCAGCGATGTAGGCGACGAAATGAGTACAAGTCCTGATGTGGCGAAAATCTCATTCACTGGATCTACGCCGACCGGCAAGCTTATTGCTCACGCTGGTATAGAAACCATGAAACGGGTGAGTTTGTCTTTAACTGGTAAGTCGGCAGCGATCGTGCTCGAGGATGCAGACTTTGACGTGGCAATCCCACTCGCCTTGAATGCTGCGTTTATGAACAACGGGCAAGCCTGTGTTGCCGGCACACGCCTGCTGGTGCCACGTCGACGATTAAATGAAGTGAGCGAGCGGCTCAAGGCGTTGGTTGATGCGCTGGTCGTTGGTAATCCGCAAGATCCAGCCACGACTATTGGCCCTTTGGTCAATCGGGCCCAATACGAGCGGGTGCAACACTTCATCTGCCGCGGCCTGGAGCAGGGCGCCACCTTGATTGCGGGCGGTACAGGCAAACCTCAGGGTTTGGACCAAGGTTTCTTTGTGCAGCCAACTGTCTTTGCCGACGTAAATATGGATATGGATATCGCCCGTGAAGAAATCTTCGGGCCGGTTTTATCCATTTTCACCTACGACAGCGAGGAGCAAGCCATTGCTATCGCAAACGCCAGCACTTATGGATTGCAGGCATATCTGTTCTCGGCGGATCTCGAACGTGCCCAGTGCATCGCCGGCCAACTCCAGGCCGGGACGGTGTTGATCAACAGGATAGTGCCAGATCTGCTGGCGCCTTTCGGCGGCGTTAAACAATCCGGGGTCGGTAGGGAGTTTGGCGTATTTGGCCTGGAGTCTTTCCTGGAAGCCAAAACTGTTGCATTCGGCTAGCGGGCAGGGCTTGAGTAGTTGTTAGTGAAACCACAGATGCATACAACAACTTACACAGCACTGGGTTGCTGAAATACATCAGATACACCGCTGCGATTAGATATTAAGCACATCGTCTGATTTTAATTGTTAAGCGGTTGGTTTCAGTTCGTGTATTACCAACAGGCGTTCACAATCTAGAGCGAGAAATAGTCATGAGTAAAAAACAGTGGCCACTATTGAGTGACTTGCCACCGGATACGGTTACCCCGGTCGATTATGCATATGATCAGTTGGCGAGAGCCGACCTGCCTGAGTTAATTGATGGGATGCGTCAGTGGTTCCCGGATTTGGCAGTAGGCGCAGGTAGGTATTACAGTGATGTTTCATTTTATGAGCAGCGTGTATACCTGAAGGGAGAGCTTGAACGGGATATTGTTGTCTATGTAGGGCGCTACAATGGACGAATCATGGCGGCGATCTGCATTGAGAAAAACGATGATAACCTGACGTTGCTGGGCCGGTATGGCGTTTGTGCGCCCGAACATAGAAGAACCGGCGCTTCTTTATTCGCGGGTTACATCATGGATGCACTTGCCGATTATCTGGGCTCAGCCATGGCCTATTCATTTGTCACCCTTAAGTCCAAGGGTATGCAGGCAATGCTTGAACGTGACGGGTTCAGGGCTGTTGGAATACTGCCTTTTTCCGATAGGGAAATGATCGAAGGCAGCGTTAAACATATCAATGAAATTATATATGCGAAGCATTACATCGAAAGAACTGAACTCTTACCGGTTCACTATGAAAATATGACGGTGTCTGTTCGACGGTTATGGGATGAGCTGTTCGGAAAGATTCAGGATACCTCGTCTCGCTAATCCCTGCGCAACTATAAACAGGCTGTATAAAGTAAGTGGTTGCGCTTTGCCCCCATGACTTAGCCTGCTTGAGCAGCTTTCATCATTTCGTCGATTTTATCTGCGGTTCTTCCGCGACTGGATAATCAACTGGAACTGCTGCTCAAGCATATTGAATACTCTGTATAGCCTACCAAGGTCCACCATGTTCCAAGTTGGTGGCGGCAAGGCTTTGCCTCTGAACGGCGCTGTTTTGCCGCTTTTTCTTGGTTATACGGCTGGGCTCTGAGTTAATTAGTTGTAAGTATTATGATTTATTTGTTTGGTGCAGATTTTGCTTTCTTGCCTGGGCGCATATTGCGCATACGATTAAGGAGGAGGTAATGAGTACGATCCAAGGCATAGGTACTCTGGGAGGCTACAGCGATATTTCATCCCTTGGTGCGAGAAGTCGGAGCGCATTTCGCGAGGAGGCGCTGTTTTCCCTGCCCAAGGCCAACGCACAAGAGCCCGCCACGCGCCAGCGTGAAATCAATGATCAGTCATTTCAGGCTGCGCAAGCGATTGACGAAGGATTCGCCAGGCTCAGACTAGGTTTGCAAGACGCAGGCAATGGCATGGTTTCAGGTAGCGTGGTTGGCAGCTCCCTAGCTGAAAGCCTGGCTGACAGCGGGAGTGTGGCGCGCGAAGAGTTCAGGAAATACATGGAGATGACGCCTGCCGAGAAGATGCGCGACAGCATTCTCAAAGAATTAGGGCTGACCGAGGAAGAGCTGGATGCCATGCCGCCGGAGCAGCAGTCGGCCATCGAAGAGAAGATAGTGCAGCGCATCAAGGAGCGGTCACAGGTGGCAATCAGTGGTGGCAGTGAAAGCCAGATGTCCAACCCTTGGCAGACGCAGAGGATGCCTGGACAAAATGCATTAGGTTCTGGTGATTCTGCTCAGTTCAGTCAGTTTGTTTGAGTGCGTGGCAGCCGCCACCGGGCGTGTCAGTCAGGTGCTGGCGTGGGCGCTGTTGCATAGCGTTGCTGAAAACTATTGGCTCGACAATAAAAGCCCGCAAGTTATCTGCTCGCGGGCTTTTTACTGGCTCAATATCAGGTTTTATCCGCTTGAGCTCCATTGCGCTTGAGCACGAGGGTCAGGATGTCGTAGCTGGCAACCAGTTCACCTTCCTGGTTCGTCACCTCTACGTCCCAGGCTACTACGCCCTGCGGCTCGCCTTTGGGGCTGGTCTTGCCCTGGTCGATTTTGCGCTTGCAGGTCAGTCGCGCTTGAATGGTGTCGCCAATGCCAACCGGGTTGATAAATCGCAATGTATCCAGGCCATAGTTGGCCAGAACCGGGCCTACACCCGGCGATACGAACAAGCCAGCCGCCGCCGACAGTACAAAGTAGCCATGCGCAATACGCTTGCCGAACTGCGACTCCTTGGCTGCAATATCGTCGAAATGCATGTAGAAATGGTCGCCAGACAAGCAACCAAAGTTGACCAGGTCAGCCTCTGTGACGGTGCGGCGGTGGGTCAGCAGCGACTCGCCGATCTTCAGTTCTTCAAAGTAGCGGCGAAACGGATGGACTTCTGTTTCATAGACCTTGGCGCCGCGTACATACTCGCCGGTAACGGCCATCAGCATGCTTGGCGAACCTTGCACCGCGGTGCGCTGTAAATAGTGTTTGACGGCGCGTAGACCGCCTAACTCCTCGCCGCCGCCAGCACGCCCTGGACCGCCATGCTTGAGCATGGGGAGCGGTGAGCCGTGACCAGTAGATTCAGCAGCGGACTCTCGATCAAGTATATGCAGGCGGCCGTGCAGCGCAGCAGTAGCGGGAACGACACGCGCAGCGACCTGTGGGTCCTTGGTCACCAGGCTGGCCACCAGGCTGCCTTTGCCGCGCGCGGCCAGAGCAATTGCTTCATCAATGTCGTCATACGTCATCAGCGTGCTGACCGGGCCGAAGGCCTCGATGTCGTGGGCGCCGCCTGCCGCGTTTGGATCGCGGGGGAGCAGCAGCGTTGGTGCACAGAAAGCACCTTCACCAACACCTTCACCCAATGGTGAAAATCCGTCTTGGGCGCCCAGTAGCATGTCGCTGCTCTGAAGCAGTGCCTGTATACGTTCAGCAACGTCGGCCTGTTGTGCGTGAGATGCCAGGGGGCCCATGCGTACGCCTTCAACCGATGGGTCGCCGGCAACCACCTTAGCCAGGCGTGCGCGCAGGCCTTCGGCAACTGCATCAAGGTGTTTGGCCGGTACGATGGCGCGGCGAATCGCGGTGCATTTTTGCCCTGCTTTTACTGTCATTTCGCGGGCAACTTCTTTGATGAACAGCTCGAATTCCGGGTCGTCCGGTGTGACTTCGGGAGCCAGGATTGCGCAGTTCAATGAGTCTGCCTCGGCGTTGAATGGCACCGAGTTTCGAATCAGGTTCGGGTTTACACGTAGCATGGCTGCTGTGTCGGCTGAGCCGGTAAAGGTCACAACATCCTGGCCTTCCATGCGGTCAAGCAAGTCGCCCGTGCTGCCGATAACAAGCTGCAAGCTTCCGGCTGGAAGCAGGCCGGATTCGTGCATCATGCGCACTGCTGCCTCGGTCAGATAGCTGGTGGCGGTGGCTGGCTTGATAATGCATGGCATTCCGGCGAGGAAGCTTGGGGCAAATTTTTCCAGCATGCCCCAGATCGGAAAGTTGAATGCGTTGATATGCAAGGCAACGCCGCCGCGCGGGACCAGGATGTGGCTGCCGGCAAAGGTGTTGAGTTTGCCCAGCGGCATCGCCGGACCTTCGTGCACAACATTGCCCGAGGGCATTTCACGCACACCGATACCCGAGTAGGTGAACAGGGTTCCCGCACCCCCTTCGATATCAATCCAGCTGTCGGCACGGGTCGCGCCGCTGTGGTGGGACAGGGCGTAGAGCTCTTCTTTGCGTTCGAGCAAGTATTTGGCCAGCGCCTTGAGCCGTTGTGCGCGTTGTTGGAAGTCCATCGCCATCAATTCGTTGATGCCGCGTTGGCGTGCGTATGCAATTGCTTCAGCGAAGTCCAGTGACTCTTCGTGAGTGTGGGTGATGGTCTGGCCGTTAATGGCGCTACGCAGGGATTTTGCTGCGTGCTGGCCAATCCAGCGTTCACCGATAAAGCTTTGCAAGATGCTTTGCTGAGACATTTGAGCTCTCCAAATACATGACTGCCCGATCAATCAGGCGGTTGTGCAACTGCGAGTATGAGTCGCGAGTGCTGCAGCGAATGAGTAGCAGGTGACTGGATTCATCTGCGGGGCGTTGGATGCGTGCCGCCGACGGCGCTTAAAGTTCGTCGAAGTCGAGCACGACTTTTTCACTGAGTGGGTAGCTTTGGCATGAGAGTACGTAGCCTGCCGCGACTTCGTAGTCTTCCAGGGCAAAGTTGCTGTCCATCTCGACCTCGCCTTCGATGACTTTGCATTTGCAGGTCGAACACACGCCGGCTTTGCACGAGTAAGGCAGTTCCGCGCCCTGGGCGTTGGCGGCGTCGAGAATGCTCTGGCTGTTGCGCGCCAATTCGAAGGACTTGCTGTGGCCATCGCTGGTGACAGTGATTTGGCACAGGGCGCTGTCAACGGCTGCTGCGGCCTGGCGCTGTTGCCGCTTTTGCTCGCTGCCAGCGGCGGCAAAGAGCTCGAAGTGGATGCGCTCGGTTGGCATGCCATTGGCTTTGAGCTGCTCGCGCACGGTTTCAGTCATGGCTTGCGGGCCGCAAATAAAGGCTGCGTCGAGTGTGGTGACGTCCAGCCACTGTTTAAAGAACTGCGCGCATTTTTCGGCGTCGATATGGCCGTTGTAGAGGTCGACATCCTGTTGCTCACGGCTGAACAGATAGATGATGTTCAAACGTTGCAGGTAGAGGTTCTTCAGGTCACTCAGTTGGTCGCGGAACAGCGTCGAGTTACTGGAACGGTTGCCGTAGAGCAAGGTGATGTGGCTGTGCGGCTCGCTTTCAAGGGTGCTCTTGATTATCGATAGAATCGGCGTGATGCCGCTGCCGGCTGCGACGGCCAGGTAGTTGCCGTGGCGCGCAGGGTCCAGATCGACATGAAATGAGCCACTGGGCGGCATGACTTCGAGGCTCTGCCCGACTGTTAACGTCTCGTTGGCATAGCAAGAAAATAGCCCGCCACCAACACGCTTGATCGCCACGCGCAGGTCGTTATCGTTAATGCCTGTACAAATGGAGTAGGAGCGACGCACCTCCTCACCATTGATCTGGGTGCGCATCACCAAGTGCTGGCCTTGAGTGAAGCGAAACTCGTCGCGCAGCTCGCTGGGAATATCGAAGGCGATCGAAACTGCATCGCGCGTCTCGGGGCGGACGTCTTTGATCTTCAGATTGTGGAATTTGCTCATTATTGTTCTCCGGCGATGGCTGCGCTCAGATGCACTTGAAGTAATCAAAAGGTTCCAGGCAGTCACGGCAACGGTACAACGCCTTGCAGGCGGTCGAGCCGAACTGGCTGAGCAGTTCTGTGTTGGGGCTGCTGCACTGTGGGCAGCAGATCGCTTCTGTTTCGCCGAGCAAGCTGCGCTTATTGCTGCTGCCAACCGGCGGGGCGATACCGTAGGCACGCAAGCGTTGGCGGCCCTGTTCAGTGATCAGGTCGGTGTTCCAGGCCGGATCAAGGCGGCGCTCGAGCATGGGCGCGGCAAAGCCAGCCTGTTCCAGGGCCTGGCGAATATCGTCTTCGATCACTTCGGTAGCAGGGCAGCCGGAGTAGGTGGGCGTCACCACCAGGTGCACATGGCCCTGCTGCCAACCCACCTCGCGGACGATGCCCAGGTCGACCACGCTGACCACCGGTACTTCCGGGTCCATGACCTCGGCCAGCACTGCCCAGGCCTCGGCGATATCAGCGCTTGAGCCTGGGCGGGCGCCCTGGTCACTGGTGATCAGCTCACCAGGTTGCATTTGGATAGGTCCTCGGTAGGTACTGCATTTCCGCCAGAATGAAACCCAGATGCTCGGTGTGCAGGCCTTTGCGCCCGCTCAGGTAGAAATGCTTGGCTGCCGTGGGCACCGGCAGGGTGGCGAGCGTGAACGTTTGGCTAACCTGGGCCAGCCAGGCTTGCGCGACCTTGTTGTGGTCGGCGCCGATACCTGCTTCAGCCAGGCGCTGCTCGATTTCGTCGCCAGCGCTGAGTTCTACCGTAAAGCGCCAGACCTGTTCGATGGCGGCCAGCATGCGCTTGTGGCTCTCTTCAGTGCCGTCTCCCAGGCGCTGTACCCACTCACTCGAACGGCGCAGGTGATAGGTCACTTCCTTCAAGGCTTTGGCAGCTATACCGGCAATGCGCTCGTCACTGGAGCCACACAACTGCTGCAAGACATCAAGGTGCCAGGCATCGTAGAGAAACTGTTTGGTCATGGTCACGGCGTAATCGCCATTGGGTTGCTCAACCAGCAGCAGGTTGCGAAATGCCCGCTCATCCCGACCGAAGGCCAAGTCATCTGCGGTGCGCCCGTCGTCCAGCAATTGGGCTGCGTACTCAAGCCAGTTGCGCGCCTGGCCTATCAGGTCCAGGCCGACGTTCATCAGGGCCAGTTCTTCTTCGAGAGCCGGTGCATTGCCGCACCACTCGCATAGTCGTTGGCCCTGGATCAGTGCGCTGTCACCCAGGCGCAGCAAGTATTGGATCAGATCATCGTTCATCCGCAACCTCACATGTGGCCGACTTCAGCCGGCAACTCGTAGAAGCTGGCGTGGCGATAGATTTTGTCATTCGAGGGGTCGAATAGCGGTTCTTTCTCGTCGGGCGCAGAGGCGGTAATGGCTGCCGAGGGCACAACCCACAGGCTTACACCTTCGTTGCGGCGGGTGTACAGCTCACGGGCGTTTTCCAGCGCCATGGCTGCATCAGCGGCGTGTACGCTGCCGACGTGCTTGTGGTTGAGGCCGTGCTTGCTGCGCACGAAAACTTCGAAAAGGGTCCAGTCAGACATGCTAATAATCTCCTCGCGCGATCAGGCGACGTCGCGTTTTAGTTGTTGTTTGCGGGCGTAGGCGACAGCAGCTTCGCGAACCCAGGCGCCATTCTCGATGGCGCTGCGGCGTTGGTTTACGCGCTCCTGATTGCAAGGGCCGTTGCCTTTGAGCACTTCATAGAATTCATCCCACTGGATCTCACCGAAGTCGTAGTGGCCGCGTTCGGCGTTCCACTTCAGGTCCGGGTCAGGTGCGGTGCAGCCAAGCAATTCCAGTTGCGGTACTGTCTGGTCGATAAAGCGCTGGCGCAGTTCATCGTTGCTCTGGCGTTTGATTTTCCAGGCCATCGACTGCGCGCTGTTCGGTGAATGCTCGTCGCTTGGGCCAAACATCATCAACGACGGCCACCACAGGCGGTTGATTGCATCCTGGACCATGTCTTTCTGTGCCTGGGTGCCTTCTTGCATCATCGTCAGGAGCATTTGATAGCCCTGGCGCTGGTGGAAGCTCTCTTCCTTGCAGATACGCACCATGGCCCGCGAGTAGGGGCCGTATGAGGTGCGCTGCAGTACCACCTGGTTAACGATGGCTGCACCGTCTACCAGCCAGCCAACCGCACCCATGTCGGCCCAGCTCAAGGTCGGGTAATTGAAGATGCTGGAGTACTTGGCCTTGCCGTTGTGCATCTTGGCGATTTCTTCATCGCGGTCCGCGCCCAGCGTTTCCATGGCGCTGTACAGGTACAGGCCATGGCCGGCTTCGTCCTGGATTTTTGCCATCAATTGCAGTTTGCGCTTGAGGGTTGGCGCCCGGGTTACCCAGTTGCCTTCAGGAAGCATGCCGACGATTTCAGAATGGGCATGTTGGGAGATCTGGCGGATCAGGGTTTGGCGGTAGGCTTCAGGCATCCAGTTCTTGGCTTCGATCTTGATCTCTGCGTCGATGCGTTCCTGGAAGGCGCGCTCCTGAGGCTCCATTTCGTCCAATGACTTGAGACGTTTGACGCCGGTCTCAACGAGTTGTGCGTACATGCTGTGCCTCCAGCTATGACTTTGGGCTATGTTCGTGGGTGTATTTTTAAATGATACACAAATAAATATCAAACAATAATTAATGTGTCGTAATTGATTTTTTGCTTTCTGCAGGCGTGATCCGACCGATGGCGAGCGCAGGAGAGGGCGGCCAATGCTTTGCGCAGGCAAAAAAAAGCCCCGCATAAGCGGGGCAGGGATACTTGGATAACTTATGCGCTACGCTTGTCGATGACGTGGCAAGCCTTGCCTTCAGAGCGTTTCAGGCTGTTGAATGGCTTGATGACGACGCGCGTGCTGATGCCAATATGGGTCTTGATCTGCTTGGCCAGTTCGGTGCCGATCAGCTTCTGCTGGGCTTCATCCATGCCATCGAGCTCATGGCGCAGCTCGACCAGTACATCAACGCTATCAAGATTTCCATTGCGATACAGATGCATCTCATAAAACTCGGAAAGTTGTTTTATTTTTAGAACCTGCTCTTCAACTTGAGTCGGGAATACGTTGACGCCCCGGATAATCAGCATGTCGTCACTGCGACCGGTGATCTTGTCCATCCTGCGCATCGGGCGCGCTGTGCCCGGCAACAGGCGAGTGAGATCGCGCGTGCGGTAGCGGATCATTGGCAGCGCTTCCTTGCTCAGGGAGGTGAACACCAGCTCACCCAGTTGGCCATCTGGCAGTACCTGGCCTGTTACCGGGTCGATGATTTCGGGGTAGAAATGATCTTCCCAGATGGTTGGGCCATCCTTGGTTTCGGCGCACTCCATGGCGACGCCAGGCCCCATGATTTCAGACAGGCCGTAGATATCCAGCGCCGTGATGCCCAGGCGCTGTTCAATGGAGCGGCGCAGTTCGTCAGTCCATGGCTCGGCGCCAAAAATTCCCAAGCGCAATGCGAGCTTGTGCGGATCGAGGCCCTGGCGTTCAATTTCGTCGGCCAGGTTGAGCATGTATGAAGGCGTGACCATGATGATGTCCGGCTGGAAATCACGAATCAGCTGGACTTGCTTCTCGGTCTGTCCGCCTGACATCGGAATCACGGTGCAACCCAGCCGCTCGGCACCGTAATGTGCACCCAGGCCACCGGTGAAAAGACCATAACCGTAAGAGATGTGCACCTTGTCGCCGCGTCGGCCGCCTGCTGCACGAATCGAGCGGGCAACCACATTGGCCCAGGTGTCGATATCGTTCTGGGTGTAGCCAACCACTGTTGGTTTGCCGGTGGTGCCGCTGGAGGCGTGTACCCGAACTATTTCGGATTGAGGTACAGCAAACATGCCGAATGGATAGTTGTCGCGCAGATCACTTTTGCCGGTAAAGGGAAACTTGGCCAGGTCATCCAGGGTTTTCAGGTCGTCGGGGTGTACGCCCAGTTCATCGAAGCGCTGACGATAGAGCGGAACATTCTGGTAGGCATGTTTAAGGCTCCAGCGCATGCGCTCGAGCTGATGCTGGCGCAGGGCATCGATGCTGTAGGTTTCGACCGGATCAAGCAAGGCATGTTGGGCGTTCATATTCATGACATCACTCTATTTATTTTTGTGTGACAGCAAGCCAGGCTGCTGAAACTTGAGGCAGCGTAGCCGCATCGGGATACTTGGGCTAGGCCTGCCAGATCACAGGCGTTCAATGATCATGGCGATGCCTTGGCCGACACCAATACACATGGTGCAAAGCGCATAGCGAGCCTGGCGATCTTCCAGTTCGTTAAGGGCAGTTGTGACCAGGCGAGCTCCGCTCATGCCCAGTGGATGGCCAAGGGCAATGGCGCCCCCATTGGGGTTGACCCGGGTGTCATCATCGTCCAGGCCGAGCTCGCGCAACACCGCCAAGCCCTGTGCTGCAAAGGCTTCGTTGAGCTCGATAACGTCCATATCGTTTAGCGACAGGCCGGTGAGCTCCAGTACCTTGCGGGTGGCGGGTACCGGGCCTATACCCATGATGCGTGGCTCGACGCCCGCGGTTGCCATGCCGACAATTCGCCCGCGAGCCTTGAGACCGTGACGCTGGGCGGCGGTACTGCTGGCGAGAAGCAGGGCACAGGCGCCATCGTTGACCCCGGAAGCATTACCGGCGGTAATGCTGCCACCTTCGCGAAAAGGCGCCCGCAGTTTGGCCAGTTGTTCGGCTGTGGTATCGCCGCGCGGATGTTCGTCTTGCTCTATTACCTTTTCCGGGCCTTTGCGTTGGGCAATGCGCACCGGGACGATTTCCCGCGCCAGGCGGCCATTGGCTTGTGCGGCGGCTGCACGTCGTTGACTGCGCAATGCAAAAGCGTCCTGATCCTCGCGGGTGATTGCGAACTGCTGGGCAACATTTTCGGCGGTTTCGGGCATCGAGTCAGTGCCGAACCGCGCTTGCAGTTGCGGGTTGATAAAGCGCCAGCCAATGGTGGTATCAAAGAGTTCGGCAGAGCGGCCAAAAGCCTGGTCGGATTTGCCCATGACAAAGGGCGCGCGCGACATGGACTCGACACCACCGGCGATCATCAGGCCAGCCTCGTTGCAGCGCAGGGCACGAGCCGCATTGCCGATAGCGTCCATGCCCGAGCCGCAAAGACGGTTGAGAGTGGTGCCCGGCACTGTGACCGCCAGGCCGGCGAGCAGTGCTGACATGCGGGCAACGTTGCGGTTGTCCTCGCCAGCCTGATTGGCGCAGCCATAGATCACATCATCGATTCTCGACCAATCGACCTGCGGATTGCGTTCTATCAGGGCGCGGATCGGGATGGCGCCCAGGTCATCGGCGCGCACGCTGGACAGGGCGCCGGCATAGCGTCCGATGGGGGTTCGCACTGCATCAATAATCAAGGCGTCAGTCATGTGCAATCTCCTGCGCGAGTACCGTGCCGCGCACTTTGTAGGATTTTCCGTGGAACAGGGCGATCAGCTCGCCCTGCTGGTTTTCAATTCGCACGTCATAATTGCCGGTGCGGCCACCACGGCTTTGCTCGACGGCATGGGCTTTGAGTGTGTCGCCGACAAATCCAGGAGCGATGTAGTCAATGCTGCAGCCGAGCGCGACTGTGGTTTCGTTATAGGTATTGCAAGCCATGGCAAAGGCCGAGTCGGCCAGGGCAAACAAGTAGCCGCCATGGCAGGTGCCGACGCCTTGAATCATGTCTTCACGCACAACCATGCTGACCACGGCGGTGCCGGGGCCGCTTTGCTCCACGCGCATGCCCATGCGCTGGCTGGCTATATCGCGGTTGAACAGGCTTTCAGTGCAGGCTTGGGCCAGTGAGATAGCAGGCTGGTCAGTCATGGAAGCGGCTCCCTTCGGCAACTTTGCGGCGCAGTAACAGGGAAGGGCGATAGCGTTCTTCGCCATAGGCGCGCTGCAGGTTGTCGAGTGTCTGCAACACGGCAGGCAGGCCAATCTCATCAGCCCAGGCCAGTGGCCCCATTGGGTAATTGACGCCTGCACACATGGCCAGGTCGATATCGGTGGGCGTGCCTACATTGTGCAATGCGGCATCGGCAGCCTCGTTGGCCAGCATGGCGACAGTGCGCATAACCGCCAATCCGGGAATATCGGCCAGCAGGCTGGATTTGATTGAGCACCGCGCCAACAGGCTGACCACCTGGTCCAGGGCTTCGCGGCTGGTGTTTTGGGCGCAAGCCAGGCCAATACGAGTCGCTTTGCTGTAGTCCTTGGCCAGGTCAAGAAGCACCAGGTTGCGGTGGCCATCCTGTAGGCTGCGCTGGCAAGCCATGCGCCCGTCTGACAGGGCAACAACGGCGTCGCCAACACGTAACACGCCGCTGCCGTCGCGTTCGATGACCTTGACGCCGGCAGCCTTGATACGTCCGATCAAGCCTTGTGCAGCGCCGAGCGAGCCTTCAAGAACGCAGCTCTCTACTACCTGGCTGGCGGCGCTGAGTTCATCTGCTGCAGGCTTTGCTGCATCGGCTGCGTAGCTATAGAAGCCCTGGCCACTTTTACGGCCCAGGTGACCGGCGTCGACCAGCTCTTTCTGTACCAGTGAGGGCTGAAAGCGCATGTCGTTGTAATAGGCGTTGAACACCGAGCAAGTAACCGCATAGTTGACATCGTGGCCGATCAGGTCGGTCAACTCGAATGCACCCATGCGAAATGCTCCGGCTTCACGCATCAGTGCATCGAGCGTTGCGCTGCTTGCAGCACCTTCCTGCAGGGCGCGCAGGCTTTCGGCATAGAACGGCCGCGCCACGCGGTTAACAATAAAGCCGGGAGTGGAGCGTGTGTGCACGGGTTTTTTGCCCCAGGCGGCGGCTGTGCTGTGTACGCACTGGGCTATACCCGGGGCCGTTGCCAGTCCGCTAACCACTTCAACCAGCGCCATTACCGGTGCCGGGTTGAAAAAATGCATGCCGACCACCCGTTGCGGATGCTGCATGCCGGCTGCCAGCGCGGTTATCGACAGGGAAGAGGTGTTGCTGGCCAGAATGCAGTCGGCGCTGCACAAGGTTTCGAGCTGAGTGAACAGGCCGCGTTTAACCTCCAGGTTTTCGACAATCGCTTCGATGACCAGATGCGAATCAGCCAGCGCTTCGATCGAGTCGGCAGGTCGCAGGCGGGCGACAATGTCGGCGCGGTCTTGGGCATCGAGCTTGCCGTTGGCAACCCGCTTGCCCAGTTGTCGATCAATATTGGCAATTGCTTCGCCAGCCGCGCCATCGCGCATATCGAACAGCCTGACCTGATGGCCCGCCTGCGCCGCAACCTGGGCAATGCCTGCGCCCATTGCACCGGCACCAATAACAGCGATCAAGGCTTGGGTGTTGAGTGCTTGCATGCTCATTTACCCTTGAACTGCGGCGTGGTCTTGTTCATGAAGGCACTCACGCCTTCACGGTAGTCCTCGCTGCGGCCTGCTAAGCGTTGAAGGTCGCGCTCCAGTTCGAGTTGTTCGTCGAAACTGTTGTGCATGCTTGCATTGAGCGCGCGCTTGATCAGCGCCAGGCCATAGGTTGGCTGGGTGGCCAGGTGGCGTGCCAGCTTGAGTGCTTCATCGCGCAGTTCGTTGTCTTCGACCACCCGATAGATCAAGCCCAACTGCTCGGCTTGTTCTGCGCTGATACGCTCACCCAGCAAGGCCAGCGCCTTGGCCTTGGCCATGCCAACCAGGCGCGGCAAGCTCCAGGTACCGCCAGAGTCGGGCACTAGGCCAATCTTGCAGAAAGCCTGGATGAAACTGGCCGAGCGCGCTGCAAGGGTCAGGTCGCAGGCTAGTGGGATATTGGCGCCCGCGCCTGCAGCTACGCCGTTAACGGCGCAGATCACCGGCATTGGCAGGTCGCGCAGCGTGCGAATCATAGGGTTGTAGTATTTCTCGATCGACTCGCCCAGGTCCGGCATGGCGCTGCCTGGTGCAACGTTGCGATCGCTCAGATCCTGGCCTGCACAAAAGCCCCGGCCTTCGCCTGTAAGCAGCAGCACCCGGGCTTCATCGCTGGCGCGCACCTGTTTCAACGCTTCACGTACTTCAAGGTGCATCTGTGTATTGAAGCTGTTGAGTTGTCCCGGCCGATTGAGACTCAGCGTGGCAACGCCATTGTCGATTGAAAATAAGATATGTTCGAAACTCATTACAGTAACGCTCTCTGTAAAACCTTGGGGAGGGCTGCAGTTATTGGCCGGTGAAGTTCGCCCGGCGTTTTTCCTGGAAGGCGCAAATGCCTTCTTCGCGATCCTGGGTGCCAGCCAATACCGTGAACGCGTGGCGTTCAAAGCGCAGGCCACTGGCCAGGTCTGTGTCTTGCGCCTTGAGAAGGGCTTCCTTGGCCAGGCGTACCGCCAGTGGAGCCTTTTGGGCGATCAGGCGGGCAAGCTCGATAGCGCGCTCGATGGTCAGTTCGGGTTGGGTGACTTCGCTGACCAGGCCTGCGCGCTGCGCGTGGCGTGCATCAATGGCGATACCGGAAAGCACCATTTGCATTGCCAGTGACTTACCGACAGCCCGAAGCAGGCGCTGGGTTCCACCGGCTCCGGGCATGATTCCAAGATTGATTTCTGGCTGGCCGAAGCGCGCATCTTCGCCGGCGATAACGATGTCCGCATGCATCACCAGCTCGCATCCACCACCAAGGGCAAAGCCATTTACTGCGGCTATAAGCGGCTTGCTAAATGAACTGATGGCTTGCCAGTGGCTTACGCGTGGGTCGTTGAGGATGCCGACAAGATCGCGCTCGGCCATCTCGTTAATGTCAGCCCCGGCAGCAAATGCCTTGCGACTGCCGGTCAGTACCACTACGCGGGTGCCCGGGTCTTGTTCGACGGCTGCAAGTTCTGCTGCCAGTTCACCCAGCAACTGTGTATTGAGGGCGTTCATCGCTTCTGGACGATGCAGGGTGATAAGTCTTACGCCGTGTTCGGTCGGAGTGACTTTCAACATTTGAGGCATGTAGCTGTCCTCATGGTGCACGGCAGTAGCCGGGTGATTGTTGGTTTTATAGGTTCTCGGGCAGGTACAGGAACTGGCGCGCTACCGATGAGAATGAGTCGAGTATACGTATGAAGCGATACAAAACAATATGAAAATATATTTTTTTTGTGTCTTAAATTTGGAATGGGTCCATCCAGGTACTCGTATAGAGCCGCTGTTATCAGGCTCTATAGGCCAGGATTTATCGGGTCAAGGAGCTGTGTAAGCCTTGATTAGGCTTTAAGTGATACACAATTGTTGTTTTTGTGCTTGAATTTTGATCTGATACAAAAAATATAAAAAAGCAGCTAATGGCATGTTGCTTTCACTGCGCAAGGATTTCATTTATGCATTCCTCTGCTACATCCAGCGCCGAGGTTCAATTGGACAGGCATCGCCGCTTGCTTGATCAGGTCTTGCAGGCTGCCAGCCCTTCAGAAGCCGCTAATGCCTCGTCAGGTAGCGCGCCGGCCAAGCCTGCGTCAGTGCAGCAGCAGTCGGACGCTTTGGTTATTCCGTGCTTTGGGGCGGCGCAAAGTCGCCGACATTTCTGGATCAGGGAGTGCAGCGATGCCGTGCTACAGCATTAACGGGCTGAGGCCGGTGGTGGATCCCACCGCCTACGTACACCCAACGGCCGTGCTCATTGGTGATGTGGTCATTGGCCCCGGTTGTTATGTCGGCCCCTTGGCCAGTCTGCGGGGGGATTTCGGCAGGATACTGCTGGAGCAGGGCGCCAATATTCAGGACACCTGCGTGATGCACGGCTTTCCGGATAGCGACACAGTGATTGCGCGCAATGGTCATGTCGGACACGGCGCTGTACTCCATGGCTGCCGCATTGGTGAAAACGTGCTGGTCGGCATGAATGCAGTGGTAATGGATGGTGCTGTCATCGCGGCAAATTCATTCGTTTCTGCAGCGGCCTTCGTAAAGGCAGGCTTCAGTTGTGAAGCCCAGTCGCTGGTGATGGGGGCGCCTGCCGTAACCAGGAGACGCCTGAGCGATGAGGAGGTGGCCTGGAAGTTGGCGGGAACGCGTGAGTATCAGCAATTGGCACAAAGGTGCCTTGAGCAAATGGTCGAGTGCCAACCCTTGTCAGAGGTCGAGAGCAATCGCCCGCGCCTGCAACCGGGAGCCTATCGGCCCAAGGATGACAGTTTGTGACTGACGGGCCGGCGCTGAAGATAGTCAGGTTATCTGCCAAGCGGGTATATTCGGCATCATTTTTCGAGGTCGGCTCTGTATGACGTCTTTACCCCCGCTGCAACAACTGATCACGCGCTTCCAGGAGCAGACGCCCATCCGTGCCAGTTCGTTGATCATCACCCTGTATGGTGATGCGATCGAGCCGCACGGTGGCACGGTCTGGCTCGGCAGTCTGATTCAGTTGCTGGAGCCAATGGGGATAAATGAGCGTCTGATCCGTACTTCTATTTTCCGGCTTGCAAAAGATGGCTGGTTGTCCGCCGAAAAAGTAGGCAGGCGCAGCTATTACAGCCTCACCGGAGCGGGTCGCAGGCGGTTCGAAAAAGCCTTCAAGCGTGTCTACAGCGCGAGCTTGCCAGCCTGGGATGGTTCTTGGTGCCTGCTTTTGCTGACCCAGCTTGACCCGGAAAAGCGCAAGCAGGTGCGCGAGGAATTCGAGTGGCAGGGTTTTGGTGCAATCTCGCCGTTGATGCTGGCATGCCCGAGTAGCGATCGCAGTGATGTCGCCACCAGCCTGCAGGAACTGGGTGTGCTCGAAGACACCATCATGTTCGAGACCAAGGCCCAGGATGTGCTGGCTTCGAAGGCACTGCGCAAGCAGGTGCGCGAGAGTTGGGACATGAATGAACTGGCTGCGCACTACAGTGAGTTCATCAAGATGTTCCGGCCGCTGTGGCAGGTGCTGCGCGAGCAGGAAGTGCTTGAGCCTTCCGACTGTTTCCTGGCGCGAACATTGCTTATTCATGAATACCGCAAGTTATTGCTGCGTGACCCCCAGCTTCCCCATGAACTACTCCCGGGGGATTGGGAAGGGCGAGCAGCGCGCCAGTTGTGCCGAAATATCTACCGGCTGATCTACAGCAAGGCCGAGCAATGGCTCAACACCAGTTTGAAAACGGCCGATGGCCCGCTACCAGAGGTCGGAGAAGGGTTTTACCAGCGCTTTGGTGGGCTGAAATAGCTACAGAATGTGGTATTAATATCGACGCTTGATTCATCAAGTGTTGTTGTACATTTTTAGGGTGACGTAGATCGCTCTAACAAGAATAAAAACGTGAGGCCTGCGTGATGGCGACTGCATACGCACAAAGAGCTGACAGCTTTGATCAATGGTTGACCCACATTAATCAGGTGTGTGGGAACTTTCGCGCCAAGACATTGGGCGGCGAGTTTTTTGGTGCAGTGCGCGAGCATAAAGCCGGCGCCATAAAGCTCAGTTTTGTCGATGTCGCACAGGCCAAGCTTTATCGCACCGGGCATGAAGTGGAACAAAGTGAAGGTTCGCACTTCTACGCAGCATTCCAGTTGCACGGCCAGGCGAACATGGAGCAGGAAGGCAAGCGCCTGGTCATGCGCCCCGGCGATATCACCCTGATTGATGCCACCCTGCCCAGCGAATTTACCTACGAACACAACTCGCGCCAGCTTTCGTTGATCCTGCCGCGACGCATGGTTGAGCAGAACATGCGCTTTGGTCGTGTGCAATGCGCGCAAAAAATTTCGGGCAGCTCGCCTATCGCAACCCTGGCAAACCGCCTGGTGCTTGATGCTTCGCAGCAAGAGGGCCTGAGTCTTTGCGAAAGCGAAGCCACTCTGGATGCCATTGTCAGCTTGCTACGTCCGGTTATCGGCGGCGATGAAACAGATGTCGATGTACACGAACGGATGTTCCGCAAGTGCATCGGCTTTATTGACGAGTACATCTGTCGCGACGATTTGTGTCCTGAACTCCTGGCCCGTGAAGTGGGTGTGTCGGTGCGTGGCCTGTACCGCCTGTTTTCTAAAAAGGGTCTGGTGGTTGCGCAATACATCAAGAATCGGCGGCTGGATTTTTGTGCCGAGTCGCTGCGCCATTCCAGTGCCGAGCAGAAGCTTTCGGCGCTCGGATATGCCTGGGGCTTTTCCGACTCGAGCTATTTCTCAACCGCATTTAAAAACCGTTTTGGCGTTTCGCCTGGTGAATACCGCAAGCGATATCACCACTGATGCAGCGCTCCTGTAATCCATCACCGATTGCAGGTTGTATCCGGTTGCTCCCTCTCTCCAGCACTTAGTCAGCCTGCTTTAGCCAGGCTTGCGCTAGGTCTTCGCGTACCTGCGTTCCAAGGATTGGCAGACTTGCCAACATGAATGGCAGGCAGGAAAAACCCTGCACCTGTGCCAGCAGTGAAAATCAGAGTGTCATTGCGCTTACTTCATATGGACCGCCGGACTGTCCGCATGATTGAGGCATGTATTTGAATTTCACGCTGGCCAATGGCGCCAGCGCTCTGTTTCGAGGTGTTGGGGTTATGCAAAAAACTGGATTGAGCCTGCATTTGGCGGGGCTTGTGTTTCTGCTGGCAATGCAGGGCGCGCATGCCGCGAATAATTGCTCCGCCGAACAGGCACAGCAGGGCAACACCTTGTTTGATACCGATTGCTCTGTATGCCACTCCGCGAAAAAAGGCGTGGAAGGCATGATGGGGCCAAATCTGTTTGGTGTTGTGGGGCGAACCTCCGGCACCCTGCAGGGCTTCAGTTATTCGAAGGCCATGAAAGACCGGGCGCGGCCCTGGAATAACGACAGCATCCAGGCGTTCATCGCCCAGCCGCAGGCCGATGTGCCGGGCACCTACATGCCTTACATGGGCATGGACAGTGCCGAGGGGCGGGCCGCTGTTGCCTGCTACCTGAGCCTGCAGAAGTGATGGTCACTTTTCCGTTATCCAGCTTCAACTCGCATTACGGGCTGGCGTGGTGATTGAGTCGCGCGCCATTTATCCCATCCGTCAAGAATAATGAGGTCGTAACATGAGTCATGTTGAATTACTGCCGCAAGTAAAAGCCTTTCTCGCACGCCAGCACGGTTGTTTCATCAACGGTCAGTGGGTAGTGCCAGATGGCGCAACGTCTGCCGTCCTGAATCCAGCAACCGGCGAAACTATCGCCACTGTTGCCGATGCAAACCAGGATGTACTGGATCAAGCAGTTGCTGCCGCGCGCAAGGCGCACGAAGCAGGCGTCTGGTCTGGCCTGCGTCCTGCGGACCGCGAGCGTATCTTGCTCAACTTCACCGCCATGGTTGAGCAGCACGCAGAGGAGTTGGCGCAACTGGAAACCATCAGCCAGGGCAAATCGATCAATATGGCGCGCATGCTCGACGTCAACGCGACAGTTGAGTTCATGCGCTACATGTCGGGCTGGGCGACCAAGATCGAAGGTCAGACGCTTGACGTCTCCATTCCTATTCCCGAAGGCGCCAAGTTCACTGCATTTGCGCGTCGTGAGCCGGTGGGCGTGGTCGCTGGCATAGTGCCCTGGAACTTCCCCCTGATGATTGCCTCATGGAAGTTGATGCCAGCCCTGGCATGCGGCTGCACCATGGTGATCAAACCTTCGACAGAAACCCCGCTCACTGCACTGCGTTTGGTTGAGTTGGCTTATGAGGCGGGTATTCCTGCTGGTGTATTCAACCTGGTAACCGGTGGCGGCAATATTGGTGCTGCATTGGCCGCGCACACTGGTATCGACAAGGTTTCGTTCACCGGTTCCACTGCGGTTGGCAAGAGCGTTGGTGTTGCCGCGGTGCAAAACATGACCCGCTTTGCGCTTGAGCTGGGCGGCAAGAATCCGATGGTTATCCTGCAGGATGCCGATATTGGCAAAGCCATTGAGGGCGCCTTGCTTGGTGGCTTGCTCAATAATGGCCAGGTGTGTGCGGCGGCTTCGCGCTTCTATGTGCACCGCTCGCGTTACGACGAGTTTGTCCAAGGCCTGGCGGCAGCAGTTTCAGGCATGCCGATTGGCGCAGGTCTTGATCAGAATGCAGCAATCAATCCTCTGGTGTCGCACAAGCAACAGCAAAGCGTACTAAAACATATCGAGCAAGCTCGTGTTGATGGCGCTCGAGTTGTAACAGGCGGGACTCCTGTTGAAGGAGCAGGTTTCTTCGTGCGTCCGACAGTCCTGGCTGATGTGACCCAGGCCATGGCGGTGTCCAAGGCAGAAGTGTTCGGACCGGTTCTATCGGTCATTCCTTTTGATACCGAGGAAGAAGCCATTGGCATGGCCAACGACAGCGAATACGGTCTTGCCGCCAGCCTCTGGACCAATGACCTTACCAAGGCGATGAACCTTGTGCCGAAGATTCATGCCGGTACTGTCTGGGTCAACGCCCATGTGCTGCTTGATCCGAACATGCCATTCGGTGGCGTCAAGCAATCGGGTATGGGTCGTGAGTTTGGTCGTGCCGTGATCGAGTCCTACACGGAACTCAAGTCAGTCTGTATCGCCCACTAAGCGCTGCTATTAACTGCCAAAACCATTGGTGTTTGGCGGTTAATGAGATGGTCACCCAGACACCCTGCGAGGGCTATGCTTTCGCAGGGTGTTTTCATTCCAGAAGCCATCATCATGAGCTATTTGGCACTGGCCGGTATGGACCTCGGCTAACACAGGTTTCATCTGCACGGCCAGGATAAGCCCTGTCGGGAGATGTTTCGCAAGATGTTCTCACTACAGCAAATGATGCGCTTCTTCGCCAACCTGCCAGCGTGCATCGTGGTGATGGACGCACGCGCGGCGCACATTTAGTCAATCTGGACGAGCAGGTCAAGGTGCTGGATAAAGTGCTTTATAGGTGCGATCAAACCTTTGCCAAGCGGTAGGCAGGACGCTCGGCGGTACAGGCCCTGTTCCATGGAAGTCGAACTCGAATGGTCAGCTTGGCGCCCAACAAAAAAAGCCCTGCAAAGAGGTGCCTTGCAGGGCTGAAAAGAAGCAGTTGGGTGCGTGCTCAGTCGTCCATGCCGTCGTTTATCTCGATGCCTTGAGTGCGCATTTGTGCAATCAGTTTCGCCCGTGTGCCGGGCAGGTTGAGCATGGCTTTGTGGCGCACTGCAGCTACTTCTTCGCGGGTAAAGGGCTTGAAGTGCTCCGGTACGCTTGCGCCTGCCATGCCGTCTGGACGCATCAACCAGTTAACCAGGCTCGCAAGTTGTGCATCGTTGAGCGCTGACATGGACATGCCCGGAACGCGAATCAGAAATTCGCGGCCCCCTTCGACCTTGAGAAAATTGCCGACGAAGTCTTTCATCCTGGGCACATCGTTGGCCTTTGAGCCCATGCCGTCGCCCAGGTGGCAGCCAGCACACTGCAGCTCGTAGTTGACGTGATTGCTGTAGCCTGCTTCGGCAATGGGGGTTTGTGGCTCCTCATTGCCAGGCGCTGGACGTTGGTTGGGGCTCGGTATGGTGCGCGCCATGGCTGTCGGAACAACCAGGGCGCAGGCCAAGCCGACAACCAGCAGGCGACGCATGGCCGACCTAGACCGCAACACCACGGATTACCGAGACCGTGCAGTGATAGATGTGTGACTTAGAAGCCAGGCACCAGTTGACGTCGTTTTTGTTAAACGGACGATAGGCAGGCTCTTCACTGTCGTTGCGGGTGCAGGCGCACTGGTTGCAGCTGTGCTTACCGCAGCAATCGTTGTAGGAGATGATGTAGTCCTTGCCATCCGCCGGGTTGCGGCATGTACCTATCCAGCTTACCTGCGATGCTTCTGTGCCTGGAGGGCAGCTTGTCACGCTGCCGCCGCAGCAACTGCAGAGGAAGCCATCTACGGAGCAATAGCGCCAGTAGTCGCAGCTATTGGGATCACCCGGGTCACCGGCTTTCGGTGCTTCGGCAGCCAAGGCCTTGCCAGTCCGGTCAATAGGCAACAGCAGTGGCAGGGCGGCGCCAGCCACAAGCAGGTTACCCATGCGCGCGAGCAGTTTACGTCGCGAGGTGGTGTCCGCTACATGTCGGGAGGAGCGTTCGAACAGGAGGTCGAGTAGTTTCATGGGGATCTCCTTTCCTTATCAGTGGGCGTGAGTGTGAGGTTGGGTCTGGTTCTGGCCATGCAGGTATTGCTGCAAGGTGGCGCTGCCCAGATGCTCGGCCTCGAACAGGCTGTCGAGATGCTCACGGGAGTTGACCAGGCCTTTGGAGCGCAGGATGCCTGCCTTGTCGATCAGCGCCGCGTATGGGAGCTTGCCTATCTGGTAGGTCATGCCCACTTCTGGCCCGACGACGTAGGTGGCATCTTCAAGCTTGTGCTCGCTGATCAGTTTTTGCTGGGCATCCATGTCGCCATCGCTGATAAACACCACGTCGAGACGATCAGACTGGTCTTTGGCGATTGACTTGATTGCCGGCAACAATGATTTGCAGATAGGGCAGGTCGGGGAGAGGAAGAACAGCAGTTGACCTTTCTCGCCAGCGTAGCCGAAGTTCACCGGGCGACCCTTGCGGTCGGCGGCTGTTACCTGTGGCGCGGGTTCATTGACCGAGACGCCTTTGTCGACCATCAGTGCGCCAGCGGGCGCCAGGCGCGAGTGCAGTACGCCAATTTGGCGAACCAGGCCCATGATTGCAAAAGCCAGGGCGATCAGTAGTGCCCAGAGCAGAATGTTGGATACTATCAGGCCTTCCATAATTCACCTTCCAATAAGTTTAGCGAGACGAGGTCCGTTGGCCAGCAGGCCTTCGGCAGCAGAGTAGATAAGCAGGGCAACAGCGGCTGCGGCGATGACGACAAAGGCATCAAATGCCCCCAGGTCACGCGAGTGCGCGCTAAGGCTGGCAATAATCGCCAACAGGGCCAGTACAGCATTGCGGGCCAGTAGAATCGGGCGCAGCGGTTGGGCTTGATCGGGGCCGGAACAGCCGCAGTCAATGTCACTGCGGCCACGCCACAAGTTGATTGCAATGGCTGCGGCATACCCCATCAGCAATGCCGCCGCAGCAGGTGCAGCAAGGGCTCGGCTGGCCGGGATCAACAAGCCTAGGGCGATGACCAGCTCAAGCACCGGGATCAGGCGCGAAAGGGGGCTTACCAGCACTTTGGGCAGCAACTGGTAATCCTCGACCTGATTGGCGAATGTACTGGGCGCTCGCAATTTATGAGTCGCTGCACTGGCGAGAATCACCGCGATGGTGAGCGCGCAGGCAATGACAAAAATTGGATCGGGTTGCATGGTCGTGCCTCTTAGTGGCTCAAGACTTGGGTGGTTGTCTTGGCAAGCTTATCCATGGTGCTGCTGTATTTCCCGGTGGTGAGGTCGAAGATATCCAAACCGCCATCAATATTCGCACCCAGGAGCAAAGGCTTGTCATCGGTGGTTGCCTTCATGCTCCAAATCAGGTTTGGAGATTCCATGGTGCCGATTTTTTTCCTGGTTTTGAGATCATAGACCCATACCAGCGGGCTTGGATCTTCCCACTTGAGCGGCTCGTGCGCATCATGCATCAGCACATACAGGCGGTTGAGTTTCGGTGCGATGGCCATCATCTGCCAGCCACCTGGTGCCCAGCCAGCCTTCTTTTCTTCGTCATTGACCAGTGACCAATGTTCGAGAACCTTGGGTTCGCCGCTGGAGAAGTCGACCGGATAAACAGTGCCCAGCGTGGTGACGAAGTAATAAGTCTCGCCGAGGTTGATTGCCCGTTCGACCAGCTTGACTTCATTGGGGTTGAAGAATGGGGTGCGGGTGCGCTTGGCTTCTTTGCCGTCATCATCGAGGGTGACGACCTGTATGCTGCCGTCGCCGCACAACGAGGCAAAGCCACGCTTGCCAACCGGGTAGTTCAACACGCAGCCCGGTATCGAAATCTCCCCGGCCACGGACTTGCTTTGGGTATTGACTACAGTCACCGAAGTCGAAGGCGTGAAGTTGTAAACGTAGACGAAGCGGTCATCGGCGCTTGGTGCGATGCTGTAACGCTGGGTCAATGCCTCGGACCGTTTCGATGGAATAACCACTTCCCAGTCGGGTGCCAGGGTCGAGGTGTTCCATGCCGTCAGTACGTCGGTTCGTGTTCCCCGGACTCCACGTGAGTAGTACAGATCTGCGCTGTACAGGTACTTCTGGTCGTTGCTCAGGGTAGAAGGCGCTGCAAAGCCGGTGCTGACCATGCCAAGCATTTTTTTCTGATCGGGGTCGATCACCATTACCCGGCCGGTGACGAAGTTGTCGAACTCAACATCGACCATGTAGGCGCGATGTGGGCTGGGTGGGAAGTCCAATACCGTTGAGCCAACGCCTGGATCTGCAGGTAGCTCGGCCAATGCACTGTTGATGCCCGCAAGCGCTACACCGAGCGCCAGGGTTGACTGTGCAAGGATCCTGGTTATTCGCATAGGGGAACTCCCTTTGTATTATTGTCTGCTGGATCGCGGATTATTAAGGCACGCATGGATTCAGAGTGTGCCTTGCCAAATGGATAAAGACATTGTTGTGGCTGCCAAGCTGTTGTGTGGCTGTGCCAGATCACGTCGTCGCGCTTATAGCTGCAATCATTTAATGACATAGTAGAACGCGCAGGATGCATCAGAAGGTGGTGAATACCATCAACTGGCTATACAGATTGCTGTCATTGCTACCCAGTTGCGTTCCACCTTGTTCCGCACTCTTGTCCGGCTGGTACAGGCCAACCAGAGGCATGACCACCAGGTTGTCGGTAACCGCCCATTCGGCATAGAGGTCGAACTCATTGCCATCGGTGTTGCCAAGGTTGCGATCAATGGTGTCAAAGTTGAACCAGAGCGCACCAAGGCTCAAGTTCTCCAGGGGGGTGATCTTCATGCTGACATTCTGGATGCGCGAGTTGCTGTTGAACGGCCCCGCATAGTTACCGGCAACCTCTCCCTGGAACCAGGTCCCGAAACCACGACCCAGCCCGTAGAACAATGGGTCGAAGTTCTCGGAGAATCGGCTGTAGCGATAACTCAGGTAAGGGCTGGCCGGCAGGTCGGCAAATGTCCAGCCAGCCTCCAGGTACCAGGCATCTTCGTTGTCACTGTGCGGTTTGTCCTGCTTGGCGTATTCACCCGACAGGAACAGGTTTTCGACGCCGGCGTTACCTTGGCCACGAAGGCTGTAGGTATGCATGCCATCGCGTTCAAGCTGGACCGGGGAGGCGTAGTCCTCATCCACATCCTTGCCGTCGATATAGGTCAGGCCCAGGGTGCCAGCCTCGGCAACGTGCTCAAGTGTGCCGACGTACATTTCGGCCTTGGCCTGGCCCGGGTTGTCTGACTTGAGCCACATCAGGTCGCTGCGCCAGCCTTGCTGTCCACCGAGGCGCAGCACGGCGGTTTCATCGAATGCTTTGCGCGCCGCCAGATAATAGGCACCTCCGCGATTAAAGCTGCCATCAGCCAGGCCGTTGCCCAGGTTTAGGGCGTCGCCATTGATCAGGAAACCGTCACCGACCACCAGGTTCTGCCGGCCAAAGGAGATGTCCACGCCGTCCTCGCCCAGCACGGGAAAGAGATTGGCGGACTTCCATCCCAGGTAGGCATCTTCGAACTTTGTTGTGCGCTCGGAGCCGTCGCTGAAACCGGCAGCATCGCCGTCGCCCCAGGTGGCGGAGCTGAGCAGGGATGCCGCACCATACAGGGTGCCAGCAGTTGCAAGGCCCTGATCAAAGCTCAATCCGTACTTGATGTAGCCTTCCTGCCACGAGGAGGAGCCTTTCTGCAGCCGGCCCGAGAGCGCGTAGTTCTCCTGGCTATGGAAGGCGCCCAGCATGGCTTCCAGGTTGGCGTTGAGATGTGTGTCTTCATCTGCGTAAAGCTCGTAGGCTCCGGCCTGGCTGGCGAAGGCTACGAGCGAGGCGATCAGACCCAAGCGAAATGCATTCGACTGTTTCATGGATGGCTTCCGTTGTTATTAGTATTGGCGAGTTGGCTCGCATAGACCTTGCCGATACTAAGTCCAAGCAAACGGAGCCCTTTTGTGTGGCTCTGCCATCGTTGTGTTTGTGCCTGCCAAACTGCAGCTTCTGGCAGCCAGGGCGGGTCGTTGATCTTGCGAACGGCTGTCGGCGCAAATGCCTGAGCGGGCTAGGCGTCTACTGAAATGCGGGGCAGGGTGAAACAGAACATCGCGCCGCTGGGGCTGATGTTCTGGGCCCAGATGTCGCCGCGATGGCGGGCAATAATGCTTTTACACAGTGCCAGCCCAATCCCGTTTCCGCTGACCTTGGTCGAGAAGAACTCATCGAAGAGTTTCTCTTGTTGGCCGGCATCGATGCCGCGTCCGTGATCTTCAACGCAGAGCATGACCTTGTCTTCGTAGCTGTAGGTGTAGAGGCGCAACTTGCGCTGGCCTTGTGGCAGTCCGGCGAGCTCCTCGATCGCGTTGAACGCCAGGTTAAGGATTACCTGGCCGATCAATACACGCTCGCAACTGATCAGCAACGGCTGCTGGCAAGGTGCGAACTCTATGTCGATAGCACTGGGCTGGGCCCTGAGGCTTATGAAGTACTGGCTTTCGGCAAGAATCTCGTTGAGATCCGCGACTTGCTCGGCCTGGTCGAGTTTAACCACGTATTCACGCACGCTTTTGATAATGACCGAGGCGTGCTCGATTTGCCGCACGGCATTGTCCAGCCCCCATGCCGCGCTCTGCTGGATGGGGTCTTGCTGGTTCAATCGGATCAGCGTGCCTTCAATAAAATTACGCGTGGCGGCCAGCGGTTGACTCAGTTCGTGGGCGATTGCCAGTGCCATCTCACCCATGGCGTTATGGCGCGCGAGGTACTCCAGCTTGCGCTCGCTCAGGCGCCTGGCCTCCTCGATGTTGACTTGCTCGGTTACGTCGCGGAACAACAGCAGGTGACCACTCAGGTCGTCTTCAATATCGATCAGCCGGCACGTTGCGTGATGCCAGTGCCAGCTCTGGTCAGCGTGCCGGATGCGATATTTAACGCTATAGGGCTGGCGGCTCTGTTGTATGTCGCCGAGGTTTTCCAGGAGCCTGGAGCGGGAGGCTTCATCGCAGGCATCAATGAAGCAGTCACCGACCTGCATGGTGCGCTCGTCGCCAAGCAAGCGTTGGCCCGACTCGCTGATAAACCGGATGTTGCCGCCTGTGTCGAGCACCGCAACGCCTTCGGCAAGATCCTGCATAAAGGTATTGAGCCGGCTTTCAAAGCGCCGCAGGTCGCGTTTGACCTGCTCCTCCTTGGAAATGTCACGGAACTGCACCATCAGCACATCACGCTGGTTGAGATGCACCAGGGTTGCCACGGCCTCGCAGAGGATTTCCACGCCCTGTTTGGAGCGATACCCCCATTCGGTAACCTGTTGGCCGCTGTTGACCGCGCCCTCGAGCCAGCGCAGGCCATCGGCGCGACGGTAGCGACTGCCACTCATGTCTGGAGCCTTTAGCGGGACCAGTTCTTCAAGGGTGAAACCCAGCACAGTCAGCGCGGCAGTATTGGCCCAGAGGATTTCCTTGGTCTTGGCGTCATGCAGGATGGTGCACATCGGCATCGTCTCAAGCAACTTCTGGAAATCTGCTGATCCTGGGGTAAACATGGCGGTTCTCTTCAACGATGTAGGTGCTAGGCGTTATACCTCCAGCCTAGCCTGGGCGCGCCTAGAAGTAACCCATTGCGCGCTAGGGGATTTCTTTATCGAGGCCCGGTTTAGCCACTAATTTACGGCTGCACGCCCCAATTGAGCACCCGTGACCTGGGTTCATAGACTGGCTCCATTCCTGGCTCGAGCACACCCTCGTGTGTCGCGAGCACTACAACAACAAATGGAGAAGACGCCATGTCGCACTCAGCAGTTGCCGAGCAGAGCACTGTTCTGACCGAGGTCAGCAGGGGGATCGATTCACCCGCATTCCAGGCTGTGCTTAAAGAGGTGCGCCAGCGCCGCGAGGAGTTTGATGCACTGGGCCATGTGCCAGTCGACATGATCGAGCGTTTCAAGGATGTTGGTATCTACCGCGCGGCCACGCCGAAGTGTTTTGGTGGCGATGCCCTTGCCCCGGCTGAGTTCTTGCGGATGATCGAGCTGATCGCGCAGGCCGATGGCTCCGCTGGCTGGGTCGCAAGTTTTGGCAGTGCCAGCACTTACCTGGCGGCATTGCCGTTTGAGACTCAGGCCAAGCTCTATGCCAATGGCCCCGATCTGGTTTTTGCCGGGGGGCTGTTTCCGATCCAGCCAGCCGAGGCAGTCGAGGGCGGCTGGAAAGTCAGTGGCAACTGGAAGTTCGCCAGCGGCTGCAAAGGTGCAGACGTGCTGGGTGTAGGCATAGGTGGCGGTCAGGGCGGCAAACCCCGCACGGCTTTGTTTCCGGCGGCTCAAGTCGAAATCGTCGAGAACTGGGACGTGGTCGGGCTCAAGGGCACCTCAAGTCGAAATCGTCGAGAACTGGGACGTGGTCGGGCTAAAGGGCAGGGGCAGCCATGACCTGCGAATCAGCGGCGAGGTCGTCAGCGATGAATGGACCTTTATCCGCGGCGGCAAGCCGAATATCAACGAGCCGCTGTATCGCTATCCGACCATTGCCTATGCCGCGCAGGTACTGGCAGTAGTCAACCTCGGCCTGGCCCGCGCCGCACTGGATGAACTCAAGGACATGGCCTCGGGCCGCACCGGTGCCACTGGCGCGCCCAAGCTGGCGGATCGCGCTTATTTCCGGGTCGAGACCGCCAAGATCGAAGCAGACCTGCGTTCGGCGCGTGGCTTTTTCTATGAGTCCACCACCCAGGTGTGGGATTCGATCCTTACCGCCAATCCGGTGACCAACGAGCAGGTTTCATTGCTGCGCCTGTCAGCTGCGCAGATGGCACGTGTCGCTGCGAACGTGGTGCAGCGTGCCTATACCCTGGCCGGCATCGTGGCGATCTATTCGCGTCACCCGTTGCAACGCTATTTGCGCGACTCGATGGTCGTGACCCAGCACGCCTTTCTCGGAGAAGGCATCTACGACGGCGCCGGCTCGGTGATGCTCGGTGTCGATCCGTTTCCAGGATTCCTGTGAGAGCCACGACGCTCGCATAACCCCTAACCAGCTAAGGATTGATCATGACTCAGACCACGCAAGAGCCACTGCGCGTTATGTTTTGCATTGGCATCACCCAGAATTTCTTTGATCTGCCAACCGGCCAGGGGCTGGAGGTGTGGAAAGGTTTCAGCGCGATGATGGGGTCTCTGGGCGCGATGCCTGGCATCAATGTGCTTGGCGCGCTGGATGATGACCGCTTGATGGTAGGTCCTTCAACCACCTCGCCCTGGACCGTTTACATCATGGCCGACGTTGATTGCCACCAGAGCGTGATTGATGCCTGCAACCTGTTCCGCACTACGCCGGTTGGTGAATACAGCCTGTGGAAGTACGCCAAGGTCGAAGCGCGTATCGGTCGCCCGCTGACCATTCCTGAAGCGGCGCGCTAGGCGATGGACAGTGCAATCCAGGCTCTGCAACAGCGCGTGGCCGTACTTGAGGCACACAATGATATTCGCAGCCTGTTGGCGCGTTATATGGATTTGTGCGACGTGCCCCATGCTCCAACCCAGGTGGCTGACCTGGCAGCACTTTTCACCCCGGATGCGATTTGGGAAGGCGTTGGCACTGATGCCGAGCAGACCTTTGGTCGTCGGCAAGGACGGCAGGCCGTGGCCGAATTTGTGGCCAGCTACCTGCCGCCGGCGCAGCACTTTTCACTCAACCTGCATTTGCTCACCAGCGAGTTGTTGCAGGTTGATGAGCAGGCCGCTAGCGCAACCGGGCAATGGATCATGCAGCAGATTTCAAGTTACGCCGAGGGCGGCAGTGAACTGATAAGCGCACGTTTGAATATCGAGTTCAGCCGCGTCGAGGGGCAATGGCAGATCGCGCATTTCCGAACCTGTCGACTGTTCCATTCGCCTCTTGGGGAGAGCCGCCGATGAATGCATTCGTCAATACCATAAAGGTTGGCCAAGGCGGGCTGCGGGTTGCGATCAAGGATTCCATCGATATCGCAGGTCAACCTACCCGGGCCGGTAGCCGCGCGCTGGAAAATGTCACGCCGGCGACCAGGCATGCAGCGGTGGTTGAGGCAATCCTGGCAGCCGGCTGGCATATCGTCGGTAAAACCAATATGCACGAGCTGGCTTTTGGCGTAACCGGAATCAATAGCTGGACAGGCACAGCGCTTAACCCGCAGGCGCCTTCGAGAGTGCCTGGTGGCTCGTCCAGTGGCTCTGCAGCAGCTGTTGGCGCTGGCTTGGTCGATGTTGCCCTGGGCACGGATACCGGCGGCTCGGTACGCGTGCCGGCAGCTTGTTGCGGAGTCTTTGGCCTCAAGCCGAAATTTGCCATGGTCAGCCGTGAAGGGGTCTATCCGGCACTGACCACACTCGATTGCGTGGGGCCGTTTGCCGCCAACATGGCGAATATCATCGCCACCATGGAGATCATTTGTCCCGGTTTTGTTGCCGAGCAAGTGACCACCCAGGGCATACGTGTGGGGTGGCTTGATGTCGCTTGCGATGCGCTGATCAAAACCACGCTTGAAGCTGCGCTGGACACCGTTGGCTGGCAGCGCAGGACCTTGGCAGTCGAGCATTTCAACGATGCGTTCAAGGCCGGTCTTGCGGTCATCAATCAGGAAACCTGGGCCGCTTTCGGTCACTTGACGGGTAACGGCCTACTTGGCGCCGACGTTGAAGCGCGCCTGCTCAATGCCAGCAAGACCACTGAGGCCGAGGTCGCTGAGGCCGAAGCAGTGCGTGAAAAATTCAGCCGGGCCATCGATTCGGCCTTGCACTCGGTAGATGTGCTGGTGCTGCCAAGCATGCCATGCCTGCCGCCATTGCTGAGCGAGGCGGGCAGCAGCGAGACGGTGGCCAGCATGACTGCACTGGCCAGGCCATTCAACTTGAGCGGCCATCCGGCGCTATCGGTTCCGGTGAAACTGGCCGATGGCAGCCTTAGCGTTGGCCTGCAGATCGTCGGTCGCAAAGGTGCCGACGCCCAGGTCTGTGCCTTTGGTGCGCAGCTTGAGCGCGCCTTGAATACCCAGCCTGACAATAAAAACCTTGTATGAGGACAACCCCATGAGTAGCCACGAACTCGGGCTGATTGCCAAGAGCCCAAGCCTGGACCAGCTGGTACAGGATGATCGCGTTGATGTTTCGCTGTATCACGACCCGCAATTGTATGAGCAGGAGCTGGAGAAGATTTTTTACCGCACCTGGGTTTGGGTCGGCCATGAAAGCGAAGTGCGTAATCCCGGTGATTTCCGTACGACCACCATCGGCCGTCGCCCGGTCATTGTGGTGCGCGACAAGAAGGGCGCCATCAATGTCCTGGAAAACCGCTGCCGACACCGTGGCGCAACCGTCTGTGAAAAGCACAAAGGCAATGCCACAGGTTTCACATGCCCTTACCACAGTTGGTCGTACGCACTGGATGGCAAGCTGCGCGCACTGCCTTATCCGGATGGTTATGAAGACATTCTCGACAAGAGCGAATTGCCGCTCAACAGCTTGCGTGTCGACAGCTACGCCGGAATGATTTTTGCGAGCTTCAATGATGAGGTCGAGCCACTGACGGACTTCCTCGGTGGCGCCAAGCACTGGATGGACCTGTTTATGAAGCAGGGCGCTGGTTATCCGATCAAGACCCAAGGCGAGCACAAGTTCACCTTCAACGGTAACTGGAAAATCCAGCTGGAAAACACCACCGACGGCTATCACTTCCCGATCGTGCATAAATCGTTCATGTCGTCGGTGGATGAAGAAACCTCGGAAATGCTCTCGTTCATGACCGACCCGCAGGCCGTGACCCACGCGCTGGGCAATGGCCACAGTGTAATGGTGATGGTGCCTGAGCATGTCGACCTGGAGTTTGATGACGGCAGCGAGCAATTGCAGGAACGTTTTGCCCACGTTACCGAGGAGCTGTCGAAAACCATGGAGCCAGCCCAGGTGCGCCGCATCGTGCGATCGCTGCACGGCGCAGGTTTCAACCTGAACCTGTTCCCCAACGTGGCCATGTCGATGTCGTTCTTTCGGGTGCTCAACCCGCTGTCGGTCAAGCAAACCGAAATTCGTCACGTGGCACTGGGCATGGATGGCGGCCCGGAAATTGCCAACCGTGAGCGCCTTCGTATTCACGAACACTTCCAGGGGCCATTCGGTTTCGGCAGCCCCGATGATGCCGAAGCCTGGGAGCGCGTCCAGCGGGGCGCTGAAGCTGGCCCTCAGGTGCCGATTCTGGTCAACCGTGGCCTTAATCGCGAAGTACTGGCAGACAACGGCGACAAGGTTTCGCATGCCACCGATGAGACCGGTATGCGCGAAGCCTATGCCATGTGGAAAAGGATGATGAGCAATGACTGAACACAACACCCTTGCAGCTCTGAATGCGCCGCTGGCCAAGGCCATTGAATTTATCTGGCACGAAGCTGCGCTGCTCGACAATAAAGACTATGCCGCCTGGGCCCAACTGTGGAGCGAGGACGGGGTTTATGTCATTCCGATCGACCCGGACACCCGCGACTTTGCCAGCAGCCTCAATTACGTATACGACGATGCGCGCATGCGGGCCTTGCGTATAGAACGCCTGAGCGCTGGGCATTCGCCTTCGGCGGTAGACGCGGCCCGCACCTTGCGCACGGTGTCGCGTTTCAACCTGCTCGAGAGCAGTGGTGATGTGGTTGAGGTGACCTCGGCGCAGTTGCTCTTTGCCTACAAGCGCGGCGTGCATACGCCAATGGCGGCCGAACTGACCCACCGTATCCGCTTCGGCCAGGGCGGGCCCAGGCTTGAGCAGAAAGTGGTACGCCTGATCAACTCCACTGACAGCTTGAGTGCACTGGGCTTTTTGCTCTGAGGACAATCGAATGAACCGAGTAGCGTTGATTACCGGTGCGGCTCGCGGCTTGGGAGCAAGCATCGCCCAGCGTATGCATGGGGCAGGGTATCGGGTGGCATTGGCAGATGTGCAGCTCGAAGCGGTACAGGCCCTGGCTGACCAGCTTGATCCATCCGGTGAGCGTGCGCTTGCCGTGCAGTTGGATGTGCGCCAGAAAGGCGACTTTCAGAAAGCCTGCGTTTTACTGGCCGAACGCTGGGGCGGTACCGATGTATTGGTCAACAATGCTGGCAAGTCCAAGGTTGCCGCGCTGATGGATATTACCGTGCAGGAGTTTGATGAGTCGATGGCCATCAATCTGCGCGGCACCTTTGTCGGTTGCCAGGTCTTTGGCCAGCATTTTGCCGATCGTGGGTTCGGTCGCATCATCAACATTGCCTCCCTGGCCGGACAAAACGGCGGTGCCTCCACCGGGGCTCACTACGCCGCGGCCAAGGGCGGTGTGGCGACGCTGACCAAGGTGTTTGCCCGAGAGTTAGCAAGCAAGGGCGTGACGGTTAACAGCATCTCCCCGGGGCCGCTGGACTTGCCGGTGGTGTATGAAATCGTGGCGCCGGAACGCATCGAGCAAATGAAGCAGATGATCCCCGTGGGCGCCCTGGGTTCGGCCGATTATATCGCCGATACCGTGTTGCTTCTGGCGGCGGACAATGCCAGCTCGGTGACCGGGGCTTGTTGGGACATCAACGGCGGCTTGTTCATGCGCTAGGGCGCCTGGACAGTCGCCACTTGCGCAGGGCGGGTCGCGCCCTGCGCGCAGTTTTTCGGTGGGTGATGCGATGATGAAAGTCAGAATAGAAAAGATTGCCGAGGAAGCACGGGATATACGTTCATTGCGGCTGGTGCGAGTCGACGGGCAACCCTTTGACGCCTACGAGCCGGGTGCGCATGTCGACATTACCGGGCCCACTGGCGTGACCCGCCAATACTCGCTGTGCAGCCCTCCCGATGACGGTTCGGCCTACCTGGTTGCGGTCAAGCGCGAGGTGCAATCGCGCGGCGGTTCTCAGGCACTGCATGATTTGGTGGAAGAGGGCGCCGAGCTGGAAATCGGGATGCCACGTTGTTTGTTCCGGCTCGACGCTGGTGCCCCTTCGCATGTATTGGTGGCGGCTGGTATCGGCGTTACGCCCATGCTGAGCATGGCTTATCGACTGCAAGCCACTGGCCAGCCCTACCGCCTGCATTACTTTGCCCGTGGCCCGGAGTTCGCGGCATTTGCCAGCTTGTTGCAGAAACCACCCTTTGCCGATCATGTCGAGTTTCATTTTGGTGTGGAGCCGCAAGCCCTGGAAGCTTCGCTCAGCGCCTGCCTGCAACAGGCAGATGACCAGGCCCATGTGTACACCTGCGGCCCGGCACCCTTTATGAGCAAAGTGGTCGAGGTTGCCTTGCGCACGCGCAGTGAGGAGGCCATTCATCTCGAGCACTTCCAGGCTGATCCGGCGGTCCTTGGCGCTGCCTCTGGGGGCTTCGAGGTCGAACTTGCAAGCTCCGGCGTGGTGTTGCAGGTGCCGCAGGACAGCTCACTGGTTGATGTGTTGCAGGCTCACGGATGTGATATCGACACCGAATGCCGCGAGGGGATCTGCGGTACCTGCATTATCGACGTACTGGAAGGAGAGCCCGAGCACAGGGACAATTGCTTGTCGAGCAAGGAGAAGGCTTCCAACAAGCAGATTTGCGCCTGCGTCTCGCGGGCCAAAAGTTCGCGGCTGGTACTTGATCTCTAGACTTCGGTCGTTCTGGCGTCAGTGACTCGGGCGGGGTGGGCGCATGCTCATCCCGCCCTGCACGTCAGTCGGCCAGCACCTGCTCGCTATTGAGGCTCAATACTTCTCTGACCAGCATCGCAATGCTGCCGACTTCCATCTTGTCCTTGATCTTGGTGCGGTGAACATCCACCGTCTTGACGCTGATATTAAGTTCGCGGGCGATCACTTTGCTGGCCTTGCCGTCGATCACCATCATCAGCACTTCCCGTTCGCGGTCAGTCAATAGTGCCAGTTTGTCTTTGAGCTGCTGGCGTTGCTGTTGCTGAGCGTGGCTGTGCACTGCCGATTTCAGGGCGTTCTGGATGCGGTCGAGCATCTGCTGCGGGTTGTAGGGCTTCTCGACAAAGTCGATGGCTCCGTTCTGCATGGCCTTGACCGTCATTGGAATGTCGCCATGGGCGGAGACAAAAAAAGTCGGCATCTGAATGTTGCGCGCGTTGAGCATTTCTTGCAGCTGGAAGCCACTCGTCTCGGGCATTCGTACATCCAGTACCAGGCAGGCGGGTAACGAGGCATCGTAGTGCCGCAGGAACTCATCGGCCCCGGCATAGCATTGCGAGGCGATGCTCACCGACTCCAGCAACCAGGCCAGCGACGTACGCAGGGCCTGGTCATCGTCAACGATGTACACAATGGGTTTGGTTTTGTCTGTTTGCAAGGCTTGCATATTGTTGTTCTCGTACGGCGGCCGTCTATCAGGTCTTGATTGCTGAGCATCATGTGCATGCGGCGTTCCCTGCAGCATACTCACTGCTGGCCGCCGTGACGATAAAGAAACTACGTAGTCGACTAGCGGAAAGCCCTTCACGGGATGGGGACCGTCTGGATATACCCGGCGTTTGCCGCCCCCTAATCTGTGTTCATCAAGTCACCGGCTGTTGCTCCTGGTGAGCCGGCGTTAGCGCTGGCGATACAGGCGGGCAGCCCACTCTAATAAAAGGGCGACAGCATGAGCACTCTCGAGCAGACCCAGATCGACTTTCGCAATGCCATGGCGCAACTGCCGGCGGCAGTCAACATCATCACCAGTAACGGGCCTGCTGGCCGCTGCGGGATAACGGCCAGCGCGGTTTGCTCGGTCACCGATTCACCTCCCACCGTATTGGTCTGCATTAATCGCAATAGCGCCATGCATGACGTATTCCAGGGCAACGGCAAGCTGTGTATCAACGTTCTGTGCAGTGACCAGGAAGACCTTGCCAAGCACTTTGCCGGCATGACCCAGGTGTCGATGGAAGAGCGTTTCAGCTGGGATATCTGGAATGCCGGGCACCACGACCTGCCGGTATTGCGCAGTGCGCTGGTCAGCCTGGAAGGGCGCATCAGCGACTGTAAATCGGTGGGCTCGCATTCGGTGCTGTTTGTCGAGCTGGATAAAGTCTCGACCCGCGATGAAGGCGCTAGCCTGGTCTATTTCAACCGTTTGTTCCACCGCGTTGAACGTAACGCTGCCGCGGCGTGCGCCGGTTAAATCTTGTTTAGGGATTGCCCATGAATCAGCCTGTAATCGAGCGTGTCAGCGCCACTATCGTCGATCTGCCAACCATTCGCCCGCATCAACTGGCCATGCATACCATGCGCAAGCAAACGCTGGTGATCATCCGCATTCGTTGCAGCGACGGTATCGAAGGGATCGGCGAATCCACCACCATTGGTGGCCTTGCCTATGGCAATGAAAGCCCGGAAAGCATCAAGTGCAACATCGATGCGCATTTCAGCGCGTTACTGCTGGGACAGGACGCAGGCAATATCAATGCGGCCATGTTGCGCCTGGACAAGCACATCACTGGCAATACCTTTGCCAAGTCCGGTATCGAGTCAGCGTTGCTCGACGCCCAGGGCAAGCGTCTTGGCCTTCCTGTCAGCGAGCTGCTTGGTGGTCGGGTGCGCGACAGCCTCGAGGTTGCATGGACGCTGGCCAGCGGCGATACAGCGCGGGATATCGCCGAAGCCGAGCAAATGCTCGATCAGCGTCGCCATCGGTTGTTCAAGTTGAAGATCGGGGCCAACCCCGTGGCGCAGGACCTGGCCCATGTGGTTGCTATCAAAAAGGCTTTGGGCGAGCGCGCCAGCGTGCGCGTCGATGTTAACCAATACTGGCCCGAATCTGTTGCGCTGCATGCATGCCAGGTACTGGGAGAAAACGGCGTCGACCTGATCGAGCAGCCTATTTCACGGATCAATCGCAGTGGTCAGATCCGCCTCAACCAACGCAGCCCGGCGGCGATCATGGCCGATGAATCAATTGAAAGTGTCGAGGATGCCTTCAGCCTTGCCGCTGACGGTGCCGCCAGCGTTTTTGCCTTGAAAATTGCCAAGAACGGTGGCCCTCGTGCGGTATTGCGCACCGCTCAGATTGCTCAGGCCGCAGGTATCTCGCTGTATGGCGGCACCATGCTTGAAGGCGCCATTGGCACGCTGGCCTCGGCACATGCTTTCGTCACCTTGAAAGAGTTGACCTGGCACACCGAACTGTTTGGCCCGTTACTGCTCACCGAGGAAATCGTCACCGAGGCGCCGCAATACCGTGATTTCGCGCTGCACGTACCGCGCAGTCCTGGCCTTGGATTAACCCTTGATGAAGATCGCCTGGCGTTCTTCAGTCGCCATTGATCGAAGGAGATATGCCTATGTTGTTCCACGTAAAAATGACCGTGAAGCTGCCCCGGGACATGGACCCGGAACAAGCAAGCCAGCTCAAGGCAGATGAAAAGGCCCTGGCCCAGCGCCTGCAACACAGTGGTGTTTGGCGGCATTTATGGCGTATCGCCGGTCACTATGCCAACTACAGCGTATTTGATCTGCCGAGTATCGAGGCCCTGCATGACACGCTGATGCAATTGCCTCTGTTTCCCTACATGGATATCGAGGTGAACGGCCTGTGCCGTCATCCTTCATCGATCCATGACGACGACCGTTGATAGACCTTCCTGTAACAATAATAAGTAGAGGTAGCTGAGCATGAACACAAGCATTCCCCAAACTGCCGAGCTTCAGGCGTCCTTCAAGCAGGCCAGTGGCTTTGGCAACGATGCCGGCAGTTCGCGTCTCAAGTCCATTATCCTGCGTATCCTGCAGGACAGCGCCAAGGTCATTGAAGACCTCAATATCACCGATGACGAGTTCTGGAAGGCTGTCGACTACCTCAATCGCATGGGCAGCAACCAGGAAGCGGGGTTGTTGATTGCAGGTTTGGGGCTTGAGCATTTCCTCGACTTGCTGCAAGACGCCCGTGACCAGCAGGCCGGCCTCACCGGCGGTACGCCTCGGACCATTGAAGGCCCCTTGTATGTAGCCGGTGCGCCGCTGAGTCATGGCGAGGCGCGAATGGATGATGGCAGTGACCCGGGCGCTGCAATGTTCTTGCAGGGGCGCGTACTTGATGCTCAAGGCCAGCCCGTAGCAGGTGCAATCGTCGATCTGTGGCATGCAAACACCATGGGCACCTATTCTTATTTCGACAGCAGTCAGTCGGCGTTCAACCTGCGGCGGCGCATTGTTACCGACAGCGAAGGCCGCTACCGTGCGCGCAGTATCGTACCGAGCGGTTATGGCTGCCCGCCAACGGGTACGACCCAGGAAGTGCTCGACCAGTTGGGTCGCCATGGTAATCGACCGGCGCATATCCACTTCTTTATCAGCGCGCCCGGCTATCGGCATTTGACCACCCAGATCAACCTGGCAGGCGATAAATACCTGTGGGATGACTTTGCCTTTGCGACCCGCGACGGCCTGGTCGCCGAAGTGCGTTTCAACAATGACCTGGAAGTGGCAAAGCGCCTGCAGGTCGAGCCTGGTTTCGCTGAAATCGAATTCGACTTTCAGTTGCAGCATGCCCATGCGCCGCAGGCCGAGCAGCCAAGCCAGCGTCCTCGTGCGCAGCTGTCGGCCTGACCCAGTATTGCCCATCCGCGGGCTTGTGTGATGGGCAATGGCAAGCACAGCAATAGAGTTGGCAGGCAGGCCAAGACCTGATCCAGGCCGGATGAGGTAGGTTGAGGCTTGCCTTTTGCGAGCGCTGACCTGCCATGCCTATCGTTAAGCGCTTGGTCAGGTAATAGTCTTTGGGTACTGCCCTATGTTTGTACTGACCTTGCGCATTGCGCTGTGTCTGATCGTCCCGTTTGGCGCAATATTTCTGTTGGGCGCAATGCCCGGTGTCAATCTCGCCTGGGATTTCTCCAATGCCAGCGGTTTTATTGCCGGGGTGCTGTTTTTTTTATTGTTTGCCTACACCGGTCAGCCCCTGGCCCAGCCTCGCCACGATGGTAAATTTTTCATGGTGCTGCACCGGGATTTGGGCTTGGTTGCCTTGGCAATGCTGGTCGTGCATGTTGCGGTGATGCTGGTCGATGAGCCCCTGGTTGCCGACCAGTTATCGCTCGGTGCGCCTTGGCCCATGGTGGCGGGCAATGTCGCAACCCTGATTCTGTTGTTGGTTGTGCCGCTCAGCCTGGCGTCCGTGCGCCGTCGCCTGTGGTCGACGCATCGGCATTTCAGGCGCTGGCACTACGCTGCCAGTGTCGTCATCCTGTTGCTTACCGCCGTGCATATGATTGGCATTGGTTATTACACCGGTGCCATCAGTAAAACGGTTTTCTGGGTCGCGCTCACTGTCCTGGCCTTGTCAGCGCGTATGTTCCAACCTGCCAGGCCCAACCTGGGGGCGGGCGGCAGACGGCGCAAGACGGCACGGCTGGCGAGTTACCTGAGTATTGGCGTCTTGTGTTCAGGCCTGTTACTGGCAGGTATTTATTCACTGCTCGGCAGCGTGGATTTGCCGTTATGAGTTGGCGTCCGGGGCTGTTACTGCTGGCGCTGTTGTTATTTGCGTTTGGTTTTGCAATTCGCGCCGGGCACAATCAGCTGGCGCTCAAGCATCCCGTGCTGCCGATAAACTTCGAACACAGTAACCATGGCTCGGTTAACTGTGTTGTTTGCCATCATGAATTATTCCGTTAATAAGCCTCCACCCGCCTCGGCGCCCGCCAGCCGCACCTGCGTGCTGTGCCACAAAGAGACGCCAGCGCTTGCGCTCAATATCGAACGTGATTTCCACAGGCTATGCGTAAGCTGCCATCTTGAGCGGCTGCAAGGCTTTCATGAAAGTGGCCCCATACGATCTTGCAAAGCCTGCCACAGCCTTGCCGCAGCGGTGAACCGCGTCGACTGAGCTTCGTTGGCGCTGTATGGAGGCGAGCAATCGGTTTTCCCGGCAACCAACCTGCGCTTGTGAAGAGCTGTGGGGAATAGGTACTATGCGAATACTTCTCATGTGCATCATTGTTTCGGTGTTGTCAGCCGGCACAGGTGCTTGATGTCATCACTGGTCAGCCTGCGCCGCTCTTTGTAGCGGCGCAATCATTGGCGGCAGCGAGCAGCCCGGGTGTGCGGAGAGGGTTGCTGATTTTGCGGGGGCCCTTTGCTGAACCACCGAAAGCCGTGACTGACGAGAAGAAAAACATGACCCCCCGAACCTTGCGTAATTGGTATCTGGTGCACAAGTGGACCAGTCTGATCTCGACGATCTTTCTGTTGATGCTGTGCCTGACTGGATTGCCATTGATCTTCCACGAGGAAATCGAGCACTACTTCGAGCCGCATCCAGAGCTCAAGCCAATCACCGCGCAAACACCGGCTATCAATTATGACGACGTGATGGCCCGTGCCCTGGCAGCTCGGCCCGGCGAGGTCGCGCGCTTCGTATTCTTCGAAAAGGATGAGCCCATAGGTGCTGTGCAGACCGCGCAGACGTTGATACCACCGCCAGATAATGGCCATATCCAGCCGTTTGATGCGCGTACCGGCGAGTTCTTTGATCCGCTGCCGCCGCCCGGTGGCTTCATGTACATCATGCTCAAGTTGCACACCGACATGTTCATGGGCTTGCCGGGCTACCTGTTCCTCGGGTTCATGGGTTTGCTCCTGGTGGCTTCGTTGGTGTCGGGGGCGGTGGTCTACACACCCTTTATGCGTAAACTGGACTTTGCCACTGTGCGTACCCAGCGCAGTAACCGGCTGAAGTGGCTCCACCCGTACCCAGCGCAGTAACCGGCTGAAGTGGCTCGACCTGCACAACGTGCTGGGCATAGTCACGCTGGCCTGGGTGCTGGTGGTCGGCTTGACCGGAGTGATCAACACCTTGTCGATTCCTATTCTGGGCTTGTGGCAGGCCGGGCAACTGGCTGAAATGACTGCACCCTACAAGGACCAGCCGCCGCTCAAGTCGCCGGGCTCGCTGCAAGCGGCGCTGGATACCGCGCGCAAGGCTGCACCGGACATGGAGGTCAGCATCGTGGCTTTCCCCGGGACCCAGTTCAGTAGCCAGCATCATTACGCGGTATTCATGCGTGGCGCCACGCCGGTGACCGAGCGCCTGCTCAAACCCGCATTGGTGGATGCCCAGACCGGCGAGTTGACCGACATGCGCGAAATGCCGTGGTACGTAAAAACCCTGTTGCTCTCGCAGCCGCTGCATTTCGGTGACTACGGCGGTATGCCGCTGAAGATTATCTGGGCATTGCTGGATGTGATTTCCATTGTGATTCTCGGCAGTGGCCTCTATCTCTGGCTGGGCCGACGCAAGTCATCGCTGGAAAAACGCTTGGCTGAGTTGGATGCCGGTGGATTGGTCGCGGAGGGCAGGGCATGAGGCGTGGATTGTGGATGATCTTCCGTTGGCCGTTGCTGCTTGCTGTACTGAGCCTGTTCGGTCTGGTCTCGGCATTGATCGGTGATGAAGGGTACGATCTGTTTTCCTGGCTTAGCCTGGGAGTGCCACTGGTGGTGACTGCCTGGGTCTGCTGGCGCCTGCCACGGCGCGCATGAATATGCAGCGGCGCCTGTGCCTGGCGCTGCCGCATAGCTTGTTCCAGACTTTCCAACTGCACAAATATTCTAAACAGGGTTTTCCCTGGCGAGGTAATTTAGGCTTTCGCACAGATTAATGCTCAACGACCGGCACTGGAGTCTTTGGTGGATAAACGCAACTGGATCGAGCTGTCCCAGGATGCCGATACCGGGATCGAGTCGATTCGTGCTCATTTTCAGGGCCATGCCTACGATCCGCACTGGCATGACAGCTTCCTGGTCGGCGTGACGGGCCAGGGGGTACAGCAGTTCAATTGCCGGCGGGTTCGTCATCTCAGCACGCCTGGCAAGATATTCATGCTGGAACCGGGTGACATCCACGATGGCTATGCGCCGACCGAGGAGGGGTTTACCTATTCCATGCTCTACCTCGAGCCGCATTGGCTGGAGCGGGAACTGCACGCGCTGTTCGAGCAGGCACCCGCGGACAGCCAATTGGGGTTTGCCTCCATCCTGAGCCAGGACCCAAGGCTCTCGACTGCAATCAACCGGGCCTTCGATGCGCTGCATACCGGGGATTTACGCATAGTGCGCCAGAGTAGTATCGATGCCTTGCTGGATGCCCTTACTGGCCACCTTGATTGGCGAAAGCGCCAATCTCGAGATCCGCGTTTGCCATTGGTCGCCCAGGTTGCCCGTGACTATCTGCATGCCAATATCTGCGAAGACATCGGGCTCGATGATCTGGCGCAGGCTTGCGCGGTGGACCGCTTCCGTTTGACGCGGGCCTTCAAGGCTGCCTTCGGCCTGGCGCCGCATGCCTATTTGATCCAGCTGCGCTTGGCCAGGGCCCGGCAACTGTTAGCCCGTGGCGAGTTGCCTGCCCAGGTGGCCAGTAGCCTTGGATTTGCCGATCAAAGCCATTTGGGCCGCTGGTTCCGCCGAGCCTATCAACTGACACCTGCGGATTACCGCAAGCGTTGCTCAAAACTTCCAGACTGATCCGCGCCGGCTTGCAACCATGGACTTGCCTATCGAACAGGAGTCCTTTCCATGCCGTTGTTACTGCTCGCGTTCCCTCATCCTTCAAGCCAGCATGGAGCCTGAACCATGGAATCCTTGCTGCCTTTTCTGTTGTTTGCCTTTGTTGCCTCGGTGACGCCGGGACCAACCAATATCCTGGTGCTGAGCCACAGCTCCAGGCGTGGGCTTGGGGCCACGCTGCCTATTATTGCCGGCGCATGCGTGGCGGCGGCGCTCATGGTGCTGGTCGTTGGCCTTGGGGTGGGTGAAACATTGTTGCGCTTTGTCCGTGTGCAGCAGGTTATGACCTGGTGCGCAGTGCTGTGGTTGAGTTGGCTGGCGTGGCAGATTTTCAATAGCCCACCCGCGCCACTCGAAGTGGATGGCCCGCGCAGCAAAGGCGTCAGCCTGCTCGGTATTGCCGCGCTGCAAGTGGTCAATCCCAAGGTCTGGATGATGGCGATGGCTGTGATTAGCCTGTTTGTCGGCGATGGCGACAGGACCCCGCAGGTGCTGCTGTTGTCGCTGTCTTTCCTGCTGGTTTCCTTGCCGTGCATGACGTTGTGGGCATTGCTCGGATTGGGCAGCGCACGGCTTTTAAGATCGCCACGAGCACTGCAGCGGATGAATCAGGTGCTGGCGTTATTGCTGCTGATATCGGCCTGGTTGCCGCTATTGATCCAGGGCCGGTAAGGGCCACGACCGCCAGGCCGTGGCCAGTCGCTTACTTGGCGAATGTAGCGCCGCGAGTGTTGACGAAGATCGAGTAGATCGAGTGACTGCTGGCCATGAACAGGCGATTGCCCTGCGGGCCGCCAAAGCACAGGTTTGCGCAGCGCTCGGGCAGCGAGATATGACCTATTGCTTTGCCCTGTGGGTTGAAGACCCGCACCCCGTCAAGCTCTTCGGGCTTGCCCTGCGGCGAGCCGTTGCTGCCCCAGCCGCACCAGAGATTACCGGCTTCATCGCACTTGATGCCATCAAGCGCGCCATATGCAGTGGCTTCAATGTGCTTCTTGCGCGCACCCAGGGTGCCGTCTTCATTGACAGCGTAGGCCCAGACCAGTCGGTTGGGCTTGGCCCGGCCTTCGACAATATAGAGCGACTTTTCGTCTGGCGAGAAGCACAGGCCGTTGGGGCCAGCAAGGTCATCGATCACCCGGGTCACTTTCAGGCTTTCACCGTCGATGCGGTAAACCCCATGGGGTAACTCCGTCTGGATCTTATGGCCTTCATATTCATTGCCAGACTGGAAGGGTGGGTCGGTGAACCAGACTGAACCGTCACGCTTCACTACGATGTCATTCGGTGAGTTGAAGCGTTTACCCTCGAAATTGTCCGCCAGCACAGTGATGCTGCCGTCGTGCTCAGTGCGGGTAATGCGCCGGCCTTGTTCATGGGTGGTAGAGCCTTCGCAAGTGATCAAGCGACCCTGGTTGTCGCAGGTCAGGCCGTTGGAGAAGTTCGATTGTTCGCGATACACCCCCAGCGATTGGCTGATCTCGTCCCAGCGCACAATACGGTTATTGGGAATATCACTAAGCAGTAGGTAGCGGCCTGCACCCATCCAGACCGGACCTTCGGCCCAGCGCAACCCTGTAGCCAGCTTCTCGACGCTGGCATTGAACAGGCGCAGGTCGAGAAAACTGTCATCCAAGGCTGCAACAGCGGGATCTGGATAGCGGGCGCTCAGGGGCTCAGCTGCACGGGCAAGTTGTGGCAGCAAGGAATCGATACTAATGGCAGCAGCGGAGTAGGCGAGGGAGTGCTTGAGAAACAGACGGCGAGAGTTGCCGATGACTGGCTTATCGTTCATGGGGTATCCCTTTTGTTTTTGTTGATCTGCGTAACTGCACAAGGCAAGGGTAAGGATACAAGATGTACGATGACTTTATGAATTGTGGCGCGTTATGTAAATTTGAAAGTCGTAACTATATGAATATACAATATTTATTTATTTTTGTTGTATGACGACATCGTTATTTTTGGAGTGAAATATCGCCAGCCCATACTTGAAAATGAGCGATTTGTTTCGCTGCCAAGTGTTGTGGATGTTGGCAGCTGCCTGTCTCGTTAGGCGTGCCACGGGACAAAGAGATGGCTGTGGTCGCCCTCTGGGCGCGACTAATTTCAAGGTCTTGACCCATGTGGGGAGGGCGTATTTGCTGCTGATCCAGGAAGGCCCTGAAAAATGCTGCGTGGGACATCACTCTTATCAGGGCCTGTCGAAGTGTGCGCTTTGCAAGTGGTCTGCAGTGATTTAATCCGTTAGCAATTGCGCCTTGCCACTACCGAATGACCAGTCTTCCCGGGTGTTTTCAACAATGGAAATAAAGATATCCTGTGGGCGGATATTCATTTTTTGCTCAAGTCGAGTCGCCAGGTCCTGGTAAAAATCCAACTTCATTTTTTGAGTTCTCGGGGTCGATGTGATGTGTAGCGCAATCACATCCTTTGATCGCCCGCCGCCAAATATAAGTGGATTGATATTCAGCTCATGTTCTTGTTTTTGATGGAAAATCTGGAAGCAGTCATCAATAGGAATACCCCAGGTTGCCATGAGCGACTGGTGCAGGTTTTCGCCCAGTTCTTTAATGAATTGAGGTGGTTTGCTCAGTAGGTTTACTTGAATTAATGGCATGATTTTGGTCTGGATGTCTGTCGAATTTAAGGGTGTTTGAGGTTTTAATGAGTCAGCAACTGACTGGCATAAACCGGAAATTTTGACAGAGCCATTCCTCTTTGGTGCAGGGGGGTGGATTGTCTGGGAAGATGCCTACAGTGATTTCAGAGCTGTTCGTGCAGCTTTGAAAAGCTATTGCCAATGCCAACTGCTTTGCGCCACGGCATCATGGGCGTGCAAGCTTTCTGCGTGAATAACTTTGAGCTTGAAGCCGGTTATGTCCGGTTGTGTGCGCAGTGTCAGGTCAAGGCGCCGCGCGGCATCTTCACAGAACATCAGGTTTTGCCCGTTGGCCAGGGCAAATGCCTGCTCATCCGCACGCTTGACAGCAGTTTGCACCGCTGTGCCCAGTGCTTGTTCGGCGCGATCAATCACGCTTTGTATGGCAAAGTCGCGGGCTTGGCGATCCAGGCGCAGCTGAATCTGTGCAGTGCTGCGCTGGCTGTGGGGCGTGGCGATGATGCCGTCAGTGCTGCCGAGCCAGGCGTGGACCTGCTGATAATCGACTGGTGCTGAGTTGAAGTCGCGGGCAAAGCGTTGCTGAATCAATTGCCGTGCCAATGCTGCCGAGCAGGGGCAGGTGGATGAGTAGGCCAGTGTTACCCCGAGCTCAAGATGCAGTCCGTTGCTGTCGAGACCTGAATCAATGGTGATGGGGTAGGCTTTCCAGCCGGATAAATGGCTGGTCAGGGCCGGGCGCTGGAGCAGCAGATCCGTGCATATGCTCAGTGATGCACGCTGCGATAGGCCGGTGTGGCTTGCCAGGAAGTCGCTTAGTACCTCCTCTAGCAAGGATGGCGAAAGCGGTTGTTGGGCAATTTTTTGCAGGGCAAGGTACAGGCGCGACATATGGATGCCGCGCGCGGTTTGGTCATCCAGGCTGACGCCTGCATCCACCTTGCCGGTCGTGCTTTGCCCTTCGACACGCAAGGGCATATCGATATTACACATCCCGACCCAGTCCAGCGTTTGGCTGGCGGGGGCTGCTTGCGCTGCGATGTCGGGCATTGTCTGGTGATAACGGGCTTGGCTGTTCATTGGGCGCTCTGGAAGGTAAATTTTAAAAGGGGGGCTTTCCCGGCCGGTCTGCTGACTACGCCTTGCTCAGGTGTTTTTCTTTCTGTTCCTGGCGCTCCTTGGCTTCGATGCCGAGTGACGCCGTTGGGCGCAAGAGCAGGCGCTTGAGGCCGATAGGCTCGCCCGTTTCCCTGCACCAGCCATATTCATCGCGCGCCAGGCGGTGCAGGGCTTGGTCAATCTTGTCGAGCAGTTTGTTCTCGCGCTCAAGCAAGCGCAGTTGCCATTGACGCTGTTCTTCCGCGCTCCCGATATCCATTGGGTCGCTGTCGGCCTGTTGTTCACTGAGCACCTGCATTTGCTCTTCAATGCGCGCCTGCAATTCCTGGCGTTGACGCTTTAGCAGTGCATTGAAGAAAGCTTGCTGGGCTTGGTTCATATAGGCATCGGCTGGTTGCTTGAGCAGTTCTTCCTCGGTCAAGCAAGGTGAAGTGACATGTCCGTGGTCGTTTGGAGGGCTCATTTATGTTCCGGTTGCGCTGTGGTTGCCAATATTCGATTAATGTTAAGTTATAACGTAACAGAACAAAAGCCCAATAAACATTGGTCTTTGTTCTCTCGTGGTTTGGCTTGATCGGGTCGATTTCGCTGGGCAGAGATCGACCCGCCTGGTTAAACCAGGGTTCAGGGGCGTGTCGGGTTTAGATCCTTGAGGCTTTTAACGGCGACACCGGGGAAGTCGGTGATAATGCTGTCGACCCCGAAGTCTGCCAGTCGACGCATCAGTGCTGGCTCGTTCACTGTCCAGACGGACACATGCAAACCGGCTTTTTGTGCTTTGGCCAAACGCTCCGGGGTGCAGATCGTCCAGTTGAGGGCCAGGTATTCGCATTCATAATGTTTCGCAACCTTGATCGGGTCGAGCCATGAGTACTCCGCAACCAGGCCGCGCGATAACTGTGGGGTCAGGCGTTTGAGTGCGCTGAGCACTTCCCGCGAGCTTGAGGTAACGGTGACTTTATCGCTGAGGCCATGGTGTTCGGCAAGTTCGGCGATGGCTTCGACCGTGCGTGCGGCGCGGACTTTCGAGGCGCTTTTGACTTCAAGCTGCCAATGCTCGAATGCGCAGTGCTCGAACAATTCACCCAGGCGGGGAATTGGACAGCTCTTGACCCAGCCAGGGCCACCTTTGCGTGCATCGTAAGTGACCAGCTCGTGGGCGTCGTGCTCAACCACCTTGCCTCGCCGGCCGGTGGTGCGCTTGAGGGTCGGGTCGTGGATGACCATCAACTCGCCGTCACGCGACAGGTGCAAATCCAGCTCGCAACGATTGACGCCATGCTCAAGGCATTGCTGAAAGCTGGCCAGGGTGTTTTCAGGGGCTTCGCCTTTTGCGCCACGGTGTCCATAGATCAGCGTCACAGTTGCTCCTTGGGTTTGGGCTGATCACGGCGTCAGCGATGCTCTATTGATAAAGCCAGTTGCACGGCGGGTCAAGCGGGCAGTGCGCTACTTTGCGGGATGTACAGGCATGTGGCGCACGCTATCGACGACGTGGTCATACTCAAAATACACGCTGAACTCGCGGTAGTCCCAGCGGGTGATCGGCGGTTGGCCCACTGGCTTGTGTTCTTCATCGGCCAGGCCAAAGCGATCAAGCACCGAGCTGCGCGACTCGCCGCGCCTGGGCAGTGACTGTACCTGGCTAGCGTCGCCTTGTTGGCCAATTGGAATGGTCAGGGTTTCAGCGTAGCTGCCGGTTATTGGCAGCATCAAGCTAAACGCCAGCAGAGTAGGCAGTAGACGTGGCATAGTCAGAATATCCTGGTCGATCGTCAGCTTGGGTCGGGTTGCTCAAGTGCCTGCCGGCGTTCCTGAGCCTGACGTTGAAGGATATGCCGAGCCAGCAATTGACGCTGTGCGTCGGTCAACGATTCGAACTCGGTGCCGATTTCAAATTGACCCTCGTCAATGGCCTGGCAATGGATGACTTTGGCGCGCAGCAACAGCCCAAGCGCCTGCGGCATCAGCACCAATTTAATTGCAAGGTGTGTCCCTGCTTCAACCGCTTGCGGGTTGTTGAAGCTCACGCCTCCCTCGGAGATAGTCACCTTCTTGGGTGGGCCAATATCGCCCATCAGGCTTTGTGCCACGGTTTGCCCGAGCAGGTCGATGCGCTTGTTGATCACCTTTAGATAGCTGGCTAGCGTGCGGTCGCGCTCGCTGATATGGCGTAGCAGGTGCTGCGATTCAAAGTCGAGAACATGCAACTCGCTGAGCAGGTTGAACAGCGGTGAGTTGTCATGCAACGCCTCGGCGGACTGCGCTTGAGTCTTTGAAAGGCAGCTAAATTCCAGTGCCAAGGTATCTTCGATACGATAGTATTCACGGCGATCTTGATCATCTTGAGTCGACATGGCGAACCTGAAGCAGCAGTGGTTGTCTGAGTGTAAGGCTGCTGACCCGACCTCGCCACATGGACGTTTCTCTTTTCTTCGAACAAGCCCTCAAAAATGTTCAAACCCCTGTTCGTATTTATCGGTACGCGATACACCCGCGCCAAGCGTCGCAATCATTTCGTTTCGTTTATTTCCCTGACGTCCATGATCGGGCTGGCACTGGGTGTGCTGGTGATGATCGTGGTGTTGTCGGTCATGAACGGCTTTGACCATGAGATGCGTTCGCGCGTGCTGGGCATGGTGCCCCACGCCACAATTGAAAGCCCGACGCCTATCGATGATTGGCGCAGCCTGGCTGGCAAGGCCGAGAACAACCCGCAAGTCCTGGCGGTTGCTCCCTTTAGCCAGATGCAGGGGCTGCTGACCCATGACGGCAAGGTGCAAAAGGTGCTGATCAACGCTGTCGACCCAAAAGAGGAAGCCAAGGTCTCGATCATTGGCAACTTCTTCAAGCAAGGCAGCTTGCAGGCCCTGGCACCGGGCGAGTTTGGCATTGTCATTGGTGACAACGCAGCGAAAAAGCTCGGCGTCGGCATTGGCCAGAAAATTACCTTTGTCTCACCTGAAATGACGGTGACGCCTGCCGGGATGTTCCCGCGGCTAAAGCGTTTTACCGTGGTCGGCATCTTTCATGTCGGTGCCGGTGAGATAGATGGTTACGTGGCCATGACCCATATCGAGGATTTGGCCCGCCTGCAGCGCTGGAAACCAGGGCAGGTGCAGGGTATTCGCCTGAAGTTTGCGGATCTGTTCCAGGCGCCGCGTACGGCCTGGCAGATATCGCAAAGCCTGGGAGACGGCGAGTATTACGCTCGCGACTGGACCCGTACCCACGGCAACCTGTACCAGGCCATACGCATGGAAAAAGCCATGATCGGCCTGTTGCTGCTGCTGATTGTGGCGGTGGCCGCCTTCAATATCATTTCGACCCTGGTCATGGTGGTCAACGATAAGAAAGGTGATATCGCCATTCTGCGAACACTCGGCGCCACGCCGGGGCAGATCATGCGCATATTTATGGTGCAGGGCACTGTGATTGGCGTATTTGGCACCGCGATTGGCGCTGTGCTCGGTATCTTTGCCGCACTGAATGTCAGTGCGGCAATCGCGGGCCTTGAGCATTTGCTGGGCATCAAGTTTCTTAATGCCGATGTCTATTTCATCGATTATCTGCCGTCGCAGTTTTTGCCAGCAGACGTGGTGCAAGTCTGTGCTGCGGCATTGGTGTTGAGTTTCCTCGCCACTTTGTACCCGGCCTGGCGTGCCGCACGCACCCAGCCTGCAGAGGCGTTGCGTTATGAGTAATCAGATTAAAGGTGAGCACGTGATGCAGGATCAGGCTGTTCTAAGTTGCCGCAACCTCAGCAAAAGTTACGATGAAGGCCCGCAATCGGTTGTGGTGCTCGATGACTTGCAGCTTGAGTTGTTTCCCGGTGAGCGCGTCGCCATCGTCGGCAGTTCCGGTTCGGGTAAAAGTACCTTGCTCAATATGCTTGGCGGTCTTGATACGCCAAGCGCTGGCAGCGTCTGGCTGGCGGGTGAGGAACTGTCGGCGCTGAATGAAAAGCAGCGGGGCCTGTTGCGCAACCGTTCGCTGGGCTTTGTTTATCAGTTCCATCATTTGTTACCAGAGTTCACCGCGCTGGAGAACGTCTGCATGCCGCTGCTGATTGGCCGCACCTCAATCAGCGAGGCGCGTAGCCGCGCCACGGAGTTGCTGACCCGTGTCGGGCTGGGGCATCGCCTGTCGCACAAGCCAGCCGAATTGTCCGGTGGTGAGCGCCAGCGAGTGGCAATTGCCCGCGCGCTGGTCAATCGTCCGGGGTTGGTATTGCTTGATGAACCAACCGGTAACCTTGATCACCACACCGCAGAAGGTATCCAGGAACTGATGCGCGAACTCAGCAGTTCTTCGCAAACCGCATTCTTGGTGGTGACTCACGATCTGGAACTGGCCCAGCAGATGGATCGCATCCTGCGCCTCGAAGACGGCAAGTTGGTGGCTAACTGATGTTTCGCCCGCTGAGTATCTTTATCGGTGCCCGCTACACGCGGGCCAAGCGCCGCAACCATTTTATTTCGTTTATCTCGCTGACCTCGATGATTGGCCTGGCGCTTGGCGTACTGGCCATGATTGTAGTGCTGTCGGTGATGAACGGCTTTCAAAAAGAGATGAGCTCGCGGATTCTCGGCATGGTGCCGCACGCCAGTATCTCGGCGGTCACACCGCTGGATGACTGGAAAACCGTGGCTGATGCTGCACAAAAGAATCCTGAAGTCATTGCCGCCGTACCCTTCGCGGAGCTGGAAGGGATGCTGTCCTTCCGTGGCGCCATGCAACCCATTCAGTTGCAGGGAATTGACCCGCAGCTTGAACCCAAGGTGTCGATCATCGGCGATCATATGGTCAAGGGCCGCCTGCCGGACCTGAAGCCGGGTGAGTACGGCGTGGTCATTGGTGAAATTACCGCTCGCCGTTTCCGCTTGAATATCGGTGACAAGCTGGCCTTGATCGTGCCCGAGGTCAGTTCGGTGCCGGGCGGCATCACCCCGCGCATGAAGCGCCTGAATGTGGTGGGCATCTTTAAAGTAGGCGCTGAGCTGGACAGCTCGCTGGCACTGATTAACGTTGCCGATGCCGCAGACATTCAACGCTACAAGCCAGGGCAGGTACAAAGCGTGCGCCTGAAGGTCAAGGACCTTTATGCAGCGCCGCAGGTTTCGGCGCAGGTTGCAGCCAGCCTGGGCGCTGATTACCGCGCCAGTGACTGGACGCTGACCCAAGGCAGCCTGTTCAGCGCCATGAAGATGGAAAAGACCATGATTGGCTTGTTGTTGCTGCTGATCGTGGCCGTTGCCGCATTCAATATCATTGCCACATTGATCATGGTGGTTGCCGATAAGGGCGCGGATATCGCCATCTTGCGCACCATTGGCGCTACGCCTCGGCAGATCATGGGCATTTTCATTGTGCAGGGCACTGTGATCGGCACGGTGGGCACCTTGATCGGCTGCGCGCTTGGCATTGTTGCCGCCTTGAATGTCAGCCAGTTGGTGGGCTGGATAGAGCGGGTCAGCGGCCAGCATGTATTCAGTTCCGATGTCTATTTCATCAGCAACCTGCCTTCGCAGCTGCAGCTGACCGATGTGCTGCTGATTTGTGCGGCAGCATTTGGCCTGAGCTTCCTGGCGACGCTGTATCCATCCTGGCGAGCATCTCGCATTCAACCTGCCGAGGCCTTGCGCTACGAGTAGGTTGGCGGCTTTGCAGGCATAAAAAAGCCGCTCATTGGAGCGGCTTTTTTGTGTCAGTCCGACTGCTTGGCACGACGACGTTCCTGGCGTTTACGCCAGCTGTGTCTGACCCACCAATGCCAGTAAGCGTTGGTGGCGAAATAACCGATAAGGGCCAGGATGGCGCCGAGGGTGAAGGAACCTAGAAACAGTGGTTGCCAGTGGGTTTGCAGCACCTGTCCAACCCAGGCGAGGGTGACATGTTCCGGAATGTGCAGGGTCGGTGTGTCGGTTAGCCAGGCGCCGAATTTATAGCTGCAATAAAACACCGGCGGCATGGTCAGGGGGTTTGTCAGCCACACCAGGCCAATGGAGATCGGCATGTTGGCGCGAGTGGGAATCGCAGTCAGTGCGGCCGCCAGCATCTGCATGGGCATTGGAATCATGGCCCAGAAAAGGCCAATGGCCATTGCCCGCGAGACTGAGTGGCGATTGAGGTGCCAGAGGTTGGGGTCATGCATGAGCGTCCCCAGAAAACGCAGGGATTTGTTGCCCTTGATTCGATCTGGGTTAGGCATGTAGCGTTTGAATAAACGACGCGGCATGAAGGTTCTCTGGCAGGCTTGAGCGGCAATATTATGCACACATTCATCATGCGGTGCCGCCTCAGATTGTGAGACTGTCTGTTACACAACCGAACACAGCCGGATTTCACGGATGAAATCCTGAAGGCAGGCAATGATGCTGACACAGATGATAGCGCTGATTGCGGGTCTACTCACGTTAAGCTTTCTGCCGCATTTACCCGCGCCTTGGTTTTTGCTCCTGTGCCTGCTCATGGCGTTGCTGCTGGTTTGGCGTCAGCGATTGCCAGCGGCCTTGTTCCTGCTGGGTTTTGTCTGGGCTTGCGTGTGCGGGCAATGGGCGCTTGATGATCGGCTCAATCCGGAGTTGGACGGTCGAACCCTGTGGCTGCAGGGCAAGGTGGTTGGCTTGCCCGAGCAAGACGGCAAGGTTATCCGCTTCCAGTTGGCGGATGCGCACTCGCGACGGGCCGCGCTGCCAAAACTACTGCGCTTGTCCTGGTATGGCGGGCCGCCCCTTGCGGCAGGCGAGACCTGGCGACTTGCGGTGCGCCTGAAAAGACCCCATGCATTGGTCAACCCCCAGTCGTTCGACTATGAACTCTGGCTGCTCGCCCAGGGCATTGGCGGCACCGGCACCATCAAGGCGGGTGAGCGCCTGGGTATTGGTAGCGGTATTGCAACCTGGCGCCAGCAGATTCGCCAGCGCATTCTAGCCACCCCGGCCCATGGTCGCGAAGGTGCCTTGACAGCTTTGGTGCTGGGCGATGGCTCGGGGCTGAGTACCGATGACTGGCGTACGTTGCAGCATACCGGCACGATTCATTTAATGGTGATCTCTGGCCAGCACATCGGTCTGTTGGCTGGGTTGCTTTATGGCTTGGTTGCAGGGCTCGCACGCTTTGGTTACTGGCCAGCGGCATTGCCCTGGCTGCCCTGTGCCTGCTTGTCCGGGTTTGCTGGCGCCATTGTCTATGGCGCTTTGGCAGGCTTTGAAGTGCCGGTGCAGCGCGCCTGCGTGATGGTCGGCATGGTGCTGTTATGGCGCTGGCGTTTTCGTCACCTCGGCGTGTTGCTTCCGCTCTTGTCCGCGATGTTGGTTATCCTGCTTTGGCAGCCACTGGCAAGCCTGCAACCAGGTTTTTGGCTGTCATTTGGCGCTGCGGGCTTGCTTATGCTGGTGTTTAGTGGGCGCCTGGGCCGGTTGAGCGGCTGGCGTTCGCTGGGGCGCGCGCAATGGGCTATGACCCTCGGCTTATTGCCGCTGTTGCTGGGGTTGGGCTTGCCGGTCAGCATCAGTGGTCCACTGGTTAATTTATTCGCCGTGCCCTTGGTTGGATTGGTGATTGTGCCGCTGGCATTGCTGGGCACCTTGTTGTTGCCGCTGCCCTGGTTCGGCACGGCAGTGCTTGGGCTTGCTGGTGGCTTGCTTGAGTTGTTCTTTCGCACGCTGGAGTCCATCGCTCTGCGGTTCCCGGCCTGGTTACCTGCCGGCTTGCCGCTGTGGGCCTGGTTGTTGGTAGCCATTGCGCTTTTGCTGTTGTTGGCCCCACGAGGTATCCCCGGGCGTAGCCTGGCGTGGTTTTTAGTCTTGCCATTGTTCTTTACAAAGCCTTCGTTGCCACCTGAAGGGCGGGCGCGGGTGATCATGTTCGACGTCGGGCAAGGCACCTCTGTGCTGGTGCAAACCCGCGAGCATGCGCTGTTGTATGACGCAGGCGCACGCTCTCCTGGGTTTGATATCGGTGAGCGCGTGGTCCTGCCGTCTTTGCGAGCGCTGGGGTTGAGTGAGCTGGATATCATGCTGATAAGCCATGCGGACAACGATCACAGCGGTGGCGCCCTGGCGATTCATCAAGGCATGACCCTGGGACAGGTCTTCAGCGGGCAACCTGCAGGCTTGCCCGAGGCGCTTGATGCCCAGCCGTGCACGGCTTCCACTTGGCAATGGAATCAGGTGCGTTTCAGCACTTGGCAATGGCCGGACGCTATTGAGTCCAATGCCTTGTCCTGTGTCCTGATGGTTGAGGCGGCTGGCGAGCGCTTGCTGTTAACCGGTGATATCGATGCCGAGGCCGAGCGGGCCTGGGTGCGCAGCTGGCATGATTGGCATGCGCAATGGCTTATGGCGCCCCATCACGGCAGCCGCAGTTCATCATCGCAATTGTTTATCGATGCCGTTGCCCCGCACTCGGTATTGATAGCCCGGGGAAAACATAATGCCTATGGCCATCCGCACCCGGAAGTTGTGCGCCGCTATCAACAGTCAGGCGCCACCCTGTACGACAGCGTGGAGCAGGGGGCAGTGATTATTGAGCTGGGTTCTTTGCTGCCTGCGCAAGGAATGCGAAAAATACCGCGGTTCTGGCGAGAAAAATGAGAACAGCGACGGTCGGCGAGGTCACGGCCCTATGCTAGAGTGACGCCAATTTTGTTGAGGGGATACGCCACCGTGTGGGAATTGGTTAAAGCTGGCGGCTGGATCATGCTGCCGATCATCATGTGTTCTATCGTTGCTGCGGCCATAGTAGCCGAGCGCCTGTGGACGTTACGGCCAAGCCGTGTCACCCCGCCCAACCTGCTGGGCAAGGTCTGGCAATGGATCAAAGACAAAAAGCTCAATAACCAGAAGCTCAAGGAGCTGCGCGCGGATTCGCCGCTCGGTGAGATTTTGGCTGCAGGCCTGGCTAACTCCAAGCATGGCCGCGAGATCATGAAAGAGTGCATTGAAGAAGCTGCAGCTCGGGTTGTGCACGACATGGAGCGCTACCTCAACGCACTTGGCACCATCGCCGGTATTGCGCCATTACTCGGCTTGCTTGGTACTGTGCTGGGCATGATTGAGATCTTCAGCTCATTCATGGGCGCCGGCATGGCCAATGCGCCGGTGCTCGCCGGCGGTATTGCCAAAGCCCTGATTACCACGGCAGCGGGCCTGATCGTGGCAATCCCGGCGCTGTTCTTCCACCGTTACCTGCAGCGTCGAGTCGATGAGCTGGTAGTTGGCATGGAGCAGGAGGCAATCAAGCTGGTCGAGGTGGTGCAGGGCGACCGCGAAGTTGATCTGGGTGGAGACAAGGCGTGAAGTTCCGGCGTAAAGCGCGGGAAAACGTCGAGATCAATCTGGCGCCGCTGATTGACGTGGTGTTTATCCTGCTGTTGTTTTTCGTGGTGACCACGACCTTCACTCGTGAAACCCAGATGAAGGTCGATTTGCCCGAGGCGGTTACTGGTGCTCCGCTAACGGATGCTGAAACCAAGCCGCTGGAGATATTGATTGCAGCAGACGGCAGTTTTTCAATCAACGGCAAGGCGTTGCTGAAAAGTGACCTGGAAACCTTGATTGCCGCATTGCAAAAAGAGGCTGCTGGCGATTTCAATCAGCCACTGACCATCAGCGCCGACGGTAAAACCCCGCACCAATCGGTCATCACGGCAATGGATGCAGCTGGCAAGCTGGGTTTTGCTCACTTGCGCATGACCACGGTCGAGGCGCAGCCAAAGCCTTGACGGAGATTGCGTGATGGCACTGTCTGATCGACTGGTCGATGCCTGGTATACCGGGCATCCGGCTCTGGCGCTTCTCGCGCCGCTGGAGGCCTTGTATCGCCAGGTGGTTCAGCGCAAGCGTGCACGATTTATCGCGGGCGAGGGTGATATCTATCGTGCTCCGGTGCCAGTGATCGTGGTGGGTAATATCACGGTCGGCGGCACCGGCAAGACCCCGATGATCCTTTGGCTGATCGAGCAATGCCAGCAACGCGGGCTCAAGGTCGGCGTTGTCAGCCGGGGTTATGGCGCTAAACCGCCGGCCTTCCCCTGGCGGGTCGCGGCAGACCAGAGCGCCGCTGTGGCCGGGGACGAGCCGTTGTTGATCGTCCAGCGCAGTGGCGTTGCGCTGATGATTGACCCGGACCGCAGTCGCGCGGTGCAAGCCTTGCTCGAGGCTGAGCCGCTAGACCTGATTCTCAGTGATGACGGCTTGCAGCATTACCGGCTGGCGCGTGACCTGGAGTTGGTGCTGGTGGATGCCGCGCGAGGCTTCGGCAACCAGCGCTGCCTGCCGGCGGGGCCACTGCGTGAGCCGATGCAGCGTCTGCAAAGTGTCGATGCGCTACTGTACAACGGGGTCTCCAGCGATCCACAAGATGCCTTTGCATTTACCTTGCAACCGACCCAACTGATCAACGTGCGCAGCGGCGAATCGCGTCCGCTCGATCATTTCCCGGCGGGTCAGGCGCTACACGGCGTGGCGGGAATCGGCAATCCGCAGCGTTTCTTCAACACGCTCGAAGGGCTACACTGGCGGGGAAATGCGCATGCTTTTTCTTCAACACGCTCGAAGGGCTACACTGGCGGGTAAATGCGCATGCTTTTGCTGATCACGCCGCCTACAGTCGTGAGTTGCTGAATTTCAGCCCAGACTTGCCGGTGGTCATGACCGAGAAAGATGCAGTGAAGTGCCGCGATTTTGCGGCTGATGATTGGTGGTATCTGGCAGTCGATGCGCAGCCCTCGCAGGCATTCGTCGACTGGTTTGATGCACAATTGAAGACTTTATTGCCTGCGAGCTAGCTTTATACTGGCAAGCTGTATGCACGCCGTTTTACCTCAAGGATCACCCATGGACCCGAAATTACTCGATATCTTGGCCTGCCCGCTGTGCAAAGGCCCGCTGAAGCTGGCCAGCGATAAAACCGAACTGGTGTGCAAGGCCGACGCGCTGGCGTTTCCAGTGCGCGATGGCATTCCGGTGATGCTCGAAACCGAAGCCCGGACCCTCAATGTAGACGAGCGTCTGGATAAATGAGCCAAGCATTCAGCGTTGTCATTCCTGCGCGTTACGCTTCGACCCGCCTGCCGGGCAAGCCCTTGCAGGATATCGGCGGTAAGCCGATGGTCCAGCACGTCTGGGAGCAGGCCTGCAAAAGCAATGCGCAGCGGGTGGTTGTCGCCACCGATGATGCGCGTATTGTCGACGCTTGCAAGGCATTTGGCGCGCAAGTGGTGCTGACCCGGGTTGATCACAATTCCGGGACTGATCGCTTGGCTGAGGTCGCAACTGCGCTGGGCCTGGAGCCCGATGCCATTGTGGTCAATGTGCAGGGCGACGAGCCGATGATACCGCCTTTGATCATCGATCAGGTCGCGGCCAACCTGGCGGCCAATCCGCAAGCGGCCATTGCCACGCTGGCTGAGCCCATCGAAGATGTTGCTGCGCTGTTCAATCCCAATGTGGTCAAGGTCGCCACCGATGTGACCGGCCTGGCGCTGACCTTCAGTCGCGCGCCATTGCCATGGGCTCGGGATGCATTTGCTGCCAGCCGTGAACACTTGCCTGCTGATGTGCCTTATCGTCGTCACATCGGCATTTACGCTTATCGCACCCAGTTTCTCCACGACTTTGTCGCCTGGGGTCCATGCTGGCTGGAAAACACCGAGTGCCTGGAGCAGCTTCGTGCGCTCTGGCACGGCGTGCGTATTCATGTAGCCGATGCACTTGAAGCGCCGCCTGCGGGCGTTGATACCCAGGAAGATCTCGACCGTGTACGTCAGTTGTTGAGCCAGTAATGCGCGTTTTATTCGTCTGCCTGGGCAACATCTGTCGTTCGCCAACGGCCGAGGCTGTGTTTCGCCACAAGCTGGAGCAGGCTGGGCTGGCAGGCTTGGTGCAGGTCGATTCGGCGGGCACTGGCGACTGGCATGTGGGCAAGCCTGCGGACACCCGCACCAGACGCGCCGCGCAACTGCGTGGCTATGATATGTCTGCCTTGCGCGGTCGTCAGGTCGAGGCCGCTGATTTTCAGCGTTTTGACCTGGTGCTGGCCATGGATCACAGTAACCTGGACAACCTCAAGCGTTTGCGCTCGGGCAATCAAGGCGCAGAACTGGATTTGTTCCTGCGTCGTTACCAGCTTGAAGTCGATGAGGTCCCAGACCCTTATTACGGTGGCGAACAAGGATTCGAGAATGTGCTCGACCTGATTGAGCGCGCCAGCGACGCCTTGCTGGTCGAAGTCAAGGGACGGTTATGAAGTTGCACGTCGAGCGCGGAGTTTCGCTCAAGCCCTATAACAGTTTCGGTATTGATGTGCTCGCTGCGCAATTTGCCGAAGCGCACAACGATGATCAGGTACGCGCCGCGATTGCCTATGCCGAAACCCAACAGTTGCCGCTGATGCTGCTCGGTGGCGGCAGTAACCTGCTGCTCACCGCGGATGTCGATGCACTGGTGCTGCGCATGAGCGGCCTTGGTATTCGTATTCTCAGTGAAGATGATCAGCGCGTGGTGGTCGAGGCAGAAGCCGGGGAGCCTTGGCATCCATTTGTGCAATGGACGCTCGGCCATGGCCTGGCGGGGCTGGAAAACCTCAGCCTGATCCCGGGCACAGTGGGCGCTGCGCCGATGCAGAATATCGGTGCCTACGGCGTTGAGATCAAAGACCTGTTTGTCGGTCTCACGGCCCTTGATCGACAAACGGGCGAAGTCCGTGAGTTCAACCTGCAAGACTGCCAGTTTGGTTACCGCGACAGCCTTTTCAAGCGGGAAGCGGGGCGCTGGATTATCTTGCGTGTGCGCTTCGCCCTGAGTCGTACTGCGCATTTGAACCTGGCGTATGGCCCGGTCAAGCAGCGCTTGAGCGAGGAGGGTATCGACAAGCCGACCGCCCGGGATGTCAGCCGTGCGATCTGTGCGATTCGCAGCGAGAAGCTGCCAGACCCGGCAGTGCTGGGTAATGCCGGTAGTTTCTTTAAAAACCCGGTGGTCTGCGCCGAGCAGGTTGAGCATTTGCGCAGGCTGCATGCCGATCTGGTGGCATATCCGCAGGAAGATGGCCAGTTCAAGCTCGCCGCGGGCTGGTTGATCGAGCGGGCAGGCTGGAAGGGCTTTCGTGATGGCGATGCCGGCGTACACCGGCTGCAGGCCTTGGTGCTGGTCAATTATGGCAATGCCAGCGGCAAGCAGTTACTGGCGCTTGCCCGGCGTATCCAGGCTGATATCAAGCAGCGCTTCGCCATTGAGCTTGAGATAGAACCCAACGTGGTTTGACTCTGCAAGCCACGCAAATAACAGGATTGATTACTGATCGACCCGGGCTGCACCTAAAACTGCCTGGGAAAGTTGAAACAAAACTGCCTATGTTATCGATAACATTATGCTGTTAAAGTAGCGCTCACTGTTATTTTTGTCTTGGAGTGCTGGCCATGCTGACGTGTGGAGAATTGTTGGTTGAGATGTTGGAAGACTGCGGTGTGGATACTGTCTTTGGTATCCCCGGTGTGCATACCGTAGAGCTTTATCGTGGCCTGCCATCGACCAAGATCAACCACATTACGCCACGGCACGAGCAGGGCGCGGGCTTTATGGCCGATGGCTATGCGCGGGTCAGCGGCAAGCCGGGCGTGTGCTTTATCATCACCGGACCAGGCATGACCAACATCACCACGGCCATGGGCCAGGCCTATGCGGATTCGGTGCCGATGCTGGTGATTTCCAGTGTCAACAACACCGAGCAACTGGCCATGGGCGGCGGTCGCCTCCACGAGCTGCCGTCGCAAAGCAACCTGGTCTCGGGTGTGGCTGCGTTCAGTCATACCCTGATGCGTCCGGATGAACTGCCGGATGTGCTTGCGCGTGCGTTTGCCGTCTTTAACAGCGCGCGGCCGCGTCCGGTGCATATCGAGATCCCGATTAACGTGATCACCGCGCCTGCCGACCATGTCAAGCGTAAACTGGGTGCTGTACCCAGCCGCCCGGCGCCATGCCCGGATGCAATCTCGCGTGCGGTACAGATGCTCAAATCCGCTCAGCGGCCATTGGTGCTGCTTGGCGGCGGTACTGCCAGTGCCAGCGCAGAAGCGTTGCGTCTGGTCGAGGCCTTGGATGCGCCGACTGCCTATACGGTCAATGCCAAGGGCGTACTGCCCAAGGGGCACCCGCTGGCACTGGGCTCGAACCAGTCGTTGGTGCCGGTGCGTGAGCTGGTGTTGCAGTCCGATGTGGTATTGGCGATCGGTACCGAACTGGGTGAAACCGATTATGACGCTGTGTTCGACGGCAATTTCCGCATCGACAGCCAGTTGATCAGGATCGATATCGATGCCGAGCAGTTGAACCGCAACTATCCGGCCGATATCGCCATTCTCAGCGATTCACGCCTGGCTATCCAGGCACTGTTGGCAGGGCTGGGCGAGGGCGCAGCTTTCAATGAGGACAGCCCTGGTTGCAAGCTGGCGGCGAAGGTTCGCAAGCAGCTCGAAGCCTTGATCCCGGATGCCTGGCATGCGCAGAAACGGGTGCTGGATGTCTTGCAGGAAACCTTGCCCGATATGATTTTTGCCGGTGACTCGACGCAGATTGTCTACTCCGGCAACCACCTGTTTGAAGCCAATTCGCCACGGACCTGGTTCAACTCGTCCACTGGTTACGGCACCTTGGGCTATGGTTTGCCGGCGGCCATCGGCGCCAAGCTGGCTGCACCACAGCGGCCGGTGGTATCACTGATCGGTGATGGTGGTATCCAGTTCACCCTGCCTGAGCTGGCTTCGGCGGTCGAGGCCAATGCGCCGGTTATCGTCCTGTTGTGGAACAACAGTGGCTACGGTGAGATCAAGCGTTATATGCAGAACCGCAATATCCCGACCATTGGCGTTGATATCTACACCCCGGACTTCCTCGCACTTGCCAGGGGCTTTGGCTGCAACGCCGAACGCGCCGAGAGCTTTGCCCAACTGCGCGATTTGTTGCAGAGCGCGGCCAAGGCTGATCGCCCAACGGTGATCGAGATTCAGGAAAGCGCAGCCTTTCTGACGGCTTAACCCTGGGGCGAGCTGGCCGCGAGTCATTCGCGGCCAATCTACAATGGTCGGCGGCTTGGCCAGCATGGATAATAGCCGCAGCTGGATCAGGTAAATATCACGGGACCAATGCGTGACCAAGAATAAACCCACCGTACAGGATGTCGCGCGGTTAGCCGGTGTCTCCGGCATGACCGTGTCGCGGGCGTTGAGCAAGCCCGAACTGGTATCGCAAGCCACGCGTGAACGCATCGATCTTGCAGTGCGTGAGCTCGGTTATGTGCCCAACCTTGCGGCCAGCGCCCTGGTGACTCGGCGCAGCGGTGTGGTCGGCGCGCTGTTTACCACCATCACCAATCCAATTCTGGCGACCACCATTGAAATCCTGCAGCAGGGCCTGAGCAAGGCTGGCCTGCATATGTTGATTGGTGAAACCCGCTTTTCGCCGGAAGAAGAAACCCAAATGCTCCGCGCCTTTCTTGGTCGTCAGCTTGATGGCTTGATTTTGGCCTATGGCTATCACACGCCAGAAACCCATGAGCTGTTGGCGGCGGCGCGAATTCCGGTGGTCGAGTTGTGGGACTTGCCCGAGGGCGATAATCCGCGCCAGCCAGTGGGCCAAGTCGTTGGGTTCTCGAACTGGCAGGCGGGCGCTGCAGCGGGGCGTCACCTGGTTGAGTGTGGCTATCAGCGGCCCGCATTCTTTGGCTTTGATGATGCCCGTGAGGACTTGCGCTGGCAGGGGTTTCGCCATGCGGTGATGCAAGGCCTGGCAGTCGAGCCGTTGCGCTTCAAGACGTCGGCGATTCCGCATATCGATGATGGAGTCGATGTGATTGAGCGCTTTGCACGCGGTGAGCTTGAGTTCGATGGGGCGTTCTTTACCAACGACATGCCCGCCATCGGGGCTTTGTTCAGTTGCCAGCGCCAAGGGATCAATGTGCCAGGCGAGCTCGGTATCTGCGGCTTTGGCGACCTGCCCATTGCCCGTGTTGCGACGCCGACACTGACCAGTGTCAGGGTGCCGGCCGAGCGGGTAGCTAACGCCACAGTTGAGCTGCTTACGCAAATGATCAAAGGCGAGGGCGCAAGCGTAGGGCAGGTTGATGTTGGCTGTGAATTGATCGCTCGTGAGTCAACCGCGCGCTAGTCAATCAGCAGTATATGCACGGCCCTTGGACCATGTGCGCCATAGAGTAATTGCCCGCCGATGTCTGCGGTGCTTGATGGACCGGTGATCAGCTGTACCGCCTGGGCTGTGCCTTCATCTGAGCGGCTGAGCAATGGCCAGAGCTGGTCGAGTTGGCCGAGCAGGCGGGACTTGTCCAGTACCACCAGATGATATTCGGGCAGGAAGTTCAGCCCGGCAGGATTATCGGCATTTGCCAGCATCACCAGGCTGCCTGTCGCAGCGATACCAGCAAAGGCTTGAGCAACGCCGATAGGGTGGTGACCCTGGGCTGTGCCGACGTCTGTCTGCAGGCCTGTTTGTTGCCAGGGCAAGCTGGCCAGGGCCGGGGCAACCGCCAGCGGGCCATGCAGTTGATGTCGGGTGCAAAATGCTGCAACCGCCTCGGGTACCTGGGAAATATCAGCCAGTGTTTCGAGGGTCACGCCGGTCACTTCCAGGCGGGCAAGGAACTGTTGATACGGATCGATGCCGGCTTGGTTCAGGGCGATGCGCTCTTTGAATGGGTGCGGTTCGATGACCGAGTCCGCTTCGCGCCCAAGTGCCTTACGCACATTGGACAAAATGGCCTGGCGTGAGCTGCTCATTGTTCACTTCCGTTCTTGTCGGCTTGGCGCTGTTGCCAGAGTTGCTGAAAGGTTGCGCCCTGTGGCGCGGGCATATCGCGCTGCTCAGTCCAGCCGCGTGCAAGTGGCAGGCGGCTGAGTCGCCCGCGCTTGCTGCCCGCCCAGGCCATGGTGCGCGCGGCCATGGCTGTCAGCAGGCGATAGAGTCGTGGACGGCTGGCCAGGGCGGCCCAGAGTCCAATTCCCCAGCGTGTGGTGGTCGCGGTCAGTTGCTGTTGCCAGTGCTGGCTACGCAGTACGCGCATCATGTCTGGCAGGGGGATTTGCATTGGGCAAAACTCCGCGCAGCGGCCATTGAGGGTGCAGGCGTTGGGCAAGTCGACCGTTTGTTCCAGGTTGGTCAGTTGTGGGGTCCAGATTGAGCCCATCGGCCCCGGATAAATCCATCCGTAGGCATGGCCGCCGACCCAGTTGTACACCGGGCAGTTATCCATGCAAGCCGCGCAGCGGATGCAGCGCAGCATTGGTCGAAACTCCCCGGCAAGCATTTCACTGCGACCGTTGTCCAGCAATACAACGTGGCATTGCTCCGCGCCATCGAGTTCGCCAGCGTTTTTAGTGCCGCCATAAAGGCTGGTGTAGCTGGTCAGGGGCTGGCCTGTGGCGCTGAGCGCGAGCAGTTGCAGGTGAACCCCTGCGTCTGCGCGGCTGGGCAAGGCTTTTTCGATGCTGGCCAGGACAATCCGCACCTTTGGCAAGAGGCTGGTCAGGTCGCCATTGCCTTCATTGGTGACCAGTACATGGCTGCCGTCTTCGGCAATCAGGAAGTTGGCCCCGGTAATGCCGACCTCTGCTTCGAAAAAGCGCTTGCGCAACAAGCGTCGGGCTTCGGCAAGCAACTCGGCAGGCTCGTGCAGGAAGCTTTCGCGGCCAAGGTCCTTGTGGTGTTCGTGGAATAAATCCTGCACCTGTTCCAGGGTTTTGTGGATTGCAGGGCCATTGATATGGCTTGGCGGTTCGTCGGCCAGTTGCAGGATGTACTCGCCAAGGTCGGTTTCGTAGCGTTCGATACCGGCGCGGGCAAGGGCATCGTTGATCCCCATTTCCTCGCCAATCATGGTTTTACCCTTGATTACGCTGCGGGCACTGGCCTGGCGGCAGATATCCACGACAATCTGCTGAGCCTGTTCGGGTGTTTGTGCCCAGTGCACCTGCGTGCCTTGCTTAATGGCTGCCGCCTCGTAGCGCTCGAGGTAATGATCGAGATGGGCCAGGGTGTGGTCCTTGATGGCCTTGGCTTGCGCGCGCAGGCCCTGGAAGTTGGCTGTCCCGTCGACTTGCACGCGGACATGGGCGGCGAAGTTGCGGTTCTCGGCCATAGCCGCCTGCAGGTTTGGCTCATGCAGTGCTGCACGGGCTGCAGATTTGAAATTAGCGGACGAGAGCTGCATCAGTGCATTTCCCCTTCGCCAATGGCCGGGATCTGGGTCATGCCCGCCAGCACTTCGGCCACATGGAATACTCGCACTGGGCTGCCTTCGCGGGTGAGTCGTCCGCTGATGTTCAGCAGGCAACCCAGATCACCGCCGACCAGAGTGTCAGCGCCGCTGGCCTGGATATTACTGACTTTCTGGCTGGCCATGCGGGCGGAAATCTCTGGGTATTTAACGCAGAATGTGCCGCCAAATCCGCAGCAGGTCTCAGCTTCTGCCATCTCCACGAGGCTTAATCCTTGCACCTGCTCAAGCTGCTTGCGCGGCTGTTGCTTGATGCCCAGTTCGCGCAACCCCGAACAGCTGTCGTGGTAGGTCACAGTGCCCTGATAGTTCGATTGCAGATCGGTTTTGTTTAATACATCGCTGAGAAAACTGACGAGCTCAAAGCTGCGTCCAGCCAGTTCCTGTGCCTGCGCCAGCCAATCAGGTTCATCGGCAAATAATTGCGGGTAATGCACTTTGACCTGGCTCATGCATGAGCCTGAAGGGCCAACCACATAATCGAACCCTGCGAATGCCTTGATAACCTGACGGGCCATTGCCCGTGCCTGATCAAAATTGCCACTGTTGAAGGCTGGTTGACCACAACAGGTTTGCAAGTCTGGAACCCGCACCTCGCACCCAGCTTGCTCAAGCAACTGGACGCTGGCAAAGCCGATGTTGGGGCGATAGAAGTCAACCAAGCACGTGTGAAGAAGCCCGACTAAAGGCTTGTCGCTGGATCTGGTCATGGTGGCCATATCGACGATATATAGAGGCAAACGAGTCTATGTTATCGATAACATAGCTGTCAATTTGTCCTCCAGGTGGATTTTGATGATGTTTTTTGCTGTTGCTGGAACGAGAGGGTTTAGGCTTGCTCGCGCCATTGCAGCAGCCATTGGGCGAAATGGCTGGCCTTGGCGTCACGGTTCGATTTTGGGGTCACAACGTAATACTTACCGCAGCTGAGTGGCGTTTGACAGGCAATTACCAGGCGCCCGGCTTCAACATCCTGGGTTACAAAGAGCCGTGGCAATACTGTGGCTCCCAGGCCGTGGAGCGCTCCATCAAGGACAAACTGGAAGTGTTCCAGGCGCTGGCCGGGCAGCATTTCAATTTCTTTCTGGCTCAGGCCCGCGTCATCCAGCCACAGCTGGGTCGATGACCTGAATTGTGGGGAGTGGGCAGCGTGGTGCAGGAGCGGGTAGCGCAGGATGTCGCGCCGCTGGATGATCTCGCCATGCTTTTCCAGCAGCTCCGGGGTGCAGACCGCGACCATCTCACCTTCCATCAGAAACTGCGAATCGAACTCTGGCCAGTTGCCGTCGCCATAGAGAATGCCTACGTCATAGCCTTCATGGCCGTCATACAGGCGGTGTAGATCGTTCATTATCTCCAGGTCGATTTCCGGATGCAGGCGTGCGTAGTCGCGCAGTTTAGGCAGCAGCCAGCGGGTGGTGAAGGAGGGTTCGGCACCGACCCGCAAATGCCCGGCATGGCTGCTTCGAACCTGGTGGGTCGCGGCTTCGATCTGGTCCAGCAGGAGGCTGATTTCCTGCACATACTGGCGGCCATTGTCGGTCAGTTGCAGTCGTTGCTTGACCCGTTCGACCAGCGAGCAACCGAGCATTTCCTCCAGGTTCTTGATCTGCCGGCTGACCGCACTTTGCGTCAAGTTCAGCTCTTCCGCGGCCTTGGTCACGCTCATGTGGCGAGCGAAGGCCGAAAAGCAGCTCAGGGAAATCATGCTGGGAAGTTGTCTGCGCACAATAGTTCATGACGTTATGGAATGACCTGGATAAGAATAAGTCGATATTCGCCGGTCCACAAGCCGCTTACTCTCGGCGCATTACATTAGCACGCAGCTGTAAGCAGACCTCGTGCGGTCAAATGACTGGTCGCAGGTTTTCTCAGCTCTGCCCAATCGTCTGAGGAGCTTTCATGAATAATAATTCGACCACAGAGCAAAGCCTGCGCACCGACTTGGCCGCCGCATATCGGCTGCTGCAACTCAATGGCTGGGCCGATCAGGTGTTCACCCACATCTCTGTGCGGCTGCCCTCGGATGAGCCGGCTTTTCTGATCAATCAGTACGGTTTGCTGCCTGAAGAGATTACCGCCTCCAACCTGGTCGGAATCGATGTCAACGGCAAAAAGCTCGATCCCGGCAGCCCCGAAGTCAATCCGGCCGGCTTCACCGTGCACAGTGCCATTCACATGCAGCGTCACGATGCGGTCTGCGTCATGCACACCCACACACTGGCAGGCATGGGTGTTGCTGCGCTGGAAGAGGGGCTGCTGCCGCTCAACCAGACCAACATGGCCTTCTATAACCGTGTGGCTTATTACGATTACGAAGGTATCCCGCTCGACCTGGAAGTCCGCGAGCGCATCGTAGCTGCCTTGGGTGACAAGAACTGCGCAATCATGCGTAACCACGGCTTGCTCACTGTAGGCCGCAGCGTTGCTGAAGCCTATTTCCTGATGTTCTACCTGAACAAGGCTTGTGAAATCCAGCTTGAAGCGATGAAGGCCGGGCGCCCCCTGATTATTCCCTCGGACGAAGATTGTGAAATGACCGCGCGTCAATTCGAGCACCCGGCATACCACCGGGAAAGTTTTGAACTTGTCTGGCAGGCAGAGTTGCGCCGCCTGGATCGTCTTGACCGCTCATTTAGAGACTGAACACCAGTACAACCCACCGGCTTCAAATATTAGAACTGCGTGCCAACCAAGCAGCACCACAACTATAAAAAGGTGACAACATGCTGGAATCAACCGAGACACAACCCTCATCAAGTCAAGATGGAGCACCCTTGGGGCCCTATACCACCAAGCAATTGCTGCGTTTTATCATCCCAACCCTGTTTGGCGTGTTGCTGTTTCTGACGCCAGTTAGTGTCGATGGGCGTATCACGGTGATGATTGCGTTCATCATCGACTATGTAAACGATGTGCTCAAACCCATGTTGGTGCCGGCCACCGTTGCCGTGGCGACTATTCCCAGCCTGATTACCTTGTTGGTGCGCTTTAGCCCGCTGAGAAACAATCCCAACCGTTTTGTTCAGCTGTTCAACCCAAGCCTGGCCTGGACTGCGGTCCGGGTAATTGGCGCGGTGCTGATGATCATGGTGTTCTTCAAGATTGGGCCTGAGTGGGTCTGGAGCCGTGATACGGGCGGGGTAATGCTCTATGACGTTGGCCCGGTGGTACTGGCAATTTATCTGCTTTCGGCTATTTTGCTGCCGCTGCTTACAGACTTTGGCCTGATGGAGTTTATCGGCACCTTGGTCAGTCGCGTATTCGAGAAACTGTTTGGCTTGCCTGGGCGCGCCGCAGTCGATTGTGCGGCATCCTGGCTGTCGGCATCGAGCGTGGGCATTATGCTGACAACCCAGCAATACCGGGGTGGCTTCTACACCAGTCGTGAAGCCTGCGTAATCTCGACCAACTTCTCGATCGTATCCATTGCCTACGCCTACCTGCTGCTCAAGCTGATCGGCATGGAGCATGTGTTTATCCAGTGGTATCTGTCGGTCGCGGTTACCGGGGTTATCTGTGCCCTTATCGTGCCTAAGCTGCCGCCGCTGCGTGGCAAGCTCGACAACTATGAACCCAGTGTTGGCAAGCAGCTGGCAACTGATGACGACAAGAGCCAAGGCTTGTTTGCCCTGGGCCTGAGCCGTGCAATCCAGCGCGCTGAAAAAGCCAATGGCCCGCTTGAGTTGATCAAGCAGGGCGTGCACATCAGTGCCGACATTGCGATTTCGGTCTACCCGGCCATGATGTTGATCGGCTGCGTTGGCCTGTCATTGATCAAGTACACCACGGTGTTCCACGTACTTTCGATGCCGCTCGTGCCTTACCTGGAATTGCTGCAAATTCCACAGGCCGCTGAAGCGGCGCCTGCGCTGCTGGCAGGGATTGTCGACAGCATCATGCCGTCGATCCTGGCTTCGGGGATCGAAAGTGAAATCACCCGCTTTGTACTGGTCGGCGTTGCGGTCACCCAGATCATTTTCTTCACCGAGGCGGCGATCATCCTGGTCCGGGCCAACTTCGGTTTGCGTTTGCGCGACCTGTTCATGATCTATCTGCTACGGGTGCTGATCTCCCTGCCGGTGCTGTCATTGATGGCTCACTTGGTGCTGTAAACCAGGCTTGTTTTTGGTGCTCCAGCAGTTTGTCCCGCACGCTGGAGCGCCTTTTTATTTCTTTGACAACAATCTGCCTGCTCCGATTTGGCTTGGCTGAGCCGCGGAGCAAATTGCTTCGAGGCGAATGCTATGGCGAAGTCCGATAACTACCTTTCCTCCAATATTCGCGGTGCAATCGGTGCCGCTGAACTGGTGCTGATCAACGGCCGAATTTATACCGTCGACGACCAGCAGCCCTGGGCTGAAGCCGTCGCGATCAAGCATGGTCGTTTCGTAGCGGTTGGCGATTACAACAGTGTGGCGCCCTTCATTGGCGAGCAGACCCGGGTGCTGGATCTCAAGGGGCGTTTCGCCATGCCCGGCCTGTACGACATGCATACCCACCCAGACCTGGCCTTGGCGCCGGGCTATTCGGGGGATCTGGCGATCGGCTTGAATGATCCGACACCAGAACAGGTCAAGCAGTCGGTGCTTGATTATGCTGCTGCGAACCCAGGTAATGGCTGGGTCTACGGCCAATATTTTGTGCGCTATACATTCAAGCAAGCTGGCCTGGTCGCGGATCGCGAGTGGCTCGATAGCTTTATGCCAGATCGTCCGGTGGCGATTCTGGATCGCTCCTGGGGTTGCATGATGGTCAACTCCAAGGCGCTGGAGCTGGCTGGTATAGATGCCGACACCATGGACCCGCGCCACGGTTATATCGAGCGCGACAGTATTACCGGCGAGCCAACCGGGATATTGGTTGACGGTGCCTATGCACTGATTCACGCCGCCATGCCACCAACCCCGCAACATGCACTGAAGCGCGCCTATCGCGAAGGGGTCCAGTTCCAGAGTGGCCATGGCGTGGTCGGCACCAAGTATGTGCATGTTTGCGAGCACCGTCTCAATGCACTGAAGTCGATTGATCAAGCCGGTGAACTGACCGTGCGTGTCGAGGCTGCAATTAGCTGGCAGGACGATATCTTCCCGGTCAAGCGGCGTTGGGAGTTGCTGGCTGGTGAGCGGCATTTCTACCGCAGTGCCCGGCTCAATGCCAATGCAGTGAAGTTCCACTTTGACGGCACACATGAGTCACGTTCGTCTTACCTGTCGAGCGCCTGGCCTGGCGAGAGCAGCTGGCGCGGCCACCTCAACCTGACGCCTGAACATATCAGCGACATGGTTGTGGATATGGATCGCAAGGGCGTGCGGGTGATTGCCCATTGCACCGGCGACGGCGCATCCGACTTGTTCCTCGATGCCGTGGCCGAAGCACGTCGGCGCAATGGCGACAGCGGTGTGCGTCACCAGTGTGCGCACAGCACCACCTTGCTCGACGCCAACCTGCCGCGCTTCGCCGAGTTGCAGGTAACCGCAGAATTTTCCCCTGTAGGCTGGTTCCCGTCTTCCTTTGCCAACGCCCGGGCGGTATTTGGCGAAGACCGCATGCAGCGTGCCTACAACTTCAAGGGTGTGCTGGAGGCAGGTGGTGTGGCGGTAATGGGCACCGACTGGCCGGTTTCCAGCATCAACCCCTGGATCGGCTTCGAAGCGATGATTACCCGCGAGAACCCATTCGGGGATGTAGAAGGGTGCTTCTATGGCAATCCGATCACCTTGGAGCAGGCCATTCGTGTCATGACCATCAATGGCGCCTGGTGCATGGGTATTGATGACAAGGCTGGCTCAATCGAGGTGGGCAAGTCGGCTGATTTGATCGTCCTTGATCGTGACCTGTTCGCCCAGAGCCCCAAGGGCAACATCCATAACACCCAGGTGCAGTTGACCTTGCTTGAAGGTGAGGTGATGTGGGATCGCCAGGGCGAGTTCGTAGATACCGACCATGCGGCCATCTGGCAGGGCGAGTTGCCCAACTTTTGATCCATGTCAGCAGGGCACTTGACCCTGCTGAAACCTGTTGAGGTTCAGGCTTATGAACAGAAGACAAAGCATCCCAGTCACCATCGTTTCCGGCTTTTTAGGGGCCGGTAAAACCACGCTGCTCAATCGCATCCTCAATAGCGATCATGGACTGCGCATGGCGGTGATGGTCAATGACTTCGGTGCGATCAATATCGATAGCCAGCTTATTGTCAGCCAGACCCAAACCACTGTCAGCCTCACCAATGGCTGCATTTGCTGCACGGTAGAAAGCGACTTGATCGAGCAGTTGAGCCGCATGCTCGATAGTCGGGAAAACCGCCCCGAGTACATTGTGATCGAAGCCAGCGGTGTATCGAATCCGCAGAAAATCGCCAATACCCTGCGCTATCCGCAGTTTCGCAATGCCTTGAACATCGACAGCATTGTTACTGTGGTCGATGCCGCTCAGTTCGATGGGCTCAAGGGAGAAATGGCGCAACTGGCCATGGATCAGCTCGATGCAGCTGACATTATCGTGCTTAACAAGATCGATCAGGTCAGCGATGAGCAGGTTTCAGCTTTGCGTGCGCGCTGGCTGTATCCCAATGTCCGCTTGTTGCAGGCGCAGCATTGCGAGGTGCCGCTTGAGTTGATCCTGGGTGTCGGGCGTTTGAGTGCAGGGCCTAAGCTCAAGCCGGTGACCACGGCCCGCGTGCTGGGGGCCGTACCCGAGCCTGATCATTCCTCGGTTTTTGCGACCTGGAGCTGGCGGTGTGAGCAGCCGCTCTCGCTCAAAGCACTGCGCCAGGCGCTGGCAGCCTTGCCAGCGAACATCTACCGGGCCAAAGGCATCTGCAATATCGCTGAGGCGCCACGGCAACGTAGCGTGCTGCATTTGGTTGGCAGTCGAAGCGAGATCAAGCTGGCCGAAGACTGGCATGACGCCAAGCCTTATAGCCAATTGATTGTTATTGGCACGCACGACGCGATCAATCCGGCGAACCTGCAAGCTGCATTTGAAAAGTGCATTGCATAGGCATTTGCTTGACTGGCAGGGCGTGGTGATGCTTTTGAGTCATGATCTGCCAGTGCGAATAACCGGTTGCTTAACTTTCAATTGACTCTCTGCTTGCTGGATCTGCGCTGGGCAAGCATCGTGTTGTCACGCTGATCAGTAGCGTGGAAGAGGCGTCATCCTTGCACCATTTGCAGCGCATCCAATTGCTCGGCCGGCAAGTTTCGCATTGGCAGGGGATTGCAGCCTTCTGTTGCCATGGCGCTCCTGAGCTTGTATGTAACCAAAGCTGATCAACCACCGCCAATTCAAAAAGGCAGTGAATAATCTCGCTGTGTAGGCTCTACACCTTATTCCATCCAGCTCGGAAGGGGGGTAAACCTAATTCAGGACGGGACAATGGCTATAAAAAAGGGACGCCGAAGCGTCCCTTTTTATTTTACTGAGTAACCTCAGGCTTGCGGTTTAGGCGCGTCTTCGGTCTGTTGCTCTTGAGCGTTCTCAGCTTCTTTTGCTTCTGGCTCAGCTGCTGTTTCAGTCGTCTCTGGAGCTTTTACCTGTTCAGGTGCGGCTTCAACAGGCGCTTGTACAGGAGCGGGAGCTTCAGCTGGAGCTGCTTCGGCGGCCTGGGCGGCTTCACGCGCCAGGCGTTCTTCTTCGCGCTTGCGGCGACGAACCTCGCGTGGGTCGTTTGGTGCGCGACCGTTGCTTGGAATGACCACTGGCGCTGGGGCAGGTGCTGCTACCGCAGGTTCGGCGACCGGCTCAGCAACAGGCGCTGCTGGTTCAGGTGCTTTAACTTCAGCGACTGGTTCAACAGTCTCTTCGGCTTTTGCCTCAACCACTGGCTCGGCAGTGACAGGCGCACTTGGTGCATCAGCTTCAGCTGCTGGCTCTGCTTTTGGCGCTTCTGGTGCTGCGACTTCTTCAGTGGCAGGGAGCACGATAACCGATTCGGCAGGTGCCGGTGCTTCTTCAGTTTTGGCCTCGGCCGGAGCGGCTTCGGTTTCAACTGCAGGTGCTTGCTCGGCTTCTGGCTTGCGGCTCTGACGCTGCGGGGCTTCAGCTGGCGCTTGAGCCTCGTCAGTGGCAGTGGCCTCAGTTGCAGCAGCCGGTTGATCGGCTTGTGTCGCGGCAGCAGTTGCAACTGCGCTAGCAGCTACGGCACTGGCGGCATCCTTGGCTTCGCTGTTTTCCTCGGCATTCTCGATCACATTGCCGTTGGCATCACGCTGACGCTCACGACGATTGCTGCGACGACGCTGACCGCGTGAACGGCGACGTGGGCGTTCGTTCTCGCTGCTGTCCTGATCGTCGTCCTGGGCATTTTCGTTGCTGTTCAGTTCTTCGTCTTCAGTCGCTGCTGCAGTCTGTTCTTTGCGTGGCTGGCGCTCTTCGCGCGGTTGACGCGGCTGGCGAGGTTCGCGTTGTGGGCGCTCATTGCCAGCTTCTTCAGTGGCGTTGTTGCCTGGTGCGTCCAGCGGCTCACGCAGTTCACGTACCTGACGCTCTTCACGCGGCTTGCGCTCGCGAGGAGGGCGTGACTGACGGTTTTCCTGTGGCTCACGAACTTCTACGGCATCGCGTGTCTGGCGCTCTTCACGTGGCGCACGCTCTTCGCGCGGCTGGCGCGGTTGGCGTTCTTCACGGGGTGCGCGTTCTTCGCGTGGCTTGCGCTCTTCGTCGCGGCCATCACGACGACCACCGCGGTTGCGGTTTTGCTGGCGACCATTGCGACGCTCGTCATTGCGCCCAGGGCGCTCCGACTTCTTCTCGATCACGACAACAGGCTGTTCTTCTTCCTTGGTCGCAAACAGGCTGACCAGCGACTTGACCAGGCCCTTGAACAGGCTTGGCTCGGTTGCAGCGGCAGCAGCAGGCACTTCTGCAGGGGTTGGTGCCGAGCGAGGCGGGGCTGCCTTGATCGCTGCTTCCTGGCGCACCAGGGTGCGGGTGCCGGTAGCTTGCTTTTCTTCTTCGACTTCAGCGGTAGCCATTTCATAGCTGGACTGGGTCGTTTGCGCTTCCATGCTGTCGTCACGCAGGCGCTGGACTTCAAAGTGCGGCGTTTCAAGGTGATCGTTCGGCAGGATGACAATGCGTGCACGGGTGCGCAGTTCGATCTTGGTGATCGAGTTGCGTTTTTCGTTAAGCAGGAAGGCCGCAACCGGAATCGGCACCTGGGCGCGAACTTCAGCGGTGCGGTCTTTCAGGGCTTCTTCTTCGATCAGGCGCAGGATTGCCAGCGACAGCGACTCAACATCACGGATGATGCCTTGGCCGTTGCAACGCGGGCAGACGATGCCGCTGGTCTCGCCGAGCGATGGACGCAGGCGCTGACGTGACATTTCCAGCAGGCCAAAGCGCGAGATGCGTCCAACCTGGACACGGGCGCGGTCGGCTTCAAGTGCTTCGCGGACCTTTTCTTCGACGGCACGCTGGTTTTTCGCCGGAGTCATGTCGATGAAGTCGATAACGATCAGGCCGCCGATGTCACGCAGGCGCAATTGACGCGCGATTTCTTCGGCTGCTTCAAGGTTGGTCTGCAGTGCGGTTTCTTCGATGTCGCTGCCTTTGGTGGCGCGCGCCGAGTTGATGTCGATCGACACCAGCGCTTCTGTCGGGTCGATGAAGATCGAGCCGCCGGAAGGCAATTTCACTTCACGCTGGAAGGCGGTTTCGATCTGGCTTTCGATCTGGAAGCGGTTGAACAGGGGAACGCTGTCTTCGTACAGCTTGATCTTGCTGGCGTACTGCGGCATCACCTGGCGGATGAAGCTCAGGGCTTCTTCCTGCGCTTCAACGCTGTCGACCAGTACTTCGCCGATGTCCTGGCGCAGGTAGTCGCGGATGGCGCGGATGATGACATTGCTTTCCTGGTAGATCAGGAACGGCGCGGCGCGGTCCTGGGAGGCTTCTTTGATTGCGCTCCACAGTTGCAGGAGGTAGTCGAGGTCCCACTGCATTTCTTCGCTGCTACGGCCCAGGCCAGCGGTGCGAACGATCAGGCCCATGTCCACTGGAGCATTGAGGCCGTTGAGGGCTTCGCGCAATTCGTTACGCTCCTCGCCTTCGATGCGGCGCGAGATACCACCAGCGCGAGGGTTGTTTGGCATCAGTACCAGGTAGCGGCCAGCCAGGCTGATAAAGGTGGTCAGGGCAGCGCCCTTGTTGCCGCGTTCTTCTTTTTCGACTTGAACGATAACTTCCTGGCCTTCACTCAACACATCTTTGATGTTGACGCGGCCATCGGGGGCTTTCTTGAAGTACTCGCGGGAGATTTCTTTGAGGGGGAGAAAGCCATGACGCTCTGAGCCGAAGTCGACAAAAGCGGCTTCCAGGCTAGGTTCAACGCGGGTAATGCGGCCTTTGTAGATGTTGGCCTTTTTCTGTTCGCGAGCACCGGATTCAATGTCCAGGTCATAGAGGCGTTGGCCATCGACCAGAGCAACACGCAACTCTTCAGGTTGAGTTGCGTTAATCAGCATTCTTTTCATGTAGTACCGTCGGTTTCCGTTGCATCGGAAGCGGCGTTCGGCAAACACGACGTTCAGAGTCGGTGTTAGGCGCGTCAGAAACGGTTGTAAGGCGTTTCATTGTCGAGCGACGGTCAGCCAATTGTGCTGGGCCGCGACGGACGTCTCCTGCTTGCTGTATGTGACAGTAAGCACTAAGTCAGGAGGAGGAATCAGCAACTGGTAGCGGACGAGATAAGGCGTCTTGATAAAGCTTATTGCTACGCAAGCCAGTTGCTGTACATCTCCACCTTACACGTATCGCTGAAAATCCTGTGCCGCTCGCAAAATCCGTAGCGGGTTGGCTATTACCGCAACTCACCAAAGGGGAGAGTTGCGCATCATTATGTTCGAGGCTTTATTTCCGAATTCTTCGAGGGCCCATGTGGCCTTGCTAGCTCTGAAGAACCCGTCGGACGGCCTTGCGTCCCAAATGGGTTGCGTTGGTTGGGATGGCAATTTAGCGAACATCTCCGAACCAGACCGCTTTTGGCGGCATTCGCGACTATAACAGCAATGATTAAGTGCTTCAAATCCATAAAAATTGTTATTATCGGTACAGGGTCTGCTCCCGTTTCATTGCGAGCCGCGTTGCAGTGTAAAATCTCGCGAGGCTAGGCTGAGGACGCTGGTAATGGTTGTTCCCTTGCCAAGTTCTCCAACACCGCATGGCGAGATTTTACGCGCAACCCGAAGAGACGGGCCTGTTTTAGTGCGATACTGCGTTTTTCGACACTTATTTGGAACAACCAAACTTCGTGTCTCGTGCCTTGTCTCGCGCTAAAGCAGGCTCCGGCGCGGCCGTGAACGAAACGAGAACAGACCCTTGATGACAAATCCTTCCCCTCCAACCTCCGGCGTACAGCTGATAGAGGTTGCGCCGGAACTTGCCGGCCAGCGCATTGATAACTTCCTGCGCACCCAATTAAAGGGTGTGCCAAAGACATTGATTTACCGCATCTTGCGTAAAGGCGAGGTGCGTGTGAATAAAGGTCGGATCAAGCCTGAATACAAAATACAGGTGGGCGATATCGTCCGCGTCCCGCCATTGCGCCTGCCCGAACGAGATGAGCCGGCGCCCCTGGCCTTGGGTTTGCTGGAGCGCCTTGAGGCGTCCATCGTCTATGAGGATAAAGCGCTGCTGGTGATCAACAAGCCGGCAGGCATTGCCGTGCATGGTGGTAGTGGCCTCAATTATGGGGTGATCGAGGCGTTCCGCCAGCTACGTCCTGATGCCAAGGAGCTTGAGCTGGTGCACCGCCTTGACCGCGATACCTCCGGTTTGTTGATGATTGCGAAAAAACGCAGCATGTTGCGTCATCTGCACGAAGCCCTGCGCGGCGATGGCGTCGACAAGCGCTACATGGCCTTGGTCCGCGGCAACTGGCCCACCGCAAAGAAGTCGGTTAACGCGCCGCTGCAAAAGAGCAACCTGCGTTCAGGCGAGCGCATGGTTGAGGTCAGTGACGAGGGCAAGGAGGCGTTGACGCGCTTTCGTGTGCTGCGTCGCTTTGGTGAGTTCGCCACCATAGTCGAGGCCAAGCCGGTGACGGGGCGTACCCATCAGATTCGCGTGCATGCCCAGTACGCCGGGCATTGTATCGCTGGCGATACCAAGTACGGTGATGATGATTTCAGTCGCGAAATTCGCGATTTAGGCGGCAAACGTCTGTTTCTGCACGCTTATGAGTTGGTCGTGCCGCTGCTGGATGGTGGCGAGCTTAAGCTCTCGGCCCCGGTTGATGACATGTGGGCGCGGACCGTGGAGCGCTTGAGTGTCTGATTATCGGTTGTTGATCTTTGATTGGGACGGCACTCTGGTTGATTCGATTGGTCGTATCGTCGAGGCCATGCACCGGGCTTCTGATGCCTGTGGCCTGGTTCGCTGCACTGATGATCAGGTCCGGGGCATAATCGGCCTGGGTTTGCCGGAAGCCATCGCGACCCTCTATGCACAGCTGGATACTGCTGCCATCGAGACCTTTCGTGGTGTCTACAGTACGCAGTACCTGGCGCTCGAAGCCGAGCCTTCACCCTTGTTCGCCGGGGTTGAGGAATCGCTTGAGGCCTTTCGCGAGCAAGGTTATTTACTTGCCGTGGCAACCGGCAAGGGGCGCCATGGCTTGCAGCGTGTGCTTCAGGGGCGAGGCTGGAGCGAATATTTTGATGCCACGCGCTGCGCCGATGAAACGGCGAGCAAGCCGCAGCCATTGATGCTTGAGCAGTTGCTGGCTGAGTTCGGCCTGCAGGCGAGTCAGGCGCTGATGGTGGGTGATTCTTCGTTTGATTTGCAGATGGCGCACAATGCTGGAATGGATTGCGTGGCTGTTGGGTATGGCGCGCAGCCTCTGGACGTTTTGCGCGGCTGCTCTCCGACGCTGGCGATTGAAGAGTTCATTGAGCTGCGCGCCTGGCTGCAAGGGCGTGTAGATAGTCAACGAGTTGAGGTAAGCAGTTATGTCGGATGAGTGGAATTTGCCTGAGTCAGGCCAAGCAAAAGAATCCAGGGAAGATGCGAAAAGCTGGAAGCTGCTGGAAAAGACCTTGTTGGCGGGCGTGCAAGAGCAGCGTCGTTCGCGGCGCTGGGGGATTTTCTTCAAGTTGCTGACCTTTATTTATCTGTTTGGGGCTTTGGTGCTGTTCTCGCCCATGCTCAAGCTCGGTAAGGCGGGGGAGGTAGGCGGTGCCCATACAGCGCTGATCGAGGTGCGTGGCGTTATCGCCGACAAGGAAGCTGCCAGTGCCGACAATATTGTTGGCAGCCTGCGCGCGGCTTTTGAGGATGAAAACACCAAGGGTGTGATCCTGCGTATCAACAGCCCGGGCGGGAGTCCGGTGCAGTCGGGCTATATCTATGACGAGATCAAGCGCCTGCGCGGCGAGCATCCGGATATCAAGCTGTATGCCGTTATCAGCGATATTGGCGCTTCGGGTGCCTATTACATCGCCAGCGCCGCAGATCAAATCTACGCCGACAAGGCCAGTCTTGTGGGTTCCATTGGCGTGACTGCGGCCAGTTTTGGCTTTGTTGGCCTGATGGACAAGCTGGGCGTGGATCGTCGTGTGTACACCTCGGGTGAGCACAAGGCCTTCCTTGATCCGTTCCAGCCGCCCAAGGCTGAAGAAACAGAGTTTTGGCAGGGCGTGCTTGATACCACTCACCAGCAATTTATCGATAGTGTGAAGAAGGGGCGTGGCGACCGTCTCAAGGTTGCTGAAAATCCGGAGTTGTTTTCAGGCTTGGTCTGGTCTGGTGAGCAGGCGCTGAAGCTTGGCTTGATTGATGGCCTGGGCAGCACCAGCTATGTGGCCCGTGATGTGATTGGGCAGAAAGAACTGGTCGATTTTACTGTGCAGGACTCGCCGCTGGATCGCTTTGCCAAGAAACTGGGCGCAAGCGTGGCGGAAAATATTGCGCTATGGATGGGCTTTCAGGGGCCGGCCTTGCGCTAGTCGCATCGCTTGGATTCAGCAAAAAAGCCCGGTTTTCCGGGTTTTTTGCTGTCTGGGTGCGATGTTCGGCAGGTTGGTTTCGTCGGGTGGATAACGCTTCTTTATCCGCCATTGGCAATGTCTGCGCCTGTATTGGATGGCGCTTTGATGGGCTGGCTTTGCATTGTCAGGCCCTGGCGGGTCAAGGGATTTGCCAGCCTTGCGCATGCAGCATGTCGACCAGGCGAATCAGCGGTAAGCCGATCAGGCTGTTGGCGTCGCTGCCTTCGGTGCTGCGAAACAGGCTCACGCCCAAGCCTTCAGCCTTGAAGCTGCCAGCGCAGTCGAGTGGCTGCTCGGCTTCCAGGTAGCGCTGGATCTGTTCTGGGGCGAGGTTGCGGAAGTGCACGGTAAAGGGTACGCAATCGACCTGGTATTGGCCGGTTGCGCTATTGAGCAATGCCAGGCCGGTCAGGAAGCTCACGCTCTTGCCGCTGGCGGCACTCAGTTGGCTAAAGGCCCGCTCCATGGTGTGTGGCTTGCCAAGGACCTGGTGATCCAGCACAGCTACCTGGTCGGAGCCAATGATGAGGTGATGTGCGTAGGTATTGCTCAGGGCGCGGGCTTTTTCCAGGGCCAGGCGCTTGACCATGTCGCTGGGTGTTTCATCATCGAGCCGGCTTTCATCGATATCTGGCGAACTGCAGCTGAATGCAAGGTTGAGTCGGCTCAACAGTTCGCGGCGGTAGGGTGAGCTTGAGGCAAGAATCAGTGGCAGCATGCGGGGCCTGTTTGTCTTGTGAAAACAGCTATAAATAAGTCGATGCTCATATAATGCCGAAAATTCTATATAAAGACCTTGCTGCTTTATATAGAAGGCTTTGAGTTGCTGTGGTCATGGCGATAAAACCGGCAAATATTGGCACCAAACTGACTTTGCCGAGGGTCGGTGGTCGTTTGTGCCGTAGATAAGCCTAATTTCCTTTGACAGGTACGGGTCTCATCCCTAGAATGCGGCGCCTATGTCGAATGGACCGATTCCACCTCACGTTGATCCGCGTAAGTTAGCAGATCGCACTGCCACCCTTGAGGGTGAGATTGCGCTTGCCGATTTACAAAGGCTCTGCAGCCCGCTTGCCGCTAACGACGGCAAGGTGCGCGCGAAGTTTTTCTTCGAGCGCGACGAGCGCAATGCTGTGGTTTTCCATAGCGAACTTGAGGTTGATGTCAAAATGGTTTGCCAGCGTTGTCTGGAACTGGTCGCTCTGCCGATCCAAAGCGCATGTGATTACGCTGTGGTGAAAGAAGGTGCGAATACCCAGTCTGTGCCGCAAGGCTATGACGTGCTGGAGTTGGGTGAAGATCCTTTGGATCTGCTTGCGCTGGTTGAGGATGAGCTCTTGCTTGCCTTGCCCATTGTCCCAGCTCATGACCCCGATGATTGCCAGCAGCCCGGTGGGCTCGATGAGCCTGAACCGAGCGAGGACGAGGTAACGCGGTCCAACCCGTTCAGTGTATTAGCACAGTTAAAGCGTGACCCAAACGTTTAGGAGTTAATTAGTATGGCTGTTCAGCAGAACAAAAAATCTCGTTCCGCCCGCGATATGCGCCGTTCCCACGACGCCCTCGAAGGCAACGCTCTGTCCGTAGAGAAGAGCACCGGTGAAGTTCACCTGCGTCACCACGTATCGCCAGAAGGCGTATACAAAGGTCGCAAAGTGATTGATAAGGGCGCTGACGAGTAATCTTGTCCGCTCCAATCATCGCGATTGATGCAATGGGTGGGGACTTCGGTCCTCACTGCATTGTTCCGGCAAGTATCGCTTGCCTGCAGAAATACCCTTCGCTGCATCTGGTCCTCGTCGGCCAATCCCCTGTTATCCAACGTCTGATTGACCAGCATCCTGGCATTGATCGCTCGCGCCTGAAAATTGTTCATGCCAGCGAAACCATTGCGATGGATGAGTCGCCTGCGCATGCCTTGCGCAACAAGACGGATGCCTCCATGCGCGTTGCCCTGGATCTGGTTGGTTCAGGCCAGGCGGATGCCTGTGTCAGTGCAGGCAATACTGGTGCGTTGATGGCGCTGTCGCGCTATGTGCTCAAGACACTGCCTGGCATTGATCGACCTGCGATGATTACTGCGGTGCCGACACAGCAGGGCGTGTGTTACCTGCTTGACCTGGGGGCCAATGTTGATTGTTCGGCTGAGAACCTGTCGCAGTTTGCCGTAATGGGCGCTGTTGCCGCCGAGGCGCAAGGTATCCGCGCTCCGCGTGTTGCCTTGCTTAATGTTGGCACTGAGTTGATCAAGGGTAATCAGCAGGTGAGGGCGGCGGCTGCGTTGCTGCAACAAAACAGCGGGCTCAATTATGTCGGCTTCGTTGAAGGTGACGGCCTCTATCGTGGCGTTGCCGATGTGGTTGTGTGCGATGGTTTTGTCGGAAATATCGTTCTCAAGTCCAGCGAAGGCTTGGCCAGCATGATCTCTGGGCGCTTGGCGGACCTGTTCAAGGCTAACCTGTTGACCCGTGCCTTGGGGCTAATGGTTTTGCCTCTGTTAAAGCGCCTGCAGGGCGAATTGGCGCCAGCACAGCATAATGGTGCAAGCCTGCTGGGATTGCAGGGTATTGTTGTCAAAAGTCATGGCGCGGCTGATCAAACAGGCTTTCAGAGTGCAATTCGCCGAGCTTTGGCGGAAATCGAAGAAAATTTACCGCAACGATTGCAGGGTCGCCTTGACGATCTGTTGCGCTAGAATGTGACTGCACTGGATGCTCGGACATCCAAGCGACAGCGTGTTGCGCGCAGGTTAGCTCCTGCGCCGACTTACCCGAGGTTAAAACAACACTAGGGATCTGTTTAATGTCTGCATCATTTGCATTCGTCTTTCCTGGCCAAGGCTCGCAGTCCTTGGCCATGCTGGCCGACCTTGGCGCCCAGCACACAATCATTACCGACACCTTTGCCGAGGCTTCCACCGTGCTCGGTTACGATCTCTGGGCACTGACCCAGCAAGGTCCGGAAGAGCAACTTAATCAAACCGACAAGACCCAGCCTGCGATTCTCACCGCGTCTATCGCTCTTTGGCGTTTGTGGTTGACTGAGGGCGGCGCCAAGCCGGCCTTTGTTGCGGGCCACAGTCTGGGTGAGTATTCAGCCCTGGTCGCCGCTGGCAGCGTTACGCTGGCTGATGCGGTGAAACTGGTTGAGCACCGTGGTCAATTAATGCAGCAGGCCGTACCTGCTGGCCAAGGCGGCATGGCGGCGATTCTCGGTCTTGAAGACGCTGATGTGCTGGCCGCTTGTGATGAAGCTGCGCAGGGTGAAGTGGTAAGTGCCGTGAACTTCAATGCCCCAGGCCAGGTGGTTATTGCCGGTAGTGCTGCTGCTGTGGCCCGCGCCATCGAAGTCTGCAAGGCGCGTGGTGCCAAGCGGGCCATGGCATTGCCAGTTAGCGTGCCCTCGCATTGTGCCTTGATGCGTCCGGCGGCTGAGCATTTTGCCGCGGCGGTATCGGCTATCGACTGGCAAGCGCCGCAGATTCCGCTGGTGCAAAACGTCAGTGCTGCGGTGGTAGCTGACCTTGATGTGCTCAAGGCTGATCTCCTGGCGCAGCTGTATAGCCCGGTTCGTTGGGTTGAATCTATCGTCTGCCTGTCCGAACAAGGTGTTACCGACCTGGTTGAGTGTGGCCCTGGCAAGGTGCTTTCGGGTCTGAACAAGCGTTGTGTCAAAGGCATCAACACCCACAATCTGGAAACCCCAGACGCTTTCGCTGCTGCACGTGCGGCGTTGGCCTGATTGAGGAAGCAAGTATGAGTTTGCAAGGTAAAGTTGCACTGGTAACCGGCGCCAGCCGTGGTATTGGCCAGGCTATTGCCCTTGAGTTGGGGCGTCAGGGCGCGGTTGTGATTGGTACTGCGACTTCCGAGTCGGGCGCTGGTCGTATCACTGAAACGCTCAAGTCCAACGGCATCGAAGGCGTTGGCATGATGCTCGATGTCTGCAGTGACGAATCAGTCACTGCAGTGCTGGAAAACATTCAGAAACAGTTCGGCCAGCCGCTGGTTTTGGTCAACAATGCCGGCATTACCCGTGACAATTTAATGTTGCGGATGAAAGACGATGAATGGTTTGATGTCATCGATACCAACCTCAACAGCCTGTATCGCCTGTCGAAAGCTGTTTTGCGGGGTATGACCAAGGCGCGTTTTGGTCGTATTATCAATATTGGTTCGGTAGTGGGTGCCATGGGCAACGGCGGACAGGTAAACTACGCTGCCGCCAAGGCGGGACTCGAAGGTTTCGGTCGCGCACTGGCACGTGAAGTAGGGTCGCGTTCGATTACAGTGAACGCGGTGGCACCGGGCTTTATCGATACCGATATGACCCGTGAGTTGCCGGAAGCACAGCGAGAGGCGTTGTTGACACAGATTCCGCTGGGTCGTCTGGGGCAGGCACAAGAGATCGCAAATGTTGTCTCTTTCCTCGCTTCTGATGGCGCAGCATATGTCACAGGGGCTACTATCCCTGTGAATGGCGGGATGTACATGAGCTAAATGTGACGGCGGTCTTCAGAAAACTGTCATAGGTTTTGTCTAAAATCCGTTATAAAGCTGCAACAGGTTTATAGACAGATCGTTGAAGTGTTTTTGGGGCCACCCCGCATTCAGCTTGAAATGCTAAAAACCCTTTATATACTGGCCGCACAGACAAGCTGCCTGGATTTGTCCAACTAGGAGTGAAAATACGGTATGAGCACCATCGAAGAACGCGTCAAGAAAATCGTTGCTGAGCAACTGGGCGTGAAAGAAGAAGAAGTAACCAACAGCGCTTCCTTCGTTGAAGACCTGGGTGCCGACTCTCTTGACACCGTTGAGCTGGTGATGGCTCTGGAAGAAGAGTTCGAAACCGAGATCCCGGACGAGCAAGCTGAAAAGATCACCTCTGTTCAGGAAGCTATCGATTACGTTACCGCTAACGCCTAACGTTTATCGTCGGTTACCCGATTAGAAAAAGCCGTACGGTCTTTATGTCCGTGCGGCTTTTCTTTAAGGATCATCTGAAAAGGTAGCGAGCGAAGATAGTACAAGGCGCAACGACCAACGGGAGTATCAGCTCAAGGCTGGCCCGAAGGACGAGCGCAGCGAGTAAAACACTGCGGAAAGCGGCCGGGATCGTGCTCGACTCTAGTGGCTCGCATGAGCATTCTGAGCAGTTTTTTAACGCGGCACGGGCTGCCCCGGTAATATCTAGCGCAGTAGTTTTTTAGTGATTTCTTAACTGGCTGTAAATGGCCTGTTCTTTTGGATTGCAGCGCGCAAAAGCTCGGCTTAACCTGCCTGGTAATACGCGAAGCCTTCACGGCACTGTTCAACAGCAACGTGATTGAGCGCTTGTTGCTCTCGCGTGGACTGCAACCGTGCTTTATAAAACAGAGTAAAGGAGATTGCTGTGTCGCGTAGACGCGTCGTAGTTACCGGTATGGGCATGTTGTCGGCGCTGGGTAACGATGTGCCGAGCAGTTGGCAGGGCATTTTGGCCGGAAAAAGCGGTATCGGCCCGATCGAGCATATTGATCTTTCTGCTTACACCACTCGTTTTGGTGGCTCGATCAAAGGCTTTGACGTCGAGCAGTACTTGTCTGCCAAAGAGGCGCGCAAGCTCGATTTATTCATTCAATACGGCTTGGCGGCCAGCTTTCAGGCCATGCGTGATTCCGGCCTGGAAGTCACGGATGCCAATCGTGAACGCATAGGTGTGGCGCTTGGCTCGGGTATTGGTGGCCTGACCAATATCGAGAACAGTTGCAAGGCGCTTCAAGAGCAAGGTCCGCGGCGCATATCGCCATTCTTCGTGCCGGGTTCGATAATCAATATGATTTCAGGCTTCCTGTCGATCCACCTGGGTTTACAGGGGCCGAACTATGCCATTGCAACGGCTTGCACTACGGGCACCCATTGTATTGGCATGGCTGCGCGTAACATTGCCTACGGCGAAGCTGATGTCATGATGGCAGGCGGCGCGGCAATGGCCGCGTGCGGCTTGGGCATGGGCGGCTTTGCTGCGGCGCGGGCACTGTCTACGCGTAACGATGAGCCAACCAAGGCCAGCCGTCCATGGGATGTGGACCGTGATGGCTTTGTCTTGTCCGACGGTGCTGGCACCCTGGTGCTCGAGGAGTTGGAGCATGCCAAGGCCCGTGGTGCGCATATCTATGCCGAACTGATTGGTTTCGGCATGAGCGGCGACGCCTTTCATATGACCTCGCCGCCAGAAGACGGTGAAGGGGCTGCCCGTTGCATGGTCAATGCCTTGCGTGATGCCGGCTTGAATCCTGACCAGGTGCAGTACATCAATGCCCATGGTACTTCGACAATGGCCGGCGACAAGGCCGAGATCGCTGCGATCAAGTCGGTGTTCGCCGATCACGCCTACAAGCTCAGCGTCAGCTCGACCAAGTCGATGACCGGGCACTTGCTGGGTGCTGCCGGCGCTGTCGAAGCCATCTTCAGCGTCCTTGCGCTGCGGGATCAGGTGGCGCCGCCGACCATCAATCTCGATCAGCCTGATGAGGGTTGTGATCTTGACCTGGTGCCGCACACTGCCAAAGAAAAACCGATCGACGTGGTGCTGTCCAACTCCTTCGGTTTTGGCGGCACAAATGGCTCGCTGGTGTTCCGTCGGTTTAACGATTGATGTTGAGCTGGGTCGACGGTCGCCCTGAAGAGTTGCTGTCGATCAAGGATCGCGGCCTGGCTTACGGTGATGGGCTATTTGAGACCATCGCCGTGACAGCCGGCCGCCCAGTGTTGCTGGAGCGTCACCTGAGCCGCATGGCCCAGGGCTGTGCGCGGCTGAACATTACGCTCGATCAATCCCTGCTGCGCAATGAACTGCAAGCTTTTTGTGCCGCGCTGGGTAATGGCATCGCCAAGCTGATTATCACCCGTGGCGATGGTCTGCGCGGTTATGCGCCGCCTGTGGCGGCCCAGTCGCGTCGTATCCTGCAAGGTTCGCCAGCGGCCAGCTACGCACCTGAAAATGCTCGAGAGGGCGTGCGTCTGTTTGCCTGCAAGACAAGACTGGCTGAGCAACCCCTGCTTGCCGGGATGAAACACCTCAACCGCCTTGAACAGGTGCTGGCGCGTGCCGAGTGGGATGATCCCGCTTACGCTGAAGGCCTGATGTGCGATGTTGGCGGTCGTGTAATCGAGGGTGTCTACAGCAATATTTTCATGGTCAGGGATGGGCGGTTGTCCACGCCTGACTTGAGCCGTTGCGGTGTGGCGGGGGTGATGCGGGCGGAACTGCTGGATCAGGCCGCGCAGTTGTCCATCCCATGCTCGGTGACGGATATCAGCCCCGACGAACTGCGCAGTGCCGACGAGGTCTTTGTTTGTAATAGCGTCTATGGCGTTTGGCCGGTGCTTGAGCTGCTTGATTGCCGCTGGCTGGCCGGGCCCATGACCCGTAGACTGCAGGCAATTGCTCGTGATTTATTGGATAGTTAATTCGTGATACGCAAAATACTGCTGTTTCTTGAAGTCTGTGTGGTGCTGGCAGGCCTGACGTTTGCCGTGGCTGCCTGGCAGCAACACACCGCGTTGCAGCAGCCCTTGCAGTTAAGCCAGGAGCGCCTGCTTGAAGTGCCAAGAGGTGCTACACCGGGCGGTGTGCTCAATCAGCTGGAGCGCGAAGGGGTCATCGACAAGGCCTTTTGGTTGCGCCTGTATTGGCGCTTCAACCTGCGCGGCGAACCCTTGCACAGCGGCGAGTACCGGCTAATGCCCGGGCAGACCGTGCGTGACATGCTTGGGCTGTGGCGCCGGGGCGAAGTGGTGCAGTACAGCCTGACCTTGGTCGAGGGCTGGAATTTTCGCCAGGTTCGTCAGGCACTGGCGCGCCAGGATGCCTTGCAGAAGACCCTGGAGGATGTTTCTGATGCGCAGTTGATGGAGCGTCTGGGCGAGCCGGGCATGAACCCCGAGGGGCGCTTCTTCCCCGATACCTATCGCTATGTGCGTGGCATGAGTGATTACGAGTTGCTCAAGCAGGCCCACGCACGTTTGCAGCAAGTGCTCGAGGAGGAGTGGCAGGCACGCGCTGATGACTTGCCCTACAAGGAACCCTATGACGCGCTGATCATGGCCTCGATGATCGAAAAGGAAACTGGTGTGCCGCACGAGCGTGACCAGATTGCCGGGGTGTTTATCCGCCGGCTGGCGTTGGGCATGCGCCTGCAAACCGACCCGACGGTTATCTATGGCATGGGCGAGCGTTACACCGGGCGCATCACCCGCGCGGACCTGCGCGAGCCAACGCCCTACAACACCTATATTATTACCGGCATGCCGCCGACGCCGATTTCCCTGGTGGGGCGTGAAGCCATTCATGCGGCGCTGCATCCGGCACCTGGTAAGAGCTTGTATTTCGTCGCTCGTGGCGACGGCAGCCATATATTCTCCAATTCCCTTGAGGCGCATAACCGGGCGGTACGCGAGTATCAGCTCAAGCGTCGGGCGGATTACCGCTCGAGCCCTGCGCCGGTTTCAACCCCTGATCAAAAGGACAGTCAGTGAGCGGTTTGTTTATCACCCTTGAAGGCCCGGAAGGTGCAGGCAAGAGCACTAATCGCGACTACTTGGCCCGTAAGCTCGAAGCGCAAGGCCTGGAGGTCGTATTAAGCCGTGAACCTGGTGGCACACCGCTGGCCGAGCGTGTACGCGAGTTGCTGTTGACACCCAATGCCGAGCCGATGGCTGCCGACACCGAGTTGCTGTTGGTATTCGCGGCGCGCGCTCAGCATATCGCCCAGGTGATTGCGCCAGCACTGGCCCGTGGTTGCGTGGTGCTGTGTGACCGTTTCACCGATGCGACCTATGCCTACCAGGGTGGTGGCCGTGGGTTGTCAGAAGCACGCATCAGTCAGTTGGAAGACTTTGTCCAGGGTGATTTACGCCCAGACCTGACCCTGGTTTTTGACCTGCCGATCGAGGTAGGTCTATCGCGGGCCGCCGCGCGTGGCCGGCTGGACCGCTTCGAGCAGGAAGGTTCGAACTTCTTCAACGCGGTACGCCAGACCTACCTCAAGCGCGCCCAGGCGGCACCTGAGCGGTATCGCATTGTCGATGCCGCGCAACCCCTGGAGCAGGTACAAGTCGCACTGGATGCATTGTTGCCCACTATCCTGGAGTTGAGCCGTGGCTGAGGCCTATCCTTGGCAAGACTCGCTGTGGCAGCAATTGGCCGGGCGCACTCAGCATGCCCATGCCTACCTGTTGCACGGCGCACCTGGCATTGGCAAAAGGGCGCTGGCCGAGCGCTTGCGAGCACGCTTGCTCTGCCAGCAACCACAGGGTCTTGATGCCTGCGGCGAGTGCAAGTCGTGTCACCTGTTGGCCGCTGGCACTCATCCTGATTCGGCGGTGCTTGAGCCTGAAGAGTTTGATAAGCCGATCAAGGTGGACCAGGTGCGTAGCCTGGTTAACTTCCTGGTTCAGACGGCCCAGTTGGCTGGCCGCAAGGTTGTGGTGGTCGAACCGGCCGAGTCGATGAACCTCAATGCCGCCAATGCCTTGCTCAAAAGTCTTGAAGAGCCTTCTGGCGATACGGTTATCTTGATGATCAGTCATCAGCCAAGCCGTTTGCTGCCGACCGTCAAGAGCCGTTGCGTGCAGCAGGCCTGTCCGTTGCCCAGCGAAACCATGAGCCTGCAATGGCTGGCTAGTGCATTGCCGGATAGCAGTGCCGAAGAACGTGCTGAGCTGCTGTGTTTGGCTGCCGGATCGCCACTGGTGGCGGTGCGCATGCAGGAGCAGGGCGTGCGCGAACAACGTGCTCAGGTGGTTGATGGCGTAAAAAAACTGCTCAAGCAGCAGATTGCCGTCAGCCCGCTGGCTGAAAGCTGGAACTCGGTATCCTTGCAGCTGTTGTTCGACTGGTTTTATGACTGGTCGCAATTGATGTTGCGTTACCAGCTGACACAAGATGAACAGGGCCTTGGCCAGGCGGATATGCGCAAGGTTGTGCAGTACATGGCAGGCAAGACCAGCCAGGCCAAGGTCATAAAAATGCAGGACTGGATATTGCTGCAACGACAAAAAGTCATTGCCAAAGCTAACCTTAACCGTGTTCTGCTTCTCGAAGCCTTGTTGGTACAGTGGGCAAGCTTGCCCGGACCGGGCTAGAATCGCCCACTAAGTATTAAAAAATCAGGAATGCCGCATGAGCTTGCCACCTAACCTGGGTCCGCGTAATGGAATCTTGTCTCTAACCATCAAAGACAAGTCCGTGCTCTATGCCGCTTACATGCCTTTCATCAAAAATGGCGGGTTGTTTATCCCCACCAACAAAAGCTACAAGCTAGGTGATGAAGTGTTCATGTTGCTCAACTTGATGGATGAGCCTGAAAAAATTCCGGTTGCGGGCAAAGTGGTCTGGATTACGCCAAAAGGCGCCCAGGGCAACCGTGCAGCAGGCGTTGGCGTACAGTTCAATGACGGTGACAACACCGCCCGTAACAAGATCGAGACCTATCTGGCCGGTGCGCTGAAGTCGGACCGTCCGACGCACACCATGTAGCCGGGTTGTCGGTACATGCTCTAAGGCAAAAGGCCGCATTGATTGCGGCCTTTTGCATTCATTCTCTTTGCTTAACATTAGTGGTTTTTTATGTTGATTGACTCGCACTGCCATCTCGACCGACTGGATCTTGGCGCTCACAATGGGTCGCTTGATGCCGCACTTGATGCCGCGCGGGCACGTGGGGTTGGCCATTTCCTGTGTATCGGGGTGAGCGCGGATAATGCCGCTGCGGTCAAAGGCCTGGCTGATCGCTATGAAGATGTCGATTGCTCGGTCGGCGTGCATCCGCTGGATCTGGAGCCAGGCGCAACGCCGGCCATGGACTGGTTGCTCAGTGAGCTTGAGCACCCGCGCGTGGTGGCCATCGGTGAAACCGGCCTTGACTATCACTACGAGCCTGAGGCCGCCGAACTGCAACAGGCTTCGTTCCGCCTGCACCTGCAAGCGGCCCAGGCCACCGCCAAGCCGGTCATAGTGCACACCCGTGGCGCTCGTGCCGATACCTTGCAGCTCCTGCGCGAGGCGGCATTACCGCAAGCCGGTGTGCTGCACTGTTTCACCGAAGACTGGGACATGGCCAAGGCTGCGCTGGATTTGGGCTTTTATATTTCGCTGTCGGGTATCGTCACTTTCCGCAATGCCGATGCGCTGCGTGAAGTCGCTCGCCAGGTTCCGGTTGATCGCCTGCTGGTCGAGACAGACTCGCCGTATCTGGCACCGGTGCCGCATCGCGGCAAACCCAACTTGCCGGAGTATGTGCGAGACGTGGCTGAATATCTGGCGGTGCTGCGCGGCGTCAGCTACGAACAACTGGCCGAGCAGACCAGCAACAACTTCAAGCGTTTGTTTCCGCTGGCCCGTGTCGGCGGATAGCGCAACCAGCCTGGGGCACAACGCAAAAAAAACCCGGGTTCTGGGGGATGAATCCGGGTTAAGACCATTAGGAGTAATCAAGGTACGCGGTCCACGGTACCTTGGCTGGCGAGTCACTTGGGGGGAGATGCCCCGCCAGTACTTATGAGTATTGGTCAACTTTTCCGATCGTCCAGCCCAATTTGGCGGGTTCTTAAACGGATTTGGAATACCCGAGCTACCGCTCAGTTCTCAGCGGCCACTGGCCTGGCGTATCAGGCGCAGCGTTGACTCAATCACCTCGGGTTTGGTGTAGAAGTGCGGCGAGAGGCGGATGCCCTTGCCACGCTGCGCGCATATCAGGTTGTCTTGCTTGAGTTTTTCAAACAGCGCCCGGGTGTCCCAACCGTCGAGGCTGAAATTGATAATGCCGGCCCGGCGTTCTGGGTTCAGCGGGCTGTGCAGGTTAACCCCCGAAATTCGCCCCAGCCCGGTGGTCAGCTCTAGCACGCGCTCTTCCAGCGCTTGGCCCACGGCTACCATTCCCACTTCCTCAAGCAGCGACAGGCTGGCTTCCAGGGCCATGGTGCCAAGCATGTTTGGGCTGCCTGATTCAAAGCGCACTGCGCTTTTTGCCGGTTGCCAGTCGGTGCGTGAGTAATCACCGGCATGTTCGAGCATGTGCCAGCCGTATTCATGGAGCTTGAGTTGCTCGCGTAATTCGCTGCGGCAATAAAACAGACCAAGGCCTTCCGGGCCGAGCATCCATTTGTGGCCGTCGGCCATGGCGAAATCGCACTCACAGGCTTGAACATCAAAGGGCAGGGCGCCGATTTGCTGGATGGCATCGACGCAAAACAGCACGCCTTTCTCCCTGCAACCGTGGCCGAGGCGTTGCAGGTTGAGGCGCAAGCCACTGGCAAACTGCACAGCGCTTATTGAAAGCAGGCGTGTTCGAGGGCCACAAGCGTCGAGCAGGGCGGTTTCAGGGTCACTGTTGGCTAGATTGACCTGTTTGACCTCGACACCCTGTGCATTTAACGCCTGCCAGACAATTTTATTTGAAGGGAACTCTTCGTCGCTGATAACCACTTGGTCACCCGGTTGCCAATCCAGTCCAAAGGCAACATAGGACAACGCCTGCGAGGTGTTCTTGACCAGGGCGATATCGTCGCTCGATGGTGCGTTGACCAGGCGGGCCAGGCGTTCACGCAATAAATGCTCGGTTGCCAGCCAGTCAGAATAGTTACGCGCACCGAGCCTGGCGTTCTCGTTTGAGAAGCGATTTACCGCATCAACAGTGCGCTGCGGCCATGGCGAAATGGCGGCATGATTGAGGTAATTGATCGCAGAAAGCTGCTCAAACTCGTAACGAAGTGCGTTCATGGTTCGATGATCCGTGCAATTTGGCGCTATTGAGGCATAATAGTCGGCTCGATTTTTGACCACTTAGTCCCTTTATGCAGAAAGAACCCCGTAAGGTCCGTGAGTTTCGTCGCCGTGAGCAGGAAATTCTCGACACTTCGCTAAAACTATTCCTTGAGCAAGGCGAAGACAGCGTGACTGTCGAGATGATCGCCGACGCAGTAGGCATAGGTAAAGGCACCATCTACAAACACTTCAAATCCAAGGCCGAGATCTACCTGCGCCTGATGCTCGACTATGAGCGCGATTTGAACGAGTTGCTGCATTCGGCCGATGTCGACCGTGACCAGGAAGCCCTGTCGCGCGCCTACTTTGAGTTCCGCATGCGCGACCCGCAGCGTTATCGTCTGTTTGATCGCCTTGAGGAAAAGGTGGTCAAGGGTAACCAAGTCCCGGAAATGGTCGAGCAGTTGCACAAGATCCGTGCTTCAAACTTCGAGCGCCTGACCCTGCTGATCAAGGGGCGGATCGCCGAAGGCAAGCTCGAAGATGTGCCGCCTTACTTCCATTATTGCGCTGCATGGGCTTTGGTACACGGCGCTGTGGCGCTGTACCACTCGCCATTCTGGAGCAATGTTCTGGAAGATCAGGAGGGCTTTTTCCAGTTCCTGATGGACATCGGCGTGCGCATGGGCAACAAGCGCAAGCGCGATGGCGATACCCCGAACAGCTAAGCGCCTTAGCTGTTATTTTGCTGGTCTTGGGCATAAGTCCGAGGCCAGCACATACGTCCTGTATATTGAACGCACTCAGCCGTACTTGCGCTTATTGAGCTTAGTGGCTTGAGTTGCGCAAGCAAGATTACTGATCCTGCAGAGTGATTTGCCGTGGCTGCCGCATTTCCTATCGACTACATCGAACCCGTCTTCCGCCCGCCCAGCGAGGCGCACTCGTTGATCCTGCCGGTCACCAACGGCTGCTCGTGGAACAATTGCACCTTCTGTGAAATGTATACCCAGGAACAGAAGAAGTTTCGCGCCCGTGATGAAGTGCAGGTGCTCGAAGAAATCCGCAAGGCCGGCGAGCAATTGATCGTGCAGCGGGTGTTTCTGGCTGATGGCGATGCCTTGGTGCTGCCAACACGGCGTTTGTTGAATATCCTCACTGCAATCCGCGAGCATATGCCCGAGGTGAATCGGGTATCGAGCTACTGCCTGCCGCGTAACCTGCGCAAAAAGTCAGTCGCTGAGCTGAAGGAACTTGCAGATGCGGGCCTGGGGATGGCCTATGTGGGTTGTGAGTCAGGCGATGATGAGGTGTTGGCGCGCATCAACAAGGGCGAAACCTATGAGTCGAGCCTTAGTGCGCTTGAGAAGCTGGGCGACGCGGGCATCACGCGCTCGGTGATGATTCTCAATGGTCTTGGCGGCAGCGTGCTGAGCGAGCAGCATGCCGATAATTCAGCGCGCCTGATGAATGCTGCGCAGCCTGAGTTTCTCTCGACCTTGGTGGTGAGCTTTCCCCAAGGCGAAGCGAGGTTGCGTCGCGGCTTCGCTGATTTCGAGCCGCTTAGCCAGGCGCAACTTTTTGTTGAGATAGAGCGGCTGCTGCAGGGGCTTGAATTGCAAGATACGGTGTTTCGCAGTGATCACGCCTCGAATTACCTGGTGCTTAAAGGCAACCTGGGGGCTGATAAGCAACGTTTGCTGGCACAGGTTCGCGAGGCTATTGAACGTCCACAACAGGCGCAGCTGCGCCAGGAGTGGCAACGCGGCCTGTAGGCTAGGCCTGCCCGCTCTAGGTCGTGCCCGTCCTCGCTACTCCTGAATGATCTGGGCCAGGCTCGACGCCACAGTTTCTGCATGCTCGGCACTTGTTATGTTGGTGAAGCCCATGACCAGCCCCTTTTTTGGGGTGTCCTGCAGGTACCACTGCGACAATGGTTCTACTGCAATACCCAGGGTTCTGGCTCGCCGGGCAAGCGCGCAATCATCGCCCTTATGCATATAGGCGACCAAGTGCATACCTCCGGCCTGGGGGTTGATCTGTAAATATCCGTCCAAATGCAGGTTCAAGGCATCGACCAGCCATTGCCTGCGCCGTGCATAAAGGCTGCGCATTTTCTTTAGATGCCGGGCGAAGTGACCCTCGTTGAGAAAGGCCGCAACGGTAGCCTGTAGCAGGTGCGGGCAGTGGCTGTGCAGGCGATCCGCCATTTTGGCGAATGCTTGGCTCTGCTCAAGCGGGACCACCAGATAGGCCAGGCGCAGGCTTGGAAACAGGACTTTGCTGAAGGTTCCGGTATACAGCACCCGACCTTGCTGATCGAGGCTCTTCAGGGCTGGAAGGGGTTTACCTTGATAGCGGTACTCACTGTCGTAATCATCCTCGATGATCCAGCTGCCCTGGCGATTGGCCCAGGCCAATAGCGCCAGGCGCCTGGTCAGTGACAGCGATATCCCTAGCGGACTCTGGTGGGTCGGGGTGACTACCGCAAAGCGAGCATCAGGGCAGCGAGCAATGCCTTGCTCGATCTCAAGCCCCTGATCATCCACATTGATCGGTACCAGTTCTGCGCCGGCCTCTTGCAAGGCATTCCTGGCCATGAAGTAACCGGGCTCTTCCAGCCAGCATTTATCGCCTGGGCGCATCAATGTGTGACTAATCAGGTCGAGGCAGGCGCGATAGCCCGCGCACACCAGTATTTGATCTGGATGACAGGCAATGCCTCGCGAAATCCCAAGATAGGAAGCAATTGCCCCCCGCAGTGGTGCATGGCCGCGTGAATCCGGGTAGACCAGCGTATCAATCCCTGATTGGCGTAACTGACGACCCGCAAGCCTTGTCCAGAGCTTGCGTGGAAATGCATCCAGTGCAGGAAGGCCCATTTGCAGTGCCATCGGCAACTTTCCCGAATGCGTGCCGTGGAAGTCCAGGGATGCAACCCTTGTACGAGGCGGGGCAGTGGTCGGGGTCAAGTGAGGGGTCACAACAGTCCCGGCCGCCCCGCGTGCAGTCAGATAACCCTCGCCAATAAGCAGTTGATAAGCCGCATCCACAGTGCCACGAGCCAAATTCAATTCCGCGGCCAGGGCACGAACCGCAGGCACCCGATCTCCCGGGCGCAGACGCCCGTCTGCGATTGACTCGCGAAAGCGCTGGTAAAGCTGGCGGTAGATCGGCGCCGATTGACTGCGGTCGAGCTTGAATTGAGCAATCATGGTCTAGTCATTTATGCATTTTTTGGATCTATAGGTTAAGCCATCCTGACTCTAAAGTAAGGCATCACTCTTGAGCAGGCTGGCTGATATGTCATTTACCCTGGAGCACCTCGATAACGAGCAGGCCTTACGGACCAGTTTCGAGCTTATGCGCGTCTTGCGCCCCCACCTTGTCAATTGCGCGGATTACGTGGAGCAGTTGGTTCGACAAGCCCAGCAAGGCTACCGCCTGCTAGCGGCCCTGGACGGTGAGCAAATTGTCGGTCTGGCCGGTTACCGTGAGATGGAAAACCTGCTCTATGGACGCTTTATTTACCTTGATGATCTGGTCGTGAGCCCGGCCTTGCAGCGCAGCGGCCTGGGTGGTCGCCTGCTGGACGCCGTTCGTAATGAAGCCGTGCGGCAACAATGCGATCACTTTGTGCTGGACACCGGCTTGCATATGCCGCTTGCCCAGCGCTTTTACTTTCGCCACGGCCTGCTGGCACGTGGCATGCACTTCACCCAGAGCCTGCGCGAGGTTAAGTCGGTATGAAAACTGTCCTGTTGATTAATGCCAGCCCCCATGGGGATGACTCCCATGCGCATCAGTTGGCCCTGGAATTGGTGGCGGTGTTGCAACAGCAGCACCAGGGCATGGAGTTGATCGAGCGTGACCTGGGCGCGTATCCGCTACCGCCATTGGGTACCGACTATGCCCGGGCGCTGACCTCGAACACGCCATTCGATTCACCGGTCTTCGAGGTTTCGGAGGCAATGATTGCCGAGCTGGAACGCAGCGATGTCCTGCTGATTGCCACGCCAATGCATAACTTCACGGTGCCGGCCGCACTCAAGCTTTGGATCGATTATGTCTTGCGCATACAGCGCACATTCAAATCAACCGCCAAAGGCAAAGTCGGCTTGCTGGAGGATCGTCCAGTCCATGTCGTGGTTGGCTCCGGTGGCTTCCACAGGGGTGAGCGCGCACGCCAGCCTGACTTCCTGACGGTCTATCTACGTTACGCGCTGAACACCATCGGACTTTTCGATTTGCAGTTCACCTACTTGCAGGGCCTGGTCCTGGGTCAAGAGGTTGTCCAGGCCGCAATTGAGCAGGCGCGACGCGAACTTTCACTCACCCCCTTGTTTAGCAACCTTGTTTGTAACTGAGCAATTTATTAAGGAGTTTCATCATGAGCCAACTCAGACTGCCTTTTTCCACGCTTTCGCCTGCGGCATACCAAGGCTTGCATGCAACCAACACCGCACTGGCTTCAAGCTCGCTCGGCTTGCCACTGCTTGAGCTTGTGTATTTGCGTATCTCCCAGATCAACGGCTGTGCTTACTGCCTGGGCAAGCATTCAGCGAGCCTGCGCCAGTGCGAAGTGGCGCAGGCAAAACTGGATTGCCTTGCCGGCTGGAAAATCAGCGAGCTGTTTGACGAGCGTGAGCGTGCTGCCTTGGCGTGGGCCGAAACACTCACTTTTGTCAGCGAGAAAGGCGCGCCGGATGCCCTGTACGAACCGCTGCAAAGCCACTTTTCCGATGTCGAGATTTCCGACTTGACCCTGGCAATTTCACTGATGAACGCCTTTAACCGCCTGGCCGTGGGCATGAAGCTTTAGCCCAGCGTTTAGCCTAGGCTGTGCGCCAGCGACATAAGGCGCACAGCCATACGGTTGATTGGGTGAGCCATGCAAGCCATGGCGGTGGGCGTTACAATGGCATCAGCACCGATTACCCTGATCGGGCACAGCTGGAGCCAGCGTCTCGATGTTCACCCTTGTACACCTGGATAGCTCACCACCGGAGGCCCTGGAAGCTCAGGTTCTGCAAATGGTGGTGGACTACTTTAGCGACATCAGTCCGGTGCCGCTGACGCCCAGCAATCCGCTCTATCAGCTCTACCAATATGTGATTGGCTACGAGGTGCACATGTACCTGCAGGCCATCAGCGGCGCTCAGGGCGGTTCGCCGAAATTGGTTTTGGCCCTGGATGATGACGATCCTGCCCTGGTGCTGGGCTTTGCCCTGTATCTGCCGAGCCCGGATGACGCCGAAGCCTGCACGCTTGCTTATCTGGCCGTTCAAGCCAGTCACCGCCGACGTGGCATCGCCAAGGCACTGTTGCAGCAGGTGATCGAGCATCGCCCACACCTCGAATTGGCCTGTGCGGCGAGCAAGGTGCCGATCTTTGAATCCATGGGTTTGCAAGTAGTGGCAGCGCAGGGGCCGCATGTGGTGCTCAGTAGCCGGGCTTACCGCTCGGCCGGAATGGTTGCGGTCCAGGACTTGGCACCGATTTTCCAATCCAAGGAAGTGCGGCAGATCCACACCTACCTTGTGCAACAGAATGGAAACAAGGCCATGAGTGATGCCGAAAACAAGCGCGACCGCCTGCTCGACCAGATGGCCTATCAAGCCCAGGCATTACTGAAAGAGCGATTCCCGACAATTCACTGATGGAGTAGGGGACAGGCCACGTTTAAATCAATTTTACAAAAACCTGGCCTGTCCCTTATTGGCGGCGGCTAATTGGCTACTTGCGATTCGCCGCCAGCGGCAGTCGTCCCGGTTTTCAAGTATTGATCCAGCGGTATCAGCAGGTTTTGGGCTTGGCCCAGTTCATTCGAAAGTGCCTGGGCTGTTGTGATCATGTCGGTGGTCAAGCCCCTGGTCGCTGCAATGTTCTTTTTGGCGTTGTTTGTGGGCGAACTGTCCATGGTTGCCGACTGTATAAGCAGGGCCAGGCCGAGATTTTTGTCCACCTTCACGCCATCGCCACGCATATAGAGCATGCCCAGATTGCCGACGGCAAGGGCATCGCCTTGCGCTGCTGCCTTGCGATACCACTGATTGGCCTGCGCAAAGTCCACGGGAGTGCCACGGCCGTTTTCATAGAGCACGCCGAGATTGTATTGCGCGTTGGAGTTGCCTTGCTGCGCGGATTTCTCGTACCAGCTAACTGCCTGTGTTTCGTCCTTGGTGACCCCGATGCCTTGTTCGTACATCAGAGCCAAATTGAACTGGCCATAGGGGTTGCCTGCTTCCGCGGAGGTGCTGAACTCCTTGAATGCCTGCGGCAGGTCACCGGCTTGATAGGCCGTAACACCTTCCTCCAAGCCGGCTTGCGCCGATCCACTCGTGAAGCTGAAAATCGCCACGAGCGCCAGGGCTGTAGTGGAAGGAAGTATTCGGTTCATTGCTTTCATCTGAAAGTCTCTTGTTCGCTGGTGAAGACCGTTGACCTATGTTTAACACGTAATGACAGCCAGGAGCAGACCCCGGTTTAGGCTACTAAGGTTTAATCTTGCCCTATCCCTCGATATTGCTGTACTCACGCCTCTCGCGGAGCTTCTGCAGTCTTGGCGGCCACCTCTGGCTCAAGCCATCAGCCCGCAATTTTGCAGGTTGCGACCGGTAGGAGTCGGCCAGGAGCGGACGTTTACGGATGACTTGAAGCCGTTTGGAAGCAAGGCACTACTCAAGAGCTCCCAGTTCCAGGATGAAACGGGTGAAGACGGTATCTGGATGAGAATATTACGCAAATCCGCAGCGTCATCGCTCAAACGACAGTGACATAAACAACAAACCAGGCCTCCCGTGGGATTGTTGGATGTAGAGGGATAGACGCGCTTTGCACCCTAGAATAGTCTTGAAGTACAAAAGGGAAAGCTCAGCGTAGCCAAAGCTCAGCCGAGCGGACTTTGCACTCCGGCAAAGGCATTACCAAGGACATGGGTATAAATCTGCGTAGTATGCACATCGGCATGCCCAAGCAAGGTCTGCACTGTGCGGATGTCACTACCGCGGCGCAGCAACTCGGTAGCAAAAGTATGTCTGAAGGTATGGCAACCCGCTGGCTTGCCAACCGCCGCCGCTCGCACAGCTCTCCTTACCGCCTTTTGCACTGCGCTGACGTGCAGATGGTGCCGCACGATATTGCCCTCATCGTCTGCACACAAACCCTGAGAGGGAAGCAACCACCGCCACGCCAACGACCGCGTCGCGTTAGGATATTTGCCGCGCAGCGCATAGGGCAGGCTGACACCGCATTGGTAAAACGCATCTTGCTCGCGCCAAGCACTTTGGATACGCGCCTGATTCTGCGTGGCAGCGGCCACATGCCGACTGACGGCCAACCAGGTAAGAAACTTGCTAACTTCCGCTGGCCCCATCTCCAGAGGGTGACGCATCTGGTGGAAGCGCAGGAAATAGCGTATCCAGTACCAGTAGGTCTGGAGAGTGTCTAGAAAACCCGGGGCGATTCAACAGGTGCATCAACTAGGACACGCTGAGACGTGTCTGTTATGCGAAAGATATACATAAAGGAGAGCCAATGTCTGACCCAAAGATCGATTCATTTTCTCCAGAAGTGGCTGAGAAACTTCAGTTCTACGTTTACCGATTAATTGACCCTAGAAACGGGGAAACCTTTTATATTGGAAAGGGTCAAGGTAATCGTGTTTTTGCTCATGCTCGTGGTGATATTGAGAGTGACTCGTTGTCTGAGAAAATGACTAGAATACGATCGATCCATATCGCTGGATTTGACGTTGCCCATGTTATTCATCGGCATGGTTTATCTGAAAAATCAGCTTTTGAGGTTGAGGCAGCTTTGATAGATGCTTATCCGGGATTAACTAATATTATGGACGGGCATGGAAATAGTGACTTTGGAGCCATGCACTCCTCCGAAATTATAAAGAGGTATTCCGCAGAGGCCGCAAATTTCAAACACAAAGTTTTACTTGTCAACGTTAACCGTAGCGCTCTAGAAGGCTCACTTTATGAAGCTACTCGCTATGCTTGGCGTTTGAGCCAGCAGAAAGCGAGTCAGGCTGAAGTTGTTTTGGCCACAGTTCAAGGTTTAATTGTAGGTGCTTTCATTGCAGAAAAGTGGCTAGAAGCTGTACCAGAAAACTTTCCAGGTAAAGAAGCAGTTGAAGGCCGTTATGGCTTTGTGGGTCACGAAGCACCAATTGAGCTACAAAAGTTATATATTGGCAAACGCACGCCAGATGAATTTCGTAAGAGAGGTGCGTCTAATCCCATAAAGTACACTTGGTAAAAATATAACAAGGTGCTGCATCGGATAAAATCTCCCTGCGGTCGATTTTCCGCTGAGCATGCCGTTATATATAAATGGATATGAAAGAACATTAGTGTGTAACTCAACTAGGCGAACACTTTGTTATCTTGCAAGATGATGAAGGCACATACCTATGCCCTATTTGTGACAGCGCGAGTTCAATGATCCGCCATATGATGGAAATGACTCTGCTTTTTTCAAATGTATTCTTGTGGTTTCGAATTTGGCTTTGATGATTCAAACCTTGCCTCTAAATAAGCATCGGAAGGTGTTGTTTCAAACTGGGTGTGGTGGCACTTAAAGGTTATCAAAAAATAAGCACTAAAAATTTAGCTTCCAAGAACTAGAACAAAACTTAAAGGCAGTTAGCTATCAACTGGCGTTTGATTTAATTTCGGTAAAGACAGATGGCAACATTTAACAAAGCAATTAAAGATCGCCCACAAAAAGCGTGGGCTGGGCTCGCTAACGTTCGCCTTTTATTGCGGCGTTAAATGGCATGGTGAAGCGTGAATCTCCTTTGGTGCCGTAGCACTTGATAACCGCTCTAGGCCAAAACAGTCATTGATCACTTGTCAGCGCTCCTCTTTCAGCGGTGCAATGTCAAAATCCCCAGAGGCCCGGTCGGCCATCGCAGCCAACTGCATTCGCTGCATGAGTTTTTCAGATGAAGCAAAACGTTTCGAGGAGTGCGTGGGAACAAGCTCCACGACACAAGTGAAGAGCCGATCGTTCAACGCCTTCTTCTGAGTACTCATGGGGCAAGAGTGCTTGGTGATCCTGCAGTACAACGCAGCGTATGAGCCATGCCCAGGATAGGATGTAAAACGATCACTTGTCGTTTCCGTAATATTTGACTCCAATGCGGATGATGTCCCGACCCTGGTCTTTACGGTGATGGTTGGTGTCGCGCAGCGAGTAGATGCAACCGCAGTATTCCTGCTGATAAAAACGTTCGCGTTTACTGATTTCGATCATCCGCGCCGAACCGCCACCCTTGCGCCAGTTGTAGTCCCAATAGGTCACGCCCGGGTATTTTTGTGCACTGCGGATACCGCTGTCGGTGATTTGCTGCATGTCTTTCCAGCGCGAGATGCCGAGGGAGCTGGAAATCACACGGAAGCCGTTTTCATAAGCGTAAAGGGCGGTACGCTCGAAGCGCATATCGAAACACATGGTGCAGCGCACGCCGCGTTCAGGTTCGTGCTCCATGCCTTTGGCGCGTTCGAACCAGTTGTCTGTGTCGTAGTCGGCATCGATAAACGGCACGTTGTTATCTTCCGCAAAGCGGATGTTCTCGTCCTTGCGCAACAGGTATTCACGTTCGGGGTGAATGTTCGGGTTGTAGAAAAAGATGGTGTAGTCGATGCCTGACGCCGTGATTGCTTCCATCACTTCGCCCGAGCACGGCGCGCAACACGAGTGAAGCAACAGCTTGTCCGCACCTTCGGGAAGGCTGAGTTGGGGCCTTTTGAGGTCTGTCATGGCGGTGTGTCCTGGGTCTATCGGTTCATATGAGCACCGGCACGCGTGAAGGGCTCCGATGACCCGTTGGCAGAGCTGGCCGTGAGGTTTTGAAGGTCGGATCAGTGCCCGAGGTATTCACGAAAGGAGTAGATACTCAAGCACCCTCATGTACCTCAAGGTTGCAATACTGGCCTTTGAAATACAGCAAGGGCTGAGTCGCTACAGCTTCTTGCAGGTTCAGGGCTTTGACTTCACCAATCACGATCATGTGATCGCCGGCGGCGTGTTCTGCGTGTATTTCGCAGTCCAGCCAGTGAAGGCAGCCAGAAATGACCGGATTACCGAGAGGGGAGGTCTGCCAGTCAATGCCCTGCCATTTTTGAGTGCCTTTGCGGGCGAACTGGTTGGAAATGCCAGCCTGTTCATCCGACAAGATGTTCACGGCGAATCTTCCGGCCTGGCGAATCCGGGGATAGCTGGCCGAGCTGCACATGACGCTGAATGACACCAGCGGCGGGTTCATCGACACACTGTAGAACGACTGGCATGTGAAGCCGACCGGCTCGTTTTCGAAGTGTGAAGTGATCACCGTGATGCCGGAGGCGTAGTGCCCGAGTGCTTCACGAAAGATCAAGGGTTCGATGGTTGTTGTAGACGGTGGCATGGCAATTCCTGAAAACGGGAGCGGGCCGCAAAGCCCGCGTACCGCTGCATCATCAGCGTGATAGTGAGAGTTCGCGTCGAACGATGTCTGCACCGGCGCTCAATGCATTCAACTTGCCCCTGGCCACCTGACGGGGCAGGGGAGCCATGCCGCAGTTGGTGCACGGCAAGAGCTTGTCGGCGTCCACAAACTGGAGGGCCTTGCGCAGGGTGTTGGCCACTTCCTCGGGTGTTTCAATGGCATGGTTGGCCACATCAATGGCCCCGACCATCACTTTTTTGCCACGAATCAGCTCAATCAGGTCCATGGGGACATGGGAGTTGTGGCATTCCAGCGAGACGATATCGATGCTGGATTTTTGCAGTTTGGGGAAGGCCTCTTCATATTGCCGCCATTCCGATCCCAGGGTCTTTTTCCAATCGGTATTGGCCTTGATCCCGTAGCCGTAGCAAATGTGCACAGCCGTTTCGCACTTAAGGCCTTCGATTGCTCTTTCCAGGGTGGCAACGCCCCACTCGTTGACTTCATCAAAGAAGACGTTAAAAGCCGGCTCATCAAACTGGATGATATCAACGCCCGCCGCTTCCAACTCGCGGGCCTCCTCGTTGAGGATCTTGGCAAATTCCCAAGCGAGTTTTTCGCGGCTTTTATAGTGGTTGTCGTGGAGCGTATCGATCATCGTCATTGGGCCAGGCAGCGCCCATTTGATGGGTTGATCGGTTTGCTGGCGCAAGAACTTGGCATCCTCAATGAACACCGGTCTTTGACGGGTTACCTCGCCAACTACCGTGGGGACGCTGGCGTCATAGCGGTCACGAATACGCACGGTTTCACGTTTTTCAAAGTCAACACCGCTGAGATGTTCGATAAAGGTGGTGACGAAGTGCTGGCGAGTTTGCTCACCGTCACTGACGATATCGATACCGGCCTGTTGTTGTTCTTGCAGTGACAGGCGCAAGGCGTCCTGTTTGCCTTCGACGAGCTCCGCGTCTTGCAGCTTCCAGGGCGACCACAGGGTTTCAGGTTGGGCCAGCCAGGCAGGTTTGGGCAGGCTGCCAGCCGTTGAAGTAGGTAGCAGTTTTTTCATGAGGGATGACCTTGTAGGTGGAGTAAGTCAAAGAGCGTAGTGAGCAGACCACTGCTCAAGAACAGCTTGGTAAGGTTTGATAAAGTGCTCTTCAACAAACTTGCCCTGTTCGATTGCCAGGCGGCTGCGCTCTTCCCGGTCGTACACAATGCGGGTCAGCGAATAGTCCTGGTTATTGAGGCTGGGCCGGTAGGACTTTCCGGCGGCCGAGTTCGCGTTGTAAATCTCTGGCCTGTAGATTTTCTGGAAAGTATCCATGGTGCTGATGGTGCTGATCAGTTCCAGATTGGTGTAGTCGCCGAGCAAGTCGCCGCAGAAGTAAAAAGCCAGCGGCGCAACACTGTTGGGAGGCATGAAGTAGCGAACTTTCAACCCCATTTTCCTGAAGTACTCATCGGTCAGCGAGTATTCATCCTGCAGGTACTCGGTTCCCAGGACAGGGTGCTGGTTTTCAGTACGTTCATAGGTTTTGCTGCTCGACACACTCAGGCAGATGACCGGCGGTTTTTTGAAGTTCTCTTTGTAGGTGTCCGAGTTCACAAAGCACTTGAACAGCTTGGCGTGCAAGTCGCCAAAATCGCTGGGCGTGCTGAACTCGGCCTGCCCTTTGTTGTACCCCAACAACAGCACGCTGAAGTCATAGTCGCGTACATAAGAGGAGAAATTATTGCCGACAATACCGTCGATACGTTCGTGGGTATGCAGGTCCACCACGGTGGTTTTCAATATCTCAATCAATGGAATGGCATGACTGGTATTTTCGGCATCCAGATTCATTTCGGCGGAAATGATTTCAAGTTCAACCCTGTAACGATCCCCTTTGGGATTATCCCAGTGCGCCAGGGTATTAAAACGATTGTCTATCATCGTTAAGGTATTGCGCAGGTTTGCCTGACGGCTTTCACCCCGGGCCAAGTTGGCGAAGTTAGTGGTGATTCGCGTATTTTCGGACGGCTGATAATGCTCGTCGAAGCGAATATTCTTGATCTTGAAAGTGAATGCGTTGCTCATTGGAAACGGATGCCCTGATGTCGGGATGCATATGAGTTCATATGATCTTTAATTAATACGCATTTTAGGGCGGGTCTTTGATTGAGTGAAAATGAATTGATTTCACTGAAACGTTAGTTCGTCTCATGATCTGTCTCGGATGAAGCCTGTAGGCTTCTGGATCTAGATTGCCCTGATTCTGTTTATGGAATAATTTCAAGCTGATGGCGCATTTCTGTCCGTCATCAGCGTCAACTTCTGGCCGAGAATCGATCCGAAGCCCGTACCGAGGCCGCAGAGGTCTTGAATTTAGAAGCAGCAACTACGTATTGAAAACACCTTCCTGGTAACTGGACAATCGCTTGATCCAGGGTGTCGATCTCGCGCCGGATATCCTTCATACCTGTGCGCTCGGCGGGAGGAATCCGGTTTATAACATCCATGTAGATAATTGCTTTTGTAGATAGAAGCGGTAGGTGCAAATTGGCTCTGCGCAGATAGTACTTATTAAAAATAATAGGGGTGCAGCATGCTATTAGCGGAATAGGAGATAGACCACATTCAAATCGAAACTTCACAAAATCCTGGCCTAAACCTGTTACTTGGAGATGGGCACTAAGTCGCCAGGAATTGTCAGTCGGTTAAGACTGGTTTCGACCTAGAGCAGCTCGGTGTAGACGACAAGATGCTGCATCGGTGACAGCTGTAATCTATGCAAAGTGCGTCAACTGAACGCATGATGGAGCTATTTTCGTTTTTGCCGGAAATGCTAAAGTTAGCGCCATGAAAATGGCCTATTGTGATCGCTTGCTGGTTGCCGGGATGCTGACTATCAGCATCCTGATAGGGCTGTTCGCTTGCGGATTGCATCACGGGCAAATGAGTGGCTTTAAACTCAGTGGTCTTGACACTGCTTTCTGTTCGACTGCTGATAAAAAAGACTCACGGCTCGATGGCAGTGATTCAAGTCAAGCGCATTCTATGGCTCAGTTAACCTGCCCGCTGTGTCATTCATGTTCTGCATCTGCTGCATTGAGTTCTTTTCAACTGGGCCTGGATTATCACCCCGCCAGCGCCGTCGCGCCCATTGTGGTCCGGAGCTGGGCTCAGCCACCACCTCGCTATTTGCGCTTTTCGCTAAACCCTCGCGCTTCGCCTTCCATATTCCTCGCGGTCAACTCAATAGCTTGACGGGCTCTGCTTGCGTTTTGTAGCAGCGGCTCGTTAAGCCTGCTTTTCCACGCGTGGAATTTACTCATGATAAATAAAAAGAACACCTCATTGGTGCTACTGATTGGCGCCTGCAATATGGCCTGGGCGGATGAAAAGCCTGAAGCACAGGAACGCAGTTCTAGAGAGCTGGCTCTACCTGACACTACTGTTTACGCGGAGCAAGCTTCGTTGACAGTTCCCAGTACAGCGCGAGCTATCGCCAATATCCAGCGCATACCTGGCGCTGTTGAAGTAGTGGCTGACACTGCATTCAAAGACGGTCCGTCGCAGACCATTAAAGATGTACTGGGCTGGGTCCCCGGCGTCTTTGCGCAACCTCGGTTCGGGGACGATGCTCGGGTTTCGATTCGTGGTTCCGGCTTGTCACGCAATTATGGTAACCGTGGCATTAACGTCTATATGGACGGCGTGTCGATTAATACATCGGATGGTCTTGTCGACCTATTCGAAGTCGACCCAACCGCTTATCGCTATGTCGAGGTTTTCAAGGGTGCCAATGCATTGCGCTACGGCGGTAATTCGTTGGGTGGTGCGATCAATTTCGTCACGCCTACAGGACGTGATGCGTCGCTGTTTGATGGTCGTATCGACGCAGGCAGTTTCGGTTATCTGCGCTCACAGGCGAGTACGGGTGGGGCGCAAGGTCAATTCGATTACTTTATTACTGGCTCGGCGCAGAGCTTCGATGGCTATCGCGACCACAGCGATGGCAAGCAGCAACGTCTAAGCAGTAATTTCGGCTATCAATTCTCCGAGGATGTTGAGACGCGCTTTTACGTCAATGCCAATAAGATCAAGCAGCGCTTGCCTGGTGAAGTCACTAAATATTCAGCATTGCACTCACCCAGGACGGCTGACTCCGAGTTCGAGCGGCTCGACCAGCAACGCAACATTGATTCAGTGCGGGTGGCCAACAAAACCACATTGCGCTTCGACTCAACCACGCTTGAATTCGGTGTCTTTGGTGTACATCGCCAAGTAAAGCACCCGATTTACCAATGGCTTGACTACGACGTTAACGACTACGGCGGTTTTGTTCGCGCGACTGACGAATTGAAGATTGGTGATTACCGCAATCAATTGATCACCGGGATCAATCTTCACAACGGCAAAATCGACAACAAGCAATACGAGAACCAGACCAATGCAGTGAAAGGCGAGCTGCTTGCTTCGAACATTGATGAGTCAAAAAATGCTTCGGCGTATGCGCAGAACTCTTTCTACATTCGACCGAACATTGCATTGATCGCAGGTATGCAATTTCAGCACTCGGTACGCGACCGTCAGGATCGCTTTCAGTCCGATGGTGATCAATCGGGTCGACGTTCGTATGACAACTTCAGTCCGAAGGTTGGCGTGTTATGGGATGTAGACCCCACATGGCAGGTGTTTTCCAACATTTCGCGCAGTGCTGAAGTGCCTAGCTATGACGCCAATACATTTACCTCGGCGTCCAGCTCAGACCTCGATGCTCAGACGGCAACAACATATGAGATCGGTACCCGAGGCCAGCGCGAGGACACTAACTGGGACCTGGCCTTATACCGAGCGCAAATCAAGAATGAGCTGCAATGCCTGACTACAGCTCCCTGGAGCCCGTGCTCTGTGGTGAATGCTGATAAGACTGTTCATCAAGGTGTAGAGGCAGGGTTTGGAGCGGCTTTTCTCAAGTCGGCTGTGGCTTCGGGGGACAGTGTTTGGTTTAACGCGGCCTATACCTACAACGACTTCTTTTTCGATAACGACTCACGTTACGGCGATAACGAATTGCCCGGTGTGCCTCAACACTACCTGCGCGCCGAAGTGCTCTACAAACACCCGAGCGGTTTTTACCTGGGGCCCAACACTGAGTGGGTGCCGAAATCCTATTACGCCGATAACGACAACCAGGAAAAGGTGGATCCGTACACGCTGTGGAATCTCAAGATTGGCTATGACGATCTGGCATCGGGTTGGTCAGGCTATCTGGAGGGACGCAACATCTTTGATACCCGCTACATCTCAAGCACTGCAATTGCCGGGACTGCAACCGAAGACTCGGCGCTGTACAACCCCGGTGTTGGCCGGGCGCTATATGCAGGAGTACGCCTCAATTGGTAGCCGACAACATATCTAAAACTACTGCGCCTATCCAGAAAACACCCATTGGAATTGACACCATGTCTGCGTCGCACCTGAGTTCACTGTCCCAAGCCTCCCTTCGCTGGAAAACTGCCTTTGCTGTTTTTTTGAGTACCTTGTCGGCTCTCGCTACTGCTGCCGACAGCAACACCTTATCCACCAGTGGCACTGAAATTGTGCTGCCGCCGAAGGTTATAACCGCGGTACAACAAAGCTCTCCGTTAACCATCATCGCCAACCCTAAAGACGCGCGCCAACCTGTCCCGGCAAGTGACGCCACAGACTACCTGAAGACCATCCCTGGTTTTTCTGCGATACGCAGTGGCGGCACCAATGGCGATACAGTTTTACGCGGGATGTTCGGCTCACGTTTAAACCTGCGTACCAATGGCGGCCTGATGATTGGGGCCTGTCCATTCCGAATGGATGCACCAAGCTCGTATATTTCCCCTGAAACCTTCGACAAACTGACAGTTATCAAGGGGCCGCAAACTGTCATTTGGGGCCCTGGCGCTTCGGCGGGCACAGTGCTGTTTGATCGTGAGCCTGAGAACTTCGCTCAGTTGGGCAGTCGCCTGCACGCAAGTCTTCTAACCAGCTCCAATGGCCGTATCGACAAGGTGTTTGATGGCGCCGTGGGGGGCGAGCAAGGGTATGTGCGTTTCTCTGGCAACAAGGCGCAATCGGACGATTACCAAGACGGTAATGGCGATACTGTGCCTTCGCGCTGGGACAAGTGGAACGGTGATATGGCCACCGGCTGGACCCCCGATGACGACACGTTGATCGAGCTCACGGCAGGTAAAGGTGATGGCGAGGCCCGCTATGCCGGTCGCGGAATGGATGGTTCGCAGTTCGAGCGTGAAAGCCTGGGCCTGCGTTTCGAGAAGAGCAACCTTGGCGGGATTCTGGACAAGCTTGAGGCGCAGGTTTATTACAATTATGCCGACCATGTCATGGATAACTTCAGGCTACGTGAACCAGACCCTACCAGCATGATGGCTGGACCAATGGCTTCACAGGTTGATCGACGCACTTTGGGGGGCCGATTCGCCGCCACATTCGAGTGGACAGATGTTGAACTTGTCGCGGGTCTGGATGCCATGCGCAGCGAGCATCGCGAGCGTAATTCCAAGTACGACATGATGACCGATACCTACACCGATACAGATCAGTTTGCCTGGAGCAAGGATGCGGTCATGCATAACTACGGTGCCTTCGGTGAATTGACATGGAAGGTTGCAGATCGCAGCCGTGTAGTGACAGGTGCTCGATTGGATCGCGCGTCGGCCAAGGATTACCGAAAAGACATCAGTGGCATGATGATGAGCTCACCCAATCCCACTGCAGGCGATACCCGTGCCGATACCCTGCCGAGCGGCTTTGCCCGCTATGAGCATGACCTGGCCGACTCACCGACCACCTTGTATGCCGGGATCGGTCATGTGCAACGCTTTCCCGATTACTGGGAGCTGTTCTCGGGCGGTAGCGGACCGGCTGACGCGGTCAATGCTTTTGATGGAATCAAGCCGGAGAAAACCACACAGATCGATTTTGGTCTTCAGTATGCACAGGATGACTTGCAGGCTTGGGCGTCCGGCTACGTCGGACAGGTGCGTGATTACATTCTGTTTGACTACAGCAATAGCATGATGGGTATGAGCACCAGCCGCGCCGATAATATTGATGCTCGCATCATGGGCGGCGAACTGGGCCTTGCCTACGACCTCAACGACAACTGGAAAACCGACGCGACCTTGGCTTATGCCTGGGGTAAAAACAGCTCTGACGGCACGGCATTGCCGCAGATGCCGCCGCTGGACGCGCGACTTGGTCTCACCTATGAGCAACAAGCATGGAGTGCAGGCGCGCTTTGGCGCGTAGTCGCCCAGCAGAATCGAGTGGATGAAGGGAAGGGCAATGTGGTGGGCCAGGATTTTGGCAAGAGCGCAGGCTTTGGTGTCTTCTCGCTCAATGGCGCCTATCGGGTCAGCAAGAATATCAAGCTAAGTGCTGGTCTGGATAATCTGTTCGACAAGGCGTACGCCGAACATCTCAACCTGGCAGGCAATGCCGGTTTTGGTTATCCCGCAGAGCCTGAAGCGATTAACGAGCCGGGGCGCACACTCTGGGCCAAGGTTGACCTTGATTTTTGATCGAGTGAATCCAAGGCCATTTATGGCCTTGGATTCCACTGGCCAGCATTAGTCGGGGCACACCCTGTTTAAGCCCTGGCTTGGCAAACCGATGAGCCTTCCATTATTGGCCCTTAGCCATAGGAGGCAATCATTCATAATGCCGTTCGGATAGCAGCGAGGAGCTGATGGGGTGATGTTCGATCAATACCTGAAACGATGGAAATTGAGCATAGACGGGGACGCTTTCGTCTCACTCAATGGCCATTTGATCCCCGTTCGCCAGCGCGGTATGCCTGCAATGCTCAAAGTCTCGCAAGGGCCAGAAGAGCAAGCCGGCAACACACTCATGGCTTGGTGGGGCGGTAAGGGGGCTGCCCCCGTGCTGGCGTGCGATGGCGAGGCTTTGCTTATGGAGCGAGCTGTTGGCTCGGGCTCACTCACGCAGATGGTCAGGTGTGGCCAAGACGACGAGGTTAGCCGCATTCTCTGCGCTGTGGTCGACCGTCTTCACGCTCCACGTGCAAAGCCGATCCCTGCATTAATTCCTCTGGAGCAAAAGTTTGAGCGAGGCTTGCAGCTTTAGCGCTTGATTGATGCCTGCCTGCTACATCTTCTACCACTCAAACAAAGGGTGCCGCTCAGATTGCCCGCTGGTTTACGCGCGCCATCAGTTGCTCTGCCGACTCCTTGCGTTCCGAATAGCGATCCACCAGAAATTCCTGCCGGTCGCGCAGCAGCACCGTGAATTTCATCAGTTCTTCCATTACGTCTACAACCCGGTCGTAGAAGGGGGAGGGTTTCATTCGCCCGGCCTCGTCAAACTCCATGTAGGCCTTGGGCACCGAGGATTGGTTGGGGATGGTGAACATGCGCATCCAGCGACCCAGCACGCGCAGTTGATTGACTGCGTTAAATGATTGCGAGCCGCCACAGACCTGCATCACCGCCAGGGTTTTGCCTTGAGTGGGGCGAACCGCGCCGAGTTCCAAAGGTATCCAGTCGATCTGTGCCTTGAATACCGCTGACATTGCGCCGTGGCGCTCAGGTGAACACCAGACCTGGCCTTCGGACCACAGCACCAGTTCACGCAACTCACGAACCTTGGGATGTTCGACCGGCGCGTCGTCAGGCAATGGCAAACCGGAGGGGTTGAAGATGCGTGGTTCAGCGCCCAGGTGCTCAAGCAGGCGCGCGGCTTCCTCCACCAGCAAACGGCTGAATGAACGCTCGCGGGTTGATCCGTAGAGCAACAAGATGCGTGGTTTGTGCGAAGCCTGTGTCGGATTTTGCACGCCCTCTAACAGGGTTTGATCCAGGTTGGGCAGGTGTTCAGACATAAATTCTCCTTAGAGCCTGCCGATTCGATCAAGCTCGGTTTTGAGCTCATCACGGCTTAAGCGGTTGAAGGGCAGTGCGAGAAAGGCTTTGCAACGTCGCTCTATGTGGGCGAGGGTGGAGCGGAAGGCGGTGTCAATCGAGGTTTCGTCACCTGTCACCTCTGATGGGTCGGCAAGCCCCCAATGGGCCTTGAGCGCCGGGCCAAAATACACCGGGCAGCTTTCGCCAGCGGCTTTGTCACAGACGGTGATCACGATATCTGGCGGGTTATCTTCAAAGGCGTCGTTGCCTTTGCTGTACAAGTTTTCAATCGAGATCCCGGCCTGCTGCAAAGTGGACAGGCTGCGGGGCAGCACTTGGCCCTTGGGGAAGCTGCCGGAACTCACCGCCTCGAATCCCTGCGGTGCCAGGTGATTGAACATGGCTTCCGAGAGGATACTGCGACAGCTGTTGGCTGTGCACATGAACAGGATTTGCATGGGTTACTCCTGATGTCAGAGGTTCAGGCGTTTGACTCGGCTCGGGGCTAGCAACAGGCCGTTTCGCGGACGGGGCGACCATCCATGCTTTGCAGGCGTGTGACGTTGTCCTGGAGCCAATGGGCGTTGGCGCTGGAGGTCAGTTGCAGCATCTGTAGAACCCAATCCGGCAGGTCGGGGTTGAGGCGGTAATAGACCCACTGGCCCTGGCGCCGATCAAGCAACAGGCCATTACTGCGCAATAGTGCAAGGTGGCGGCTGATTTTCGGTTGGCTCTCGTTGAGCGCGCACATCAACTCACAAACGCAAAGCTCGCCTTGTTCAGATATAAGCAGCATGGCTCGGGTGCGGGTTTCGTCGGCCAAACTCTTGAACACCTCGGGAGGCTGGATCATGTGAAGCGCTCTTGATATATGGATATTCGAATATACGTATTTTCATATATAAGATGCAAGACATAAAGCCGGAGCGGGTCTGACTGTGGGTAAGGCTCAATGTCGGGAGGACTGTGCTCGGAGTGTTGAAGCCAGGCGAGATAATTGTTTGCCGGGTGATGAGCAACTACTCTGTGTGCCTCGCATTGTTGGATGAGGAAAGAGTGATGAGTTGGTCTGCACAACAGTATTCGAAGTTTGAGCAACAACGAACTCGGCCTGTTCGCGACCTTGTCGCCGCAGTTGCGAGCGATGTGCGGCTTGCTGTCGATTTGGGGTGCGGGCCAGGCAACTCGACCGAGGTGTTGACGCAGCGCTATCCAAATGCTGTTGTGATGGGCATCGACAGTTCCGAGGATATGCTGCAGAGCGCTCGCCAGCGTTTGCCGCAGCTTGATTTCGAACTGGCGGACATTGCCGCATGGCAGCCCACTCGACGCTTCGACCTGATCCTGGCCAATGCATCGCTGCAATGGGTGCCGGATCATGCTGATCTGTACCCGCATCTGGTCGCCCAGTTGGCGCCGGGTGGAAGCTTGGCGGTGCAGATGCCAGACAACCTCGCTGAGCCTGCACATGTGCTCGCTCGTGAGATTGCAGTGCAGGGGCCGTGGGCCGACAAGATCGGTGACGTCAAGCATAACCCGCGTCACTCGGCGGACTTCTATTACGAGTTGCTCAGCCCGCATTGCAGTGTGGTCGATGTCTGGCATACGACCTATTACCACCCATTGGCCGAGGGGCATCAGGCTGTAGTGGAATGGTTCAAGGGCACGGCTCTGCGTCCGTTTTTAGCCAAGTTGACGTCGGCAGAGCAGGGCGTATTTCTCGATGATTATCTGGCTCGAATCAGCCAGGCTTACCCGGCACTGGCTGATGGCACCGTGCTGCTGCCGTTTCCACGGCTTTTTGTTGTCGCCCAGCGTTAGCCTTTTGGCTCTGCCGACTGTAATCCGGTTGCTTGCATTGACTCCGTGAATTGATCTGCTTGTTGTTCTGCAGATCCATTTCTGCTAGTTTTGATTCTGTAGATTATTGGCGGGGTGGTATATATGACCGCAGTTATCCAGACTCAGGATTTTTCCAAGAGCCAGTGCGTGGCAGGGCTGCGGGCGGCGCTGAATATACTCGACAAGTGGCAGGCATCGGCCGAACAAGCCTGCCGGGTGCTGCGCATTTCACGCAGCACCTACACCAGGGCAAGGCAAAACGACGCGGAGTGGACAGTCGGCCTCGACGCTGACCAGATGCAACGCATTAGCTTTGTGCTGAATATCCATGCCGCGCTGCGCCTGGTGTTCGACAACCCTGAAAACGTCTATGGCTTTGTCTCGATGGCCAACCGCAACGAGTTCTTCAATGGCCGTACGCCACTGGAGATCATCGCCCAGGGCGACATGATTTCGCTGTACGAGACGTTCCGGCGCATTGATGCGTTGCGCGGTGCCCAGTGGTAAGGCTGGACAGCCTTGAGGTCTTGGGCGGCGAGGTTTTACAGCTGCATCGCTTGGTCAATTCCAAGTTTCCGCCCATCGACTTGTTCGATGACGTTGCCGATGCGGCTGATTTCGAAACCATTTATCAGCTACAGGCCCTGACCAATCCAAGATTGCTCAACCAGGTCGGTCGGCTGGAGTTGATCGCGCGCAGTGAGATTCCATTTGGGATCACCGGCTGTTCCTACGCAACGGCGCCGTTTACCCATGTTAATCCGGCTGGCTCACGCTTTAGCGACGGCAGTTTTGGGGTCCTGTACATGGCGGACAAGATGGATGTAGCCATTGCCGAGGTGCGTCATCACCAGGGGTTGTATTGGGCGAACGTCGAAGGGTTGAACTACGAGCGTTTTGTCTTCCGGGGGCTGACCTGCACTATCTCCGATGCGGGCATGCTTGATGCAACCAAGGTGCCGCTGTCGGACCCCATATATGCCCCTGATGATTACACCCAGGCTCGTCAGCTTGGTCAGCAAGCCAAACAGAACCATTGCCCGGGCTTGCGCTACAACTCGGTGCGTTCGCCTGGCGGTATCTGTTGGGCGCTGCTGACGCCAAGACCTGTGGCTTCAATCATCCAGGCGGCCCATTATGAGATGGTCTGGAATGGGCACATCATCAGCGTCAGTCGGATCAGCACGCTCTGAGCAGAGCCGGCTCAGGCCTCACTCATTTGGCTTTGCCTCGTGGTTGCAGGGAATCACTCGCTTGACCAGCTTGCCGATGGTCATGCCCTGAACCAGGATGGAAAAAACCACCACCAGGTAGGTGAGGGACACCACCAGGTCACGCGCCTCGCCTGGCGGCAGCGACAATGCCAGTGCTACCGAGATACCGCCGCGCAAGCCGCCCCAGGTGACAACACTCCAGGCACCTTTGGGTAGCCGGAAGCGTTGGCCGAGCAGGGCAATCGGCACCCCGGCAGTCAACAGTCGTGCGAGCAGCGTCAGCACGATAATCATCAGGCCGGTGACCACAAGCGAATTGGAGAACTGGATCAGGATCACTTCCAGGCCGATCAGTACGAAGAGCACGGCATTGAGGATTTCATCGATCAGCTCCCAAAACATGTCGACGTTCTTCTCGGTCTGTTCAGACATTGCATGGGAGCGTCCCTGGTTGCCGACGATCAGGCCCATGACCACCATCGCCAGCGGGCCGGAAATATGCAGGTGTGCTGCGATGGCATAGGCGCCCAGCACCGCTGCCAGGGTGATAAGTACTTCTTCCTGGTAGCTGTCTATGCTCTTGAGCATTCGGTAAGTGACATAGCCGACTACTGCGCCCAATAGTATGCCGCCGCCGGTTTCCTTGAGCAGCAGTTGCGAGGCTCCTGATACCGAGGGCGCTTCACCGCTGGCAATCATCGCCACGATGAGTGAAAACAAGACGACGCTGACCCCGTCGTTAAACAACGACTCTCCCGAGATCACCAGTTCAACGCTCTTGGGCGCACCCGCTGACTTGAGGATGCCCATTACCGCGATAGGGTCGGTCGGCGAGATCAGAGCACCGAAAACCAGGCAATAGGAGAGTGGCAGTTGCAAGTCAGTCAAGGTCAGCAACTGCCAGAGAACAAAGCCGATGAGGAGCGTTGAAAGGGTTGTGCCCACGACGGCCAGCGAGGCAACTTGCCACCTGTAAGCGCGCAGGTGCGACAAGTCAACATGGAGTGCGCCGGCGAACAGGAGCAACGACAAAATGCCCTGCATCAGCAACTCGGAGAAGTCGATGGACTTGACCAGCGATTGCTCAAGGCTGTGCAGGGTGTGAAAGCCCAGTGCATCGAGTGACATGTTGAGCAACGACAGCGCCAGGGCAATCCCCATTACGCCGATCGCAGGCGGCAAGCCTATATAACGACGATTAAGGTAGGCGAGCGCCGCCGTGATGCAGAGAAATAGCGCAATGATGTCGAGCATGGTGCGGGGATTTCCTTACTCAGCTAGCGCCCCTTTGTTGAGCTGGGGCTGCCAGCGACTGACTTCCAAGGCATAGAGCATACACCTTGCCCAATCAGCAAACCCCCGTTGCGGTCGGCGACGCGGTTTCGACTGGTTGTCAGCAAAGCGGTGTCCTCGGATTTTTTAGGTTTTTGTAACGGATTGTTTGCGGCAGATGCTGAAACCCAATAACCTAACCAGTAAGTCAGGATTTGACTGGCATGCAAAGGCTCTCTTTTTCAGCAATCGCATTGCTGAAGTGCAATACATAAGCAAAAGGGCAGGTCGATAACTGCCCAGAGGATGATTTATGTCCAACCGTGATATATCCAGGCGTTCCTTTCTTCAGGGCGGGCTGGTGGCAGGCGTGAGCGTGACGCTTATGCCACTTGGCAGCAAGGCCATGGCGGCCTTGATGGAAGACAGCGTGACCGTGCCGTCCGAGCAGTGGCTAGGCAACAACGGCAAGGCGCGCTCGCGTAATGATGCATTGTCCAAGGTGTGCGGCAGCAAGGTCTTTGCCCGTGATATTCGGGCCAAGGACATGCCGGGTTGGCCCGCGCAGCAGGGGCATGCCATGCTGCTGAAAACCATCAAGGCCGATCGCATATACGCTGGCATGGATCTGTCGTGGCTCGGCGCCGAGTTGCAGCCAGACCGAATCGTTACCGCCGAAGATTTGCTCAACGATGGCATTGTTTTCCCCGAGGAGCATGCGCCCGATCCACTGTTGCCTGTTGGCAAGGTGCCAATGTTTATTGGTCATCCGGTGGCGATTCTGATCTGGAATGATTTCGAGCGTTTTCGTCAGGCCAAGCTCAAGCTCAAGTTCAATGACAAGGCGATTCGCTACGGTGACAAGGCGCCGCTGTACCAGGCAGACCCTTACGGCAGCTTCCGCTATGTGCGGGTCGGTGGTGCCACATCCGCAGATGAAGACGAGTTCGCCAGCCTCAAGGATTCGATCCTGTTCCCGATGCTGCGCAACCGCCGTCCGGTATGGAATTCGCAGCCGGACCTGCACGGCAACCTGACCGAGCGCGGGCTTTTCTATGCCGAGCGCATGAAGCAACAGATCGACAATCCATCAGATGATTGGCTGGTGTTCGACGAGCGCTACAAGACCCCTTCGATCGAGCCTGCCGCAATGGAGCCCGACAACGGCAATGGCTGGTTCGATCCTGTAAGCAAAACCCTGCATTTCGTGGTGGCAACCCAGTGCCCGCATGAGGCCGCAACGGAAACGGCGAAGATGATCGCACCTTCGCGTTTCGGCCTGGCCAAGCTGAACATGCACCCTGGCTACACAGTTGGCTACGGCTCCAAGGATCACAATATCTTTGTCTACTACGCGGCACTTGCAGCCCTGTATGGCGCAGGTGTGCCGGTACGTCTGGCCAATGATCGCTATGAGCAGTTCCAGAGTGGAATCAAGCGTCATCCATTCGATATCCGTTACCAACTGGCGGTCGACAAGAACGATCATAGTTTCAAGATTTTCCGCGCTGAAATGACAGTCGATGGCGGTGGGCGGGCCAACTACAGCCCTTCTGTGGCGGCAGTCGGAGCCACCGCTGCACAGTCGATCTACTACATGCCGCAGAACGACTTGCAGGTGACTGCCTATCACTCGCGTGCGGTCGAGGCTGGGTCAATGCGCGGTTACGGGACGCTGCAGAGCATGGCGTCCACCGAGATGATGGTCGACGAAATTGCCGGGCGTCTGGGCATTGATGCTATCGACCTGCGCAAGAAGAACGCCATGGTTTCGGGTATGAAAAATACCCAGGGCGCGGTGCCGGCCGGTGCGTTGCGCCTGCATGAAATCCTCGACAAGGCAGCTGTGCATGAGGTCTGGAAAAATCGCGATGCGCTCAAGCAGCAACGCGAGGCGCAGGATCCGGATCACTGGCATGGCGTTGGTTTCGCCATTTGCCAGAAAGACTTCGGTACTGGCTCTGAGGCGCCGATGGCCAGTATCGAATTCACGGCCGATGGGCACATTAGCCTGCGTCACATCGGCATCGAAATCGGCACAGGCATGTCGACGTCCCAGGCGCTGGTCGTTGCGGATTTCCTCGGCATGCCAGCCACTGAAGTAAAAACCGGCGAGACCGAGTGGAAGGAACTGCAGCTCACCAGTGGCGGTAATCCCTACACCATGAGCCAGGCAGAGCAGGACAGCTTCCTGCGTAATCCGCGTTGGGTCGGCAAGTTGGCCTCTGCCTCTTCGGCAACCAATTCAGCCTACTACTTTAGCCACGCCACGCGTGAGGCTGCGCGGGTGCTGTTCAATCATGGACTGTGGCCAGCGGCCTTGCAGATATGGCGCCAGGGCCCATATGGCGGTCAGGCCAACCCCTATGTGGTGCGCCGCGAGGATGCGCATTGGGTCGATGGCAAGCTCACCGCCAACGGCATGCAACCACTGAGCTTTGCCGAGCTGGCCAAGCACGCCCATGAGCGCGGCCTGGTCACAGGTGCGACCGTGCACGCTTTTAACCGCTGGAGCTGGGCCGAGGCCGAGTTCAGCATTGATGGCGTTCGCGAGCGTTTGCCCCTCGACGGCCTTGCAGTGAAGTATGGTGACGGGGCTGCGCAGGTTAAAAAGGCGCAAATGAGCAGCGCCGGCTTTCATTTGCTCGGTCGCCAGAATGTGCATTACCCGGACACCCAGCTCAATAACGCTGCGGTGACTTACTACAGCCCGGTAGCAACCCTGGTGGAGTTGAAGGTGAACAAGGGCACCCATGAGGTGCAGGTACTCAATCATCATTCCTGGGTCGAATGTGGCCGGGTGTTGGTTGAAGAGCTGGTCAAGGGCCAGCTCGAAGGCGGCATCGCCATGGGCATCGGTCATGCGCTGATGGAAGAAATGCCGCTCTATGAAGGCGGGCCGGGAGAGGGTGACTGGAACTTCAACCGCTACCGTTTACCCATGTCGCGCCACGTTGCGGTCTGGAAGCAGAGCGCAGAAATCCTGCCGCCGCTGTCGGCGAGCGATCCATCGAAGGGCATTGCCGAAGTGGTGATGATTCCGGTTGTCGGCGCCATCGGCAATGCCGTTGCCCACGCCATTGGTAAACGCATTCGCGACTTGCCTATCACTTCTGCGCGAATCAAGGAGGCCCTCAATGGCTAATCGTCCGCTGCAACTGACCCTCAACGGTAAAGCCGTGGACTCGGCGGACATCCCCGATGATCTGCCGATGATCGATTACCTGCACGAATACGAAAACCTCACTGGCTCGCGCCTGGGCTGCGGCCAGGGTATCTGCCATGCCTGCGTGGTGATAGTCGACAATCCCGACGGTACCAGTGAAGAGGTACGCACCTGTATCACCGGTGCGCATTATTTTGCAGGGAAAAAGGTTCGCACAATCGAAGGCCACGCCAGCCGTGATGAGCAGGGCAAGGTTACCGAGCTGAACCCGATCCAGCAGCGCTTTGTCGATGAGTTTGCCTTCCAGTGCAGCTATTGCGCTCCAGGCTTCGTCAATGCTGCGACCTTGTTGGTCGAGAAACTTCAGCGCAAGCCGGTCGTCAACAGCCAGCTGGAGCAGGTCATTGAAGACAGTCTTGGTCATCACATTTGCCGTTGCACTGGCTATGTTCGTTACTTTAGCGCCACGCGCAATGTGCTGACCGATCTCGGCCTGGTCAGGGAGGGCTAAGCATGAAGCATTTATTTCTGCGCCTGAGCCTGGCACTTGGCCTGGCCGCCCCGTTGCTGTCGGCGCATGCCGATGGCCAGGTCGAGCGCGGCGCCTATCTCGCCCGTGCCGCCGACTGCATGGCCTGCCATACCAAACCCGGTGGCGCGCCCTATGCCGGTGGCCTGCCGATTGTCTCGCCCTTCGGCACCATCTATGGCACCAATATCACCCCAAGCAAAGAACACGGCATCGGCTTGTATAGCGATGAGGAGTTCTTCGCCGCGCTTACCCAGGGCAAGCGTCGCGATGGTGCCAACCTGTATCCTGCAATGCCCTACACTTCGTACCACCTGATGCCACGTCAGGACTCGGATGCGATTCACGCCTACCTCAAGACCATCGAGCCAGTCGAGCGCGACGCACCGCAGACCAGCCTGAGCTTTCCGTTCAATATTCGGCTGGGCTTGATCGGCTGGAACATGATTTACGCCGAAGATTTGCAACTGCAATCGGCTGAAGGCAAAAGCGCGCCATGGAAGCGTGGCCAGTACATGGTCGATGTGCTTGGCCATTGCGGCGAATGCCACACGCCACGGGGTGAAACCGGTGCCATGGAACTGGATAAACGCATGGCTGGCGGTGTGCTCAATGGGTACCTGGCACCATCGCTGTTGAGTGATGACCTGGCCGCTCGCGGCTGGAATCACCAGGACCTTGCATCATTCCTCAAGCATGGCATGAGTGCGCAGGGCACCATGTTCAACGAGATGTACCCGGTGTTCCATAACAGCACCCAGCACCTGACTGATGCTGATCTGGCAGCCATGGCGACATTCTTGCTCGGCGATCAACCGCCAGAGGCTAAAGCGCTGGATGAAGTGGCATTCGACAAGCTCAGCCCAAGTGCGCAAAAGGGTCGCCAGCAATACCTGAATGTATGTGCTGGTTGTCACGCTGCACAAGGCGAGGGCAAGCCACATATCGCGGTCGCCATGCGCGGCAACACCACATTGCGCCTGGATGATCCGCGCAACCTGCTACGGGTGATTGAGGATGGCATTGCTGAGCAGCAGTTCACTGGTTTCGAGCGGATGCAACCGATGCCGGGTTTTGCCGACAAGTTGAGTGATCAGCAGCTTACCGACCTGCTCAATTACCTACGCCAGAGCTGGGGTGGCAAGCCCGGTGACCTGGCGGTCAGCGATATCCAGGCTTTGCAGGCGCAAGCACCTTCCGCCGAGCATTAACTGCACTGCATGTAAGCTCGAAGGACAAGCAACCCGCTGCCATCAAGTCTGTTGGTAGCGGGTTTTTTATGGCTTGGATATCCGGTCACACAATGGGGCGTTTTCCCCGGGCAATGCTCTGTTTTGGTTCCAGGATGCCTTGTTGTTGGTTCGATAAACCTGGGCGGAGGCTCTGCAACGCCGGTTGAGGAAGTTTGGCGCGCAACTTGCTGTGATGGGGCTGGTGTTGGTAATCCAATTCACGAGCGTACCAGTGATGGCTTCATGATCAACGGCGATCAGGCGGCATCAAGTATCACGGGCGGTTGTATCACATAGGGCAATGAGCCCATGAATTAACAGGCAAAGGCGCCTGGAGTCGAAAGGCTCTAGGCGCCTTTTTTTTGCATTTCGAAACTCATATCCAGAGAAATACTATGTCCTATCTAGCTCCTGCAGAGTTTGTCAGCAAAATGGTGGATGCCGGTGAGTCCAAGGTGTTCATGTCCACCCGTGACACCCTTATTCGTGCTTTTATGGCGGGTGCGATCCTGGCTTTGGCGGCTGTGTTTGCAATCACCATAACCGTACAAACTGGCATGCCGTTGATTGGTGCCATGTTGTTCCCGGTTGGTTTCGTAATGCTTTACCTGATGGGGTTCGACTTGCTCACCGGGGTGTTCGTACTCACGCCATTGGCGCTGCTCGACAGGCGTCCTGGTGTGACCCTGGGTGGCGTACTGCGCAATTGGGGGTTGGTATTTACCGGCAACTTCGCTGGTGCATTAACCGTGGCAGTCATGATGGCATTTGTCTTTACCTACGGTTTTTCTACCAGCCCCGGTGTCATCGGCGAAAAAATTTCGCACATTGGCGAAGCGCGTACCCTGGGTTATGCCGAGTACGGTCTCGCGGGCTGGCTGACCATTTTCCTGCGTGGCATGCTGTGCAACTGGATGGTTTCGATGGGGGTTGTGGGAGCGATGATCTCGACCACCGTCAGTGGCAAGACCATCGCCATGTGGATGCCGATCATGCTGTTTTTCTACATGGGTTTTGAGCATTCGGTGGTGAACATGTTCCTGTTCCCGTCAGCGATGATCATGGGCGGTAATTTCTCGGTAATGGATTACATGCTCTGGAATGAAATCCCGACTGCACTGGGTAACCTGGTTGGCGGCCTGGCTTTTACCGGCCTGACCCTGTACACCACCCATGTGCGGACGGCTCCTAAGCGCTCTTTCAGTTAATTGCGCCATAACGCCCCGAGCCAGGTGCTGGCGGGGCGTATAGGGAGTCGCATGACAAGCCAGCTCAAGGTTTCGGTAGGGCAATACTCGACCAGGGGACGCAAGCCGACCAATCAGGATTTTCACGGTATCTGCATTCCGCAGGAGCCGCAGCTGTCAAGCAAAGGCATTGCCATTGCCCTGGCGGACGGCATCAGCAGCAGCGCTGTCAGCCACATTGCCAGCGAGTCTGCGGTGGGCAGCTTTCTGGGCGATTATTACTGTACATCCGATGCATGGTCGGTGAAGAAATCGGCGCAACGCGTGCTGATGGCGACGAACTCCTGGCTCTATGCGCAGACGCGGCAGAGCCAGTACCGCTATGACCTCGACCGGGGTTATGTGTGCACGCTGAGCGCAATGGTCATCAAGTCGACTACCGCGCATATCTTTCATGCGGGTGATACGCGTATCTACCGTCTGCGCGATGGCCAGCTTGAGCAATTGACAGAGGATCATCGGCTCTGGATCTCCCGGGACAAGAGCTATTTGAGCCGGGCGATGGGCATCAACGCGCATCTTGAACTGGATTACCGCAGGTTTCAGTTGGAGCCGGGCGATCACTTTGTCTTGGCAACCGATGGGGTCTACGAGTTCACCAGCGCTGCGCGTGTGGTTGAGTTGATCGCCGAGGCCGGGGATTTGGATAGCGCTGCCCGGGCGATTGTCGAACATGCCTATGAACAGGGCAGCGATGACAATCTCACGCTGCAACTCGTCCGGCTCGACAGTCTGGGACAGCAGGACGCCAGCGAGTTACAGCAGCGACTGACCGAGCTGCCATTTGCTCCAATACTGGAGGCACGCGAGCTGTTTGACGGTTATCAGATAATCCGTGAACTCTACGCCAGCAGTCGCAGCCATATTTACCTGGCACGAGATATCGAGAGCCAGGCCCAGGTGGTACTCAAGGCTCCCTCGGTAGATATGCAACATGACCTGGCGCACTTGGAGCGCTTGCTTGGCGAGGAGTGGGTTGCGCGGCGTATCGACAGCCCGCATGTGCTCAAGGCACCGGCCCAGACACGCAAGCGCAACTACCTCTATAGCGTCAGCGAGTTTGTCGAGGGCCGGACGCTGCGCCAGTGGCTGCTTGACCATCCACGGCCCGACTTGGAGCTGGTGCGGGTCATGGCTGAGCAAATCGGTAAAGGCTTGCAGGCCCTCCATCGCCTGGAAATGCTGCATCAGGACCTACGTCCTGACAACATCATGATTGATCCCAGCGGTGGCGTGAAACTGATCGACTTTGGCTCGGTACAGGTTGCCGGTTTGCTGGAGATCAGCTCGCCCATTGAACGCAACCAGCTATTGGGCACGGCGCAGTACACCGCGCCTGAGTATTTTCTCGGTGAACGCGGTTCACCAGGTTCCGATCAATACTCCCTGGCGGTCATCATCTACCAAATGCTTAGCGGCCGGTTGCCTTATGGTGCCGAGGTGGCCAAGTGCAAAAACCGCGCGGCGCAGAACCGCCTGGTCTACCAACCGTTGCGAGACCATGACCTCGAACTGCCTGCCTGGCTGGATGATGTGTTGCACAAAGCGCTGCAACCTGACCCGCGCAAGCGCTACGCCGCACTTTCTGAATTTATTTTCGAACTGCGCCAACCCAGTCGGGAAATCCTCGGCAAGCACCGGCCGCCATTACTTGAGCGTAATCCCTTGTTGTTTTGGAAAGGGCTGTCGGCGTTCCTGGCGGTGCTGGTTATCTGGTTGTTGAGCCGGGGTGGTTGAGGAGCCTCTGAAAAGGGAGAGCGGTAACTTCCTCGGTTTACTGGCTTTTCAGAGCCCCCAAGCGTATCTGGCAATGCTGCTTGGCATTAGTCTGGTGCGTCGCAAGCGGGATTTGCACCATTGCAGTTCCGGATAGTCCTGCTTTGAGCTGTATAAGCACCGCCAAAAGCCGTGTAGGACGCCTACTGCAGCGCTTTTGAAAATGTGGCATAAGCCTTGCTTTTACTAAGTCAATACCCTCGCTAGAAGTGGGTGGCCCAGGCGATCAAAGGCGATCGAACTATCTGCAAGGATCATGGGCAATAGTCGCTAGGCCAGGCATGCAGCCTGTAGTCCAGCGTTTACGAACAGGCAAAGGCGCCTGGAACCGCAAGGTTTCAGGCGCTTTTTTTTTGCTTTGAAAACCTGATTGGCTTGGATAGGTGCTCTATGAACTCCAGTGTCGCAACCTTGAAAAATCCACAAACCCTGATCGTTATTGGCAATGGCATGGTCGGCCATCATTGTGTCGAGCAGTTGGTTGAGCGCGGCGCCCTGGCTCAGTACAAGATCCATGTGTTCAGTGAAGAGCCGTTGCGGGCCTACGACCGGGTACATCTTTCCGAATACTTTACCGGCCGTGATGCCGAGTCACTGGCGTTGAGTGGGGTTGAGCTCTATCAGCAGCCGGGGCTGACTTTGCATTTGGGGGTGCCGGTGCTGGAGATCGATCGCCAGCGAGCAGAGGTAATCACCGCCGATGGTTGTTTCTCGTTCGATAAGCTGGTGCTGGCCACGGGCTCTTATCCATTCGTGCCGCCAATCGAAGGCGCCGAGGGCGAGTCGCGCTTGGTCTATCGTACCCTGGCCGACCTGGACACTATCCAGGTTGCGGCCAAGAATGCACGTCGCGGCGTGGTAGTGGGTGGCGGCCTGCTGGGGTTGGAGGCGGCCAATGCCCTGAAATCCCTGGGGCTGGAAGCGCATGTGGTTGAGTTTGCGCCGCGCTTGATGCCCGTGCAGCTGGATGATCACGGTGGCTTGGCGCTCAAGGCGCAAATTGAAGCGCTCGGCGTGAGTGTGCATTTGTCCTGCGCCACGCAGTCGATCAGTGCTGGTGATGAGTATCGCTACCGCATGAACTTTACTGGCGATGAGTTTCTGGAGACCGATCTGGTCGTGTTTTCCGCCGGTATCCGGCCGCAGGACGCCCTTGCCAGGCAGTGTGGTCTTGAGCTGGGGCCGCGTGGTGGCGTGGCGATCGACAGCCAGTGCCGTAGCAGTGACCCACAAATATTCGCCATTGGTGAATGCGCTGCCTGGAACGGGAGTGTCTTTGGCTTGGTCGCCCCCGGTTATCAAATGGCTCGCGCGGTTGCAGCGCAACTATGCGGTGAAGACAGCTCGCCGTTCATGGGAGCAGACATGTCGACCAAGCTCAAGCTGCTTGGGGTCGATGTCGGTTCGATTGGCGATGCGCATGGCGCTACTGCCGGCTCGCGCAGCTATCGCTTTATCGACGAGGCCACGGCCAGCTATCGCCGCCTTGTGGTTTCGCCGGATGGTAAGCATGCCATTGGCGCCGTGCTGGTGGGGGACAACAGTTATTACGATGCCTTGCTGCAATATGTGCAAAACGGCATCAAGCTACCAGCTGATCCCGCTTGCTTGATCTTGCCACAAGGCGAGGGTGCGCCTGCATTGGGCGCCGATGCATTGCCGGACACGGCCACTATTTGCTCCTGTCATAACGTCAGTAAGGCTGCAGTGTGCGCGGCGATTGATGATGGCTGTGCCGACCTTGCTGGGGTCAAGACCTGTACCAAGGCCGGGACTGGCTGTGGCGGCTGCGCAGCTTTGCTCAAGCAGGTTTTCGAGCATGAGTTGACTGCCCGTGGCGTGGTTGTCGACAAGAGCCTGTGCGAGCACTTCGCCTATACCCGCCAGGAGTTGTACTCGATTGTGCGCGTCGAGGGCATAGAGAGTTTTGACGAACTGTTGAGCAAGTATGGCAAGGGCCATCTTGGTTGCGACATCTGTAAGCCAGCGGTGGGGTCGGTACTCGCATCCTGCTGGAATCGCTCTATCACCGACCCCTTGTTGGTGCCATTACAAGACACCAATGACACCTTCATGGCCAACATGCAAAAGAATGGAACCTACTCGGTGGTGCCGCGCATTCCCGGCGGTGAAGTGACGCCGGATGGGCTGATCGCAATTGGCGCTGTGGCGAAAAAGTACGACCTCTACACCAAGATCACCGGCGGCCAGCGCATCGATTTGTTCGGCGCACAACTACACCAATTGCCGGATATCTGGAGCGAGTTGATTGCCGCCGGGTTCGAGACAGGCCACGCCTATGGCAAGTCGTTGCGTACCGTGAAGTCTTGCGTGGGCAGCAACTGGTGCCGTTATGGCGTGCAGGATAGCGTGGGCATGGCGCTGGTTCTGGAGGATCGTTACAAAGGCTTGCGCTCACCTCACAAGATCAAGTTTGCCGTTTCCGGATGCACCCGCGAGTGCGCCGAGGCGCAAAGCAAGGATGTGGGTGTCATCGCCACTGAAAACGGCTGGAACCTCTACGTCAGCGGCAACGGCGGCATGCGCCCCCGTCATGCCGAACTGTTCGCGACTGACCTGGATGATGCCACGCTGATCCGCTATATCGACCGCTTCTTGATGTTTTACATCCGCACCGCCGACCGCTTGCAGCGCACCTCGGTATGGCGCGAGTCCCTCGAGGGCGGTCTGGATTACCTCAAGGCGGTCATCATCGACGATAGCCTGGGCCTGGCCAGCGAGTTGGAGGCGCAGATGCAACTGGTGGTTGATCGCTACGAATGTGAGTGGGCCAATGCACTTAATGATCCGGAGAAGCTCAAACGCTTTCGCACCTTCGTCAACGACAAGCGCAGCGACCCGGATATTCATTTCGTCAAGGAGCGCCAGCAACGTCGCCCTGTCCGTGACACCGAGTTGTCCCTGATTCCGCTATTCGAGGAGGTGATCTGATGAGCCGCGTAGAAGCAAAAGTGCAGCAAGGCCAGGGTTGGCAGTCCTTGTGCAGTCGCCAGGACCTGGTCGCAAACTCGGGGGTAGTGGCCTGGGTCGATGGCATACAAGTGGCCTTGTTCTACCTGCCGGGTGAGCCCGGAGACAAACAACTGTATGCAGTTGATAATCGCGACCCCAAGTCTGGTGCCAATGTGATTGGCCGCGGCATTGTCGGCAGTTTATCCGGCAACTTGGTCATTGCCGCACCGCTTTATAAGCAGCACTTCCGCCTGGATGATGGCACCTGCCTGGAGTATCCGGAACAGAGCCTGCGCACCTGGCCTGTGCGCTTGCATGGCGAAACCGTAGAGATTGCGATGGGTTGAATACCTTGGGCAATGCACGTGATGCATTGCCCAAGGGGAGTGCTGTGGTTAGAGCTGAGTCGCCAAGTAGACGCCGCATAGGGCACAAATGGTACCCAGTGTGCAGAGTATGACTCGGCCGCGTGGCAGCTTGAGTATCAAGAGTGCGCCAACAGCACCGACCACATGAAGGGCGGCCGTGGTACTGAGGAAGCCGGCTGAATAGGCCAGCTTGTTGTCCATCACCGGCATTTCGTAGCCGTGGGCGTAGCCATGGAACATTCCGAAAATGCCCACGCCAAAGGCGGCAATGACCACCGGAAAGGTTTTCTCCAAGGCGATTGCAAGCCCTAGCAGAATTACCGACAGTACAATACCAATCTCAACACCGGGCAGGTCGACTTGCTCGAAGCCCAGTATTCCGCCGAATAACATGCTGCAGACAAAGGCGCTAGGGACGATCCAGATGGCGCGGCCACCCATCTGGCAGCTCCAGGCGCCAATGGCGATCATGGCCAGCAGGTGATCAGCGCCGGATAACGGGTGCAGCCAGCCAGCCTCGGCGCCTGTGTGCGCCTGTGCGGCGGTGCTGGTGAGCATGATGAGCAGCAAGAACAGAGGTTGCTGGTAGTTTCGAATGCTAAAGGTCATGGGCGCCTACTCGCTGTTGTTATTGGATAGTTGAACTGTCAGGGAGGCCTACAGGCTTTCCCAATCGCTATCGTCTTCGACGCTGGGTTCCATGTGGACTGCGTTGAATAGCCACAAGCCTTCTTGGGGAAGCTTGAACGTGACACGGCCCTGGCTATCGGAGGTGGCGCTAAGCTCAATCGATGGCTCGGCCTTTAGCTGAGCCTTGATCAAGGTGTTCGGCAGTGGCTCGCCGTTGAACAGCAGTTGAATGCCGAACGGCATGTCGCTGTCCAATGCCAGCGGATCAGTCTGCAGGACAAGCTCCAGCGGCAGGCCGATCTGCTGGTCATAACCCTGGCTTTGGCCGTCGACGAGAATGATGCTCTTGGCGCAGCGAGAGAAGTTCTCGCGACCGGGTGCGTCACTCAAGCCGAAGTGCTCGCGGGTTTTGATGACCTCGGTCAAGCCTTCTTCGCTCAGGTACTTGTTGAACTCTGATGCCGACAGCTCAAGGTGGGCGCTGTTGGTGCGCATACCGACCAGGGTCGCGCCAGGTGATCGGGTGGTGAAGTTGCCCACCGCGAGCGTGCGATCCCGACCGGCGACATTCCATTCGCCTTGGGCGTCCTTGGCCTTGAACCAGTTGACCAGGTTATCTATGCGAGGCGTTTGCACGCCAGGCCAGGTTGGTCCGACCCGAAGTTCGAACACCACTTTTTTTTCCAAGCCTGTCTGTGCGTCATGCGGGACCAGCCAGAACTCATGGGCCATGGCCAGCGGCGCGAGCATCAACATGCCCAGCACTGCCGTAGCTTGGCGCAGTCGCAAGCTTAGTTTCTTGGGGGCATAGGGAAAATCGTCTGCTAAAAAATCCATTAGCGAATACATAGCCTCATCCTTGATTCCGAGAAAAGTAACCCGCGGCAAATCAACGGCACAGCTGATTCGTCGCGGGTCCTGTGAGCCTGTGACGGTTTAGTCGACAGTGGTTGGGATCAGGTAGGGGAAGGTTGGGGTATGCAGTTTTGGATTAGCGATTTTCTGGTCGGTAGGGGTGCCCAGCATCATGCTCAATACGGCGCTCATGGCGTCATCATCCAGGGAGCGGCCATTGCGTTCGCTCGCGGAGTACTTGGCAGCGGTGCCCGTTTTGTAGGTAAGCACATCCGGCACCAGGGTATTGGTTACTTCGTCGGCGTACTTGATTGGGTCTTTCTGTGATTTGGCCAGCAACACCGCGCGGGTGATGCGAGCAGATACAAATGGTTTGATTGCCTTTTGCGTGTCCGGACGGCTGCCATTAAGCACTGCCTTGAGCGTGCCGTTTTCGAAGAGCATGGTGTGTGAAAGCAAAGGATTTGCCGAGTACTGAACCTGCGTCCAGGCACCGTCTTTCTCCACGGCGGTAGTCATGAAGGCATGTATAGTCTTGGCAAGCATTGAGTTAGGTACATCCAGCACGATTGCAGCGGCTTTGTGGCCAATGAAGATGCTTTTGCCCTTGGCCTGCGCCCAGATTGCCGGGTCGTAAGGTGTGCCGTTGTTGAGCTGTGCACGCAGCAGACCAAGGCTGGTGGAGTTGCCGTAGAACGGATCCTTGACGACGCCGGTCCAGACTTTAATGCCGTTTTTCAGTTCGACGGCCTTGCCAACGGTGCCTTCACCAATCTTGGTGCCGATGGTTCCGACAGCCGCGTTGGGCGCATCAGACTGATAGAGGGTGAAATGATCGGCACCCTGGAAGCGGAAGCTAAAGGTATGCCCCGTTTTATAGCTGTCATCATTGGCTACGTGGATGTTGTACAGCCCTTTGGTTGAGAAGGTGCCATCAACCCCGGCTTTCGGTACGGCGCTTACGTCCATTACAAAGACTGTGTGATCAGGACGATCGGAGGCGAAAACGTAGTTGTCCAGTTGATTCAGCGTGGGCGTTTTCTGAACGATGGTAGATTCAAAATGATGGCTGGCCAGCGCCTGGTTGCTGCCTGCTATGGCTGCAGTCAAGGCGATTGCAGTATTGAGTGTCCTTAGGTTTTTGAACATATCTATCTCCTTATTGATTGTTTTTGAGCACTGTTACGCTTTTCTGTCCGTGGCGTAATCATCCTGACTGTCAGGTGTTGCAGGTACGGCAGGGGCCGTTAGATATCACACGGCGCAAGCTGTCCAGGCACTCAAGCCGCACAGGGTATAGAGCGGTTTTAATCGGGTCAACCTAAAGGGCTGTGCGGTCTGGAGGCGGTTTACATGGTTTTTTGAGTGAGTCACGACGGGGCTGGTATTTCATCATTTATTTGCGAATGTTTTGTATGGTGCGCCGACCTTTAAGACATCTCCGGCCCCATTATCAGAGCCCTTCCTGGTTTCTTGTAGAACTGGGCGCCTGACTGGCGACAATCTGGATACAGGAACAGTTAGCCCAGACCTGAATCATCCATGAGGGCTCGCCTTGTCTGGATACGTGATTCCGGGCGGCCAGAAGCTCATGGGGGATTTGGCGTGGAACCTGCATCGCCTGCATATTCGCCGGTATTTTGGCACCGGTACGGGAGAAGAATGATGCCTAGGCTGTTTCCGTTGTTAGCTTTGTTGGCGTTTTTGCCGATGGCTGGATGCATGACTGTCAGTGATATGGCAGCTGGCACTGAGTATCAATTGCGTGATGCTGGCGTGCTTGACCATAGCAGTACGCAGCGGGCGAACTCGCGTCGCTTGCAGGCTGACTCGTTTATTTATATCGCTCAGGGCTACTTCACCCCGCGTGGCGAAGCCAATCCAAAGGCTAATATTGTCGCTGAGGAAGCCTTCAAGGGCTTTATCGAGTACTTCCCGCTGGTGCGCAGGGCCCGAACACCGCTTGGCCTTGAGCAGGCAATGAGTGAGGCACGTGCAGCGGGTGCGCATTATCTGCTTTATGGGCGTTTTGCCACGGCAGATGACCGCATCGGCACGGGCACAGAATGGGAGGATCAAGAGGCGTTGGACCGTATTGGTGTCGATAGCGGGGTGATTCAGTTAATGTTGATCGAGACCAATACGCGCTACTTGGTCGACACCGCGCGGATTCGCAGCCGCGGGGGCTTTCTGACCTTTTATGATGAAAAGCCGGAAGACCTGATCGGCCCGCCGCTTGAACAGTATGCGCGTAGTCTGATTGGCTTGAGTGATTGATCGCACAGTGTCGTGTCTCTGTAGCGATACTGAGCAGGGAGCAAAGGAGAGGGTATGACTGATTCAGGCAAGGCAAATGACCTGCTTTCGCAGATACCGAAAGGGGAAGGCAAAGGCTTGCCACCGGTGCATTTGTGGAATCCGGATTTTTGCGGCGATATCGACATGCGTATTGCCCGGGACGGCACCTGGTTTTACATGGGCACGCAGATGGGGCGAAAGCCAATGGTCAAGTTGTTCTCAACCATTATTCGACGCGATGGCGATGACTACGTTCTGGTCACCCCGGTCGAAAAAGTCGGGATCCGCGTCGATGTAGCGCCCTTTGTGGCAATAGCGCTGGCGGTGGAGGGCGAGGGCGAGGCTCAGGTACTGCGTTTCACTAATAATGTTGATGATGAAATTGTTGCCGGTGCCGAGCATCCGATTCGTGTTGAGCTGGATCCGCAAACCCAGGAACCCACGCCTTTTGTACGGGTGCGCACCAACCTTGATGCACTGATCCATCGTAATGTGTTCTATCAATTGGTCGAACTCGCTGTGCCGCGCGATATCGATGGCCAGAGCTGGCTTGGTGTCTGGAGCAGTGGCCGGTTTTTCCCCATTGCCCCGCAACCGGATTGAGGCACTCTGTGGGGCGTAATACGAAGCTTGTCCGCCAATGCAGGGCAATAAGCGGATGATAAAGGCGTCATCGGGGCTGCAAATTTTTAACTTGGCTATAAAAAATGCCCGCTGTTTTGGCAGCGGGCATTTTATTAAGCGGCTGTAATTACATGTTCGGGTAATTCGGGCCGCCAGCACCTTCAGGCGCCACCCAGGTGATGTTCTGGGCAGGATCCTTGATGTCGCAGGTCTTGCAGTGCACGCAGTTCTGCGCGTTTATCTGGAATCGCTTCTCGCCATCTTCCTGGGTGACGATTTCATAAACCCCGGCAGGGCAGTAGCGCTGCGCAGGTTCGTCGTACATCGGCAAGTTCTTCCCAACTGGAATGCTCGCGTCAGCCAGTTTCAAGTGGCAAGGCTGCTCTTCTTCATGGTTGGTGCTGGACAGGAATACCGAAGACAGTTTGTCGAAGCTCAGCTTGCCGTCTGGTTTCGGGTAGTCGATGCGCTTGGAGTCAGCTGCAAGCTTCAGGCAGGCGTAATCCGGCTTGGTGTCATGCAGGGTAAACGGGATCTTGCCGCCGAAGATGTTCTGGTCGATAAAGTTGAATGCACCACCGAGCAGAGCGCCGTATTTGTGCATGGCCGGGCCGAAGTTACGGCTGCGGAACAGCTCGTCGTAGAGCCAGCTCGATTTGAAGCTGTCGACGTAACCAGTCAGTTGGTCACCACCTTCGCTGCCGGCAAAAAGCGCGTCGGCGACTGCTTCAGCTGCCAGCATGCCGGATTTCATGGCCGTGTGGCTGCCCTTGATCTTGGCGAAGTTCAGGGTGCCGAGGTCACAACCGATCAGTGCGCCGCCGTTGAATACCATTTTCGGCAGTGAGTTAAGGCCGCCTTTGGAGATCGCGCGCGCGCCGTAGCTGACGCGTTTGCCGCCTTCGAGGTACTGGGCAATCACCGGATGATGCTTGTAGCGCTGGAACTCGTCGAATGGCGACAGGAACGGGTTGCTGTAGGACAGGTCAACGATCAGGCCGACGACCACCTGGTTGTTTTCCAGGTGATAGAGGAACGAGCCACCCATGTTCTCATCGTCCAGCGGCCAGCCAGCAGTGTGCACCACCAGGCCTTGTTCGTGCTTGGCCGGGTCGATGTCCCAGATTTCCTTGAGGCCGATGCCGTAATGCTGAGCATCGGCTTCGGTGTCGAGGTTGAATTTCTTGATCAGCTGCTTGCCCAGGTGGCCACGGCAGCCTTCGGCAAACAGGGTGTACTTGGCGCGCAACTCAATACCTGGCGTATAGACGCCTTCTTTTGGGTTGCCCTCGCGATCAACGCCCAAATCACCGGTGAGAATACCGGTGACAACGTTATTTTCGTTGATCAGGACTTCTTGTGCCGCGAAACCAGGGTAGATTTCTACACCGAGGTTTTCAGCCTGCTGGGCCAGCCAGCGGCAGAGGTTGCCCAACGAGATGATGTAGTTGCCTTCGTTGTGCATGGTCTTTGGCACGAACATGCCCGGGATTTTGGTTGCGCTCTCGGCGCTCTTCAACATATATATGTCGTCACGCTTTACCGGGGTGTTGAGCGGGGCTTCAAGCTCTTTCCAGTTGGGGAACAGCTCGTTCAGCGCGCGCGGCTCGAATACCGCACCGGATAGAATGTGGGCGCCGACTTCGGAACCTTTCTCGACCACGCAGACGCTAATTTCTTTACCTGCGTCGGCAGCTTTTTGTTTCAGTCGGCATGCGGCGGACAGGCCTGCAGGGCCAGCTCCAACGATGACGACGTCGAACTCCATAAATTCGCGTTCCACAGGTTATCTCCTACTCAGGCACTCTTAATATTTTATAATGGTGGCTGGCTCGCGCCCAAAGCCATGCTGGCGCATTATATCTACACACGCCGTCCGGGCCAATACAAACGTTTGTTTGAATTTTCTGTAGGACTGTTGGAAAATTACTACAAGAAAGATGACTGGCCGGTTCGGTGTATTGACCACACCCTGCTCTGCAGTCAAGATACGGGCGGCCTGCTCTGCAGTCAAGATACGGGCGGTTTTGCGCTCGCCGTCTGGGCTGAAGGTCGGTTAAAGCCGATTGGCATCACTAGCCAGGTCCATCTTGGCGACATTCCTATTCACCAGAGAGTAACGGGGAATCCATGAAGGTTCTTGTAGCTGTCAAACGAGTGGTCGACTACAACGTCAAGGTTCGCGTCAAGGCGGACAACAGCGGCGTTGATCTTGCGAACGTCAAGATGTCGATGAACCCTTTCTGCGAAATCGCTGTTGAAGAAGCGGTGCGCTTGAAAGAGAAAGGCGTTGCGAGCGAAATCGTCGTCGTGACTATTGGCCCGACAACCGCTCAAGAGCAACTGCGTACTGCGTTGGCTCTGGGCGCTGATCGTGCAATCCTGGTTGAGTCCAGCGAAGAGTTGAATTCATTGGCTGTGGCCAAGCTGCTCAAGGCAGTGGTCGAGAAAGAACAGCCACAACTGGTTATCCTCGGCAAGCAGGCGATCGATAGCGATAACAACCAGACTGGCCAGATGCTGGGCGCTCTGACAGGTTACGCGCAAGGTACTTTCGCTTCCAAGGTCGAAGTGGCTGGCGACAAGGTCAATGTCACCCGTGAAATCGACGGCGGCCTGCAGACTGTTGCACTGAATCTGCCTGCCATCGTGACCACCGACCTGCGCCTTAACGAGCCTCGCTATGCGTCGCTGCCGAACATCATGAAGGCCAAGAAGAAGCCACTGGAAAGCCTCACCCCTGACGCATTGGGTGTTTCCACCGCTTCTACCGTCAAAACCATCAAGGTCGAAGCCCCTGCGACTCGCAGTGCTGGCATCAAGGTTAAGTCGGTTGCTGAATTGGTCGAGAAACTGAAGAACGAAGCGAAGGTAATCTAAATGGCTATCTTAGTTGTTGCAGAACACACTAACGCTGCTCTGGCTGCTGCCACGCTGAACACTGTTGCTGCGGCGCAAGCCATTGGCGGCGATATTCATGTGCTGGTTGCCGGTTCGGGCTGCAGCGCAGCTGCTGAAGCCGCTGCCAAAATCGCAGGCGTCACCAAAGTACTGGTTGCCGATAACGCAGCCTTTGCCCACCAGCTGCCTGAAAACGTTGCTCCGCTGATCGCTGAGCTGGGCGCTGGCTACAGCCACATCCTGGCTGCCGCGACCACCAACGGCAAAAACTTCCTGCCACGCGTTGCCGCGCAGCTGGACGTTGATCAGATTTCTGAAATCATCTCGGTTGAAAGCCCGGATACCTTCAAGCGTCCGATCTACGCCGGTAACGCCATTGCCACCGTGCAGTCGTCTGCTGCGATCAAGGTCATCACCGTGCGTGCCACCGGGTTTGACCCAGTTGCTGCCGAAGGTGGCTCTGCTGCTGTTGAGGCCGTATCGGCTGGCGCTGACTCGGGTACTTCGGCATTCGTGGGCGAAGAGTTGGCCAAGTCTGACCGTCCTGAGCTGACCGCTGCCAAGATCGTCATCTCTGGCGGCCGTGGCATGCAGAACGGCGACAACTTCAAGCACCTGTACGCCGTTGCCGACAAGCTGGGCGCTGCCGTAGGCGCTTCGCGCGCTGCAGTTGACGCAGGCTTTGTACCGAACGACATGCAGGTTGGTCAGACCGGTAAAATTGTTGCGCCACAGCTGTACATCGCTGTAGGTATCAGCGGTGCGATTCAGCACCTGGCCGGTATGAAAGACTCGAAGGTTATCGTCGCTATCAACAAGGACGAAGAAGCACCGATCTTCCAGGTTGCAGACTACGGTCTGGTTGCTGACCTGTTTGAAGCAGTGCCTGAGCTGGAGAAGCTGGTTTAATCCGGTTTACAAGCTCAATAAAAACCCGCTCACCGAGCGGGTTTTTTGTACCTCTGGCAATCCTCAGGAACTGGGTTTGGTAGCCTCAAGCCTGGCAACCTTGTCTAGAAATGCCTGGTAGTGCCTGGCTGTTTCTTCGGGACGCTCGATCATAGGTACATGACCGCAGTCTTTCATTACCACCACGCTTGGCTGCTTGAGTAGCGGTTGCATGACTTTGATGCTCGACACATCGAGAACCCGGTCGTGATCGCCCCAGAGCAACAGGGTTGGCGCTTCGATCTTGGGCAGTTCCGGCTCAAGCGGGATGTAGCGTTCACGCAGCTGGCTGAATATCTGTTTATTCAGCGTGCTGTTGGCAATGGCTTGCTCTGCCATGTAATGCTTCAGGCGTTCCGGCAGTACAGGCGCCTTGTAAAACACAAAATCGATAAGCTGCTCGAACTGCTGAGCATTATTGACCACCAATGGGTTGGGCTTGCCTTGCTCTATTCGTTGGTACAACTCGCTTTTTTGCGGCGCGTCGATACCGGCGTTATCCAGCAAGGCAACACTGGCGACTTGCTGCGGGTAACGCGCCCCATAGAGCGCGGCGATGTGCCCGCCCATCGAATTGCCGATAATGTGCAGGCGCTTGATGCCCAGAGCTTGGCTGAATGCGGCAACGCGTTCGGCCTGGGTGCCGACATCGTAGCTGGCTGGCGGTTTGCTGCTTTCACCAAAACCGGGTAGATCAAGCGCTATGACGTGGTAGCGCTTGGTGAAATAGCGGGCGAATTGCAGCCAGTTGTCCTTGTCTGCGCCAAAACCATGGACCATTAAAATGGTTTCGCCATCCTTGGGGCCGCCTTCGTAGTAATGAATGCTAAGATCGGCGACCTCAAGTTGCTTGCTCGAGAGACCGGCAACTGTCTGGCCGATCAGTTGAATGCTGGCCATGAGCGTCGCCGGGAATACATAGAGCACTGCGCTGGCCGCGGCAATGGTCAGGATCAGGGCGAGTAAAAGTTTTTTCATTGCATGTCCTTATAACCCGTTATTCTGCGCTGACGTTAAACTAGCACGAAGTTCAATCCGGGCGTTGAGGTGCTGTACGCGCCTCTTCAATGGTTAATCTGAGAGTTATGAATGCTTGATCGTCACTTGCTAAAGTCCTGCGTATTGGCCATCTCTTGCTTGAGCGTTTCCAGCCTGTCGTTCGCCGCAGGTTCATGCGAGCGCCTGGTGGCGACGGGCAATCCGAATAACCCGCCGTTCATGTGGCGAGACCCGCAAAACCCCAAGCAGTTAATGGGTGCCCAGGCCGATATGCTGAAGAAGGTCGCCAAGGACCTTGGTGTGCGCCTGGACGTGCTGTACAGCCGCTCATGGGAAAAAGCCGAGGAGGAAGTGCGCAGTGGGCGTATTGACCTGCTGTCTGGGGTTGAGCTTACCCCTGCCTCGCTTGATGACCTGGATTATATCTACCCCTCGGTATACAGCCACGACACCGTGGTTTGGGTGCGCAACATACTGAGCTTTCCCTATATCGAATGGGCTGACTTGCGTGACCGCAAAGGGGCAAAGGCGGCCGATGCCTTGAGCCCGGCGTTCACTGACTACGCCAAGGCCAATCTTGATATCGAGCAGGGCGCAAATTTGAGTCAGGTCTTTCAGAAGCTGATGCTCGGTGAGGTCGATTATGTGTTGGCCGAGCGCGAGTCAAGCCTTGCTCGGGCAACCACCATGGGTTTGCAGGATGACCTGCTGCCCTTGTCGCCGCCAATCGAGGGGCGGCCCATGTACTTGGCGCTGTCGCATAATTCGGCGTGCAATGACGCCTGGCTGCGTGGGCAGTTGGCCAAGAAAATGACAGAAATAGCTGCCTCCGAGCTGCCTGAATCATTGATCCAGAAGAACTTGCAGCTTTGGAAACAGCAACAATCAGAACCCGCTAGCGCGCCAAAGGTGGCTCAGTGATCAATCGAATTTATCCGGCAGGCATGGTTTTGCTGCTGTTGGCTGGCTGTGCCAACGACCCGGTACCCACCGAGCAAATGCGCCTTGCCGATCAGGCTATTGAGCAGGCCACCGCGGTGGGTGCCGTATCTACGGATGCTTCCATGCAACTGGCGCTGAGCAAACAACAACTGGCCCAGGCTGCACTGCTTGATGAGCAATACAAAGAGGCGCGCGTTCTGGCAGAACAGGCAGAACTCGACGCACGTGAAGCCGAGGCCCGGGTATTGGCGAGTAAAAGTTCAGCGCAACTGCTGGAAATCAACAAACGGATCAACCGGATGCGCCAGCAGTTGGGATCTCAGCTATGAGTAAAGGCTATCAGGTTGCGCTTAGTGTCGTATTGAGCCTTGGACTGGGCGGTTGCGCAGGTTCGCAGCAAGCGAGTAATGCTGCGCTGGAGGCCGCTCGTGCGAGCTTTCAGTCGGTTAAGGAGAATTCCAACGTCTTGCGCAGTGCGCCCAAGGATGTGATTCGGGCCGGGGAGTCGCTGGCGCGAGCGGATCGCCTGTCGAACTACTGGGGCAGTGAAGCAGACGTTGAGCATTATGCCTATTTAAGCCAGCGCTACAGTGCTATCGCCGTGCAGAAGAGCGAGTTGATGCTTAATCAAGAGCGCGAGGCCAAGTTGGAGCTTGAGCGTCAGCGCCTGCAACTGGCCCTGCGTGAGGCGAAAATGTTAAGCCTGCAAGAGCAGGGCAGCATGCTCGGCGACCAAATGATCAGCCTGGCAACCACCCAAACCGATCGCGGCTTGATCATAACCCTAGGCGATGTGCTGTTTGACGCCGGTCATGCCGATTTGAAGGCTTCTGCCAACCGCACGGTGCTCAAGGTTGTGCAGTTTTTGCAGCTCAACCCGCGGCGTATCGTGCGCATTGAAGGCTATACCGACAGCAGCGGCGATGATGCACAGAATCTCGAGTTGTCACGCGCTCGGGCACAAGCGGTGGCCGATGTCTTGACGGACTTGGGTGTCGACAGCAAGCGCATCAGTGTCAAAGGCTTGGGCGAGAGTTTTCCTGTTGCTGAAAACGCTTCGTTCAAGGGCCGTGCGCAGAACCGTCGGGTTGAGATTGTGTTCTCCGATGAGCTGGGCGGCCTGGGCGAAAGCCGCTAAACCCTGCGGTCGGGGGCTTTCCGCCATGGGCTAATCAAACAAGGATTTCTTGCTCGATTGCAAACCCGACCAGAGTGCCTCGAGGTGCTTGAAATTCCAGTTGTCCGGGTCTTCGCGGCTAATGATTTTGTCGCGCCCGGCAACTTTGCTAAGGTCAATAATTTCTTGCTTGATGGGCACTTTCGAGCGGGCGGAAAAGAACACCTTGACCACCGGTGTCAGTAACGACTTTGTGCTTTGTTCCATCACCACGGCAAGCCGACCGCTTTCCAGGCGAACCAGCGCTCCGCAGGGGTAAATACCCACGCATTTAACGAAGGCCTGGAATACTTGCGCATCGAAATGCCCCTGCCATTCAGCCATTTTTCGAATCGATTCGGCAGGGTCCCAACCCTTTTTGTAGGGGCGGTCCGAGGTAATGGCGTCATACACATCGCAGACAGCGCCCATGCGTGCAAACAAGCTGATGTCTTGCCCTTGTGTTTTGTTCGGGTAGCCACTTCCATCCATTTTCTCGTGGTGGCTGAGGCAAACATCCAGCACCTGTGGGCTGATCAGCGGGTTATGCAAAAGCATTGCATGCCCTGCAGCGGGATGGCTGCGTACCCTGTTGAATTCAGCCTCGCTAAGGCTCCCGGGCTTGTTCAGAATCGAATCGGGAATGGCCATTTTCCCGATGTCATGCAGCAGGCCAGCGATGCCGGCCTCTTTGACCAGTTCAGCCGGCAGCTCGAGCTCTTGAGCCAAGGCAATCATCAGGGCACTAACGGCAACCGAGTGCATGTAGGTGTACTCGTCGGCGGTTTTCAGGCGTGCAAGGCTGATCAAGGCGCCAGGGTGGCGCTGTACCGATACGGCTATTTCATCGATCAGCGATGACACCTGATCAACTGCGACAGCCTTGCCCATGCGTGCATCGGTGAACATTTCAACCACGGCAGCCTTGGATTTGGCACAGATCTTTAGTGCACGGTTGATTTCATCATTGAGCTCAACCTTGGCAACCCGCTCGGTTTGCAGCGCGGCACAGAGCAATGCATCGGTTTGCGCGGCAACCTGCTGTTCGGTTTTGCTGTTTTCAGTCTGGGCAAGATCTTCGCCCTTGCTGGCGTCAATCCACAGTTCACGCAGGTTCGAGTTACGTATCGCGCGCAAGTCTTCAGGGCGGGTAAGTAGAAAACGGCCTTTCCAGAATGGATGATCCATCCAGGAGCCCGCGAACTCATGGATGTACATTCCCAACCGCAGTTGGCTGATTTCGATTTTTTTGAGCACTGGAAGTTGGCGCTCCATGTTGTTATGCGTTCAAGTTTAGGTGTGGATTGTCTCTAGCGTCCAAGAATTGGTGTGTGCTTTGGGCATAGGTGTAAAACAGTTGCTGATATTGTTTTTTAGACCGTAACAGAATTGGCAGAACTCAACTGTATCGTCCAGTATAAAAGAATCTGTACCGGTGCAATTTTCAAGGTTCGGGTTACTGTTACGGTTCAGTAAGGCGAGAACGCGCATATGACTAATCTGTTGCTCTATCAACGCATTGCCCAGCAACTGGCTGAGGATATTCGGCGTGGTGTTTACCAGCCTGGAGAGCGCGTGCCGTCGGTGCGCAAGATGAGCACTCAACTGAGCGTTAGTCACGCCACTGTGCTGCAGGCCTATGCCAATCTTGAGGATCAGGGGCTTATCCGGGCACGTCCGCAGTCGGGTTATTACGTCCACCAAACGCCTGCGCTGACGGCACCAACGCCTGATGTGGCGAAGGTCGAGCGTCCAAGCCTGGTGACTCGCAGTAGCATCATTAATCAAGTGTTGGATGAGTCGCGTCGTGAGGGCGTGTTTCCGCTGGGCGCTGCTGTTCCGCATATCGACTATCTACCGGCTCGGGCATTGCATCAACAATTGGCCAAGGTCACTCGCTTTCAGAGTGCGCGTGCCTTCAACTACATGTTCAGTCCTGGGTATGAACCGCTGCGCCGCCAGGTTGCGATTCGCATGCGCGACGCTGGCGTGGTGGTTGATCCGTCCGAGGTGGTCATCACCCACGGTTGTGTGGACGCGCTGCAGATGTCTTTGCGTGTCCTGACAAAGCCAGGTGACCTGATTGCGGCTGAGTCGCCAACCTATTATGGATTGCTGCAGTTAGCCGACCTGCTCGGTTTGAAAGTGATTGAAATTCCCAGCGACCCAACCACCGGCATGAGTCTTGAGGCATTGCAACTGGCTGCCAGCCAGTGGCCGATCAAAGCCTTGGTGCTGACGCCACGCTTGAGCAATCCGCTGGGTGGCACCATTCCTGAAGACCGGCAAAAGCAGTTGCTCAGACTGGCCGAGAATTTTGATATCCAGATTATCGAAGATGATATCTACGGCGAGTTGATGTTCGAGCAAGGTCCGACCAAGGCCTTGAAGTCCAATGACCGTGAGGGGCGGGTGGTGTATTGCTCAAGCTTCTCGAAGACGCTGTCTCCCGGCGTGCGCATTGGTTGGATTATCGCCGGCAAATACCAGGATGAAATCCAGCGACTGCAGACATTCTCGACTCACTCGGCTTGCAGTGTCACGCAGATGACAGTAGCTGCCTACCTTGAGAATGGCGGTTATGACCGGCACTTGCGCTATATCCGTCAGGAGTACCGCAAAAACCTCAGCGCCTTCCAGCTGGCGGTGCAGCAGTATTTTCCCGAGGGCACGCAAATGACCCGGCCCAAAGGAGGCTTCATCTTGTGGGTGAGTTTGCCTGCCCGGGTCAATACCAAGGACTTGCATACCCGTGCGTTGCAGCAAGGCATCAGTATTGCGCCGGGATTGATCTTCAGTAACACCGAGCAGTTCAATCATTGTGTGCGGATTAACTGCGGCGTGCCGTGGAATCGCGAGGCCGAGCGTGCGGTAATGACCTTGGGCATGCTTGCGACCCAGTTGTGCCAGGAGGTCCAGCCCGCACAGATAAATTGATCCATCTTAACCCCGCTGCACAACCGGCTGCGTCTACTTGAATGAATCATTCAAGGAGGCGTAGCCATGCCCACCCCAACTCGTTGCCCCAATGTCCTGTTATACGGTTTTGCCAGCTCGTTGCTCATCGCGTTGAGTGCGTGCAGCTACGATGTGCCAGAGCCCGTTAAACCTGCTTCAGTCAAGCCGCCTGTTACCTACGAACGGGCAAGGCTTGCGTCAGCACCTGCGATGAATAAACACATCAGTGCCGAGTACGCTGATGCGGTCAGCCACGCTAGAGCTTTGTCCGCCCCCATCGATGGGCAATTCAATGCCGATACAGGCAGGGAGCAATATCAGCATTATCCGGCAAATCCGGTCATGGCCGCTGCGCAGAACCCGGTGTCCACCTTCAGTATTGATGTCGATACCGGTGCTTATGCCAACGTTCGACGCCTGCTCAATCAGGGGCAACTGCCGCAACCGGATGCGGTGCGCCTGGAGGAAATGGTCAATTATTTTCCCTACGACATAGTTGGCCAAAACCGGGAGTCACCTTTTGCCCTGAGTACCGAAGTGGCGCAAACACCCTGGAATCCGCAGAGCCTGTTGTTACGTGTGGCGATCAAGGCACAAGACCGTTCGGTTGCAGAGTTGCCACCTGCAAACCTGGTATTTCTGGTCGATGTCTCCGGCTCAATGGACCGGCGCGAAGGCTTACCCCTGGTGCAGAGCACGCTCAAGCTTCTGGTCGAGCAGTTACGGGCGCAAGATCGCGTTTCGCTGGTGGTCTATGCCGGTAACTCAAGTGTTGTCCTGGCACCGACTTCAGGCAGTGATAAAGCCACAATCCGAGCTGCCATCGATGGGCTGCGGGCGGGTGGATCAACCGCGGGAGAGTCGGGCATTGTATTGGCCTATCAACAAGCGCAGAAAGGCTTTATCAAGCAGGGCATCAATCGCATATTGTTGGCGACCGATGGTGACTTCAACGTGGGTATCAGCGACTTTGATGCGCTCAAGCGTCTTGCTGCCAGCAAGCGTAAAACCGGAATATCCCTGACAACCCTTGGGTTTGGCACCGGCAATTACAACGAACGCCTGATGGAGCAGTTGGCAGATGCCGGTGATGGCAACTATGCCTATATCGACAACTTGCGTGAGGCGCGGAAAGTATTGGTTGATCAACTCAGCTCAACCCTGGCCGTGGTCGCCAAGGATGTAAAGATCCAGCTAGAGTTCAACCCGGCGCAAGTCAGCGAATATCGCCTGCTGGGTTATGAAAACCGGGCGCTGCAGCGCGAAGACTTCAATAACGACAAGGTCGATGCCGGTGAAGTCGGAGCTGGTCACAGCGTGACCGCTTTGTATGAGGTTGTTCCAGTAGGTAAGCGTGGCTGGCTAGAGCCGCTGCGCTATCAGCCGAGGGCAACAGGACCCGCCAAGCAGGCTGTTAGTGACGAGTTGGCCATGTTGCGCCTGCGTTACAAGGCACCCGGGCAAAATACGAGTCGCTTGCTGCAAGTGCCCATCGCCAAGCCGGCGCAGGTTGCAGCTATCGCCACCGCTTCACAAGACATGCGCTTTGCAACCGCCGTGGCAGCCTTTGCCCAGCAGCTCCAGGGCGGCCAGTACACCGGGCAATTTACCTTCAAGGACAGCGCTGAACTGGCGCGCAAGGCAAAGGGTGATGACCGCTTTGGACTACGCGCTGAATTTATTCAGCTGGTGGAATTAGCCCAGAGCTTGCAAACTTCAACTCCCGACCTGGCTACCCATTGAGTTGAGTGATAGTGAAATCAGCTGTTTCTGAATCCAAGGAAGTCGATGACGCCAGCCTATTGCGGCGTTATCGACAAGGTGATGCCGAGGCGTTTGCGCAGCTGTACCAGCGCCATCGCCTTGGCTTGTTTCGATTTTTATGCGGCCTATGCGGTGACCAAACGCTTGCTGAAGAGATCTTTCAGGAAACCTGGTTGAGTATCGTACGCAGTGAGTCGCTACAGCGCGAGGCGGTTCTATTCAAGACCTGGCTCTATCAAATAGCCCGTAACCGGCTGATCGATTACTGGCGCAAGCATGGCAAGGCCGATGCGTCATGCGATGAGTACGATGAACAGCAACATGCCCAGGTGGACTCACAACCGGGGCCTGAGCAACAGCTCGACTTGATTCAGGACCAGCGTCGCCTGCAACTGGCGCTGGATGACTTGCCGGCCGAGCAGCGGGAGGTGTTTGTATTGCGCGCGCATGGCCAACTGGAGGTGCACGAAATCGCCGAACTGACACGCACACCGGCTGAAACGGTCAAAAGTCGTCTGCGCTATGCGATGCAAAAGTTACGTCGGTTGCTGGAAGAGGTGTATGTATGAATAACGATGAACAATTAGTTGAGCATTATCGTCAAAATCAACGCCAGGAACCTCCAGCTGCGTTGGATGCAAGCATTTTGGCTGCAGCCAATGCCCAGGCTCGAAAGACAGGCTCGCAGTCGGTATGGATGCGCTTGTATAACTGGGCAAGTCACAAGCGTTGGTCGGTTGCGTTCGGTAGCCTTGCGGTCGTAGGCCTTGCAGTTGGCCTGGTATTCAATGGTTATCAGTCGTCATCGTCCATTTACGATAACCCTCAACCGGCAGCGGCCCCAGCCATGCAGGGATACGCCGCGCCTGCGCTCAAGCGCGAGCGTATGGCTGCGCCGCAAAGCGCGCCGCGCATGCAGCATGATGAGTCGGCCGATGCGATATCGGCTGAATCGGCCATGCCCTCGGCGCCTGTTGTCGAGACGCATGAAGCGAACAAGTCCCAGGCTAAAATGGCGCCAGGCGCACTAGCCGATACCGATGATCTGGAAGCACAATTGCAACAGATAATTCAATTGCGCAATGACGGCCAGACACAGCAAGCTGAAGCACTGGGCAAGGCGCTGCAAGAGCAATATCCGACGATTGATATTGAACAGCGATTGCAGGAACTGCGCGCGCAGGATAAATAGCGGGTGCTAAAAAACCAGTGATGCAAGCCAGCGCCTGAGCCTGCCGGATTAAGGATGATGCAGGAGGCCGCAGAGATGATCCAACTGTACGGACACAATGTTTTGTGTAGAGCCAAGATGAGCCTGACGCGTTATTTAGTTATATCGGTTTTGCTGGCCTTGCTGGCTGCTTGCGGCCCGGATCAAGAGCCTGCCAAGTCGCCCGCCAGCAGCGAGGCTGCAAGCCAGCCCAAGGAAGCTGCTGTGCCAGAGGCGCGGGTAGGCGCTGACGCTGAAAAAGTCGAAACGACAACCAAGCCCAAGCCTGAGAACAAGGCTGAGGTGTCTAAGACAGCCGTAAAGCTGGACCTTGATTTGGATCTGGCGCCAGCGCCCAAGCTTGAGACAGAGTTTGAGCCCGAAATCGAAACCGAGCCTGAGGTTAAAAAGCCAGTTGCGCCTGCCGCCAAGTCGGTGGTCAAAGTGCCCGAGGTCAAGCTTGATCTGAGTCTACCCAAGGACTTGGTTAAGCAGCTTAATGATGCCGATACCCATGAATACAATGCGGTAAAGCCGTTGCCGCCTATGTTTGCACCCAAGGAGACCCAGCCGAGACCATTTGAGTTAAGTGGCAAGCTGCTCACCGATGACACCAATGGCAAGGGGACATTCGAATCCATTGATGGTGCGCAGCTACAGTTCGAATTCAAGCAATAGTCTGCTGTTGCTTCAGGCGGAGTCGGGCGCGGGCCAGGCTGGGGCTTTCGCAGGCTTGCTGCTGCGGTTAGAACCGGTATTGCTCGCTAGTGAGCGCTTGATACAGCTCAGGGGTAACAGGGGTGAAGCTGTTGCTGCCGGGCAAGCGGGCAAATAGTGGGTCTTGCACGTGCCTGGGGTCATAGCCGGCGTTCTTCAGGTCGGTTTTCTTGTATTTGAAGGTGCCCGTTGTTTCAACCTGGTCGAGCAAGCGAATGAACAGGGGAGCTGCATAGCTTGGCAGTTCGGCATCCAGGTAGCGGGCCAAGGCTTCTCCGTCAAAATCCGACTCGGGGGCGAGCCGCAGAGCCGCCATTCCGCAACGGCCATTGGTGCCATTGATTTCGACGCCGTAGACCACCGCATCTTCAATGCCGGGAAATGTGCTCAGTGTGCTCTCAACTTCGGTGGTGGAAACGTTTTCACCTTTCCAGCGGAATGTATCGCCGAGACGGTCGACAAATTGGGCATGCTTGCAGCCGATGTCGCGCATCAAGTCTCCGCTGTTGTACCAGGCGTCGCCCTTTTTGAAGACGTTGCGCAAAATGGCCGTTTCACTCTTCGGGGCGTCGGTGTAGCCGTCGAATGGCCACTTGTCCGAGATCTCGCTGATCAACAGGCCGGGTACATCCTTTTTGGTTTTTTGCAGAAAACCCTTGGCATTGCGGACAACCCTGTCGTTTTCCAGGTCGTATTTGACGATGGCGAAAGTTGCCGGTGAAAAGCCTACGGTATTGTCAAAGTTGAACACATTGGTGAAGCCAATGTTGCCCTCGCTCGAGGCATAGAACTCGGTAACCTGCTCGATCTCGAAGCGGTTCTTGAATGCCTGCCAGATTGCGGGACGCAACCCGTTGCCGATCATGCTGCGCAGGCTGTTGTTCTTTTCCTCGGGGCATTCCGGCTGGTTGAGCAGGTAGCGGCACAGCTCGCCGATGTAAGCAAAGCAGGTCGCCTGGTAACGCTGCACATCGGACCAGAATGCGCTGGCCGAGAACCCGCGGCGTAGTGCAATAGCCGCACCGCCTGCAATAGCTGCTCCCCAGCAAACGGTCACGGCATTGTTGTGGTAGCAGGGCAGGGTCAGGTACAGCACATCCCTGCTGTTAAGGGCCAGGCCTGAATGGCCGAAGCCGCCGTAGGCCTTGATCCATTTGCCGTGGCTCATGATCGATGCCTTGGGCATGCCGGTGGTGCCGGAGGTATAGATGAAAAAGCATGGGTCTTTCATCTTCACGCCATAGCTTTCAAGCGGGTTGTGCTCAGGCTGGCCCTGTGCTTGCTGCAATAGGTTGAGCCAGCCATGGGGGGCGGTGCCAGTATCTTGCAAGCAGTCTTGGTCGGCAATCCAGTAACGCACGAGGGATGACTTCTCCAGAAGTGGCTCCGCGTCCGTGATGCTGGAAACCAGTTCTTCGCCAACAACCATGTAGCCGGGCTTGACCAGGTTTATGCTGTGCGCCAGGACCTTGCCGCGCTGGGTGGTATTGATCAGTGCTGAAATGGCGCCCAGCTTGCTCACCGCAGCAAGGACCGCAAGTAACTCAATACGGTTTTCAAGCATCACCGCGACTACTGTTCCAGCGTGCACGCCATCGACTTTCAGTGCAGCTGCAATGCGATTGGACCATCTGTTCAATCCTGCGTAGGAAAGCGAGCGTTGCTCATCGATCAGGGCAGGGCGCTGCGGGTATTTATCTGCCGCTCGTTGTAGCGCCCAGGCCAGCGACAGGGTTTTGTCACGATTACCTATCCGGGCGTAGTAAAGCCCTAGGAGCCTGCGTGGAAGATTCGGCAGTTGCTTGGGCAGACGACTGAGGAAATCTAACGGCGAGATCAGGTCTGGATTGCGCATGAGGTTCTAGGCCCACAGTGTTGAGATGGCTGTAAGCCACTCTATGCGGGCCCGATCTAGCCCGACTATGGCCTTGGGGCGGTTAAGTCGGGCAGATTGGCAAATTGCCGGTGCAACTTGTTGCTTGTGCCTTTAATCGAGGAATAAATCGGCTATCAAAGCCCCGCCCTGTGGATCGTAGCGGTAGTGTTCGAATTCGGTCTGGCCTTGTTCGCGGAGGATTTGTTCATCGATCAATAAGCGGCCGCTGATGCTGCGCTGCTCGCTACGCAGGATTGCGCAGGCGGCTTCTGCCATGATCAACGGGGTGCGTGCGCGCTTGAACACATCGCGACTGCCCAGTTCGAACTCAATCGCAGCCGTTGCGATCATCGTTTGTGGCCATAGTGAATTGACGCTGATGGCGTATTTCTTGAATTCCTCGCTCATGCCCAGGGTCAACATACTCATGCCATATTTGGTCACAGTGTAGGGGCCGTGCTGGGCAAACCATTTGCTGTCGAGGTTGAGCGGCGGCGACAGGTTGAGTATGTGGCCATTGCTGCTTTTCTTCAGGTAGGGCAGCGCAGCCTGGCTGCAAACCATCACCGCTCGGGTGTTGATCTGGTACATCAGGTCGAAGCGCTTGGCCGGCAAATGTTCAACACCGAGCAGCTTGATGGCCCCGGCGTTGTTTACCAGCGCATCGATTCCAGAAAAATGCGTGGCTGCTTGCTCCATGGCCAGCTTGACGGCGCTCTCGTCGCGCACATCCACTTGCAGAGCGAGGGCCTTGCCGCCCACAGCCAGCACTTCCTCGGCGACACTATGGATGGTACCCGGCAGCTTGGCATGGGGCTCGGCACTCTTGGCGGCAATTACGATGTTGGCACCTTCGCGGGCAGCGCACAGTGCGATCTCGCGACCGATGCCACGGCTGGCGCCAGTAATAAATAGGGTTTTGCCTGACAATGACATCGATCTTCTCCGGTTTAACTGGCCGACACTGCGGCTTCATGTGCTTGGATTTCGACCAGCAGTTGTCGGTTTTTTACCTGCTCGCCAGGGGTTGCCTGTATACGGTTGACCACTCCATCAATACTCGCCTTTAGCGGATGTTCCATTTTCATGGCTTCCAGCACGAGCAGTAATTGACCCTTGCTGACATGGCTGCCCGGTTCAACCAGCACCTCGACTATCGCGCCATCCATGGGCGCCTTGACCAAACCGCTACCCGTTGCTTCGGCGCTGCCTGTGGCCTTGTGCGTCGCGTTCTGGATGCACACTGAGCCGCTGTGGGTAAACAGGTGCAGCCCCTGGTGTTGCAACTGATAAGGCACACGCTGGCGCACGCCGTCGATTTCGACTGTGCAGTTCTCGCCGTCTGCATCGAGCAGGTGCAACTCGAAGCTTTGCTGTTCAATGCTGATACGCAGTTTGGGTTGTTGCCCGGCGTGCACCAGGGTCAGGGTCGCCTTGACCGTGCTTTCAGCCAGCTCAAGCACATAGTCAAGTCCGGCAGTTGCCGAGTTGCTCCAACCGCTGCGTTCTGCCTGCTGGGCGCTGTGCATGGTCGAGGCGTGATAGAACAGTGCGCTTGCCAATGCCAGTTCCTTATTGGAAATGGTTGCTGCTGCCAGGCTTGGGTCTTGGCTGAAGTGCTCGCCGATAAAGGCCGTGGTTGCATCGCCTGAGGCAAATTGCGGATGCCTGAGCAGGTTGGCGAGAAACCTCTGGTTGGTCTTGACCCCAAGCAATACGCAGTCTTCAACCGCGCGGGCGAGTTTGCGCCGGGCTTCGTCGCGGGTAGCCCCGTAAGCGATGATTTTTGCCAGCATAGGATCATAAAAGGGGCTGATTGCTTGACCCTCGAGCACGCCATGATCAATGCGAATGCCGTCGAGCAGGGCCGGGCGCCAGCGCATGATAGTGCCGGTTTGCGGTAGAAAATCCTTGGCCGGGTCTTCTGCGTACAACCGTACTTCTATCGCGTGGCCGCTCAGGCGTATCTGTTCTTGTTTCAGCGGTAATGGCTCGCCTTGGGCCACGCTGATTTGCCAAGCGACCAGGTCCTGTCCGGTGACCAGTTCGGTGACGGGATGTTCGACCTGCAGGCGCGTGTTCATTTCCAGAAAGTAGAAGTCGCCGTTTTGATCGAGGAGAAACTCGACGGTGCCTGCCCCGACATAGTTAACCGATGCCGCGGCCTTCACCGCCGCTTCACCCATGGCCTGGCGCAAGGCATCCGTCATCAGCGGGCAGGGCGCTTCCTCAACGACCTTTTGATGCCTGCGCTGGACCGAGCAGTCGCGCTCGCCGAGGTAGACAAGGTTGCCATGCTGGTCACCGAACACCTGGATCTCGACGTGGCGAGGCTTTAGCACCGCGCGTTCGAGTATCAGCTCGCCGGAACCAAAGGCGTTGAGTGCTTCAGAGCGCGCGGTATTGAGCTGTTCATCAAGTTCCGAATGGGCCTGGACCAGACGCATGCCACGCCCACCACCGCCAGCGCTGGCCTTGATCATCAGCGGGTAGCCGATACGCTGGGCTTGTTCATGCAGTGTCGCCTGATCCTGCGCCGCGCCTTCGTAGCCGGGAATACAGGGCACACCAGCCTCGAGCATGGCGATTTTCGACAGGCGCTTGCTGCCCATCAGGTGAATCGCCTCGATACTGGGGCCAATGAAGATGATCCCGGCGTTGGAGCAGGCGCGGGCAAAGTCGGCGTTCTCGGAAAGAAAGCCGTAGCCGGGGTGGATCGCTTCTGCCGCTGTCTTTTGTGCTGCGGCGATGATGTTGTCGATCTTCAGGTATGACTGGCCAACCTGGGCTGGCCCGATGCATATGGCTTCATCCGCCATTTGCACGTGCCGCGCCTGGGCATCGGCCTGGCTGTACACCGCGACGGTGCGATAACCCAGGGCGTGAGCCGTGTTTATGATGCGACAGGCAATTTCACCACGATTGGCGATCAGTATCTTGTTGAAGCCCGGCATGCTGGCTACTCCTGGCAGGTGACTGGGGGTTGCACTGGGCCCGGGTTCATTCGGCCCAGCCTGGCGTGCGTTTCTGGACAAAGGCCATGGTGCCTTCGATGCCTTCGGGGCTAAGCACTGCGTTGGCAAAGGATTGAGCGGCGTCATCCAACAGCTGTCCAAGGGGTTGCAGTTCGGTGTCCAGTAGCAAAGCCTTGGTCGCTGCATTGGCTTGGGGCGCACAACGCTTTATCTGCGCCAGGGTTTCGTCGAGGCGCTGCTCGATTGCCGCTGCACTGGCTTCACTGAAGTGCACCAGGCCCAGGCGCGCGGCCTCCTGGCCGCTGAAGCGAGCGGCGGTCAAGGCCAGGCGACGGGCTTGGGTCAAGCCAATGCGCTTGGCTACGAATGGGGCGATTTGTGCTGGCAAAATACCGAGGGTTGTTTCCGGCAAGCCAAACTTGGCGTCGTCGGCGGCGATGGCAACATCCGACACACAGGCAAGGCCAAAGCCACCACCGAGGACAGCGCCTTCGAGCAGGGCAATCACCACTTGCGGCAAGCGCTGGGCTTGCTCAAGCATGCTGCCAAAGGCTCGGTTCAACTCGCGGTAGGCGTCTATCCCAACGGCGCGTGCATTGGCCATGTCCTTGATATCGCCACCCGCACAAAAGTGCCCGCCCGCGCCGCGCAAGACAACAGCCCTGACCTGTCGGTCCTGGTTGAGCTGGCTGAAAACCTGGGTCAGTTCTTCGACCATGCTCAGGCTCATGGCGTTGCGCGATTCGGGGCGGTTGAGCGTTACTGTCAGGACACCCTGTTCGAGGTTTACAAGCAGTGTTTTCAGGTCTGGCAGTTGCATGGGGTTCTCTCTGGCTCAGGGCTTGGGTAGCGTTCTGCTTCAGGCTTTTTTCTTGCCGGGTAGAATGCCCATCAGCTTGCAGATGATGCCGAGCATGATTTCATCGGCGCCGGCACCAATCGAAACCAGGCGCACGTCGCGGTAGGCCCGGGACACCGGGTTGTCCCACATAAAGCCCATGCCGCCCCAGTACTGCAGGCAACTGTCGCTCACTTCGCGGCCCAGTCGGCCGGCCTTGAGCTTGGCCATAGAGGCTAGCTTGGTGACATCCTTGCCAGCGACATACATTTCGGTTGCCTGGTAGACCAGCGCACGCAAGGCCTCGATTTCACACGCCAACTCGGCCATGCGGAAATGAATCACCTGATTGTCGATCAGCGCGTTGCCGAAGGTCTTGCGCTCCTTGCAGTATTCGATGGTGGCCTCGACGCAATGCTCCAGCCCCTTGATCATGTTGGCCGAGCCGAATAGGCGTTCTTCCTGGAACTGCAGCATCTGCATCATGAACCCGGCGCCTTCCTGGCCGATGCGGTTACGCTGCGGCACACGGACATTATCGAAAAACACTTGCGCGGTTTCGGAACTGCGCATCCCGAGTTTGTCGAGGTGTGGACTGAGTGTGATGCCCGGGGTGTTCATCGGCACCATGATCAGGGACTTGTTGACGTGGGGTTTTTCGTCCGAGGTGTTTGCCAGCAGGCAGATGAAGTCAGCGCTCGGCGAGTTGGTGATCCACATCTTGCTGCCGTCGATAATATAGTCGTCGCCGTCCTTGCGAGCCGTTGTCTTGAGGCCTGCGACGTCCGAGCCGGCACCCACTTCGGAAACCCCGATGCAGCCAACCATTTCGCCGCTGATGGCCGGGCGCAGAAACTCATCACGCAGTTCATCAGAACCAAAACGGGCCAGGGCTGGGGTGCACATGTCGGTTTGCACCCCAAGTGACATGGGGACGCCACCGCAATGAATGGTGCCGAACTCTTCCGCCGCAACTATCGAGTAGCTGTAGTCGAGGCCCATGCCGCCGAATTTTTCGGGCTTGGATATGCCCAGCAGACCCAGATTGCCGGCTTTTTTGAATACATCGTGAATAGGAAAACGGCCATCCTTTTCCCATTGGTCGACATAGGGGTTTATCTCCTTATCGACGAAGTTCTTGACCGTACGACGCAGCTCTTGGTGTTCTTGAGTGAAGATCATCTTGTTATTCTCCAGAGCGAAAGGTTAAGTCGGGCGCCAGGGCTAGAAGCGCGCCACGCCAAAGCGATTGTTTTTCAGGGGGCGCAGGGCTGCTTCGGTGCAGATATCCAGCAAATAGCCGAGCAGCTTGCGGGTATCGCGTGGGTCGATCAGGCCGTCATCCCAAAGGCTGGCCGTGCCGTAAAGAGCGGTCGACTGGCTGTCGAGTTTCTGCGCGGTGACCTGTTCGAGCATGTCGAGCATTTTCGGGTCGGCTTCAAGGCCTTCTTTTGCATGCTTGGCTTCGGTGACGATGCGCAACACCTTGCCGGCCTGGGCTCCGCCCATGACTGCCGTCCTGCTGTTGGGCCAGGCAAAGATGAAGCGCGGGTCCAGGCCGCGTCCACACATGGCGTAATTACCTGCGCCATAGGAACCGCCGACCACTATGGTCAGCTTGGGCACGCTGGCATTGGCCACTGCCTGAATCATTTTCGAGCCGTGCTTGATCACCCCAAGTTGCTCTGACTCGGTACCGACCATGAAGCCTGTGGTGTTGTGCAGGAACAGAATCGGCGTATTGCTTTGTTCGCACAGTTGAATGAATTGCGCAGCCTTGGCCGCCCCTTGCGGAGTGATTGGGCCGTTGTTGCCGATCAAGCCGCAGCGGTGGCCTTCAATGCTCAAGTGGCCGCAGACGGTTTGCTGGTCGAACTCACTCTTGAAGTCGAGAAACTCCGAGCCATCAGCGATTCGCGCAATTATTTCACGCACGTCGTAAGGCTTTTTCGGGTCTGCAGGTACTACTCCAAGCAGCTCTTGCGCCTCATACAGCGGTTGGCGATAACTTGGCGCCTGGCGGGCGGGTAATTGCGCGTTCCAGGGCAGCACGCTGACAATCTCCCGGGCGATGCGCAGGGCATCGGCATCATTCTCGGCCAGGTATTCAGCGGTGCCTGCGGTTTGCGCGTGCATTTCTGCGCCGCCAAGTTCTTCATCGGTTGCCACTTCGCCAGTGGCAGCTTTTAGCAGGGGAGGGCCAGCGAGAAACATCTTGGCCTTGCCGCGCACCACTACCACATAATCGGAAAGCCCTGGCTGGTAGGCCCCGCCTGCGGTACTGGAACCATGCACCACGGTGATTTGCGGCAACCCCATGGCGGACATGCGCGCTTGGTTGGCAAAGCCACGCGCGCCCTCAATGAAAATATCAGCGGCATAATTGAGGTTGGGGCCGCCGCTTTCCGCGAGGGTTACGACCGGCAGTTTGTTTTTGACTGCAATCTGCTGCAGGCGCAGGGTCTTCTTCAGGCCGGTCGGTGAAATGGTGCCGCCCTTGATTGCACTGTTGCTTGCGCTGATCAGGCAGCGCACACCGGCGATATAACCGATGCCCGAGATGATGCCTCCGCCTGCTTGGGTGCCATCCTTGTCGTCGTGTAGCTTGTAGCCCGCCAAAGATGACAACTCCAGAAATGGCGCGCCCGGGTCGAGCAGGGCACTAAGGCGTTCACGGGGCAGCAATTGGCCACGTTTGTCGAACTTGGCCTTGGCCGCTGCAGCCTTGTCGAGCACCTTCTGTTCGGCCTCGCGAAAGCTGGCAATGGCTTCAAGCATGGCTTGGCGGTTATCGGCAAACTCACTGCTGTTTACGTCAATCTCGGATTGAATCACCGGCATTGGTTATTCCCCTTTAAGCACGTCTGGCAAGTAGGCGCGGTGGAAGCCGTTGAATGCCTGGTCCGCCCCAGCTTTGGCCTTGGCCAGGGGAAAGGCGCGAGTGCCTTGGCTGGATGCGCCGTCAATGCGTAGCGTGGTGCCACTGATAAATGCGGCACCTGGGCTGAGCAAGAAAACAATGGCGGCAGAGACTTCCGATTCCGTGCCGATGCGTTTTAACGGTACATGTTCACGCAGGACGGGAATTATTGCCTTGAAGGCGCCTTCATAAGTATCCATGCCGCTGGAGGCAATCCAGCCGGGTGCCACGGCGTTGACCCGTACCCCCGCATAGCCCCATTCGACAGCGGCGGTCTTGGTGAAGTTTTCCATCCCGGCCCGCGCCGCGCCTGAGTGCCCCATGCCCGGCATGCCGCCCCACATATCGGCCAGCATATTGACGATGCTGCCGCCGCTGTTCTTCATCGATTGGTTGAATACTTCGCGGGCGACCAGAAAGCCACCGACTAGATTGGTTTTGACCACCGCCTCGAAACCTTTAAGGGTGATCGAAGCGAGTGGCGCCGGGTATTGTCCGCCGGCGTTGTTGACCAGGTGATGGATTTGCCCGCGCGCTGCAATGACGCTTTCGACCATGGCCTTGACCGAGGCCTCGTCACGGATATCGCAACTGTAATAACTGACGCTGCCGTTATCCTGGCTGATTTCTGCTGCGGTCTTTTCCAGCTTTTCAATCGTACGGCCAACCAGTACGACGTGTGCGCCAAGCGCTGCCAGCTCATGTGCGGTGCAGCGGCCAATACCACTGCCGCCACCGGTCACCATGATGGTTTGCCCGGCGAAGAGGTCAGTGCGGAAAATCGAGTTATAGCTCATTGTTATTCTCGTCTTGTAGAGGGCCAGGGCGCGTGTCTATCGTCTACTCCAGGCTGCTCGCCAGGGCAGCAGGGACTGGCACCGGAAATTCCAGCAGTTGTTGGGCAAAGGCCTTGCCTTGTGGGTCAATGCGCAGGCTGGCGACACCGCCACCGCCCAAGGCGTTTTCCAGCAGGAAGTTCAAGCTATGGGTGCCGGGTAAATACCAGCGGCTGACCTTGCCCTGCCTTGGTTCAAGGACATGGGCCATCCATTCGGCCACGGCTGCCTCGGACAAAGCAGCCGCGATCCATGCCATGTATTCGGGCTTTCTGGCCATGACCCCGATATTGCTGTGATTGCCCTTGTCGCCGGAGCGTGCAACTGCCAGCTTGACCAGCGGCACGCAGGCTGGCGTAGGACCGCTTGCTGTCGGTGCAGCGGTGATCAGGGAATGTTGCTGACCGGGCTCCAGGGAGGGGAGGGCCACGCCGTGGCGCTGGCCGTCGATCTCGACCTCAACTGCGCAGGCGGACTTGTCGACCAGGAAGGAGAACAGGCGGATAACCGGGTAGACCGTTGGCCGTCCACCGACAATCCCGGTCAAGCCCGGCGCCATGCCGGTTGCAGCCTGGGCAATCTCCCGCGAGAAGACTATCAAGGCTTCTTTTCTGGCGTGGCGCACTGCGAGCTTGATCACCACTTCACGGGTATCCTGGCGCTGGCCATGTGGACCATAGGTGGCTTCGCTGCCAAGCAATTCGATATTCACCTCGCGATACTTGTCCCAGCCGCGTTCAGCGAATATCTCCTCGGTCTTGGCAATAATCGCCTGGCTGACCCGTTGCGCCTTTTTCACTGCATCCATACCGCTGATCAAGCAACTGGCTGTGCAGCGAAAACCATCTGGGTGGGTTGCACTGACTTTATAAGTCTCGGTTGGCGCCGAGCCTTTGGCACCGCTGACTGCAACACGGTTGGGGCCAGACTGCTGCAGTTCGACCTGGCTGAAATCGCAGGTCACATCAGGCAGCAGGTAGGCGTGCGGATCACCAATTTCGTAGAGCAGCTGTTCGCCGACGGTCAGCCGGCTTACCAGGCCGCCAGTGTTTTCTGGCTTGCTGACAGTGAAACCAGCGTCAGCCCCAACCTCTATCACTGGAAAGCCAATGTGCTCGTAATCCGGAACCTCTTGCCAGTCGGTGAAGTTGCCGCCGGTGCATTGCGCGCCGCACTCGATGAGATGGCCGGCAAGCGCCGCCTGGGCGAGCTTGTCGTAGTCACTCCAGGACCAGCCGAATTCATGGACCAAGGCACCGCTGACCACCGCGCTGTCGACGACCCGGCCGGTAATGACTATGTCCGCACCCAGTTCGAGTGCAGCCGCAATCCCCGGGGCACCCAGGTAGGCGTTGACCGATACGCAGAAGGGCGGCATTGCTGCACCGCTGAACATTTCCAGTGTGCCGGCTTTGGCCAGTTCGCTGGCTTTGGCTTGCAGGTTGTCGCCATGCACCACGGCGATTTTCAATTCGACTCCGGCTTTTTCGCAGGCCGCAGCAAGCGCCGCCGCGCAGGCTTGGGGATTGACCCCGCCAGCATTGCTGATAACACGGATATTGCGTGTGGCAATGGTGTTCAGCAGTGGCTGCAGTGTCTCGACGAAATCGCTGGCATAGCCGGCATCCGGGTTTTTCATTTTGGCCCCGGCCATGATCGACATGGTGATTTCGGCCAGGTAGTCAAATACCAGGTAGTCCAGCCGGGTCCCGTTGACAAGCTGGGCGGCGGCAGTGGAGGTGTCGCCCCAGAATGCGCTGGCGCAGCCGATACGTACGGTTTTAGTCATTAGAGTCAGGCCCGCAACATGCAGATAGGGTGCGATCAACACTACCAAGCAAGCGCTTGGTTGAAAAGCCTTTGCTGTGATATTTCTATGCTGAGCTAGTGCCAAGCGCTTGCTTGGTTTACCGTGTAGGCATAGATTTCGTTAATTCCAACAAGCACTTGTCGGCCTCTTTGGCAGCGGTTCGATGGTTTTCCGGTAAGTTGCTGGCAAGTATTCCAGGAGTAAAAAGTTTGGATGATTTGAAGGCCCAGGCTGTCATGCAGGAACTGGTTGCCAATGGCTTGGTGACGGACCCGGACAGCGCCCGTGGAAAATTACTGCAAACGGCCGCGCACCTGTTTCGCAGCAAAGGCTATGAGCGCACCACGGTGCGTGACCTCGCCAGCGCAGTTGGTATCCAGTCAGGCAGCATCTTTCACCACTTCAAGAGCAAGGATGAAATTCTGCGCTCGGTGATGGAGGAAACGGTTCGCTACAACACCGCCATGATGCAAGCCGCGCTGGATGAGGCAACCACCTTGCGCGAACGAGTGCTGGCTCTTATTCGTTGTGAATTGCAGTCGATCATGGGGGGCACAGGGGAGGCGATGGCAGTGCTGGTCTATGAGTGGAGGTCGTTGTCAGATGAAGGCCGTGCCCACATCCTGGCGCTGCGTGAGACCTATGAGCAGATCTGGCTGGAGGTTTTGGCGCAAGCCAAGGCAGAGGGCTACTTCAAGGCCGATCCATTCATTATCCGGCGCTTCCTGACCGGGGCTTTGAGCTGGACCACAACCTGGTTTCGCTCCGAGGGGCCAATGAGCCTTGATCAACTCGCCGAAGAGGCATTATCGCTGGTGTTGAAAGACTGATAGACGAGCCTTCCAGGGAACGGACAAAACCTGGCGCAAAACCGACACTTTCAGCCAAGTGGTCACTTTGCGCATTTTGCAGCTCCATTAACTAGGGTAGAGTTTGCAATTAGTGGCTATTTGCAAATATGGATGTTCGGGTAATAGGCAAGCCTATGTTCAAGCCGTTGATAGCTGCTTTGTTGATAATCTTTTCGAGTACTTCGCTGGCCAGGCAGGTTGTCAACGTCAGTGGCGTGTACTTTCCGCCCTATGCATTCGGAGCCAGCGCGGTGACGAGCCGTGGCTTGCTGCCGGAGTTGATCGCTGCACTGAACAACCAGCAGGCTGAGTTCGAATTCATCATTGTCCCGACTTCCTTGCAGCGGCGTTACGCTGACCTGAACAATGGCCGGGTGGATATCAGCCTATTCGAGAATCCACGCTGGGGTTGGCAGGATATTCCCAACCAGAGCGTCGATATGGGGCTTGAAGACGCCGAGGTGTTTGTCGCGCGCACCGCGCAGGGACGCCAGCAGGCTTATTTCGACAAGATCCTGGGTAAACGATTGGCTTTGTTCAGCGGTTATCACTATGCGTTCGCAGGGTTCAACACTGACCCTGGCTATCTGGCTAAAGCTCATAATGCCATCGTTAGTCGATCCCTTGACGGTAATATCATGATGGTGGTCCACCGACGAGCTGATATTGCTCTGGTGACGCGTTCGTACCTGAAGGCTTTTTTCGAGAGCTATCCCAAGTATGCAAAGGGCCTGTTGATATCCGAGCGGGTCGACCAGGTTTATGCCCACCATGCGATCTTGCGCAACAACGCGCCCATCAGCGCACAGCGTTTTAGTCAGTTGCTTGAAGACTTGCGCCAGTCAGGGCAGCTGGACGCAATTTTTGCACCCTACGACATCAAGGTCGTGCGCCAGGACAACTAGCCATTGAGCCCGCCCAGAGCCTAGCTGAGCAGGCCGGGCCTACTAAGCGCTAGGAGTCCTGGGCATCCTTGGCGTCTTGCTCGATATTACGTTTGTGGATGCGCTTAAGCTGCTCATCGGTCAGGTTCAACGGTTTTGCTGTGTCGCGGAGCATCATCAGGCCGCCAACGATGGAACCTAAAACGACAATAATCAATAACCAGATATACCAAGGCATGCTCGGCTCCCAATCAGGGGTGAACAACTAGCTTACTCTGGGATCTGCAGACTGTCATTCGGTGGCTGGTCACTTGATACCTTAGCGGTTGCTTGGCCGGGCGCGTTGGCCAGGTTGCTGTCATCCTTCAAGGTCACCCCTGAAAGCCGCAGGCGCAATGATTCACGGGCAAGGTAGTCAAGCTTGGCGGCCGCCTGGGCATAAGGCAGGCCTTGCGGGCGCACATTGGAAATGCAGTTGCGCTGGCTGTCCATGCTGTCGAGCCTGGGCTGGTAAGTCAGGTAGATACCCAGGCTATCCGGTGAGCTCAAGCCGGGGCGTTCACCAATCAACACCACAACCAGGTGCGCTCGCAGTGCGACGGCGATACCGTCGCCGATCGCCACGCGACCTTGTTCTGCAAGCACCACCGGGGTATTGGGCCAGTCAGTGTCGAACTGTTCGCGAAAGGCCAGCAGTAAGGGTAATGCGTGACGCTGCGCAGCAATGGCTGACAGGCCATCGGCTATCACAATCGCCAGTTCCGGGGCGGCCAGTTCATGCTCAAGATAAACCCGGCTGTCATCGTGCAAGTGGCGTCCATAATCGGGGCGCAGTAGATAGCTGTTCCGGTCCGCGGCGTTGCTATGAACCTGCAGTGTGCGAAAGCCATGGGTTTTCAACTGTTGCTTGAGGTCGTTGATGTCCAGTGGCCGATGCACGGCATCACGGGCTTGGGCGTGGGCCAGTCCAAAGGCGAGCACTTCACGGGTAGGCAAGCTCGAGCCCACGCGGCCCAGGGCTATACGCGCAGAAGTATGGGCGCGCAGTTGATCCCATGGGTTGGTCTGGATCAGGTCGTCGCTCATCGTCAATGCCTCAGGCGGCGCCAGAGATACGCTGCAGTTGTTGCAGCAGATGGTGGCCGCGACCGATATCGCGCAGCTTGCCATTGGTCTCGGTGATGGCCATGCGCGCCAGCCAGGCGTCGAACTCAGGCGCACGCTTCAAACCCATGACACTGCGCAGATAGAGCGCGTCGTGAAAGGAGGTGCTCTGGTAATTGAGCATGATGTCATCGGCGCCCGGAATGCCCATGATGAAGTTGATTCCTGCAGCGCCGAACAGCGTCAGCAGGGTGTCCATATCATCCTGATCGGCTTCGGCATGGTTGGTGTAGCACACATCACAGCCCATCGGCAGGCCCAGCAATTTGCCGCAGAAGTGATCCTCCAGGCCCGCGCGAATGATTTGTTTGCCGTCGTACAGGTATTCGGGGCCGATAAAGCCAACCACGGTGTTGACCAGCAGTGGCTTGAACTCACGGGCGACGGCATAGGCGCGGGCCTCACAGGTTTGCTGGTCAACCTGGTGGTGGCCGCCTGCGGACAAGGCGCTGCCCTGGCCGGTTTCAAAGTACATCAGGTTATCACCGACAGTGCCGCGCCTTAGTGACTGCGCGGCTTGATGTGCTTCACGCAGCAGGTTCAGGTTGATGCCAAAGCTGCTGTTGGTTTTCTCGGTGCCGGCAATGGATTGAAAGACCAGATCGACAGGCGCGCCAGCCTCGATGGCCTGGATTTGCGTGGTGACGTGTGTCAGCACACAACTCTGCATGGGGATATCAAAATACTGGCGAACTTCATCCATCATCTGCCACAGGCGCATCAGCGTCGACAATGAGTCGCTGGCAGGGTTTATTCCAACCGTGGCGTCGCCGGAGCCATACAACAGCCCGTCAAGCATGCTGGCCGCTATTGCGCGGACATCGTCGGTCGGATGATTGGGTTGCAGACGAACGGATAAGCGATCAGGCAGGCCGATAGTGTTGCGAAACGCGGTGACGACCCGGCATTTGCGCGCAATCAGGATCAAGTCCTGGTTGCGCATCAATTTACTGACCGCGGCCGCCATTTCCGGGGTTATGCCGGGTGCGACGGCGGCCAGCACCTGGCTGTCCGTGCTGTCGAGCAGAAGCCAGTCGCGCAGGTCCCCAACGGTAAAATGGCTAATAGCCGCAAAAGCCTGCTTGTCATGACGGTCAATGATCAAGCGAGTGACTTCATCCTGCTCATAAGGAATCAGCGCTTCATTGAGAAACTGCTTGAGTGGCAACTCGGCCAGGGCCATTTTCGCGGCCATGCGCTCTTCGTAGGTCGCGGCTGCAAGGCCTGCCAGATAATCACCGGAGCGGGCCGGACTGGCTTTGCCGAGCAGGCTTTTAAGGTCATCAAAACGGTAGCGCAGGGCGCCTATTGAGGTTTGGTAAGGCAATTGATGGGCCTCGGTGTAGTGCCGGTGATAGTGCAAACGCTGCAAACCCTTGCTTTGAATTGCCTTTGCAGTGGCCGTGCCAGGGGCTTGTATTGCTGTGAATCCAAGCCGGGAAGCCCATAGCGCTGCCAAGGTTTGATTCATGCTGGTGCGTGGGCGGTTCAGGTTGCACTGGTCTAGGCCAATATGACTGGGTGATGACAGCGCCGTTGCAGTCTGCCGGGTTGGGAACGATGTCACATGATGGCAACTTGACGCTGCTTAAATGACAGGTCTAATCCAGCAAGGAGTTGCCTGATGCCCACTGCCAGCGCACTTACGCAGTTGCTCAAAGCGGTTGAGCCACTTGCGCCGGACATGAGTATTGCCGATGTCGCCGACCGGTTGTTAACCCCCCAGCACAAGGCTTTTCTATCGCTGCCAATAGTCGACAGCGCGGGAAAGCCGCTGGGGCTGGTCAGTCGAACCGCCTTGCAAGACATCTTCATGCAGCGATTTGGCCGTGACTTGCGTGGCCGGCATCCCGTTACCGAGATAATGAACGCCCAGCCCTTGGTGGTCAGCCTGGCGACCAGCCTGGAAGAGGCCGCCAGGCAGATCACCGGACAACTGCAATACCCGATCACAGAGGATTTCGTGTTGGTTGATCAGGCTGGCCATTACCAGGGCTTGGGCACAGTGCTCGACTTGCTCAAGGCCATGGAGTCGCGCATAGCTCAGCGCAACACGGTGCTGCGCAAGGCGCTCCATGACCTGAAGGAGTCCCAGGCGCAGTTGATCCAGTCGGAGAAAATGGCATCGCTTGGGCAAATGGTGGCCGGCGTTGCCCATGAATTGAACACTCCGCTGGGCTATGTCAAAAACAATGTCCAATTGATGAATGAGCTGGGCGCGGCGTTGTTCGAACTGACCGATGCGCAAGCTCGCCTGGCAGACTGCATGGCCAACCCCGATACCACCGAAGAGCAGCTTGCTGATGCTTTTGCACTCGCGGCCCAGGCCCGTGAAGCTGCAGCGCCTGAGTTGCTCAGTGCTGATATGCAGCAATTGTTTGCCGACACCATGTATGGCCTGGAGCAGATTGCCGAGTTGGTGGTCGGGCTCAAGGATTTCGCCAGGCTTGACCGGGCGATGAGCGAAGAGGTTGATATCAACGACTGTATTCGCAGCGCCTTGTTGATTGCCCGTAACAACACCAAGGACAAAGCCGAAATCAGCCTGCACCTTGGCCAGCTGCCACTGATTTCCTGCGCCCCGTCACAAATCAACCAGGTCCTGCTCAACCTGCTCAACAACGCGGTACAAGCCATTGAGGGCTTTGGCCAGGTTGTCATCAAGAGCTGGGCCGATGAGGACGCTGTGTTTATTTCCCTGCAGGACAGTGGCAAGGGCATGGAAGCGCATGTGGTGGCGCGGATATTTGATCCTTTCTTCACCACCAAACCCGTTGGCCAGGGCACCGGCTTGGGGTTGTCTATCTGCTTCAAGATTGTTCAGGACCACGGCGGGTTGATTCGTGTGGCCTCTGAGCCTGGGCGCGGTACGCGCTTTTTGATTCGCCTGCCGCGACCACAGGCGGCTCAACTTCAACGGAGTGCCTGAATATGAGCCATTTGCCACGCATCATGTTTGTCGATGACGAAGAACGCATATTGCGCAGCCTGGCGGTGCAGTTTCGCCGCCAGTACGAGGTCTTGACCGAAAGTGACCCGCACCGCGCCTTGCAGCGGCTGGAGGACCAACCGGTGCATATTCTGATCAGCGACCAACGCATGCCACACATGAGCGGCGCAGAATTGCTTGCCCAGGCCCGTGAATTGGCACCCAATACCTTGCGCATACTCTTGACCGGTTATTCAGACCTGGATGCCGCCGTTGATGCACTGAATAACGGCGGTATCTTTCGCTACCTGACCAAGCCCTGGGACCCTCAGGAAATGGCGTTCACCTTGCGCCAGGCGGCTGAAATTGCCCTGCGCCAACCGGCGGCTAGCACGCCTGTCGAGTTAGCGTCGATTAGTGCCATGAGCGCCCGGCTCAATGTGTTGCTGCTGGACAATGATGCCGAGACCCTGGCCCTGGTTGATGCATTTTGCCAGCAGGGCGGTCATCGTTTGTTGCGCGTACGCAATATTGCCGAGGCGATGCACATTCTCAACAGCGAGCCGGTTGAGCTGCTGGTCAGTGATTTGAAGCTGGCCGGGGACGACACCGCGCCTCTGCTTAAAACCCTGGCACAGGCTCATCCGCGTTTGTTGAGTATCGTGGTCACGCCGTTTTGCGATACCCAGGCACTACTCAAGCTGATCAACGAGGCGCAGATCTTTCGTTATCTGCCCTGAACAACGAGGCGCAGATCTTTCGTTATCTGCCAAAGCCGATACGGCGCGGGATGTTTGAAAAAGGCCTGGGCGCCGCTGTTGAACAAGCCATTATCTGGCGTGCAGAACCTGAAACTGCAGTGATGCGCCTGGCGCAGGTGCCGACCAATGAGCCGGAACGCGAGCGGGTAGGCAGTTTGTTCGGCATGCTGGGCCGCTTGCGTGAGCGGCTAAGTGCCTAGAAAGACAAGCCTGCTGTGCTCGGGGTGAAGCTCGAGCACAGCATCAATGGCTTTAGCGGCGAACCTGTTTCAGGGTTTCGGCAATCAGGAAGGCCAGCTCCAGGGACTGATCAGCATTCATCCGTGGGTCGCAGTGAGTGTGGTAGCGATCAGACAGACCGTCTTCGGTGATGGGCCGTGAACCGCCAATGCACTCGGTGACATTTTGCCCGGTCATCTCGATGTGAATGCCGCCTGCGTAGGTGCCTTCAGCCTGATGCACGGCAAAGAACTGCTTAACTTCGGCAAGTATCCGGGCAAAGTCGCGGGTCTTGTAGCCGCTTGAAGCCTTGATGGTGTTGCCATGCATGGGGTCAGAGCTCCAGAGCACGTTGCGGCCTTCGCGCTGCACGGTTTGTATCAGGCGCGGCAGGCCGGCCTCGACCTTGTCGGCGCCCATGCGCACGATCAGGTTCAGGCGACCTGGGTCATTCTCGGGATTGAGGATATCGATCAGGCGGATCAGGTCTTCGCTGCCCATGCTTGGCCCGACTTTGACCCCGATCGGGTTTTCCACGCCGCGCAGGAACTCAACGTGCGCGCCATCGAGCTGGCGGGTGCGATCACCAATCCAGAGCATATGGGCGGAGCAATCATAGAAACGCCCGGTGAGGCTGTCCTTGCGGACAAAGGCTTGCTCGTAACCCAGCAGCAGGGCTTCGTGGGCGGTGAAGAAGCTGGTTTCGCGCACCTGTGCCGAAGCGTCCATGCCACAGGCACGCATAAAGGCCAGGGTTTCATCGATGCGGTCGGCAAGGGCGCTGTATTTCTCGGCCAGATCCGAGTTGGCAATGAAGTCGAGGTTCCACTGATGAACCTGATGCAGGTCGGCGAAGCCGCCTTGGGCAAATGCACGCAGCAGGTTCAGTGATGCTGTGGACTGGTGATAAGCCTGAAGCAGGCGCTCCGGGTCCGGCACGCGACTGGCGCTGTCAAAACCGATGCCGTTGACTATATCGCCACGGTAGGCGGGCAGGGTGGTGCCGTCGATAGTTTCATCATTGGCTGAACGCGGCTTGGCGAACTGGCCAGCCATGCGACCGACTTTTACCACCGGGCAACCAGCAGCGAAGGTCATCACGATTGCCATTTGCAGCAACACCTTGAAGGTGTCGCGGATCTTGGCGGCGCTGAACTCGGCAAAGCTTTCGGCGCAGTCACCGCCTTGCAGCAAAAATGCACGACCTTGAGTCACTTCCGCAAACTGACGACGCAATTCTCGGGCTTCGCCTGCAAATACCAATGGCGGATAACCGGCCAGGGTTTGCTCGACTTTAGCCAAGTGGGCTGCATTCGGGTACTGCGGTTGCTGCTGGATTGGGCAGGCTCTCCAGCTATCGGGACTCCAAGGTTGTGACATCGCGATTCTCGATTCAATAGGTTAGGCAGGCATGCATGGTAACCGATTGGCTGAGCGCTTCAAAAATATCAGTGTGATAGCCAGGGTTTATCGATTGTGGCGGGCGTCGGCTGCTACTTGTAGCAATCGGTAATCAATTGCCTGCAAGGACGCTTGCCGGATAATCCAGGGCTATGCTCGAATGCAGGCAATTGAGCGAACCGGTTTTAGCCTATCTTGATTTGCTGGCTGCGCTCGTCTTGCAACCCATGGATGATTCAATGCCCCGCTGCACCTTCAGCCTGAGAATGCTTCGTGCGTTGAGCCTGGCCTTTTTGATGGTCTGGCTTTGGCAGACCAGTGCCTTGTTAACGGGGATTGAAGCGCCAACAGCCGTGGCAAACGCCGTGGCAGGCCTTGATGCCGGTAAAAGCCTGGCAACATCCAGCTCCTGCGTGTTGTGCACAGCCGATAATCAATCCTCTTCAACTGCCGATCATGCCCACGAGCCGCCATCATTGGCTGCGGCCTATCTGGTCGCTGCATTGCCGCGCGTCGAGGTGCCGAGTGCCAGCATCCTGCACCGCCAGCCCATGGGCTTTATCGAACCGATTGAACGCCCGCCGCGATCCTTCTTGCTGATCTGATTAACCGCCGCACCGCGGCTCCAGATACCTGTAATTTGGGATCAACTTATGCAATTTCCTTTTCTTCACAGCCAGGCTGTGTGGCTGGCGTGCCTGCCTGTTGCCAGCAGGTGGCGAGCATGATCGCCCCATCCAACAAGGCCCAGCTGTTCAGCGCTTGGCACTTGCTGCTCTGCGCCTGGGCGCTGGCGCTGGTGGCCAGCTTGAGTGCGCTGTTTATCGGTGAGGTGATGGGCCAGGCGCCCTGCAATCTTTGCTGGTTTCAGCGAGTGTTCATGTTTCCGCTGGCGATAGTGCTGGGTGTCGCCTGTTACCGCTCCGACGCCACCGTGTGGCGCTATGCCTTGCCGATTGCCGGCCTTGGTTGGTTAGTCGCGCTTTACCACAGCCTGCTGTATTTCGGTGTTTTCGGCGACAGCATCCAGCCCTGCGGGGCAGGTGGTTCGTGTTCCAGCAGCAATATGGCCATTTTCGGTGCTATCGCGCTGCCTGTGCTGTCGCTGATCGTATTCAGCCTTATCTGCATGCTTCTTTTGATGATTTCCCGGAGATCTACCCAATGAACAGAGGTTTAACTGTGCTGGTGATTGCCAGCGTGCTGGTCATCGCCTTTGCTGGGGGCGCCCTGTGGTTCAAGTCGGCGCAAGCCCCGGAGCAGGCTGCAACGCCACCAGCAGCGGCCAGTTCGCTGGTTCGCTTTCACTCGCCGGTGATCGGCTCTGCCAGCGCGCCAGTGACTATTGTCGAATTTTTCGACCCTTCCTGTGAGGCCTGTCGCGCCTTCTTTCCCTTGGTGAAGAAGCTGCTGGCGGACAACCCCGATGATGTACGCCTGGTGCTACGTTATGTGCTGTTTCATGAGGGCTCGGAAACTGCTGCGCGCATTCTCGAAACCGCCCGTAAGCAGGGCGTTTATCCGCAGGTGCTGGAGGCCGTGATGGCTTCTCAGCCGCAGTGGCATGATGATCCGCAAGTCACAATGGCCTGGGCGGCAGCCGAACAGGCGGGCCTGGATGTTGATAAGGCCAAGGCAGAAATGATGAGCGCGGATATCACCTCGACCCTGGAAAAAGACGCAGCCGATGCAAAAGCGGTGGGTATCAGGCAGACGCCAACCTTTTTCGTGAACGGTAGATCGCTACCCAGCTTTGGCTCTGAGCAACTGATAAACCTGGTCGAGGAGGAGGTTGCCCAGGTCAAATAACCCCATGGCAATGCCCGCTGACAGGTACAAGCCATGTCAGCGGGTTCTGCAACTGGGTCAGCAGGTTGTGGCGGGTTTGAGGCCTGCCTGTTGTGCTGTCGGTTGACGCGCCAGAACGTCCCGACCTTCAAGGAACTGACCAAAACCTTGCTGCTTGCCTAGTTCATCGGCGAATTCCCGGCCGCGTTGATAGGCAATGCGACCGTTAATCAGGGTGTATTCAACCGCCTCGTCATTGCGTTTCACTACGCGCTGCAAGCCCAGCACCTCCATTGGCGCCTCGCAAATTGCGTCCAGGGCATCGGTCAGGCCTTCGGGGTTGATAATGACAACGTCGGCACGATCACCAACGCGAATATAGCCCGCGTCGATACCGATAAAGTCGGCAAGCTCGCCACTGACGCGGTGTACTGCGCGTCCGGTATCCATAAAGGCATTGCCTGCCAGTTCGGCGTCGCGTGCATACTTGAGCAGGCGCAGGGCAAAGTTGTATTGGGCGATAGAGCGCAAATGCGCGCCGGAGTCGGCAAAACCAGGCTGGGTCCAGTCACTGGCGAGCAACTTGTGCATGACCTCTGGCCGATGGTTGCCGTAGCAGGTCTGCCACTTGAGCTGGTCGCGATACTGGGTGGCGATGTCGAAGTAGGCATCGACTGCATCAACACCGCGCTCACGGCCCAACTGTTCGAAGTTTTTACCGATCATCGAAGCATCCGGGCAGCCGGTAACCCAGCAGTCCGAGAAGTCACGGTGCCATAGACCAATGGTGAAAATGGCCTTGACGTGTTTTTTGAACAGGGTACGAAACGCGGGGTCATTGACCTTGGCGTAAATCTCATCCGGCTCCTTCAGGTTGCGCAGTATCTCGCCCGCACCGAATTCCTCGAATGCGTTCACATTAAGCCCTTCCAGACTCAAGGTGAACGGCGCAGGCAGGGTTTGCCAGCGAAAATTCCCGCGCAGCAATTTATTGGCCACCCAGCCCGAAAAGCGGGTGAAGCGGTGCAGCATGGGTTGGGACTTGAGATCCAGCGCGGTGAGCATGGTGCTCTTCAGCGGGCGCCTGAACCAGCCGTGGGCTTGCCAGAGAAAGGCGAACACATTGATCTTGGTGACTGCATCGGGCGCGCCCTGCATCAGCGCGTTGCGGCGACGGAGGATGGCGAACAGGCGCGAAAACTCGTGCCAGTTGGCGAAGGTGGAGGGTAGCGGGCTTGACCAGGCACGATCTCCATCCATCTTGTCTAGCCGGGTAGTCATGACCGACAGGCCGAGACAGCCGGCATCTAGCGCCTCTTCAAGCAGTTGCTCCATGCGTTGCAGCTCGGCTTCGGTGGGTTTGACCTTGCTCGTCGCGCGCTCAAGCCCCATTACTGCAACGCGCAGTTCGGAATGGCCGAGAAATGAGCACAGGTTCGGACCTAGCGGATGCTGGTTGTAAAAGTGGCGATAACCGGCCGCATCACGCCAGGTCTTGTTCTGTTGCAGTATAGGTAGCACGTACTCGCGTGGTACCGCTTCGACCCGGGTAAACAGGTCGGAGCAGTCTTCGGCATCCGCCAGCACCATGCTGATCGAGCAGGAACCGACGGTGACGGTCGTCACGCCATGGCGCACTGATTCTTTAAGTGCGGGCGCGGCAATGACCTCGGCATCATAGTGCGAGTGAATCTCGATAAAACCGGGCGTCACCCATTTTCCAGTGGCGTCTATAACCTGCTCGCAGCCGGTTTCATCCAGTGCGCTGAGACTGACCGCGTCGATGCGATTATCACGTATACCGAGGTGACGAACCTGGCCGGGCTGGTTGCTACCGTCGAAGTACAAACCGTTTTTTATAATTATGTCGTAGTTCATAAAGGCTCCAGGGACTCAGAGGTTGCTTAACGCGGTATCAGCAACAGACAGCCGGTTACCAACAGCAGGCTGTAAATGGCTATGCGGAAATACTGCTCATTGACATGCCGGTGCAGGCGTTCGCCCAGCCAGACGCCGATGAGTAACAGTGGTGCGTAGAACGCGACCTGAGGCAGCGTCGGATAGAGCCTGCCGTCGAGCATAAAGGCCAGGGTCAGCAACGAATTGAGGCTGAACCAGACGCAAACCAGAGTGGCGCGAAAGCGGCTTTTATCCAGTGTGTTTCCGGCCAGCGCATGGACCAGCAAGGGGCCGCCAGAAGCAAACAGGCCGTGGCTAATACCTGCGGCCACTGTGATCATCCGGTTTTGCCAAAGTGGTCGCGCATGACTGACGCTTGATGTGCGCAGGCGCAACAGCTCGCGCCCGGCAAACACCAGTATCAGCACGCCGAGAGCGCGCTTGGCCAACTGGGCATCGATTACCGGCAGCAACGCATAGCCAATAATGGTGCCGACTGCCATGCCTGGCAGGATCATGCCAAGCAACAGTTTTAGGTCAATCAGTTTGCGGTAGCGCCAGCTCAAGTAACCGGTCATGCAGATATTGAGCGGTACCAGGATCGGCAACAGCAGCTCGATTGGCAGCAGCAGTGCGCCGAGTGAAAAGGCAATCACGATACTGCCAAAGCCGGTAACGGCTTCAAGCGTATAGGCGAGCAATATGAATATGCCCAGGGCAATCCAAGCCAGTTCCATTAGGTTTCTCTTTTAAGCGGGTATTGAGTTACAGAAACTTTCAGGGCGTTAAGCACCTTGTCCACTCCCAGCCATCGGTGGATGCTCAAGGGGCGCTGGTCATGCCGCATGGATTTCTCTGTGATGGTGATTGATGAGCCTTATTCCATTTCTCCGGCAAACCGCTGGCTCATTTTCTTGTAGTAATAGGCCGGAGCGATTCGCCACAACAAGCTGGCAAGCCAGCTGCCACGATCAGGAAACAAGCGTTCGCGGCGTTGCTCCAGGGCGACCAGTATTTGTTCAGCCATCCAGTCTGCGCCTCGAATCTGGCCGATGGTCGAGCGCGCATGCCCGGCGCGTTTGCCATCGGCGCCCAGCGCATTACGGTCAATGGGGGTGTCGAGAAAGCTTGGGTAAACCATCAACAGGCCGATACCTTGTTGCGCGATTTCTGCGCGCAGCACCTCGAAGCTCTGGCTCAGTGCGCTTTTCGCCGCGCAATAGCCTGCCCGGCCCAGCACTGGCATCCAACCGGCCATTGAGCCAATTGCCGCGACCTGGCCAGCGCTTTCGCGCAACAAGGGCAGGGCGCTCAGGGTGAGTTCCAATGGCGCGTGATAGTCAACGGCCATGACCTTGTGAAAGACCGCAGTTTGAGTCTTGACGGTGGGTGAGCGATGGGTAATGCCCGCGTTGTTGATCAACAGATCAAGGCGTGTGAATTTCTCTGTGCAGGCTTGCAACAATTGGCCGTGAGTCTCAGGGTCGGTGATGTCGCCAGCAATGCCCAGCACCTGTTCGCCACCGAGTTGCTCAATACGCTCAGCCAGGCCGACAGCATCGATGTCTGTCAGCAGCAGGGCATGACCTCGGGCATGGCAGGCGCGCGCAAGTTCCCAGCCGAGGCCGCTGGCGGCGCCAGTTATAAGGACGACTTTCATAACTGTTTTTCTCCGGCTGGCGTCAGTTTATTGAGGGTGGATATGGCGTCAGCGGGTGGCCTGCGTGACCACAAATAAGCCAGGCTCAGGCCGGTGACCAAGTGCCAGCAACCCCAGAATGCAGCGATCAGCAACATGCCGCTGGCCTGGGGGAAGAAGGTGAATATGATCACCAGCCCCAGCGCCGAGTTCTGGATGCCGACCTCAAGGGTGATTGCACGGCGATCAGCCGCTGGCAAGCCACTCAAGCGGGCGCTGATATAGCCAGTCGACAGTGCCAGGGCGTTATGTGCGACTACCAACCAGAAGAACAGATGGAAGTTGCTGAGGAATTGCTCGAAGTTCTTGCTAAAGGCGATCCCGACAAATGCCAGCATGACCAGCAATGCAAAGATGCGCAGGGGTTTTTCGATACGCTTCGACAGGCCAGGGAAGCCTTTGCCAACCCACATGCCAAGTACCAGCGGCAAGCCAAGCACCAGCAGCACCATCAATAGTAAATTCAGCGGATCAATCGATATCTCGGTCAGCAGCGGGCGTGTATAGGGGTTTAGCCAGGCGTACAGGCCAAAGTTGAGCGGGGTTAAAACACTGGCAGCCACACTGGATACTGCCGTCATGCTCACCGACACCGCCACATTGCCGCGCGCCATCCAGGTCATGATATTGGAGAAGCTGCCACCGGGGCAGGCAGCAACGAGCGCCATGCCCATTGCCAGCATGGGCTCGATCTTCAACGCCCAACAGGCCAGGCAGGTCAATGCCGGAAGCAGAATGAACTGCGCAACCAAGCCGATGGCTGGCGCCTTGGGCTCACGGGCGATGCGCTTGAAATCATCGATTTTGAGATCAAGGGAAACACCAAACATCATCACCGCCAGGATGAGGTTGATCAGGATCAGGCTCGATGGGTCGAATTGAATCGCTACGTTTTCCACAAACGATCCCTACTGCGCGCTGCTGCTGATAAACGCTGCTGACTGGCTGGCCAGTTCACTTTTTAGCTCTGCGCTGTGCTTGGCGATACTTTGCCGATAAGTGTCTTTGTGCACGTAGTAGGCCATGCGCTCCAACTCAAGATAGTTATAGCCTCCGTCGAGACGAATGCTCGCGCGCTCGCGCTTGATTGCCTGGAATGCCCTGGCCGCCGCGCTGCCTTGCTGCAATTGATGGATATACAAGGCCACCAATTCCGCCTGCTCGTCGCGCCCTTGCCAGCCAAGGCCGGATGCCTCGACCATGCCCATCATGAACAGGTCATCGTACTCGGGGTGAAAGACATTGAGGTACAACTGCGGGGCGCCGACCTGGGCTGGCCAGTTGAGGTGTTCACGGGCAATAAAGGGGTAATCCAGCTTGTAGCCGGTGCCTTGCAGAATCAGGTCGTATTCGGCGGTTTGGCCGTCGCTGAACGTCACTTGCTGGCCATCAATCCTCGCGATGTCACGCCGCGCCTTGATATCGCCATGACCCAGGTGGTGCAGAACCAGTGAGTTCATCACCGGGTGCGATTCATAGAGCTTGTAGTCGGGGTCAGGCAGACCGTAATTGGACGGCTTGCCAACCAGGGCGCGGATCAACAGGCCATCGATAAACTGCTTCATGGGGCGCGGTAGCTTGACAGCGCCACCAAAGGTATCTGTCGGTTTGCCCAGGATGAACTTGGGCAGGAAGTAATAGCCGCGGCGGACCGAAAGATCAACCGAGGCTGCGCGGTGCACCGCGTCGACCGCAATATCACAGGCCGAGTTGCCACAACCGACAATCAGCACGCGTTTGCCGCTGAATACCTCGGGGCTTGAGTATTCGCTGGAGTGCATCAGTTCGCCGCTGAAGGTGCCCGGCAGCTTTGGCATATTGGGTTTGTGCAGGGTGCCGTTGGCGATCAGCACGCCATCGAACTGCCAGCTACGTTGCTCGCCGTCATGTTCGCTGATCAGCTTCCAACCTTTGTCCAAGCGCTGGATTTCAATAACGCGGGTGTTGAAGTGGTAATGGGGGCGCAGCTCGAAGTGCTCGGCATAGTCGCGAAAGTAACGGCGCATTTGACTATGATGCGGGTAGGGCGCCACATCTTCGCCCATCGGAAACTCGCTGAACTGGGTCGTACCCTTTGATGAGATCAGGTGGGCCGACTCGTACATGGTGCTGTGCGGGTTATCGATATCCCACAAGCCGCCCACATCGCCGTTAAGCTCGAAGCCAATAAAGTCGATGCCATACTTTTTCAGTTGGCGTGCAGTGCACAAGCCCATTGGGCCTGCGCCGATAATGGCGTACATATGTAACCTCTGGCGTTGTTATTGTTGTTAAGGCCGATAGCCGCGCATGCCGCGCAATGCTCGATAACTGGGTTAATTATTGCGTGACCGCGGGGGCCTACTTCAATGACAATCGGCGCCTTTCCCCGACATATCCTGGTCAGGGATGTCACGGTAGAGAGCGGGTTATGCCTGGATTACCTCCGGAAGATGAGTTGCAAGAAGAGCGTTTGCTGGCTGAAGTGCATGACGCATTCGGTGTGATTCGTGTGGTTGAAATCGGTGAATACCGGTTTCTAGAGTTCGGCGATGCGATTGAGCAGAGCTGCGTCTTCAGCGCTGATCCCAGTTGGCTTGAGTACGACTATACGCGGGCAATGTTTCTTGGGGCGCTGGCCCATGAGTCACCGGAAACGGCGCTGTTTCTGGGGTTGGGCGCCGGTAACCTGACCCAGGCATGCCTGAAGTTCCTGCCGCTCGATGATGTTGAAACCATCGAGTTGCGCGCCGATGTCCCGCGCCTGGCCATGGAGTTCCTCGGTCTTGATGACGACCCGAGGTTGACCGTGCGTATTGGCGATGCCATGGACCTGCTGCCCCGTGCTAAAACCGCGGATCTGATTTTCGTTGACCTGTACACCGACCACGGCCCTGGAGTTGCCCATCTGGCGTGGCGTTTTCTTGAGGATTGCCAGCGCAAGCTCAACCCCGGTGGCTGGTTGATTATCAACCAGTGGGCAACCGATGATGGCAAGCCATTGGGCGCAGCTTTACTGCGCGGGCTGTTCAATCGGCATTATTGGGAGTGTCCGGTCAAAGAGGGCAATGTGATGTTGCTGGTTCCCGCCGAACTTGATCAGGTACTGGACATGCCTGGCTTGCAGGCACGGGCCGAACGCCTGGCCCCAGAGCTTGGCTATTCGCTGCAGCCCTTGATCACTGCGTTGCGCCCCGCCAGTTAGCCAAGCTGGTGTTTCTGCGCTCGTAGGATGCGACAAGCGCAGCTTGTCCATCGGCGCGCAAACAACATCAGTATGTATCCAATGGAGATTGGCTAATGGGTTCAGCGGCCCTTGAAGTCTCCAGGGCGGCGTTCAAGCATGGCTTTGAGGCCTTCCTTGGCATCTTCGGTTTTCATCAGCTTCATCAGGGTTGGATGCAAGCTGGCCGCTGCCGCTGCTTCGCCTTCACGAACCGTCTGGCGGGCAGACGCCAATGTCGCGCGGACGGCTTGTGGCGCTTGTGCGGCAATTCGCCCCGCAAGCCACAAGGCCTGTGGCATCAACTCCTCACTGGCGAGTACTTCCTGGACCAGGCTCAGGCGATAGGCTTCATGGGCGTCAAATTCATCGCCGGTCAGCAGCCAGCGCATTGCATTGCCCCAGCCGGTGATATGCGGCAGGCGCAAGGTGGCGCCACCGAATGGGAAGATGCCGCGTTGAACCTCCATTTGCGCAAAACGGGTATTGCTGGCGCACAGGTTGATATCAGAGGCCAGCATCAATTCGATACCAATGGTGTAGCAATAACCCTTTGCTGCAACTATCACCGGCTTGCTCACCCGTGGGCCGCCAAACACCCCCCATGGGTCGCAACCGCCAGCAGGCACTTGCCATCCAGAGGTGAACTCCGGCCGCGCCCCCCCCCCGCCAGCAGGCACTTGCCATCCAGAGGTGAACTCCGGCCCTATGCTGGCCAGGTCGAGACCGGCAGTGAAATGCTCGCCATGGGCGAATATCAAGGCTACGCGTGCATCATCATCACGTTCGAACTCACCGTAAGCCATGCAAAGGTCGTTGAGCATATCGAGGTCAAAGGCATTACGTTTGGCGCATCGATCCAGGCCAATCAACATTACGTGGTCGCGTTTTTCACGACTGACCTGTCCGGCGTTGCTTGCGCTCATAAGCAAAGATCCTTCTACATATTCGAGGTTTACTGGGGTATAGCCTTCATGATTGAGCTTGTCCACGAACTGCAGCGGCTGTGTGGACAGGGCTTAAAAATATGACCGTTTGGCAGTGTTTGAGTTTAATTAACGGAAAACCGTCACATTTGTCAGCTTTTCCGGTATAGTGCGCGCCGGTCAATTCTTGGCCGCGTTCAGGTAGTGCAACTCGCTGGGGGGCTTTCCTCGGCAGCCAGTCCGTATAACGGGCTATCCTTGACGATTCAATTATCATACGTTTTCGCAAATCCCCGCCGACACGGCTGCCAGGGTGACCCCAGGGTCTTACACGGCATGCGCAGCTTTGGAGCATGGGTCTTTGCGGATGCACTTAGAGGCAGACCCATGACCCAGGAAATCGGCGGCTTCGCCGCGCTCGGACTTACCCAAAATATTCTCGCAGCCCTGACCGCAGTTGGCTACGAAGAACCTTCTCCGATCCAGCAGCAAGCCATCCCTGTTATTCTCGCCGGCCACGACATGATCGGCCAGGCACAAACCGGTACCGGTAAAACTGCAGCATTCGCGCTGCCATTACTGAGCCGCATCGACCCAGCCAAGCGTGAGCCACAAGCGCTGATTCTCGCGCCGACCCGTGAGCTGGCTTTGCAGGTGGCTACCGCGTTCGAAACCTATTCCAAGCAGATGCCAGGCTTGAATGTCGTTGCCGTCTACGGTGGCGCGCCAATGGGCCCGCAGCTCAAGGCTATCCGTCAGGGGGCGCAGGTTATAGTTGCAACCCCAGGTCGTTTGGTTGACCACCTGCGCCGCGATGAAAAAGTACTTTCGACCATTCAGCACCTGGTGCTCGACGAAGCGGACGAAATGCTCAAGTTGGGCTTCATGGATGATCTGGAAGTGATCTTCCAGGCCATGCCAGAAAGCCGCCAGAGCGTGCTGTTCTCGGCAACCTTGCCACACTCGATCCGCGCCATTGCTGAAAAGCACCTGAAGTCGCCACAGCACATCAAGATTGCTGCCAAGACCCAGACTGTTGCACGTATCGAACAGGCTCACCTGCTGATCCACGCCGACCAGAAAGTAAACGCTGTACTGCGTTTGCTCGAAGTTGAAGAGTTCGATGCCTTGATCGCCTTCGTGCGCACCAAGCAAGCGACCCTGGACCTGGCCAGTGCGTTGGAAGCCAAAGGCTATAAAGCGGCTGCGCTGAACGGTGACATTGCCCAGAACCAGCGTGAGCGTGTTATCGACTCGCTCAAGGATGGTCGCCTGGATATCGTGGTTGCTACCGACGTTGCTGCCCGTGGCCTTGACGTTCCGCGTATCACCCACGTATTCAACGTCGACATGCCGTACGATCCAGAGTCCTATGTACACCGTATCGGCCGTACTGGCCGTGCCGGTCGCGAAGGTCGCGCACTGTTGCTGGTAACGCCGCGCGAGCGCCGCATGCTGCAGGTAATTGAGCGCGTAACCGGGCAGAAGGTCGGTGAAGTCAAATTGCCAAACGCCCAGCAGGTTCTCGATGCCCGCATCAAGAAGTTGACCTCCAGCCTGGCGCCACTGGTTGCCGATGCCGAAGCAAGCCATGGCGATCTGCTTGACCGCCTGACTGCCGATATCGGTTGCAGCCCGCGTGCGCTGGCAGCTGCACTGTTGCGCAAAGCGACCAACGGCCAGGCACTGACCTTGGCCGATGTCGAGAAAGAGCAGCCTTTGGTTCCGAGCAGCGGTCCACGTGACCGTGGTGATCGTCCTGATCGTGGCGAGCGTCCAGCTCGTGGTGATCGTGAGCGCCGTGCGCCTATGCCTTTGGCAGAGGGCCGTGCTCGTTGCCGTACCGCGCTGGGTGCGCGTGATGGTATCGCTGCGAAAAACCTGCTTGGTGCAATCCTCAACGAGGGTGGCCTGGCACGTGAAGCCATTGGTCGTATCCAGATTCGCGAGAGCTTCAGCCTGGTTGAGTTGCCGGAAGAGGGCCTCGATCGTTTGCTTGGCAAGCTCAAGGACACTCGCGTCGGGGGCAAGCCGCTCAAGCTGCGTCGTTATCGCGAGGATTAATCCTCGACATAAAAAACCCGCCAAGTGCGGGTTTTTTTATGTCTGTAATTCTCAGCTACAGCCTGCCGGGTTCGTGATTGCAGGCTCAGGTGCTGGTGACTTGTTCCGATGCGTCGGCGGTGTGCTGCTTGATTTCACAGCCCTTGAGTACCAGGCGGGTAATGGTATCGACGGCGGCATCATAATCAGCATCGTCGAGTTTGGCCTTGCCGGTCACGGTGGATATCTGCCAGTCGAAATCTGCATAAGTCTGGGTGGCAGCCCAGATGCTGAATAGCAGGTGGTTGGGGTCGACCTTGGCCATCAGGCCTTGATCAATCCAGCGCTGGATACAGGAAATATTGTGCTTGGCTTGCGCATTGAGCTGTTCGGTCTGGTCGCTGCTCAAGTGTGGCGCACCGTGCATGATCTCGCTGGCAAAGACTTTGGAGGCAAAGGCAAAGTCGCGTGAGATACGGATTTTCGAGCGAATGTATCCGGTCAGCACTTCAGCCGGTTGGCCTGGCTGGTTGAAGGGCGCAGAGGCTGCCAGCAATGGCTCGATAATGCTTTCAAGCACCTCGCGGTAGAGGTTCTCTTTGGATTTGAAGTAGTAATAGACGTTCGGCTTTGGCAAGCCCGCCTTGGCGGCGATATCACTGGTCTTGGTCGCCGCAAAGCCTTTATCGGCGAATTCTTCGCTGGCAGCTCGCAGAATCAGCTCTTTGTTGCGCTCGCGGATACTGGTCATAAGCCTCTAAATGTCCATGTTGCGCCCGGCCTCGGGCGGCGGTCGGGCATGTTAGCACCGGCGTTGCGACTGGCTCAAGTTGGCTGGTCTAATTGGAATATTCTGACTTTAAAGTCAGGTAATTCTGTACAATGCCCGTCTTATCTGCTTGTATCGTTCGCCTATCTTTAGCGTGTTTCGCTTCAGGGATTTTGGAGGCTTGCTGTGCAAAACGCCCAATTGGTCGATCCCTTTGGTCGGCGCATCACTTATTTGCGGCTGTCGGTTACCGACCGTTGCGATTTTCGCTGCACCTATTGCATGAGCGAAGACATGGTGTTTGCGCCGCGTTCGCAGATCCTTAGCCTCGAAGAACTCTATTCGGTTGCGGATGCCTTTATTGGCCTGGGCGTCAAGCGCATCCGCATCACCGGCGGCGAACCACTGGTGCGCAAGAACCTGCTGGGCCTGCTACAGCGCCTGGGCCAGCGACCGGAGCTTGAGGACCTGGCAATTACCACCAACGGCTCGCAATTGGCCGAACTTGCGCCGCAGTTGCATGCGGCCGGGGTCAATCGGCTTAACGTCAGCCTTGACTCGTTAAGGCCGGATCGCTTCGCCGAGTTCACCCGGCGCGATCGGCTCGAGCAAGTGATTGCCGGGATTGATGTCGCACGCGCGCAAGGCTTCCACAAGATCAAACTCAACTGCGTGGTACAGACCGGCCGCAATGATGATGAGGTGGTTGAACTTGTGGAGTTCGCGGTCGCTCGTGGCCTGGATATCAGTTTTATCGAAGAGATGCCGTTGGGCGCTATCACCAGCCATCAACGCCAGTTGACGTTTTGCTCCAGTGATGAGGTGCGCCAACGTCTGTCATCGCGTTTTGTCCTGAGACGCAGCGCCAAGGTCACGGGCGGGCCGTCGCGCTATTGGCAGGTTGAGGGTAGCCAGACCCAGGTAGGCTTTATTTCCCCGCATAGCCATAACTTTTGTAGTGCATGTAATCGGGTCAGGGTCACTGCCGAAGGCAAGCTGGTGCTGTGCCTGGGTAACGAGGGAGCCCTGGATTTAAAACAGCTTATGCGCAACAACCCCGGCAATAGCCAACTGCTGCGCAATACCTTGCAGGATGCACTCAAGCTAAAGCCTGAGCGGCATCATTTCGCCACTGATGAGCAAGTCCAGGTCGTCAGGTTTATGAGTATGACTGGCGGCTAGTCGTCTCCAGAAAATGCCCTGTGGCACCACCCAAACCAACAACAATAACCAGGAGGGTTGCTGTGAAGCACCGTCACCTCTGCTGCTTGTCGATTTTACTTGTATCTGCCCCTGTTGCCGCGCAGCGCTATGTGGTCGGGGTCGAGGCCCTGTCCTTTGCTCCGCACTACAGCATTGATAAACAGGGCCACTATCAGGGCTTCGCCCGCGAGGTTCTGGACTTGTTCGCCACCAGCAGCGGTATCGAGCTGGAGTATCGTCCATTGCCGGTTAACCAGTTGTTGCCGGCATTGCTGGAAGGACAGGTGGATTTCAAATACCCAGACAGCGATCTCTGGGCCCAGGCGTACAAAGCAGGCAAGACCTTGAGCTACAGCCAGCCAGTGGTTGATTACGTTGATGGTGTATTGGTCGCGCCCGCACGGGTTGGACAGCCGTTGACGGCGTTAAAGCGCTTGTCGATTGTCGAGGGTTGGACGCCTTGGGCCTATGAGCAGCAAGTCGAAAACAAGCAGGTTAGCCTCAGCTACAGCGCCGACTTGCGCAAAATGATCCAGCAAGCCCTGAAGAAGGACACTGACGGTGCCTATTTCAATGTGGTGGTGGCCACGCATTACCTGGACACTATTCGTGCACGGCCTGGGGCTTTGGTGTTTGACCCAAAGCTGCCCCATACACGGGGCAGCTTTGAGCTTTCCAGCATCAAATATCCTGAGTTGATTCAGCGCTTCGATCGCTTTTTGATCGAGCACAGCGCTGAAGTGGCTGCCCTGAAAGACAAATACCAGGTCGAGGCCAACCTAGACTCTGAATTCATGGGCATGGAGCAATGGAAGGTCGATTTCCTCAAGCGCCAAAAAGCCAAGGCAGCTGCGGGCGGATAAGTCACTTCGGCCTGCGCAACCTCGGGTTCTGCAGGCCTTGTTTTCTATTGGCGAAAGCGTGCACATATAGACCAATGACGCATCAACAGGTAATAGCTTAAACCTGCTGGAATCAGGCTGGCATACCAGGACACCGATGAAAGGCTTAGTGCTACAACGGCACCAAGCAGTGAGGCGATGATGGCTGCGAAGTTAACACCGCGATATGGACCTTGTTCGTCGTATAGTTTGGCGATATCGAGGGTGCGTCGGCGCAGGATGAAGTAATCAACCACTAGTACTGCAAAGATGGGGCCGAGGAATGCAGAGTAAGTCTGCACGAATATTTGCAGGCCAGCAGATGATTCGTCCTTGACCAATTCCCATGGGAAGGTACAGAACGCCAGTAAACCGACCAGCACTGTGGCTGTACGAAAGCGCAGCTTGAACACGTCCATCAGAATGTAGGTTGGTGGTACCACATTATTCAAAACGTTGGTGGTCACCTGGGCAAAGGCGATAAACAGCAGGGTAGCGACCAGTAGCGGGGTGTTGTCAACGGCGCTGGAAAACACCTGTATGGGGTCGGAAACACCGGTAGCGCCTGAGACCATCAAGCCAATCAAGCCCATAAACAGTGTGCATGGCAGGATCGACATGGCGTAGATGACGGTCAGCAAGCCTGGGCCAGTGCCTTGTTTGAGTTCGCGCGAGTAATCGCTGACGTTGAGCATCATAGTGCTGTATATGCCCAGAAAAAGCATTGTCGCACCCCAAAATGGTAGCCCCCAGGTGCCTTCGATATTGACCAGATTGGTGGTGATTTCGGCACCGTAGCGGTTGATCACGCTGTAGAACATATAGATCAGCGATAGCAGGATGAAGCCACTGCCAATATTTTCCAACCATTTGATGCCTTGGAAACCATACATCGACAGGCCAATTTGCAAAAACTGGAAAACTACAAAGAACAGCACCAGGTTGTCGAAACCGAACAGTGTCGAGGACACCGCATTCAAGGCGCCTGCACCAATCCAGCTCTGAAATCCGTACCAGACAATCGCTGGCACTGCCCTAACCAAACCCGGAAAGCGTGTGCCACTGAAGCCAAATGCACTGCGCGCCTGCACCATGAATGGAATACCGTACTTGTAGCCGGCCGCGCCATTAAATGCCAGGGCCACACCAATAACCAGGCAGCCAATGCCAATGGCCACGCATGCCTGCAGTAAGTTAAGGGTGCCGACAATGCTCGAACCCATGGCAAATGTTCCGATTGATACACAGCCACCAAACCAGGCGAGGAGGTAGGAGATCCTGCCCATGATTCGCTGTTGTTGAGGCGCTAGGGACTCTTCGCCAGGTGCCTTGGTCGCCGTGACTTGCCCTTGAGCCGCAGTGCTTAGACTGTCCATTGTCATTCCTTATTGTTAGATGTACTGACGTTAGGCGTGGTCGATTCTATTTAGCGCTGAAATCGCTAAACTGCCCCGTAAATGCTTTTGCCCGAGGAAAGTCGAGGTCACCGAATTTGCTTGTGCCCAGGCCAAGGCTGACCAGTGTTTCGGCAAGCTTGACTGAGGCAGTTACCCCTTCAACTACTGGTAACCCCACCGCGTCGCTGATTTGCCCTGTCAGGTCGGCCATGCCGCCACAGCCAAGAACGATGCTGCCTATGTTGTCTTCCTTCTTGGCGCGCAGGCACTCGTTGATGATCAACTCAAGCGCACGAGCGCCATCGTCTTCTAGATCCAGCACTGGGATCTCCGCAGCGCGCACGCGACGACAATGATGAGCAAACCCATAGGACTGTAGAAGGTGCTCGGCAATAATGCCGGTACGCCCCAGCGTGGTGACGACCGAAAAACGGGTGCTGATCATCGTCGCCAGGTGGAATGCCGCTTCGGCAATACCAATAACAGGCGCTCGGGTCAGTTCGCGGGCGGCAAGCAGGCCTGGGTCACCAAAGCAGGCGATGATGTAGGCATCAGTGGCGTCACGTTCACCCGCCATGACCTGTTCAATAACGCCGACAGCGCTGATTGCCTCATCAAAATGGCTTTCAATTGAAACAGGCCCACTGGCAGGGGTGCAGGCGATGATCTGCGTGTCGGGCGCGGCAATTCGTTTTGCAGCTTCGCCGATTTTGTCGGTCATGCTGGCAGTAGTGTTGGGGTTAATTACACGTATTTTCATAGTCGCCAGGTCCTTGGTAGAGCGCGGGTCAATACCCTATGCAGTCGTTATCGCCCGGCCTTGGCTGAGCGACGGTGCTTGAAGGTCAATTGCTTGGTTCAGTCGTTGCAGTGCGAATACTGGCGCCATGGCCACGCATCAACAGGTAATGAAACGCTGCGCCGAGCAGGGCGCCGAACAGCCATGAGTAGCCATTGAAAATTTGCAGGCTTGGTACCCAGACAGTGGCGATGGAGAAGATGGAGGCAACGCCAAAGGCGAGCATCGCCTTACGATTCCAGCCACCATCGTAGTAATAGCTTGCACCTTCCTCTGCGCTGAACAGATCTTGCAAATTGAGCCTTTGCTTGCTGATCAGGTAATAGTCGGCAACAAGAATGCCGTAGAGCGGGGCGAGGACTGCGCCCAGGGTATCAACGAAACCGGCAATACCGACCTGGCTGATAAACGAGACCCACAAGGCGCCAATAAAAAACGCAATGGCGGCAGTGATGAAACCACCGGTGCGGGCACTGATGCGGTCAGGTGCCAGGTTGGCGATGTCGTAGGCGGGTGGAATAAAGTTGGCGACCAGGTTGATGCCAACCGTGGCGGCAAAGAAGGTGACAGCAGCGATGATTGTCAGGGTCAGGTTATCGACGCGGGCGATAATGTCGGTCGGATTGGTCAGTGTTTCACCAAAGACCACGACGGTACCGGCTGTGATCACCAGGGCGATCATCGAGAAAATTGCCAGGCTCACCGGCAAGCCAAGGAAGTTGCCCAGGGTCATTTGCTTTTCGGTTTTGACGAAGCGGGCAAAGTCGCCGTAGTTGATAACCACAGCGGCAAAATAAGCCACCATGGTGCCAACGACTGCGGCGAATGCAGCAACCGGTCCGGCTTTGTAGTCACCGGTGCCGCGGAAAATAGTGCTCAGCTCGCTCAGCAGCGATGGGCCGGCTTTGTACCAGATCATGATCATCAAGGCGATCATGACCGCATAGACCAGTGGTCCGGCCCAGTTGAGGAATTTGGTGATCCAGTCGATGCCGCGGATAAACAACGCTACCTGAAAGATGCATACAATCACGTACGACAGCCAACCCAATGCTGTCATGCCCAGGAAAGTGCTCTCGTTACCCGTGGCAAATAATGAGTTAAGCAGCAGCGCTACAGCGGTTGAGGCGAAGTAGGTCTGCACTCCATACCAGAAAATGGCGACGATACCGCGCACCACTGCGGGGAAGTTTGCACCACGAACACCCATGCTGGCACGGGCCATTACCGGAAAGGGAATACCGTACTTGACGCTGGGCTTGCCCGTGAGTTGTACCAGCAACATCACGATAAAACCGGCAAGAACGATGCCTGACAATACGGCCCAGCCACTCAGTCCGTATGAGATAAACAAGGTTGCCGCAAGGGTATAGCCAAACAGGCTCTGGATGTCATTGGACCAGACATTGAATATTTCAAAGCTGCCCCATGTTCGCTTGTGGTGTTCCAGCGGGGCCAGGTCTTCGTTGTAGAGGCTAGGTTCGATGTTTTTTATTTTTAGATTTTCATCGGGCATTTGAACGTCCTTTATGCTTCGGTCGATGACTTGAGGTAGTTGGCCTGTATGAGCATGAACTGTGCCGCTTTGTCCGTTAACGCGTGGTGTAAGTCTGCCGTTGTACACATTAATGGATACTAGAGGCAACAAAACATGAAAAATTACGTACAAAAACTATATTTTTTGCACACTAATCAGGTCCGGTCAGCTGACATGACTTGGGCGGATGTTAGGGTTTGCAGCACCAAGGCTGTGCGGCGCGCAAAAAAAACGCCCCGATTGGGGCGTTTTTCGAGGGCGAGTTTTAATGGAACGGGAAGATGTAGTTGAGCCAGGATGCCATGCGCAGCAGTATCTTGCGCATTATCGCCAGATCCTCAAGGTGCTTGCTGTAGATGGCCGCCTGCGCATATGCGCCACCCGGCATGCGGTCGCGGTACTGATCAAACTTGGGATCGGTAATCTCGATAAATACCGGGACCCGGCCTGGTGGTGGTGCATTGGAATAACGGATCATATCGCCGCTTGGACGGACCTGGCCTTCGCCAATCACCTTGTAGATAGCGCTGACCTTGCCGGAAAAGACCTGTCCCGGAATGCCGTCAAAGGCAATTTCGGCGTCATCACCGACTTCCAGGCGTAGCTGGCTGTTCTGGCGCATCCAGGCGGTGTAGTAACGCTGCTCGTCCGGGATAAAAATCATCGACGGCGATATTGGGAAGCGTGCGGCACGCACTCCCGGGCGCAGCGAGACCTGCGTGACAAAGCCATCCGCTGGTGCACGAACCGTGGTGTGGTCGAGGTTGTACTGGGCTGCCACAATCTGCGCGTTGAGGTCTTCGACACTGGCTCTGGCCAGGTCGAGATTCCGGCGGTTGCCTACATTGCGCTTAACCAGTTCAGCCGCACGATTCTGGTCGGCCCTGGCGGAAACGAGTTGGGCTTTCAGCGAGTCAAGCTTGGCTTGGAAGGGGGTCGAGTCGATGCGGAACAGCACATCGCCCTTTTTCAGCGGTTGATTCGGTTTTACCGGTACCTCGGCAACTATGCCGCTAACTGCCGGGTTTATCGGGGTAGAGACAAAGTACGAGCGTGTGGCCTCGGAGTAGGGGTGGTTGTAGTTCATGGCAAAGATCAGCGAGCCAAGTAGCAATATGCCGCCTAGTACCGCTGTTGGAATCGTCCACTTATTGAGCGGTATCTTGAACACCTTGAAAACTGCAATGCAGAATGCGGCATAGGTCAGGACCATTAATGTTTCCATGATCAGCGCTCCTCGCTCTGATGAGTCGAAGAGGGCTGTTCAGGGGCTGGCACTGAAGTTGTCGTCGCTTCAAGTGCACTTAGGCGCTGCTGTAAATCCGCGACCTGGGCTTCTAGGTGTTCGATATGGTTCTTGGGCGACTGGCCATCAGATAGGCCCCAACCACGGTCTTCGCGATAGAGCATGGCCCAGATCCACAAGAATGGCCAAAGCGCATGCAAGGTGAACAGGCTGACCCAGCCCGTGGCGTGAATGGCGTCTTGATGGGGGTGGTTGCGACTAACTGCAATCTCGTAGGGGATATCATGCAGCGCGATAATGCCGTAGAACAGCACCACGCCCACAAAAAGAATCAGGCCCAAGGCGACATAGTCAAGCATTTTGCGTCCCTGTAATTGAGTGGTTATTAGGTTGAACTCTCTGCAGCATAACCCTTGGGCAAGCGTCTTGACGGGCGTGCATACCAAGAGTGGCAAGGCGTCTGTCGGCACCAAGTCTGCATCCAAAAGCAGCACTTTTTATTATGCCATCACACGGCATCAAGAATAGGCCAGACAAGCGCCTGTCGTTTGGTTTTACCCATAAAAAAGGCAACTACGCTGTTGCGTAATTGCCTTTTGGTCGAGCATTGGGTTTTTAGAAGTAGTATTTCACCAAGGCCTGGACAGCTGTCTGGTCGAAGCCATCAGTAGAACCGTCGACCGGCTTGACCCCGTATTTGTTATGCCACATGTTCAACTCGGTACCGATGTATAGCTTGCTTTCCTGATTGAACAGCGCCTTGCCAGCATCCCACTTGATCTGAATCGATGAGCCGACCGAGGTTTGGGTTCCGGCTTCATCGGATGGCGCGCGCCAGTCGACGTAGCCGTCGACCAGGAAACTTTGATCACCGACAGCAAAGGGGTAGGCGCCTGCAACCGTCAGTTGGGTGGTGTAGCCATTGCTATTGCTGTCGGCAAAGAACACCTGCTTGTTGATCTTTACCCGATACAGGTTGGTCTGGAAGAAGGCAAAACCCGGCACATCCCAATCAAAGCCTAAGCCGTACAGGTAGTTCTCGGTGCCGGGACCACCTTCGCCTTTTTCGTAGGTGAATGCGGCTTTCACGTCCTTAAGCGGGCCCGCAGACAGGTCTTGGCCGCTCAGCCAACTCAGGCTGACACGCGGTGAAAACTCCATGTAGTAGAAGGTGTTGTGTTCCTTTTGCTCGAAGGTGTTATTGCTGAAACTGCCACGCGACTGGGTGTTATCGGCATTGACGTAGTCGATAAAATAAAAGACATCGCCCCAGACCCAGCCACTGGCGTGTTCAAAGGTAAAGGTGCTCTGCGAGCGTTGTTCTTCGGCGTTGTAGTTCATGCGCTGGAAATTACTGCCGTAGAGGTAGCTGAGGCTGTTGCTTTGCCATAGCAGCAGGTCATCAGCCAGTGCGTTCTGACCGGCGATCAAACCGGCTGTTAGGGCTAGGCCGTGAGGCAGGTGCTTCAGGTTCATCAAGTTTTCCTTATTGTTTTTGGACTTAATAACGCATTGCTCCCTGCGCCGTGCCGCAGCCCTTGGCAGGATATGTTCGTGACTATTGACCCCAGCGCTGGCTTGGCGAAGACGGTGGCCTCCCATGGCCTGCTGGGCGGTCCCAGGCGCACGCCTTGCAGCACCGTTTGGCTGTAGTCGTGGGCCTGCCAATAGTTCCATGGGTTAGCCATGGTCCCCCGGCGACCTAAAAGCTGTCTATTCGGTCAAGATAAAGGGACTATAACAATATGTTTACAAGCTGAAAAACAATTTATTTAATTATTGTGCACAAAAAATGAACCGCCGGTCACACAGGCTGACACAGCGGCAGATTTTGATTTTTGAGAGCGGAGCAGCTTATTTGCAATTGCAGGGAGTAGAGCCAGGCAGGCGCCCAGCTCTGAAGGAAGGCTAGTGTGCCGTGGCGTGGTGCTTGCCTGATACGCGCTGTGTACCGCCGAGCACATTGAACAGGATATTGAGCGAGACAGCGCTGAGGGTAGCCATTGCGATCCCGCTGTGGGTGATAGAGTCCATCCATTGTGGCAACTGCGCGAATATTTCGGGGCGCACCACTGGAGCCAGGCCCATGCCGATGCTGACCGCGACCAGGAGTTGATTGCGCCGATCCGCTATATCCGCTTCCTGGAGAATCTTGATACCGGTGGCTGCGACCATGCCAAACATGGCCAGGCCTGCGCCGCCGAGCACGGCCGGTGGGATCGAGGCAACCAGATAGGCCGCCTTGGGCAGCAGGCTGAGTATCAGCAGTATCAGTCCGGCAGAAGCGGTGACAAAGCGACTGCGCACACCCGTCATCTGCACGAGGCCTATATTCTGCGCGAACGACGAGTGGGTGAATGTGTTGAAGAATCCGGCAATGAATGATGCGCCTGAATCACAGAGCAAGCCGCGACGCAGCAGTTTCGGTGTAATTTCTACATCCGTGATCTTGCCCAGGGCGATGAACATGCCGGTGGACTCAACGAAGATAATCACCACGACCAGGCACATCGACAAGATTGGCGCCAATTGAAACTCAGGCATGCCAAAGTGCAAGGGTGTCACCACCTGGAACCAGGGGCTTTGTTCCAGTCCGCCAAGGTCAACCATGCCCAGACAGCCGGAGATGATATAGCCCAGGAGCATGCCGATCAGTACCGACACGTTCACCCAGAAACCGCTCATGAAGCGATTGATCAGCAGGATGGAGAGTAAGACCAGGCCTGCAACTGCAAGGTATTGGAGACCGCCAAATTGCGATGCGGCATTGCCTCCGCCAGCCCAGTTGAGCGCCACAGGGAAGAGCGACAGGCCAATCGAAGTAATCACTGTGCCTGTGACCAGGGCAGGAAAGAAATTGACGATGCGCGACATAAAGGGGGCGATCAGCATGCCAAAGAAACCCGCTGCGATCGTGGCACCGAATATGCCGGTAAGGCCAATGCCGGGCGTACCTGCCATGGCCACCATGCTGCCAACGGCTGCGAAACTGGCACCCATCATCACAGGCATGCGAATACCTGCTGGCCCTATGCCCAGTGACTGAACCAAGGTGGCGATGCCAGCAACAAGCAGGTCTGCATTGATCAGAAAAGCAATTTGCTCACGGGGTAAACCCACGGCCTCACCAATGATCAAGGGCACGGCAACCGCGCCACCGTACATCAACAATACGTGTTGTAGGCTTACCAGTATCATTTGCAGCAGGGGCAGGCGTTGATCGACTGCCGCAACAGCAGGCAGTGGTGATTTCAACTGGGACATGCAAACACCTCAGGCACTTTTATTTTTGTAAGTCGCTGATCAGTCATGCGCGTCGAGCGATGGCTGTTAAGTTTTATGCAAGCAAGGTGGGCGCTCGATAACAGGCCCTGGATACAAAAATGCCGCACCCTTGCAGGTGCGGCATTGGTGTTGATTAGTTGATCTGGGCGCCGTCGGCGATCCATTTACCAATCAGGTCACGCTCTTGCTGGGTCATCTGTGTGATGTTGCCCAGTGGCATGGTTTGGGTGGCGACCGCTTGTGCCTGGATACGTGCAGCCATTTGCTGGATCTGGGCCGGTGTATCAAACATCACGCCTGCCGGCGCTGCGCTGAACATCGGGCTGCTCGGTTTGGCTGAGTGGCAAACGGTGCAGCGGGTCTGGATGACACTATCGACCTGCTCGAAACTATCGCTCCCGCTGGCTCCAGTTGTATCAGCGCTGGCCTGAGCGGGTTCGCTAGAAGCCTGCTCGGGTTGGTTGCGTGCATTTTTATCAGCGCCTGGGCCGGGCTTGGCAGTGCCTGGCAGCGGTGCGTATTTGATCGCGGCATGGTTGCTGGCAACAGTGCTGGTCGGCTGCGAAGCCGGACCTGTTACATAGGCCAGGCAGATCATCGCCAGCGCGCCGGCGGGCAGTGCCCAGGCAAACCTGTTGCTGTTGTGGCGAGTGTTGAAGTAATGACGAATCAACACGGCGGCGATCGCAATACCCGCCAGGATCAGCCAGTTGTAGCTGCTGCCGTAGGTGCTCGGGAAGTGGTTGCTGATCATGATGAACAGCACCGGCAGGGTGAAGTAGTTGTTGTGGCGCGACCGCAGCAGGCCTTTGGCAGGCAATGCCGGATCTGGCGTGCTGCCTTCTTCAATGGCTTTAACCAGTGCACGCTGTGCGGGCATGATGGTGCGGAATACGTTACCGACCATGATGGTGCCGATGATTGCGCCGACATGAATATAGGCGCCACGACCGCTGAACACCTGGCTCAGGCCAAATGCCGCACCAACCAGCAGGACAAACAGCACCAGGCCGAGCAGGGCAGGTTTTTTGCCCAGGGCCGAGTCACACAGAATGTCGTAGACGAACCAGCCCGTGATCAGCGAGCCGATCCCGATGGCAATGGCTGCGGCAGGAGTCAGGTCGCTGCCTGGAGCAATCAGGTAAAGCGATGGGTTGAGGTAGTAAACGATCATCAGCAAGGTGACGCCGGACATCCAGGTCCAGTAGGCCTCCCATTTGAACCAATGCAGGTTTTCCGGCATTTTTGGGGGCGCCAGCTTGTATTTTTCCAGATGGTAGATTCCGCCACCGTGAATGGCCCATAAGTCGCCGGAAAGGCCGTCTTTGGGGTTTACGCGGTTAAGGTTGTTTTCCAGCCAGACGAAATAGAAGGATGCGCCGATCCAGGCGATACCGACGATCATATGAACCCAGCGCACGCTCAGGTTCAGCCATTCAATCAAATGTGCTTCCACAGTCTTTACCTCTTTCCCAGTGCCCTGTATCGGGTCCCCTGGGCTTCTCTTATTGGTGGGGGTCGAGGAGCAGTTGGGCATCCTCGGTAAAGAAGTACTCATCACAGTTGTTACCAGAACCACTGCGATCAACCACCAGGAAGTCATCCCGCTTTTCGATCGTAAGCACCGGATGGTGCCAAACGCCGCGATGGTAATTAATGCCCTGTTTTCCGTTACTGCGGAAAGCACGGACAAGCTCTGATTCAGGTGCATCGCCAACTGGCGCGACCACGATCAGAAAGGGGTTGCCGAGCAGCGGTATAAACGCCTGGCTGCCCTGCGGATGGCGTTCCAACATGCGCAGGGTCAGTGGCATCTCTAACGCTTCAGCGCTGAAAATGCTGATGATCGCCTTATCTTCTGGCTGTGCGGTCTCGACTGTGGCCAGTTTGTGATAGCGGCGAGTTGACCCGTTATTGATCATGAAATACTCGCTGCCTTCGGTCTCGATGACATCGCCAAAGGGGGCGAATGCTTCTTTGCTTAAAGGCTCGATGATCAGTTTACGCATGACGGTCATTCTCTTGTCTGGGAGTCGCTGCTGGCTGCGACTCCACATAATTATTATTTAGAGCGGGCAGGGCGTTGCGGCCCCGCCGGTCAAACTATGCTTGTTGCCTGTGCTTACTTGCTCACTTTGCCGAACAGGCGCAGGCGGCTGATGCCACCGTCCGGGAATACATTCACACGCACGTGTGTCAGGGTGCCCAATGCCTTGATCTGTTCTTTGAACTCGTGTTCGGCGTGCATTTGCAGTTTTTGGCTAGGCAGCAGTTCGCGCCAGAACAGGCTCTGGGTTTCGATCTGGCTGTCGGTACCGCCTTTGACGAATGCGCCCTGGATCGAACAGCTATCCGGGTAGTTGCCCTTGAAGTGCAGGGTGTCGACGACAATACGCTCGATTTCACCTGGGGCGCCCAATGCAACGATAACCCAGTCATTACCCGGCGTACGGCGACGGGCGGTTTCCCAGCCATCGCCCATGTTGATGCCGCGGCCTGGGTTGAGGATGTTGCTCATGCGACCAAAGTGTTCATCGGAGCAAGCCAGAGCACGACCGCCATTCAATGCGGCTGCCAGGTCCACTTCTTCGTTATCGCCCACAGCGCTCCAGTCGCGGAACGGAATGCCGTGTACGCGCAGGCGAGCGACACCGCCGTCCGGGTAGATGTTGAAGCGCAGGTGGGTGAATGCCTGTGCATTGTCGATTTCGTGGTAGTGGTGGCTATTGCCTTGAAGCTCGACGGCGCCAAGGACTTCGGTCCACTCGGTATTGTCGGTCGGGTCGCCTTCGGCAACGAAACAGGCCTCAAGCGAAGCTGAAGGTGGGAAGTTACCCGTGAAGAAGCTGGTGTCGATATCAACGCCTTTGATCGAACCCGGGACGCCCAGGCGGATCACGGCGCTGTCATAGCCTTCAAAGCGCTTGCGACGCGACTCCCAGCCGTCCATCCACTTGCCGTTATCATCGAAAACGCCCTCCTTCCATACGGCCGGGGTCGGCTGGAAAAGGCGGTTGACGTCGGCGAACCAGTCATCGGTTACCGAGATAGCCTTGGTTCCCAGGCGGGCGTCGGCGAGGTTGACGTATTTTTCGAAGGGTACGGCATAAGCTTTCATGGATGTCTGCCTTGTATGAGGGCGTAGGAGAATAATCACGTTGCTGTTTGCAGAGTTCTCCGGTCGGAGCTAGAGCTGCTGCAAGCGGAACAGCGCGATCTTGTTGATTTCAGCCAGGGCGCGGGCAAATTCCTGCTCCGGGGAGTTATTCAATCGCTCCTCGAAGGCTGCCAGGATCTGGTGACGGTTACTGCCTTTTACCGCCATGATAAAGATAAAGCCGAACTTGGCCTTGTAGGCGTCGTTAAGCTCAGTAAAGCGGGCAAATTCTTCGGCGGTACAATCCTGGATGCCCGCTCCAGCCTGCTCTGAAGTAGAGGAGGCGGTCAGCTCACCTTGAATTGCGGCTTTACCAGCCAAATCAGGGTGAGCATTTATCAGGTTCAACTGTTGTTCGCGGCTGGCGCTGAGCAATACATCCGCCATGCGCTGCTGCAGGGCGTCAATGTCATCCAGCGTCTCATCGGCGCCGAGGTCATAAGCTTTTTCGGCAACCCAGGGTGAGTGCTCATAAATATCAGCGAAGGCACTGACGAACGCTTCGCGGCTTAGCTGTGAAGGGGTCAGGGTCTGAAAGCGGCTCATTAAGCGTGCTCCTGCTTGAATGGATGAGTGGCATGCCAGTGGCGCGCTATGTCTACGCGGCGGGTGATCCAGACTTTGTCGTGGCTCTTGACGTACTCAATAAAGCGCGCCAGTGCTGCCAGCCGCGCCGGACGACCCAGCAAGCGGCAATGCATGCCGATTGAGAGCATTTTTGGTGCGCCTTCTACGCCTTCTGCATAGAGCACATCGAATGCGTCCTTGAGGTATTCGAAGAAGTCGTCACCCTTGTTGAAGCCCTGCACCTGGGTGAACCGCATGTCATTGGTGTCCAGGGTGTACGGGATGACCAGATGAGGCTTTTGCTCGGTGCTGGCTGGATCCCAGTAGGGCAGGTCATCGTCGTAGGTGTCGGAGTCATAGAGGAAGTTGCCTTCTTCCATGACGATTCGGCGGGTATTAGGGCCTGTACGACCGGTGTACCAGCCATATGGACGTTCGCCCGTGATTTCGGTGAGGATGCGGATGGCTTCGAGCATATGCTCGCGCTCTTGCGCCTCATCCATATATTGATAGTCGATCCAGCGGTAGCCGTGGCTGCAGATCTCGTGGCCTGCTGCGACCATGGCCTTGATCACATCGGGGTGACGCTCTGCAGCCATGGCCACAGCAAAGATGGTCAGAGGGATCTCGTGTTTGGCAAACAGCTTGAGCAGGCGCCATACACCTGCACGGCTGCCGTACTCATACAGCGACTCCATGCTCATGTTGCGCTCGCCTTGCAGCGGTTGAGCCGAAACCATCTCCGATAGAAAAGCTTCAGATTCCTTGTCGCCATGCAGAATGTTGCGCTCGCCGCCTTCCTCGTAATTAAGGACAAAGGACAAGGCGATGCGGGCATCATTCGGCCACTGCGGATGCGGTGGGTTGTTGGCGTAACCGATCAGGTCGCGTGGGTATTCAGCGCTCACTGCAGTCTTCCTTCTCAATGTGTTGCGACCGCTATATGCAGATATCAGGGATGCGGTCGGGTTGTGCAATTGTATACAAAGTGTATCGCATTTTGTAAATCTAAAATTTCACTATTTTTAGTGTTGATTCAAAAGCAAGAAACTTGCCTGATTGGTCAGGTCATGTCGCTGAAAGGTTCTTTGTTTGGGCGAAAGGCCGTTTTTGGAAAAAAATTGCACTGGGCATTGGCTCAGGGTAAAACCCAAAATATTGTGTACAATTTTAGATAAAAGTGTCGCAAATAAATTTTTACATGCTATTCTCAACCCATCACAAGGCGTTGTCGCCTTGCACTACGGCCGATAAACATCAGAAAGGAGGTGCGGTTTTTACCTGTAATCCCTTGCGGATCAGTGTGGGAACCCTAGCCAAATGGGAAGACTGACAACTCACGTACTCGATGCTGCACATGGCTGCCCTGGAAGCGATCTGAAAATTGAATTGTTTCGTGTTGAGGGGGCTCAGCTGGAGCTGCTGACAACCGTGCAAACCAATAGCGATGGTCGCTGTGATGCGCCTGTCCTGCAGGGCGACGATTACCGCACCGGGGTTTATCAACTGCACTTCCATGCAGGCGATTATTACCGTGCGCGGGGCGTCAAGCTGGCTGATCAGGCCTTTCTTGATGTCGTTGTTCTACGTTTTGGTGTCGATGCTGAGCAAGAGCACTATCACGTACCTTTGCTAATTTCGCCCTACAGCTATTCAACCTATCGCGGCAGCTAGCCTGGGTTCGATAGATCACGATTTACCCGAATGCTTGTCACCCTCAGACTCGATAGAAGAGTCCTTGCCCGTACCACACTGCGGGCTTTTTTTTGCCTGAAATCCAGCACTTATCTTGATCATGCGCGGCTTAGGCCAGTCCAGGTCCGGGTCAATGAGATTTTGCGACCGATGATTTATACTGCATGCCTGACTCAAAAGAGGTATTGGTCCGATGCGCCATTGATGCCGCCGTCTGTTTGACGGCCAACTTCCAGCCCGGCTAGGCATATAGCGGGGGAGTTTCTGGCATCCATAAATGGGGGCGCATATGACCCACACCTATCTCACGCTCGACAGCGTTTCTTACACCTTGCCCGATGGGCGAACCATTTTCAGTGATCTCAGTGTGCAACTTGACCTGCGCAAAACGGCCTTGGTTGGCCGCAACGGCGTAGGTAAAAGCCTGCTTGGCAAGATTATCGCCGGGCAACTCGTTGCGACTTCAGGTCGATGTTTTCGGTCGGGGCGAGTGTTTTATCTGGCACAGCAAATATCTACCTCCAAACATACCTGTGTAGCTGAGTTGGTGGGTGTTAAAGGCATTATCGATGCGCTGCAACGCATTGCTGCGGGCAGTGTTGATCCTTGTGACTTTGATGCAGTGGGCGAGCGCTGGAACATACGCCAGCAACTCGAAGCCGAGCTTGGCGCCCAAGGCTTGGGGCATATTGCCATTGACCGGCCTGTTGCCAGCTTGAGTGGCGGGGAAGTCATGCGCATTGCCCTGGTCGGCGCTTATTTGGCGGACGTCGAATTCCTAGTGCTCGATGAGCCGAGCAATCACCTTGATCGCGAAGGTCGCCAGCTATTGATCGAGCAATTACAGGCCTGGCCCAAGGGCTTGCTGGTAATCAGTCATGATCGTGAATTGCTGGCCAGCATGGAACGGGTGGTTGAGTTGTCCTCATTAGGGCTGCGCAGCTATGGCGGAGGCTTTTCCTTCTATCAGCAATGCAAGGCGCAAGAGCATGAGCAGGCCCAAGCGTATCTGGCCAAATGCAAACTCCAGCGCAAACATGCAGTACAGAAACAACGCTGTATTCAAGCGCGAGCCGAACGCCAAAACGCCCGCGCAAGCAGGCAGGCCAGCAGTGCCAACCAGGCGAAGATTCTCCTTGGGCGTGCCAGGCAACGTAGCGAGGTCAGCAATGGCAAGCAGCTTAAACTGCAGGGTGTGCAGCGTGAGCAGTTGTCACAGCAGGTCAAGCAGGCGGCACAACAGGTTGAGCAAGCAGCCGAGATTAGCATGCAGGCACTAGGTGCAGGGCAAGGGCATCAGGCACGACTGGTGGAATTGGAGCGCTTGGAGTTGCCCTTTGTCGCACCGGCTGCACGTACTCTGAGCCTGGTGTTGGATAATACCCAGCGTGTCGCGATCACCGGGCCCAATGGCTGTGGTAAATCGACTTTGCTCAAGGTCATGGCCGGTCTTGTGCAACCCTTGGCTGGAGCATGCAAAATAAGCGGTGCATTTGCCTACCTGGATCAACAGTTGCTCGGCTCCAGTCCTGAAAAATCGGCACTTGAGCAACTACGAGCGGTCAATACCGGGCTTGATCAAAGTGAGTTGCGTACGCGATTGGCTCAATTGGGCCTTGAGGCGGATGCGGTGATGCAGCCGAGCGGATGCCTGAGTGGCGGTGAGCGTCTGAAGGTAGCCCTGGCCTGTGCACTCTATGCCGATGTTCCGGCGCAACTGTTGCTGCTGGATGAACCCAGTAATCACCTGGACCTTGTTTCGCTACAAGCCCTTGAGCAAACGCTTTGCGCGTATCGTGGCGGATTAATGGTGGTGTCGCACGATGAGGTATTTCTGCAGCAGCTGCAATTAACCCACCGCCTGGCGCCGGACTCCGCTGGCTGGACGCTAGCGCCTTGGTAGCGGCTCTATGCAGTCCAGCCAAGCGTCCTTTAGCGGCTCAACAACGAAGCGGTTCCAGCTGCGCCAAACAGGCCGGCACTAATGCGGTTGAACCAGACCTGGCCTTTGCCTGACCTCAGGTAGCGGGCCGCGCCCTGGGCGCTAAGACCATAGAACAGCTTGCAGGCAAGATCGAGTGCTGCCCAGGTGGCAATCATCACCATTAGTTGCTGGGCCAGAGAGTGATCGGTGGAGAGAAATTGGGGCAGAAAAGCGGCGAAGAACAGGATGTCTTTCGGATTGCTCGCGCCCAAGCCAAAGGCTTTCCAGAACATGCTGTTGAAGCTGGGGTTGACGGGCTGTTCATCCGCAGTGACCGGCTTGGCCGCCTGGCGCGAGGCTTGCCAACTCTGCCAGGCGAGATAGAACAGGTACAACGCGCCCACGAGCTTTAGCGCGGAGAACAGTTTTTCCGAAGCCAGCAACAGGGCGCCCAGGCCCAGGGCGGAAGCGCTTAGCAGGCAGATTGAAGCCGACACGCCGCCGATGAATGCGGGTATTGAACGACGCAGGCCATAGTTCAGGCTGTTGCTGACCATCAAAAGCGAAAGGGGGCCGGGGATGAGGATCACAACCAGCGCCGCACTGCTGAACAATAACCAGGTTTCCAGACTCATGTTACTTACTCCAGATGTTGAAAAACCCCGACGCACAAGCGTCGGGGTTTGGAGCCTTGCTCTCGCCAGGGGCTAGCAGCCGTACAGGCTTGGTTGTCCAGCCGCAAAGCGGCTAGAGGAAGGCAAACTTGGCGATAAAGATAATGCAGAGCACATATAAAGACACTGATACTTTGCTACGTTGCCCGGTCAGTATCTTCAAGGTTGCGTAGGTCAAAAAGCCCAGCGCAATGCCGTTGGCGATGGAGAAGGTCAACGGCATCATCACCACAGTGACAATGGCGGGGATAGTGTCTGTCAGGTCTTCCCAGTCGATGTGGGCCATGCCGCTCATCATCAGCATTGCCACGTAGATCAGCGCGCCTGCCGTGGCATACGCAGGGATCATGCCTGCCAGCGGGGCAAAGAACATCGCGCAGAGAAACAGTATGCCAACTGCTATTGCCGTAAGGCCGGTGCGACCACCTGCAGCAACCCCGGAAGCACTTTCGACGTAGCTGGTTACAGGCGGGCAACCCACCATTGCGCCAATGACGCTTGAAGTACTGTCGGCCTTGAGGGCTTTGGACAGGTTCTGGATCTGACCATCGTCATCCACCAGTTTGGCGCGATGGGCAACACCCATCAGCGTGCCGGCGGTGTCGAACATGTTGACGAACAGGAAGGCCAGGATAACGCTGACCATCGAGATATTGAATGCGCCCTTGATGTCCATTGCCAGGAAGGTTGGCGCCAGGCTTGGCGGCATCGAAACCACGCCGCCAAACTCAACCAGGCCCATGCCCCAGCCGATCGCGGTGACTGCAAGCATGCTGACCAAAATGGCACCGAATACATTGCGGTGGCTAAGCACGGCAATCATCAGAAAGCACACGGCAGCAAGCAAGGCATTTGGTTCGCCGAATGAACCCATAGTGATTAATGTGGCCGGACTGTCGACAACAATGCCGGCCGTTTTAAGGCCAATCAAACCGAGGAATAAACCGACCCCGGCGCCCATGGCAAAGCGTAGGCTCATGGGAATGCTATTGAGCAGCCACTCACGGATACGTGAAAGGCTCATGATCATGAAGAGAACGCCGGAAATAAACACCGCGCCCAACGCGGTCTCCCAGCTGTATCCCATCTCGCCTACAACGGTGTAGGTGAAGAACGCATTGAGGCCCATGCCTGGCGCCAGGCCTACGGGCCAGTTGGCATACAGGCCCATAAGGAAACAGCCCAGGGCCGCCCCGATGCAGGTCGCAACGAAGGCCGCGCCGTGATCAACCCCGGCGTCGGCCATGATGTTCGGGTTTACAAAAATGATGTAGGCCATGGTGACAAAGGTTGTCAGGCCAGCAAGCAACTCGGTTTTGACAGTGGTGCGGTGCTCGGTCAGCTTGAAAAAACGATCAAGTAATCCGTTTTTACCAAGCCCAGCGTTTGGCTGAGTGATTTGTTCTGATTTTACGCTTTCCACGCGGGTACTCCTCATTTCTCTTGTTGTGTGCCACCCAGAGCTGGCGCTATGCGCACGTTAACTCTCTGAGGCAGGTGGCAGGTTGAGTGTGCTTGCTGGCTAAGTTGTTGACCGAGCGGTCAGGAAGTCACACACCGCGATTATGCTGTTGTATACAAAAAATGCAAATACTGTTTTTACTTGCTAAGCAGGCTATCAATAGCTGTACCCATACTTTTGATAGCTGCCAATGCTGATCCATGTCTATAAAAGTGATAAAAAACAGAAGGATACTCGGCTGGCTAAACCTGAGGCTCATGTGCAATCAGCCTGTAAACTGGCCTTGGATATAGCAAATTTATTGACTTTTAGGTCAGTAAACTGGCAATGCCGACCATCCTTTGAAGCGGGATCAGTCAGTTTATGGATTTAATGCTCAGCCTGAACCTTGAGGCGATGTGTTAGCTACCGATTGTATCTGTGCAAAAAATGCGGGAATTGGCTGGATTGTGTACAATGAAAGCGTTTTTTTTGTGTTTATCCGTGTGTGCTGCTTGTCAGTAAGCCGGGATTACGCAATAAAGAACCTATTAACAGTGATGAGCGTGGGGGAGCGCCTGGATTGCCTGGTTTTGCAGGCTATGCGCTGATCCCGATTTATATTGCTGAACCTGTCTAACGCGAGCCCAAATGAACGAAAAATTGCAGCCACTCAAAAAGCAGTCCCGCGCACTTAAAAACAGTCGCACCGGGACGCAGGACGATGTCGTTTATGCACATATTTTTGATGCCATACTGGAGCAGCGACTCGCTCCCGGCACCAAGCTGAGTGAAGAGGCTTTGGGTGAGATTTTTGGCGTAAGCCGGACCATCATCCGTCGTGCCTTGTCGCGTTTGGCGCATGAAGGTGTTGTGCTGCTGCGTCCCAACCGTGGCGCGGTAGTGGCTAGCCCAAGCGTTGAGGAAGCCCGGCAGATATTCTATGCCCGGCGAATGGTTGAGCGGGCAATCACCGAGCTGGCAGTGCAATACGCTACGGTCGACCAGCTCAATGAACTGCGCCAGATGGTAGAGGATGAGCAGATCAGCTTCTCGCGCGGTGACCGCGGGGCGGGTATTCGTTTATCCGGTGAGTTTCACCTGAAGTTGGCCGAGGCAGCAAAGAATGCGCCGCTGGTCAGCTTCCAGCGCAGCCTGGTATCCCAGACTTCGCTGATCATTGCCCAATACGAAAGCGGCAGCCGCTCGCACTGTTCCTACGATGAACACAATCAACTGATTGATGCAATCGAAGCGCGTGATGCCGAGCGCGCGGTCAGCCTGATGATGCATCACATGGATCACATCGACAGCAAGCTCAACCTCGACGAAGACAGTGCATCGGATGACTTGCACGCCGTATTCTCGCACCTGCTGCAAACCAAGAAAAAGCCGGGCAAGGCTATTCTCAACAACTGAGCTGGCTTGGCCATCAAAGAGTTTGGTATGCACTCTTTGATGGCTGCTCGTGGCGCAGGATCAGTTGTTGATCAGGCTGAGAAACTCGCTGCGTGTGGCTGCATTCTTGCGGAACTCGCCGAGCATCACAGAGGTGACCATGGAAGAGTTCTGCTTCTCGACACCGCGCATCATCATGCACATGTGCTGGGCCTCAATGACCACGGCGACACCGAGCGCGCCAGTCACTTGCTGAATGGCTTCGGCAATCTGGCGGCTCAGATTCTCCTGGATTTGCAGGCGGCGGGCGTACATATCGACGATCCGCGCGATTTTTGACAACCCCAGTACTTTTCCGCTCGGGATATAGGCTACATGGGCCTTGCCGATAAAGGGCAGCAGGTGGTGCTCGCATAACGAATACAGTTCGATGTTCTTGACCAGTACCATTTCACTGGCATCAGAGCTGAATAGTGCGCCATTGGTGACTTCTTCCAGCGTCTGCTGGTAGCCGCGACAGAGGTACTGCATGGCTTTTGCCGCACGTTTTGGCGTGTCGAGCAGGCCTTCGCGGGACACATCTTCACCAAGTTGGCCAAGAATCTGGGTGTAGTTCTGTTCCAGGGACATTGATCTTCCTGTTGGGACTGACAAATATGCACAGACGCGCAGGGTAGGGTGCGGATTGCCGGCTGGCAAGCGCGGCGTACGCCAAGCTGATACAGATTTTGCGTCAGTAAGGTTTGGCGTTAACTCATCCCGAGGGTTATGCGCTATTCAATCTTCGTCACGCCCGTCCATCATGGTGCGTTTGAGAATGATATAAACCGCGCCTGTGCCGCCATGCTTGGGCTGGCACGAGGTGAAGCCAAGTACTTGTGGATGCTGGCGAAGCCAGGTGTTTACATGGCTTTTGATCATGGGCTTGCGCCCGTCTATTCGTGCGGCCTTGCCATGGGTAACGCGTACGCAGCGTACTTCGAGCTTGCACGCCTCGGCCAGGAACTCCCACAGGGTATCCCGGGCTTTCTCCACGTTCATGCCATGCAGGTCCAGGCTGCCATCGAAGGCAATCTGGCCAAGCTTGAGCTTGCGCATCTGGCTTTCCTGCATGCCGTTGGCTGCCCAATAGAGCGGATCCTCGGCGCCGACGTCAATTACGAACTGGTCTGACAAACCATCAACCTTGATGCTGTTGTCACGCACCGTCGCGTTCTGGCGCAATGTGGCCAGCTTGGTCTTGTCGAGTTTGGGTTTGCCGGTATCGGCGCGATCATGCTTGATCGGCTTCACGCCCTTGAGTTGGGCTTGGAATAAAGAAAAATCATCGTCTTGCATTATGGCCTCCACACTGGCCACTAGTGTAACCAAGGCAGCGCTGTTTCTGCTGCCTTGTTGTATTGAATAATCAAATAATGGCTGCGGGGCGGGGTAGGGTCACTTGCGCTTTTTCATCAGGTGACGCGACATGCTCAAGTCACCAGGGCGGCGTAATCGGCGGCGAAACATGCGCCAGAGCGCAACGCCAAACCAGAGCAGGAGAAGACCTGCGACGACCAATACCGCCGAGCCCGCCGGGGAGTCATTCAGGTTGCCCAGGGCGGACGGCCGGCCGAGCAGTGCTGCGGCTCCTGCCATGGCCAGGAGCACTCCGCCGGCAGCGAACAAGGCGGCAAGTGCCGCGGCGAAGCGCAGGCGCCAGTTGCCCGGCTCGCGGGGGCGCAAGCGGCGGGCATTGAAACCATCGGATTGCTTCATTCCGATTTCCTTTTGGGTATCGGCGTGTGACAGGCTCAGGTTCTAGTGGTTCCTTCGCTGCAAAGCAGTCGTTATTGCGTCTTCGCCATCGGCCTGTATTGGTCAGCTTAGTAGGCTGTCGGCCTGCTCAACCACGGCGGCAAAGTTGTCAGCCAGCGCAATCATTTCAAAACGGTGCATCTCGGCGCCGCTGATGACCTGTCCATCCAGGGTCGGCAGGTCGCGCGTTGCGCATGCGGCGTTGACCATGGTGCAGCGGTAACCGTAGTCCTTGGTGGCACGTACTGTGCTGCTGATGCTGGAGTGGGTCATAAAACCGCAGACAATCAAGTCCAGCCGCCCCAGTGCTTGCAGGCGCTCATGCAGGTCGGTGCCAGAAAATGCGTTAGGCAGGCGTTTCTCAATCACCAGTTCGCCCGGTAGCGGAGCCACCTCGGGGATATGTGCACCGCGCGGGCCGCGTGGGTCCAGCACGCCATCGGGGATGCCTAGATGCTTGACGTGAACAATAGGTGTACCCATGGCTCGCGCGGCGTCGAGCAGCTTGGCGATTTCAGCCACCGCTGGTTCAACCTGCGGCAGTTTCAATACACCGCTGCGGTACTCTTCCTGGGTATCGATAACCAACAGGGTCGCAGTCTTCAAGGTGGCAGGGGCATGGCTACGGCCAGTTAGCTGCAGTAGCGTTTTGGGGTGTGACATTCAAAGGCTCCTTGTTGACTCTGACGACGCTATTCATTGTCTGCCTGTCTGGCGCTGCTGTGAACCCATTACTGCATGCGCGATGCGTTGCAGGTGAAAAGTTCAGCTATCCGCCTAGACTCAGACATTGGAAATATCGAGCAGTTTAGGGCTCGCGCTGGGGGTTACTACATCGGCGTTAAACAGGCTGAAGGATTTATGTGGGGGTGGATAATGGCAGTAAGCCATCCTAAAAAGCCAGTGCCCAGCCCACAGAATTGCCAGCGCCAGCCGATTTATACGCTTGGCTTGAAACTCAATCCCGGGTGCAGCTCAAGCATTGAATGCCGCACCGGTGGGCACAGGGCGATTCTTATACTTAATTTCTGCCGCCGTTGCACTATCTGGTGCATTCGCAGGGCTTTCCCATGTGCTGTTAAACTGCCTGATCAATTTAGAAAGGAGAACCTGTGTGACTGACGTTGGCGCCGCCCGATCTACTCGTTTACAAACCATTCGTGACTACATTCGCTGGGCCGTGACTCGCTTCCAGGTCGCCGGGTTGTTCTATGGCCATGGTTCCGACAACGCTTGGGATGAGGCGCGTCAGTTAGTGCTCGGGGCTCTGCACCTGCCTTATGAGATTGCAGACAGCTATCTTGATTGTCGCCTCGAAGATGACGAGCATGCCCATCTGCAGGGTTTGCTGGCGCGGCGTATTGATGACCGCGTTCCCACCGCCTATTTGCTGGGCGAAGCCTGGTTCTGCGGCTTGCCGTTCCTGGTTGACGAGCGTGTTCTGGTGCCGCGCTCACCTATTGCCGAGTTGATCAACAGCCGCTTCCGGCCTTGGCTGGCAGCCGAGCCCAAACGTATTCTCGATCTGTGCACCGGCTCTGGCTGCATCGGTATTGCCTGCGCTTACGAGTTTCTTGAGGCAGAAGTGATACTGGGCGACCTGTCGTTCGAGGCGCTTGAAGTCGCCAACCAGAACATTGAGCGCCATGGAATCGAGGACCGTGTTTTCACCGTGCAGGGGGATGGTTTTTCCGGTTTGCCGGGCCAGCGTTTCGACCTGATCGTCTCTAATCCACCCTATGTCGATGCTGAAGACTTTGCTGACATGCCCGAAGAGTATCAGCACGAACCTGCACTGGGACTGGCCTGCGGTGATGACGGCCTGGATCTGGTGCGGCGCATGCTGGCTGAAGCTGCGGATCACTTGAACGATAACGGTGTGTTGATTGTTGAGGTGGGCAACAGCCAGGTGCACGTCGAAGCACTGTATCCCGAGGTTGACTTCACCTGGCTGGACTTCCAGCAGGGTGGCCATGGCGTGTTTTTATTGCCTGCCAAGCTTTGCCGCGAGCACCAGGCGTTGTTTCGCTCTCGGCTCAAATAGCCAAAGCTTGCTGCCGGTTGGCTAATGGGTGGCGATCCAAATCAATAAGCCTGCCTGAAATACGCTGAAAGTTACCAGGCAGGCGATGGTGAAGCGCAAGCTGCCATCTTCGCGTTTGTACTGCGCAGTGCGCTCTTCCAGTTTGCGCAGCCTGTTTTCCTGTTCATTGAGCGCCTGGTCGGCACGTTGCAGCATGGCAGCGGCTTCGAGCGTTTCGACCAGCTGTACTTTATCGTTGTGCCAGTCACTGTGCAGCACGCTGACTCGCGCCGCGCTATAGCTGGCTTTGAGCTGGAGCGGGTCCTGGTATTCGATGGTGAAGCCCTGGGTCTGCAGAAAATGGTCACGCCGAGCGCGGGCATCATCGGTCGGCGCGTCCTTGACGTGCAATGCCCCCCCTTCGACCAAGTAGTGCGCGCAATGTTGTTTTGCCCAGGCAATGCCTTGGGCGAGCAGGAAACGACCCAATCCACGATTGGTCGGTTCGAGGTGCAGGCCTTTGTCTGGGCCAAAGCGCACTTCCCGTGAGCGGTGATCAATCCAAACTTCCAGGGTGTTGATATGTTTGCGCACAGTTTGGTCGGGAAGGGTGATTGTCAGCCGCAGCATGCTCAGCTGTGGGCTGTGACGCTCGACACGGCCCAGTTGCACAAAGCGCAGTGGTCGCGCACCTGTATGGCGATCAATCGGCAGTGCTGCAAGCCGCAACAGCCGAAAGAGCTCAGCACCCAGCTCCGACCAGGGATGGGCCTTTGTTGCCTCAGTTTGCTGATCTGCTGTGGCCTCGCCTGTGGCGGGTGCTGGGGTTGTGTTCATCAATGGCGATCCTGTGCGCAGGTGTGATGCATGTAAGGTGCTTGCACAGGAGTTGTCGGCAGCTTTTGGGGAAACTGGAGCCGATCAGGTACGAAAGTTCTGAATAAAGTCCGTAATGTGTTGGGTTAACTCACGCGCCAAGGGCAACTTAGGATTGTTGTACGAGGCCAGTTGCGCTTTCAGGTCGAGGGCAACGATGCGCATTACATGGTTCATTCCCTCGATCAGGGCTAGTTGGGCCTGCGGATTTGCTTCCTTGAGCATCAGGGCGTCGGCGACATCGACTTGAATGTCGTGATTACCTTGAAGAATCAGTGCCGGCATCTTCAGTTCGGCAAATGCGCGGGCGGGATCCTGGCGGAACAAGCTGATCAAGTATGGCTGGACAGCCGGCCGGAACAGTACCTGCATGTCATCTGGAACATCGTCGGTTGTCTTGCCTGCTTTGAGCGTATCGAGAATGCGCATGCTGACAGCCAGCTTCCCGGGTGGCAGGCGACGGCTGAGCTGTTCGCGCAGCACCTGGTCGATGGGCCGTGCGCTGCCAGCAATTGAGATCAACGCATCTGCCCCGACATGGGGAGCGGCCAGGGTCGCGATCAATGCGCCTTCACTGTGGCCAATTAGCACCAGCTTGTTAAAGCGTTTGTCGGCTTTCAGTTGGCGGCTCCAGTCCACGGCGTCTTCCACATAGCGTTCAACGCTAAGGTTGCGTTCATCAGGCGTGGCGGGTTGGCTTTTGGCCACGCCGCGCTTGTCGTAACGCAGGCTGGCAATGCCGTGCTTGGCCAGCGCATAAGCCAGTTTGCGCAGGCTGTCATTATTACCGCCGCCAGGGTTGTTGCCGTTACGGTCGGTGGGGCCTGAGCCCGCGATAAGCAGGGCGACAGGAATCGCCGTGCTGCTTTTGGGGGTGACCAGGGTGCCAAATAATTCGCCCTGGCTGGTTTGCAGGCTGACTGGACGTTGGGAGATCTGTGTAGGCGCTGCCTGGGCAAGACCGGCTAATAGAGGAAGCATCAAGAGCACAACTCGCAGCATGTTTGGGCACTGCCTTAAGGATTGAAGTAATGAAGCGGACGTGGCTGGCTGACCTGCACGGCCAGCTTGTAGCCGAGATCGCTGAAGGCATCTTGGCATCACCGAGCTATTCGACGCACATTGTCCAATAAGGTTCGAGGATGAAGTGTCGCACCGCCGCAGGTATACTTGCGCGATACCTTAATGTCTTGTTTGCCATGGTAGGCGCTGGGGCCTGAACACAATGCCGGCCCTGCAGCGATCATACCCATGGTTTTAATATCGCGGAGCGTTTTGCACATGTCCGGCAATACCTACGGCAAGCTGTTCACCGTCACTAGCGCAGGCGAAAGCCATGGCCCGGCGCTGGTTGCCATTGTTGATGGCTGTCCTCCAGGGCTCGAATTGTCGCTTGAAGACATGCAACGCGACCTTGATCGGCGCAAGCCGGGCACCAGCCGTCATACCACCCAGCGTCAGGAAGACGATGTGGTCGAGATTCTTTCGGGGGTGTTCGAAGGTAAAACCACTGGCTGCTCCATCGGTTTGCTGATTCGCAATACCGACCAGAAGTCCAAGGACTACTCGGCGATCAAGGATGTATTCCGCCCAGCACACGCCGACTACAGCTATCACCACAAATATGGCGTGCGCGATTATCGTGGCGGCGGACGCAGTTCTGCGCGCGAGACGGCCATGCGAGTTGCCGCCGGGGCCATCGCCAAGAAGTTCCTGGCGACCCAGGGCATTGTCGTTCGGGGCTACATGAGCCAGCTTGGCCCGATCCAGATTCCCTTCAAAACCTGGGACAGCGTCGAGCAGAATGCATTTTTCTGTCCCGATCCGGACAAGGTACCTGAATTGGAAGCCTATATGGATCAACTGCGTCGTGACCAGGACTCGGTTGGGGCAAAGATCACCGTTATTGCCGAAGGCGTGATGCCGGGCCTGGGCGAGCCCATCTTCGACCGTTTGGATGCTGAACTCGCCCATGCATTGATGAGCATCAATGCCGTCAAGGGGGTTGAGATCGGCGCCGGTTTCGACTGTGTGGCCCAGCGTGGCACCGAGCACCGCGACGAGCTGACTCCAGAAGGATTCCTCAGCAATAATGCTGGCGGCATTCTTGGTGGAATCTCATCAGGCCAGCCAATCATTGCGCATTTGGCCTTGAAGCCGACGTCGAGCATTACCACGCCTGGCCGGTCCATTGATATCAACGGCAATGCAGTGGAGATGATCACCAAAGGGCGTCACGACCCTTGCGTTGGCATTCGGGCGACGCCGATTGCCGAGGCCATGATGGCGTTGGTGTTGATGGATCACCTGTTGCGCCATCGTGCGCAAAACGCAGACGTTCAGGTCACAACCCCGGTGTTGCCGCAGCTGTGAGGCATTTGGCCTGCCTGTCCAGGACTCGGCTGCGCGTCTTGGTCAACCGCTGAATGTCGGCTGCATTGCCATATTGGCGGTTGTCCGGGTTTTACTTCTTCTACTTCTCGCTCCTGGGGGGGACCGCACCCTTCTTGGCTTTGTATTTCGATCACCTGGGCTTTGCTCCGGCGCGAATCGGTGAGCTGGTGGCGATCCCCATGCTGATGCGCTGTATTGCGCCAAATATCTGGGGATGGCTGGGGGACTATTCAGGGCAGCGCCTGGCCATTGTGCGTTTTGGCGCGGTTGCGACCTTGCTTTGTTTCAGTGCCATTGTGTTCGATAAAAGCTATGCCTGGCTGGCACTGGTAATGGCGCTGCATGCATTTTTCTGGCACGCCGTGCTGCCTCAGTTCGAGGTCATTACCCTGGCACACCTGCGTGAGCATACTGCGCGCTACAGCCAGATCCGCCTGTGGGGCAGTATCGGTTTTATCGTCGCGGTGGTGGGCCTTGGCCAGCTATTTGAGTGGGTCAGTCTCGATGCCTACCCCTGGACCCTGATGCTGATCATGGCCGGTATCGCTGCGAGCAGCTTCTGGGTGCCCAACGCGCAACCGCAAAATCACCCGCACCTTGTTGCCGACGGTGGTTTTATTGCCCAACTGCGCCGCCCCGGCATCGCGGCGTTTTACCTTTGCGTTTGCTTGATGCAACTGAGCAATGGTCCGTATTACACTTTTCTGAGCCTGCACTTGGAAAACCAAGGCTATAGCCGTGGCGTGATTGGTGTCATGTGGGCGCTTGGCGTGCTCGCTGAAATCGTGCTGTTCATCTTCATGGCCAGGCTGTTGGTGCGATTTTCATTGCGCAAGGTGTTGCTGGCCAGCTTTCTGATCACCGCAGTGCGCTGGCTTTTGCTGGGTAATTTTGCCGATCATCTGTGGTTGTTGCTGCTCGCCCAACTGATGCACGCGGCCACTTTTGGCAGCTTTCATGCCGCTGCCATACATTTTGTGCAGCGTAGCTTTGCAGATCGCCAGCAAGGCCAGGGCCAGTCGCTTTATGCAGCCACGGCTGGAGTCGGCGGTGCGTTGGGCGCACTTTACGCAGGCTACAGTTGGAATACCTTGGGTGCGGCGTGGACCTTTTCACTCGCCAGCCTGGCAGTGCTTGTTGCTGCCCTCATTATTGCCACTCGTTTGCAGGAGGATCGGCCGTGAGCCTTGATCTACAACCAGAGCAACAGCAACCCGAGCACAGCTACTTGAATCGCGAGCACCTGACGCAACAGATAATCGATGCCGGGCGTTTCCTTTATGGCAAAGGTTGGTCGCCCGCTACCAGCAGTAATTATTCGGCGCGACTCGCTGATGACAAGGCATTGCTGACCGTGTCTGGTCGACACAAGGGCGAGCTGGGGTTCAATGATGTACTGGCAACCGACCTTGATGGCAACAGCCTGGAGGAGGGCAAGAAGCCCTCGGCAGAAACTCTGCTGCACACCCAGCTCTATAAGTGGCGCAAGGAAATCGGTGCGGTGCTGCACACGCATTCGGTTGGTGCCACAGTCCTTACCCGCCTTACCGAGGGCGATAGCCTGCAGTTTGAAGATTACGAGCTGCAGAAAGCCTTCAGTGGCGTGGTTACTCACCAGTCGGTGGTGACCGTGCCGATTTTTGATAATGACCAGGATATCGAGCGCTTGGCGTCCAAGGTCCGGCCCTGGCTTGAGGCGCACCCCGATTGTGTCGGCTACTTGATTCGTGGCCATGGTTTGTATACTTGGGGCGCGCAGATGAGTGATGCTCTACGCCAAATCGAGGCATTCGAATTCTTGTTCGAGTGCGAACTGCGGGTGCGCGCGCTGCAAAAGAATTAGTCCATCACGGGGCTGCACAGTCTTGCCCCGAAGACGTAGAAGGAACTCAGCTTATGAGTATGCTCAGTGTTTATCATGAGTCGTCACCTGAATTGCCAAACAAGGTACTGACCCACCTTGAAGACATCGCCAGCACGCTCGACAGCGTCGGTGTGCGCTTCGAGCGTTGGCAGGCGAGCGCGCCCATTGCAGCCGGTGCCGGTTCCGATGAAGTATTGGCCGCCTACCGGAGCCAGATTGACCAACTGATGACTGAGCGCGGTTATGTCACGGTCGATGTTGTCAGCCTGGCAGCGGATCACCCGCAAAAGGCTGAGCTGCGCGCCAAGTTTCTCGATGAGCATCGCCACGCTGAAGACGAGGTGCGTTTTTTTGTTGCAGGGCGGGGTTTGTTTACCTTGCACATTGATGATTTTGTCTATGCCGTGCTTTGCGAAAAAAATGACCTGATTTCCGTTCCTGCGGGCACGCGCCATTGGTTTGATATGGGCGAGAATCCGCACTTTGTGGCGATCCGCATGTTCAACAACCCCGAAGGGTGGGTGGCGCAATTTACCGGCGACGACATTGCCTCTAAATTCCCAGGCCTGGACGACTAAGCCGCTGGTAACGCCTGCCGAGCCAGTCAATTCACTTATGGATCTTGACCTGTCTGGAGACAAGATGCCGATCAAAGCAGTACTTACCGATATCGAAGGCACCACAAGCGCCGTTAGCTTTGTCTTCGATGTGTTGTTCCCTTTCGCGGCTGAACATTTGCCGGACTTTGTGTTGCAGCATGCCGAGGAGCCTGCAGTTGCCGAGCAACTCCAGGCCGTTAGGGTCGAGGCGGGAGAGAGCGACGCCGATACAGGGCGGGTTATCGAGATTCTGCTGGCGTGGATTATTGCCGACCGCAAGGCCACGCCATTAAAAACCTTGCAAGGCATGGTGTGGGCGCAGGGGTACGCAAGCGGCCAGCTCAAGGGGCATGTCTACCCCGATGCCGTTGAAGCACTGCGGCGCTGGCATCAGGCCGGTTATGCCCTGTATGTCTATTCCTCGGGATCGATTCAAGCCCAGCAATTGATTTTTGGCTGTTCGGAGGCGGGGGATCTACGACCTCTGTTCAGCGGCTACTTCGACACCACCTCCGGGCTCAAGCGCGAAGTCAGCTCTTATCAGAACATCACCAGGGCGATTGGCTTGCCAGCGCAGGAGATTGTATTCCTGTCGGATATCGTTGAAGAGCTGGATGCGGCGCAGCAAGCGGGCATGCAAACCATTGGCCTGGCCCGATCAGGCGGTGAGTTGCCAGGCCATGAAACCGTGGCCAGCTTTGCCGTGATTGACCTCGCTCGTTTCTGATTGATTCCTCTGGTGCCATGCTCCCAGCTGGCGCCAGTTCAGGTAGTCAGCATCGCTGGCTGTCGCGAGTTGCTCAATACTCGCATTCCTTCCATTTTCTCCGTTTTGCCGTCATCACCAGCGTTTATGCGCGGGTATGGGCCGCTGCGGGCGCGTGTCTGCGGGGTTGGTTTGGGTCTGCAACGCTCTAGGCATAACGGTCTCGACTATGCTCAAGGGTAGCGGTGGATTGCCTTGTAGCCATTTTGAGCGAGAGGTTGCAGGCGGAATCGATCACGGCGCGGATTGTCTTATTTTTGGCGCAATCTGCAAAAAATTACGGGTAGATTAACGGCAAGGTTGTAGTCAGGTAATAACAACAATAATTGCGCGCAGCCAAGCTGCCGTTACATGAGAGGAAGATGGTTATGCCTCGTTATCTGGTAATACTGCTGATACCGGCAATGGTCGTGGCGATAGGCTATTTGTCGCACAACCCTGCTGATAACAAATTAATCAGGTACTCGGCCGAGCAAACGATGCCTGTTGCCAGCATTGGCGATTTGTTCAGCCGTTAAGACCTGCCATCCAGCGCAGGACACAAGCTGGCAGCCTGATCCTTGCGCCGTCAAAAACCACTTTCGCGTAGCAAGACTGCAAATAAATGGGTGATGCCTTCGGCCAACAGGCTGCGCCTGGCACCTTCTACCTGGATGTCTCCCAAGGTTTCATGCTGGCCAAGCGGGGCTTTGTCCAACTGGATCAGTACATGAAACAGCGATTCAGTCGGGGCCAGGTCATTGCTGTCTTGCCTGGTGGGTAAGGGCCCGCCAAAACGCGAGGCGAGCATGGGGTTGGCGAGCTGGCTGCTGCGCGTACTGCCAATGGCGATAACCTTGCCTGGTACCGGTGTCGGCTGGCCTTTGGCATAAAACCTTACGGGATCGCCAATGCTCAGTCGATGCACCTCATCCTGCTGTACATAGCCATCGGCCTGCCAGCGATCTGTTGCGATCAGCACCCCAATAGGTTCCTTGTTGCTGATCCACTGGCCAGCCTTCCAGTCCGGATTGATATCCAGCCATTGGCCATCGAAAGGGGCCTTCAGGACCAGTCGGTCGATCTCTGATTGAGCCGAGCGTGCCTGTTCGAATTCTACCCACAGTCGTTGGCGGGTCGCAGCTTGCAATCCCAGCCCCGAGCTGTCGGCTTGCAGGCCGGTGAGCTGGGACTCGATATTGCGCATGCTGGTTTCACTTTGGCGCAGCTTGGAGGCTATATCTGGCTGGTCAAGAATGGCCAGTTTGTCGCCAGCGCTGACTTTGCCCTCGGGATGAATCCGCTGGATATGGGCAGGATATGGCGAGAACACCTGCACCTGTTGTTCTGCGCGGGCAACACCGTGAATATGAATCTGCGAGTGCCAGGGTAGTGCCAGGAGAAGGATGGCCGCTGCAAGTATTGTCACCAAGCCATAGCGTCGCCCTCTGCGCACTTCGCTACGGTTTTGCCACCAATGTTTTAACTCTCGCCAGATCGGCATAAAGATGAACCATGAAAGTTCGACGATGAATAGGAAGATGCCCAGCAACTTGAAGAACAGCAAGTAAACCGCAACGGCGATGCCGAGAAACAGGATCAGCCGGTACATCCAGGTAATAAAGGCAAAGATTATCAGCGCACGACGCTTGCCTGCGCTGAACACCTCTGGCCAGGGTTCGTCCAGGCCCAGCAAGCTGCGGCGCAGGAATATCCGGGCCTGGGCTGACGAGCGTTCATGCAGGTTTGGGAAGTCGAGAATATCCGAGAGGATGAAGTAGCCATCAAAGCGCATAAAGGGGCTTGCATTGAGCGCCAGCGAGAGAATCCAGCCGGTGGTGGCAAGATAAAGCAAGGCGTTGCGCAGAGGGCCGGGGTCGCACAGCGCCCAGCCAAGCGTTGCCAGGCCCGCCAGTGACAGTTCGGTGATAATCCCTGCGCTGGCAATGGCCAGGCGCTGACTCGATCTGGGCAGGCGCCAGCTTTCGCCGGTATCGGTGTAGAGCATCGGCCATAACACCACGAATGCCACGCCCATGTGGGCGACGCGCAAGCCCAGGCGGGTCGCAACCAAGGCATGCCCCAATTCGTGAAGGGTTTTACCGACGATCAAGGCCATGGCGAAGCCAAGCAAGCCTTCCATCGAGAATGACTCGACCACGTCATGGGTGAATGTATCCCACTGATGCATGACCATCACTATGCCCATCAGGCTGAGCATCAGGATTACCAGCCCGGTCTTGCGGTTCAGTAGCCAGCCAAAGGCATGGTTTATCGCTCGTAGATGCTGCTGCGGCCGGAGCAGTGGAATCCGAAAGAACAGGTAGTGATGCAGCCACCACTTCCAGCTCAGGCCACTGTTACCTTCACTGCGTTGGCTGAGGCGATCAGTGGCCTGCATATTCGGGCGCAGCAGTTGGTTTTGCTCAAGAAACTGGCTGAACTCAACAACCTGTTCTGCATCTGGTTGCAGCGCGGTTTGTTCCGCTATTTGAGTACTGATCTGTTTAGGCGTCTGGCCCCAGCGCAGCAGACACTCAAATTCGAGCCAGCCAATCTGGTAATAACGATTGATCACGGTATCTTCAATTACCCAGCTGGGTTCGCCACTGTCGGTAATTGCCGCCTCGCTCAAGCGCAGGTCTTCACGCAACGGAGGCAGGGGCAGCTCGGTTGGATCGATCATTACCAGCCCGTCCAGGCCCGTACTGCAGAAAGTGGTCGGCGCAGCAGGTAGTAACCGAGCATCACGGAGTCGCCGTAGAGCTTGGCCGTGCCATTCGCCGTAGAGCTTGGCCGTGCCATGCAGGCCGAGGCGCGCATGCTTGGATTCGCCATCGACACTGGCCAGGAGCCGGTACGCGACCACACCTTCATCAGTCGGTTTGGCCTTATAGCTGGTTTCCAATACCTTTCCCTGGACCGGACTCAGCGGATATGCAGTCAGGTACAAGGTGACTGGCGCCCCGGGTTCGAGCGCAATGGCATCGGCAACCGGCAACTGAATGCGCATTGCCGGGGTTTTGGGGTTGGCAACCTGGAGGATTCGCTCGCCAGTGACCACCGGCTTGCCGAGCCAGTCGTTAGGATCGCTGAATACGGCGACGCCGGCAGCGGGTGAGGTGACTTGGGTGCGTTGCAGTTGTGAGCGCACCGCATCCAGCTCGGCCCGGCGTTGCTGAGCGCGGCCATTAAGCAGTGTCAGTTCGCTTTTACTTTGAATGTTATCGAACGCGCGTTGACTCGCGGCCAGCAGTTCAGCATCCGCCACCGCGACCTCTTTGGCCAATACATCGGCACGATTACGCAGTGTGGTTTCATCCAGGGTGAACAGTAGCGTGCCTGCCTCAACAGGCTGGTTGGGTCGTACCAGCATTTGCGATATAACGCCGTCGATTGGCGAACTCACGACCTGGGCCTGGTGCGAGACTATTTCCGCCGGTGCAAGCACGGTCTGGCGAACAGGGATAAGCAGCAGGGCGCACAGCACCACTGCACTGATTAACAACTGGCGCTTGCCTGGCCGCCAGCCGAGAAGCTTGTGTTGCACGGTCAACGCCGCCCAGCAGTAAGACCAGGTTTTCCAGAGGCCGTCGAGCAGTGGTATCAGGGGCTCCTGGGGTGGCTGATCCATTAGAAACAGGACAAGACCGAGACGTTGTCCTTGTGCATCCACGACGGGCACACAGAAAACTCCACTTGGCCACCATTCAGCCCAACCTTGGGCAATGTCTTCAGGGGGTTCGAGAGCCTCGCGGGCAAGCCATTGAGCGGAGTTGTCCGGCAATTGCTTGCTGAGCCAGCGGCTGGCACGCCCCAGCCAGATCAAATAGGGCGAGTCTTCAGTCGGCTTTACCAGCCCTGAAACACAAAGCAGCTCGAGCTTCTCACCCCGTTGAGCCATGACCAATGCTTGTCGGTACTTCAGCAATGGGTAAAGGTCATTGGCCATTGAGAAGGCGAGGGCGTTGAGTGTCTCGGCTTGCAATGCCCGATCGCGAAGGGCGTTAAGGCTCAGTAATAGCTGGGGGTGAGGCAGTCGATCATTCATTTGCGGCTGGGAAACGGGCAATTCCACTCATTCCTGCAATCAAGTCTGGATGTTCGGCATCGAGTCGCGCCTCAAGCTCAACCGTCTGGGCGACGGCATCTACCCGTGCATTTATAGCTGTGATATGAGCGGTGTAGGTTTTGCCTGTTTCATAGATGCTCACTTCCAGTGGCATGCCTTCGCGCAATGTTGGCAAGCGTGTGGATGGCACATTCAAGCGAACCTTCAATGCACCGTCACTGACCAGGTCAAATAGCGGGGCGCCGGCGCTGACGGTTTGGTAGGCCTTGACATGAATCTTGGCTACGCGGCCAGCAAAAGGGGCCTTGACCACGCAGTAGCCGCTTTGTGCCTGAGCCATGAGGCGAGCGCCATCGGCCTTCTGAACCTCGGTTGAAGCAATGGCCACCTCAAGGTCGCCCACTGCATCCAGCTTGCGCAGGTTCTGTTTTGCCGAGAGGTTTTGCTTGGCCATGGTCAGCTCAGCAGCGGCGACTTTGGCGCGGGCCTGGGCCTCCTGGCAGTTAAGCTGGGCCAGCACGGCGTCCTTTTTGACTTGCTTGCCGAGCGTGACATTGAGTTCGCCAAGCGTACCATTCATTTGGCTGGACAGTGTGGTTTCAAGGTCGGCAGCGAGCAGCACGCGTATTGCCGATGGGTCTGTTAGCTCCTGGTTGGTGACGGGGGACTCGGCGACAACCGGGGTCGCCATGATTCCTGCTAAAAGTGCTGCGATCACGGCGGTATTACGACTGCGTTGAAGCATTGGTGCTTCCTTGTGTCAGAGGAAGTAGTCTCTCTTGTTCCTGTTGATCCATTTTTCTCTTCAGCTCATCGGCAAGGGTCTTGACGTCATAGCTCTTGACCACTTCAGGCATGATATCCAGGCCAATGGAGTTATAGAGCCGGCCCCAGGCAGCCTGGGTGTTTGAGTAAGCTGCTTCACGCTGATAACGGGAGAGCAGGTAGCGTCCCTCTGCCCGAATAACTTCCAGTTCCGAGCCAACGGCTGTGCTTTTCGCGGCGCGGGCGTAGCTAAGCAGGCTCTGATCGACGCGCAGGCTTTCGTTGGCGAACTCCAGCTGCTCATGGGACAACTGATAGCGCAGGGCACCTACGCGAACCTGGGTCAGGATCGCCATTGACAAGGCCAGGCGGCGAGTGTCATCGGTCTTGGTTTGCGACTCTTCTGCATTATTCAGTGCAGGCAGTTGCAGCAAGCGAATCAGGTTGACCGATACCTGCAGTCCCGTTTCGGACCAGCTGTTGTTGTACAGGTACTTGTTGGAGTCGTATTGATAGCTCCAGTTGACGCTGACGTTGGGCCACAGTTGTGCCTTGGCGATTTTCAGGTCATTGGCATTGACCCGCTTGCGATACCATTCCTCCATGATCTCCGGGCGGTTTTCCAGTGCGGCCTGTTCAAGGCTGCCTATGTCGGCTTTGAGTTCCGGCATCTGGGGCTCGGGTTCATCACTGAGCACCATTTTTGAGCCAGGTGGGAGCGACATCAAGGCAGAGAGTTCGGCCTGGGCAAATTCCAGGTCCTGGCGGCGCACGCTCAACAGGTCGATAGAGTCGATAAGCGCGCGTTGATATGCGAGTGCCTCCTGACGTGGCAGCAAGCCGCGATCCTCAGCCGAGCGCGCAGATGCAAGTGCGCTGTGGGTGCGTTGTAACAGCTGATCGACTTCTGGCATCAGGCGCTGGGCGGCGAGGGCGCGCCAATAGGCATTGCGCACATCCTGCAGAACATTCTGAGCGACTTTACGACGGCGTTCCTCGGCCATCATGATTTGATCGGTTTTTTGTTGAGTACGGTAATAGGCAACACCGAAATCCAACAGGCTCCAACTCAGGCCGAGGCTATCAATATCGCGATAACGCTCTTCAGACGTGGATGCCCGCAAGCTTTGCTGGCGATCTTCAATGCCAATCGAGGTACCGCCTGAGTCATTGTTGCGTCCGGCGTAGCCAGCCGATGCTACAAGGCGGGGCAGCATCTCATGGCTCGACACGTCGCGCAGGTCGGCTGCTAATGCACTTTCCATGAGCTTGAGACGGTAATCGAGGTTGTATTTCAGTGCCCGAGCGACCGCTTCATAAAAGCTAATGGGGTGGGTGACGGGTTCCTGGTCAGCGTACATTCGCGCCTGATCTTCGAGGATCCGCTGTTGTTGCTCCTCTACCGTATAAGGACGAGGCTCCATGGAGTTGCACGCAGTTAGCAGGGTCGCTGCGATGGCAAGACTAAGGGTTTTGACTGGGCGATTTAGCATTGCAATCCTTGCTCTGTCAGGGGCATTAACGGTAAGTAAAGCATCGATTGGCAATAACGCAGCGCTAACTTACAACCCAAAAGCAGCATGGGTTGGAAGTGAGCTCTTTAACCTTGCGCCGGTGCACGCTCGGGCTTTGGCTAAGCCTCGGAGTTAACCGCATTTATTGTATTGTTTTATCGCAGCATGAGTGTTCTGCCGCTGATTCACTCCTGTATAGATAGTTGTAGTCCCCCGGGGTTGTCCAGCCCTTCTTTTCATTTAATGCCAAATGGTTAGCTTTGACTGCAAGCCCGTGCTTGAGCCGTTGGCTCATGATGCTGGCTGCTGTGCTGCCCCTGTTGGACTTGGCTGTTTGAAATAGGTCGGGTGACTTGATTTCTTGGGTTGCGATGGTTTTTTCAGCCTGGGCTAAAATAAACCCTTGACGGCAAATCTGAGGTGC